>NZ_JBBAXQ010000005.1:0-199774 GCF_037198055.1 Luteimonas sp. gir
GCGAGATCAGCGCGCTTGGGCGAGAGTGGCGTCGAGCGCGGCGAGCCGTTCGGGCGTGCCGACGTCGGTCCAGGCGCCGCGGTGGTGCTCGCCCGAGACCGCGCCCCGCGCCATTGCCGCGCGCAGCAGCGGCGCCAGGCGGAACCGTGGCGGCGTGGCATCGGCCCCTGTCGCGTCGCCGATGATGTCGCGCCATCCCCGCAGCAACGCCGGGCGGTAGATCCCGATGCCGGCGAAGGTCAGCCGGTCCGGACCCGATGCGTGCACGCGGTCGCCTTCGAGCACGAAGTCGCCTTCGCTGTGGTGCGCCGGATTGTCGACCAACACCAGGTGCGCGTCGCCGTTCGGCTCGCGCGGTAGCGATGCGAGATCGTGGTCGCTCCAAATGTCGCCGTTGATCGCCAGAAACGGCGCCTCGCCCAGCAACGGTAACGCCTGCAGCATGCCGCCCCCGGTTTCCAGCGGCGGGGTGCCCTCGTGCGAATAGTGCAGTTGCAGGCCCCAGCGTTCGCCATCGCCCAGGACGGGCGCGAAGCATTCGGCCAGCCACGAGACGTTGATGACGACCTCGCGCACGCCTGCGCTGGCAAGACGCTCCAGGTGCCAGACGATCAGCGGCTTACCGCCCACGACCAACAGCGGCTTGGGGGTGTGGTCGGTCAGCGGCCGCATGCGTTCGCCAAGGCCCGCAGCGAAGATCAGTGCCTTCATCGGGCGGCGCTCGTATCGGGCGTGCGCATCCGTGCTGCGGGAGTGGGGAAGGAGGGAAGCAACGTGGCGGCCTGCTCGCGCGATGGGGCCGTCAGCTTACCGGGGCGCCGCGATGTGGGCTCGATCACCGGATGCTCAGCGTGCGGGGGCGACCACGTGGTCGAACAGCCCGCCGGCGGCGAAGTGCACCCGGTGGGCGTGTTGCCAGCCACCGAATGCCGCATCGACCGTCACCATCGGCACGGCGCGGAAGCGCGCACGCTGCGAGGCCGGCACCTGGCTCGGGTCGGAAGGCCGGTAGTGGTGTTGCGCGGCGAGCCGTTGCCCGGTCGGCGAGTACAGGTACCGCAGGTAGGCGTCTGCGCACGCGCGGGTGCCGTGCGCATCGACATTGCGGTCGATCAGCGCGACTTGCGGCTCGGCGCGGATGCTCAGGCTCGGATAGACGATCTCCAACGCCTGGCTGGTGTGCGGATCGGCGAGCAGGCGCAGCGCCTCGCTCTCCCAGGCCAGCAGTACGTCGCCGCGGCCGCCCTCGACGAACGAACGGGTCGCCGCGCGCGCGCCGGCGTCGGCAACGACGACATGGGCGAACAGGCGCCGCATCCAGTCCAGCACCTGGGTGCCGTCGCGATACGTGCGCGAAGCCCAGGCCCACGCGGCGAGATAGTTCCAGCGCCCGCCGCCGGAGGTCCGCGGGTCGGGCGTGACCACGCCCACGCCGGGCCGCACCAGATCGCCCCAGTCGTGAATCCGTTGCGGGTTGCCCTTGCGCACGAGCAGGACGACGGTCGAGGTGTAGGGCACGCTGTCATGGGGCAGACGGGTGCGCCAGTCCGGATCCAGCAGGCCGGCTCCGGCGAGGGCATCGATGTCCGCAGCCAGTGCCAGTGTCGCCACGTCTGCAGCCAGCCCGTCGACGATCGCCCGCACCTGCTTACCCGAACCGCCATGGTGCATGCGCACGTCGACGGTCTCGCCGGTGCGCTGGCGCCAGTACGAGGCGAACGCACGGTTGTAGTCGACGTAGAACTCGCGGGTCGGATCGAACGACGCGTTGTGCAGGGTCGTGTCCTGCGCGGCGGCATCGCGACAGGCGAGGCCCGTGGCCAGCGCCAGGACGAGCACGGCGATCGACGGCAGACGACAGCTCATGATGCGCGCAATCGAAGGGGTGGGCGCCCGACCTTAGCGCGGTGCGGGACGCCGCGACAGTGCGCGCGACGGGACGGTGCCGCAGCACCGTCCCGTGCCGGGATCAGCAGCCGCCGGGATCAGCAGCAGCCGTGGTCGCCGTGACGCTGGCCGCTGTCGGCAGCGACTGCCGATCCCGAGGTCTCACCGCGCTGGCTGGCGTGGTGATGCTCGGCGATCACCCGGGCCACGCAGGCAGTGACCCGCTTGCCCATCTCGATGTGCAGGAACTCGTTCGGCCCGTGGGCGTTGGAGTGCGGACCGAGCACGCCGGTGATCATGAACTGCGCGCCGGGGAACTTCTCGCCCAACATGCCCATGAACGGGATCGAGCCGCCTTCGCCCATGTACATCGCCGGCTTGCCGAAAAACGCCTGGCTGGCCGCCTCGATCGCCTCCGACAGCCACGGCGACATCGCCGGCGCGTTCCAGCCGGTCGCGGCCTTCTCCAGCGCCAGCGTGACCGTCGCGCCGTTGGGCGGATCCTGGGTCAGCGCTTGCTGCAGCAGCTCACCGGCCTGTTTGCCGTCGACCGTGGGCGGCAGGCGCAGCGAGAGCTTGACCGCGGTGTGCGGGCGCAGCACGTTGCCGGCCGACTGCAGCGACGGCAGCCCGTCGACGCCGGTCACCGACAGCGCCGGACGCCAGGTGCGGTTGAGCACGAGCTCGGCGAGGTCCTCGGTGACCTGGCCGTCGGCATCGACCGGGAACATCGGACGCAGCGCGCCGGTCAGCGGGAACTTGTCGTAGATCGCCGTATCGAGCACCTCGGCAGCGCGGCGCGCCTGCTCCAGCCGCTCGGCCGGAATGTCGGCATGCAGCCCCTCGGGCAGGATCCGGCCGGTCTTCTCGTCCTCGATGCGCGACAGCAGCTGACGCAGCAGGCGGAAGCTCGAGGGCACCACGCCCGACGCGTCGCCCGAGTGCACGCCCTCGTCGAGCACCTTGACCGTCAGGTTGCCGCCGGCCAGGCCGCGCAGCGACGTGGTGCACCACAGCTGGTCGTAGTTGCCGCAGCCCGAGTCCAGGCAGACGACCAGCGACGGCTTGCCGATGCGGTCGGCGAGGTGGTCGACGTAGGCGGACAGATCGTAGCTGCCCGATTCCTCGCAGGCTTCGATCAGCACCACGCAGCGCGCGTGGGGCAGGCCCTGCTCGTGCAGCGCCAGGATGGCGGTCAGCGAGCCGTAGATCGCATAGCCGTCGTCCGCGCCACCGCGGCCGTAGAGCTTGCCGTCGCGCAGCACCGGCTGCCAGGGACCGAGGTCATCGTCCCAGCCGGTCATCTCCGGCTGCTTGTCCAGATGCCCGTACAGCAGCACGCAATCGTCGTTGCTGCCGCCGTTGGCGGCCGGGATCTCGATGAAGATCAGCGGCGTGCGGCCTTCCAGACGCACCACCTCCAGTTGCATGCCGGGGATCGCCTGGGCGCCGGCCCAACCGGCCATCAGCTCGACGGCGCGCTCCATGTGGCCGTTGGCCACCCAATCGGCGTCGAACATCGGCGATTTGTTCGGAATACGGATGTATTCGACAAGCTGCGGGACGATCTCGTCGTCCCATTTGGCGCCGACGAAACGGTCGGTGCGGCGGGTATCCATGGCGCGAGCTCCACTTGCGGCGTAAGCGGCCATTCTACCGCGCGGGCGTTGTAGGACTTTTCCTACACGAAATTGAGGAGTCGGCCTGCTTCGCGACGGCGGACAGGCGGATAGGCTGTGTCCATGGCGTTGGGGAGACTGGCAACACCGACAGGGATGACAGATCGCCAGTCGGGAAAGGAATCCACCCAATCGCCAAGGAGTTCGCCATGAAGCCGTTCAAAGCCCTCATCGCCGCTCTCGTCCTCTCGCTGTTGATGGCCGGTTCGGCCTTCGGCGCAGACGGGGTCGAGAAGGTCAACGTCAACACCGCCGATGCCACGACCCTCGCCCGGGTGCTGCACAACATCGGGCCGTCCAAGGCCGAGGCGATCGTGGCTTACCGGGACGAGAACGGGCCGTTCCGCAGCGCCGAGCAACTGGCCATGGTCAAGGGCATCGGTCTGCGTACGGTCGAGAACAACCGGGACCGGATCGAGCTGGGGTCGCCGATGGCGCGCCAGCAGCAGACCGCCCAGCGCGCGTCGGGGACGCCGGCCAAGGGCGCGGCGCAGCAGCGCTGAGCCACCCATCGCCCGCACCGGGGCAAGGAGCGTCGGTGCAGGTCGAGGAGCGGGATGCTCCACAGGATCCGGCAAGGACGCCGTTACATGGATGTAGCCGTCGCCCGCCCCGCATTGGATGCGTGGCGGGCGACCTCTTTTGGGGCCCGGCCGATTGCACGGGCCCCATCTGGGAACCACCATCCGGCAGCCGGCGCGCCACGGCCCCGCTGATCGGCCGGGGTGTGCTCGATCCGGGGTCTTCTTGATCGGGGCGTGTTCTCGATCAGGCCTTAGACTCGGGCGATGGCCGACCCTGCAACCGTCCGGATCATTCCCGCCGCCACCGCGCGTTCGGTGCGCTGGCGCAATGGCCACGGCTGGACGCGCGAATTGTTCTGCGCGCCCGCCCCCGCCCCCGCGGCCGCGGCCGCGCCTTCGGTCGACGCCGCCGCGGCCCCTTGGCCCTGGCGGATCTCGATCGCGCGGATCGACCGCGATGCGCCGTTCTCGGCGTTCCCCGGCGTCGACCGCGAACTGATGCTGCTGCGCGGCGGCCGGCTGGACCTGCAGGTCGCGGACCGCCGCATCGCGCTGGCGTCGCGGTATGCCCGGCACCGCTTCGCCGGCGAACGCGACGTGGCCGCCTGTGTGCCGGCAGGCGGCGTCGAGGTGTTCAACCTGATGTGGCGGCGCGACCTGCATCGGGCCCGGCTTTGGCACCTGCCGTTGGCCGGCGCCTTGGCGTGGCGCGCCGACCCGGCGACGACCTGGATCGTCCATTTGCTGGCCGGGCACGCGCGATGCGGCAGCGGCGCGGCGCAGGCGGCGCTGGCGGCCGGCGATACCGCCGTGCTGAGCGATGCGTCTGCATCCGGCCGGGTGTCGATCGAGGGCGAGGGCGCCTTGCTCGCGATCTGCCTGCGCGACCGGCTGGACGCAGGCCCGGACGACGCGTGCGCGCCTGCCGGGCCGGACCCGAGGCCAGGGATCAGAAGCTGACGTTCACGCTCAGCCAGATGCTGCGCGCCTTGTCCTTGTTGTTGTAGTCGTCCTGGGCCGACAGCGTGTAGCTGCCGCTGTCCTCGACGAAGCTGTACTGATAGGACGTGAAGTCGCGATCGAGCAGGTTGTTGATTCGGCCGTTGATGGTGACCGCCTCGTTGACGCGGTACGAGGCGCCGAGGTGGAGTACCTCGTAGTCCTTCCAGTACAACTCCTGCTCGAGCACCGTGTCGAAGCCGCGGTAGCGCTTGGAGCGGGCCTCGGCGGTCAGGAACACCGTGAAGGCCTCGGTGGCGCGCCAGTCGAGCGTGGCGTTGGCCATATGCCGGGCGCTGTTGCCCAAGGGCCGGCCGGAGTTGCTGCCGCTCTTCTGCTCGCTGTCGGTGAAGGTGTAGTTGGCGCGGAAGCCGAAGGCATCGCTGATCCGCCAGCGGCCGGCGAGTTCGGCGCCCTGGACCACGACCTCGTCGATGTTGACCGTCTTGGTCGAGTTCGAATAGCCCAGGTCGGCATAGTCACCGGTGCCGCTGCAGGCGATCGTCAGCGTCGGGCCGCAGTTCTCCGACCCGATCTTGTCGTCGAACTTGTTGTGGAAGATCGTCGCGTTGAAGCCGTGGCCGTCGGGGTGCTGCCAGTAGGCCGCCAGTTCGGTGCTGGTGCTGGTTTCGGGCTGCAGGTCGGGATTGCCGAACATCGGCGAGACGCCCTGGGCGCCGAAGCCGGTGATGCCGTCATAGAGCTGGGTGGTCTTGGGCGTCTTGAAGCCGGTGCTCACGCCGCCCTTGACCGTCCACTGCTCGCTCAGCGTCCACACGCCATACAGACGCGGGCTGACGTGATTGCCGAACACCTTGTGATCGTCGTAGCGCAGGCCGGCGGTGACCGACACCGGCTCGGCGATGGTCCAGGTGTCCTCGGCGAACAGCGAATACATGTCGTGCTTCTGCTTGGCGCCGGCAACGCCGCGCTCCATGCCGAACACGCCATCGATCAGCTCGCCGCGGATGACCTGGGCGCCGACCACGGCGACGTGCGCGCCATTCCAGTCGAAGGGCAGGTCCAGCTTGGCGTCGAGCGTGTACTGGTTGCTCTCGAGCGTGCGATCGGGGCGCGGCAGGTAGGCCAGCAACTGCGCGTACTGGTCCGGCGCGAGATGGGCCTCCATGACTGCGAGCTTCTGCGCCTCCGACAGGTTGTTCCAGGCGGTCGCGCTGTAGCCGGTGCCGCCAGCCGAATTGGGGCAGTAGCCGGCGGCATTGACCGTCCCGCCCAGGTTGCCGCAGGCCGCGTTCCACAGCGACTGCAGGCTCTGGCGCTCGGCCACGGTGTAGGGCAGGGTGCGGCCCTCGTTGCGGGTTTCGACATAGCCCAGCGACACCAGGCTGTTGCCGAACGACCAGCGTCCCTCGTGTGCGATCGACCAGGTGTCGCGGGTGAATTCCTGGCTGGGCCGATAGCCGGCGCGCGGTTCGATGCGGCCGTTGTTGCCGATGCGCAGCATCGCGCCGTAGTCGTCGACGGTGCCGACCGGATATTCCTCGACCCCGTTGTCGTTGAGCCGGGTGCTGTTGTCGTACTCCTGGCGCGAGGCATCGATGTCGAGGGTCACGGTCTGCGCGTCGGTCGGTGTCCAGCTCAAGGTGATGCCGGCCGCCTTGTTGGTGTTGTCCACGGTCTTGCCGCCGCCGCCGAAGCCCAGTGCGCGGGTGTGGACCTCGCCATTGGGGTCGGTGACCGGCGCGTACACAGGATTGGAGGCCTCGCGGTCGTACCAGCTGGCGCGCGCGCTCAGGTTGAGCTTGCCCGGCACCAGCGGCCCGGTGACGAAGAGGTCGACGGTGGTGTCGTCGCCGAACTGGTCGTCGGTCTCGAACGTGCGGCCCAGCGTGACCGAGCCGGCCCAGCTGTCGAGCTCGCGCTTGGTGATGATGTTGATCACCCCGCCCATCGCGTCGGCGCCATAGAGCGTGGACATCGGGCCGCGGATCACTTCGATGCGCTCGATCGCATCCAGCGGCGGAATGTGGTTGAACTGGTTGCCGACGAAGCTGTTGGGATAGATGTCGCCGTGGTTGTTCTGGCGCCGACCGTTGATCAGGATCAGCGTGTAGTCCGCGCCCATGCCGCGCATCGAGATCGTGCCCTGGCCGGTCTTGTCGCGCGTCTCGCCGATGTCGATGCCTTCGATATCGCGCACTGCGTCGAGCAGGGTCATGTAGGGGCGATGGGTCAGGTCGTCCTGCGTGATCACGCTGATGCTCGCCGGGGCGTCGGTGATCTTCTGCTCGAAGCCGGCGGCAGTGACGACGATGGTGGCGAAGTTGCGGGCGTCGTCCTGGGGCAGGACGGTGTCGGCCAGCGCGGGCGCGGACAGCAGGGCGAGCAGGCTCACGGCCAGCGCACGGCGGCGCGGGGCGGTCGAACGGATCATGGAAGGTCCTTGTCGAAAGATCGGAAAACGGCCGCACACGCGGCGTGGCGCGCCACCGGACGGCGGCGTCGCAAGACGGAGGCACACAGACGGCGAGGCGAGCAGCGCGGTCCGGGATCGCCGGCGCGCGGTGTGTCAGGCGCGCGGAGGCGCCTGTCCCGGCGGCAGCGTCAGATCTGGACGCAGCGCATGTGGCGCGTCGACCGCGTCGGGGAAGGACGGCGGCCCGAGCGCCTGCGTGGCGTCGGCGGGCGGCAGCAGCAGTGTCGAGGCCATTGCGGGGGGCGGCGGCAGGCCGGGCGCGGCATCGCGCGGCGCGACACGAGCCGACAGCGGCAGTGGGCGACGGAACTTGGCCTCAGGCGGCGCGTCCTGCGTGGCCGGAAGATCGGGCAGCGCGACCGCATCGCCGAGGCCGGCGACCGCCGGCAGGCTGCGGGGTGCGACGCCGAGGACGACAGCCAGCGCCAGTAAGGCCGCCAGGGCCAGTCTGGCCCAGCCCGATATCGTCCACTGCGATGGAGGCCGCGTCGTCACGAACCGGGCACGCTCGAGCAAGAAAGCTGACGAGCGATTATATGAGAATGATTTTCATAAACAAGTCTTAACGCAATTCATTCTCATATGTGACATGCAGCAAGCGCGAACCAGCCGGAGGCTTCTATCGCAGCGGGTCAGCGCAACGACCGCTGGACCGTCAATCCCGGTCGTCGCGCGTCCAGACCCCGCCGTGCTCGATCTTGGTCGGGAACTTCGCGACCGGTTCGTAGGCCGGCGCGCACAGGGCGCGGCCGTCGCGCACATCGAACTTCGCGCCGTGCAGCACGCATTCGATCGTTGCTTCGCCCGGATCGAAGTCGCCGCCACCCGACAGCGCGAAATCCTCGTGGCTGCACTGGTCCTCCAGCGCGTACAGGTCGCCGTCGAGGTTGAACACCACGATCGGCACGCCGGTCACCTCGTCGAAGGTGGTGCGCATCTCGCCGGGCAGCAGCTCGGCGGTTGCGCACACGAAGGTCCAGGTCTCGCTCATCGTGCGGCTCCGAAAGAGGTGGCCGCGAACATCTTTTCCAGCACTTCGAAGCGCAGATCGGCGCGCAACGGGATGCCGAAACGGACGTCGCCATAGGGAAACGGCTTGTGGCGTCCGGTGCGGCGATAGCCGCGGCGCTCGTACCATGCGATCAGCGCCTCACGCACATCGATGACGGTCATGCGCATGCCGGGCAGGCGCCAGTCGTCGCGGACGATGCGCTCGCATTCGGCCAGCACCGCGTCCCCGGTGCCCCGGCCCTGCAACTGCGGGGAGACGGCGAACATGCCGAAGTAGCCGTGGCCGTCCTCGATCGCGACGTGGGCACAGGCCAGCGGCGTACCGTCCATGCCGTCGACCACGACCACGCGGCTGTCGGGACGCACGATGTCGGCGCGCAGCACGTCCGGATCGATCCGGGCGCCGTCGAGGAGGTCGGCTTCGGTGGTCCAGCCCACACGACTGGTGTCGCCGCGATAGGCGGACGTCACCAGTGCGACCAGCGCGGGCACGTCGTCGACAGTGGCAAGGCGGAAGGTGGGAAAAGCGGGCATCGTGGCGAGGCTAGCGGACGGGAAGATCACCATTATGGCCGGCGGCGCGCGCGGCGCCGACCGGGACGCCGCGATGCGGCGCGTCAGCCCAGCAGTCGGCGGACCTTGCGCAGCGCGGCGACGAAGGCGTCGATCTCGTCGTGGGTGTTGTAGAACGCCGGCGAGGCGCGACAGGTGGCCGCGACCCCGTAGAACTGCAGCAGCGGATGCGCGCAGTGCTGGCCCGAGCGCACGGCCACGCCCTCCAGGTCGAGTAGCGTCGCCAGGTCGTGCGCATGCGCGCCCTCGACCAGGAACGACACCACCGCGGCCTTGTCCGGTGCGGCGCCGAGGATGCGCAGGCCGTCGATCGTGCCCAGCGCTTCGGTCAGGTGCGCGAGCAGCGCGGCTTCGCGCTGTTCGATGTGGTCCATGCCGAGTCGTTCGAGGTAGTCGACCGCCGCGCCCAGACCCGCGAAGCCGGCAATGTTCGGGGTGCCGGCTTCGAAGCGCTGCGGCGGGTCGTTGTAGACCGTGCCGCCGAAGGCGACCTCCTTGATCATCTCGCCGCCACCCAGGAACGGCGGCATCGCCTCGAGGTGCTCGCGGCGCGCCCACAGCGCTCCGGTACCCGTCGGCCCGCACATCTTGTGGCCGGTGAAAGCGTAGAAGTCGCAACCGATCGCGGCGATGTCCACCCGGCGGTGCGGCACTGCCTGCGAGCCGTCGACGACGGTCGTCACGCCGTGCCGGCGCGCCAGGCGACAGATCTCGCGTACCGGGGTGACGGTGCCCAGCACGTTGGAGACATGGGTGACCGCAAGCAGCTTCACGTCCGGCGTCATCGCACGGCGCAGCGCCTCGAGGTCGAGCGTGCCGTCCTCGAGGATCTCCGCCACTCGCACCGTCGCACCGGTGCGCTCGGCGACGATCTGCCAGGGCACGATGTTGGCGTGGTGCTCCATGCGCGAGACCAGGATCGTGTCGCCGGCCTTCAGCCGCGGCAGCGCCCACGAGTAGGCCACCAGGTTGATCGCGAACGTGGTGCCGCTGCACAGCACCAGTTCGTCGGCGCGCACGTTGAGGAACTGCGCCAGCTTGCGCCGCGTGCCTTCGTAGGCTTCGGTCGCTTCGGTGCCGAGCTGGTGCACGGCCCGGCTTACGTTGGCGTTGTGGCGGCGGTAGTGGCCGTCGACCGCCTCGATCACGCAGGCGGGCTTCTGGCCGGTGTTGGCGTTGTCGAAGTAGATCAGCGGCTTGCCGTGTACCTCCCGCAGCAGCAGCGGGAAGTCGGCACGTACCGACGCCCAGTCGATTTCGCCGTGACCGTCGGCGGGCACGCTGGGGCCGTCGAACGGCGGATCGAGCGGCGGCAGGGCGCTCATGCGCGCACGAGCGCGGCGAGCGCGTCGTCCAGTGCGGTTTCGGCCAGCGTGCGCAGCGTCTCGTCGGCGATCGCGGCCAGCGGTTCGCGCACGAAGGCGGCGGTGAGCAGACGCTGCGCATCGCCAGCGGGCAGGCCGCGCGAGCGCAGGTAGAACAGCGCGCCGGGATCGAGCTGGCCGACCGTGGCGCCGTGCGCGGCCTGGACCTCGTCGGCATGGATCACCAGCACCGGCTGGGTATCGATCTCGGCGGTCGCCGACAGCAGCAGATTCTTGTTCGACAGCCGCGCATCGGTGCCGTCGGCGCCGGCATCGATGGTGATGCCGCCGTGGAAGACCACCCGGCCGCGGCCATCGCCGATCCCGCGCCACAACAGCTGGCAGGCGGTGTCGCGGGCGATGTGGCGGATGCCCAGGCGCGTGTCCAAGTGGCCGCGGCCGCCGGCCAGCAGCACGCCGTTGGCCGTCAGGCGCGCATCGGCACCGACCAGGCGCACGTCGAGCTCGTGGCGCGACAGCGCCGCGCCGGCCTCGACGTCGACGCGGTCGTAGATCGCGCCGGTCTGCAGCTCCGCGTCGGTGCGCAGGAACGCAGTCGCGCCGACGTCGCGGCGCTGCAGCCGCAGATGGCGCAGGTGTGCGCGATCGGCGAGGCGCAGCGAGCACACGTCGTTGTCGAGGTGGCGATGGGTGCCCGCATCGAGATGGTGCTCGACCACGGTCAGCCGCGCGCCGGCGCCGAGCGCGATGTGGTGGCGCAGGTGCCAGGCCTGGTCGGTGTCGGCCGGCGCACCGACGAACACCAGGTGCAGCGGGGACGCGACGTGGACGCCGGCGTCGACCGCGATCGCCACGCCGTCGGTGGCGAGCGCGGCGTTGAGCCGGACGAACACCGCGTCGGCCCGGTCCTCGATCGCAGGCAGCGCATCGGCCGCCTGGACGGCGCCGATGGACAGCCCGGCGACGCCAGGGCCGGGATCGGAGAGCGCGGGCGCGGCGCGGCCGTTGACGAACACCAGCCGCGGCGCCGGAATGCCGGCGATCAGCGCCGGGTCGATCGCGACGTCGCCCGGCGCGGCAAAGCTGCGGCGCTCGAGCGCGCGCAGCGAGGTGTACTTCCAGGATTCGCTGCGCGGGCCGGGCAGGCCGGCAGCCAGCGCGGCGTCGAGTGCAGGACGACGCGCAGCGTCGCCATCGAAGCCCGCGGCGAGGGAGTCGAGCAGGGCGCTCATCACGCCGCCGCCTCGGGTGCGACGCGGTCCTTGACCCACGCATAGCCCTTTTCTTCGAGCTGCAGCGCGAGCTCCGGACCGCCGCTCTGCACGATGCGACCGTCGGCCAGCACATGCACCACGTCGGGTCGGATGTAGTCGAGCAGACGCTGGTAGTGGGTGATCACGATGAACGCGCGATCGGGCGAGCGCAGCGCATTGACGCCGTCGGCGACGTTCTTGAGCGCGTCGATGTCCAAACCCGAATCGGTCTCGTCGAGAATCGCCAGCTTGGGCTCGAGCACGGCCAACTGGAAGATCTCGTTGCGCTTCTTCTCGCCGCCGGAAAAGCCCTCGTTGACGCCGCGGTGCAGCAGGCGGTCGTCGAGGTGCAGCACCGCGAGCTTCTCGCGCACCAGGCGCAGGAACTGCATCGAGTCGAGTTCCTCCTGGCCACGCGCCTTGCGCTGCGCGTTGAGTGCGCTGCGCAGGAAGTAGGTGTTGTTCACGCCCGGGATCTCGACCGGGTACTGGAACGCCAGGAACACGCCGGCGGCGGCGCGCTCTTCGGGCTCGAGCGCCAGCAGGTCCTGGCCCTCGAACGTGACCGTACCCGCGGTGACGTCGTAGCCATCGCGACCGGAGAGGATGTTGCCCAGCGTGGACTTGCCGGCGCCGTTGGGGCCCATGATGGCGTGCACCTGGCCCGGCTTCACGTCGAGCGAGAGGCCCTTGAGGATGTCGCGTTCGCCGATGCGGGCGTGGAGGTTGTCGATGTTGAGCATGGGATTCGGCATTGGGGATGGGGGGACGGAAAAAGCGGGTCGAAAGGCTGGGGCGGGCTCGAGGCCCGAATCCCCCGGTCCGTCGCCCGGGAAGGGTCGCTTGTGTCAGCCGACAGAGCCTTCCAGCGAGACTTCCAGCAGCTTCTTGGCCTCGACCGCGAATTCCATCGGCAGCTCACGGAAGACCTGCTTGCAGAAGCCGTCGACGATCAGGCTGACCGCGTCTTCCTCGGAGATGCCGCGCGCGCGGCAGTAGAACAGCTGGTCGTCGCTGATCTTGGACGTCGTCGCCTCGTGCTCGACGGTCGCGCCGGGGTGGCGGACCTCGATGTACGGGAACGTATGCGCGCCGCAGTCCTTGCCGATCAGCAGCGAGTCGCACTGGGTGTAGTTGCGCGCGCCTTCCGCGCCACTGCCGACCTTGACCAGACCGCGGTAGGTGTTCTGGCCGCGGCCGGCGCTGATGCCCTTGCTGACGATCTTGCTCTTGGTGCGCTTGCCGACGTGGATCATCTTGGTGCCGGTGTCGGCCTGCTGGCGATGGTGGGTCAGTGCCACGGAGTGGAACTCGCCCGAGGAGTCGTCGCCCAGCAGCACGCAGGACGGATACTTCCAGGTAATCGCCGAACCGGTCTCGACCTGGGTCCAGGTCACCTTGCTGCGCGCGCCACGGCACTCGGCGCGCTTGGTCACGAAGTTGTAGATGCCACCCACGCCGTTCTCGTCGCCGGGGTACCAGTTCTGCACCGTCGAATACTTGATCTCCGCATCCTCGAGCGCGACCAGCTCCACCACCGCGGCGTGCAGCTGGTTCTCGTCGCGCATCGGCGCGGTGCAGCCTTCCAAATACGAGACGTAGGCCTTGTCTTCGCAGATGATCAGCGTGCGCTCGAACTGACCGGTGTGGCCGGCATTGATGCGGAAGTAGGTGCTCAGTTCCATCGGGCAGCGCACGCCCTTGGGAATGAACACGAAGCTGCCGTCGGAGAACACCGCCGAATTGAGCGCGGCGAAGTAGTTGTCGCCGACCGGGACCACGCTGCCCAGGTACTGGCGCACCAGGTCCGGGTGTTCCTGGATGGCTTCGGACATCGAGCAAAAGATCACGCCCTTCTCGGCCAGTTCCTTGCGGAACGTGGTGCCGACCGAGACCGAGTCGAATACCGCGTCGACCGCGACGCCGGCGAGCTTGGCGCGCTCGTGCAGCGGCACGCCGAGCTTGTCGTAGGTGTCGATCAGTTCCTTGGGCACCTCGTCGAGCGACTTGTACTTCGGCCCCTTGGGCGCGGAGTAGTAGCTGACCGCCTGCAGGTCGATCGGCGCGATCTGCAGCTTGGCCCAGTGCGGCACCGGCATCGTCAACCAGTGGCGATAGGCGGCGACGCGCCAGTCGGTCATCCACGCAGGCTCGCCCTTCTTGTGCGACAGGGCGCGCACGACGTCCTCGTCCAGACCGGGCGGGAAGCTGTCGGATTCGATATCGGTGACGAAGCCGGCGTCGTAGCGACGGCCCAGCTGCGCGTGGATCTCCCGATTGGTCTCGGGGGCTTCGATGATGTCGGTGGCCATGGGGGCGGCTGCCTACTGTCTATGGGTGCGCGAGGCGGGCGTCGATGCGCTTCGCCCCGGCAGGGGTGGGAAAGGAAGGGGCGCGCGGGGCGTCGTCGAGCATCTGCGCCAGCGTCACGCCGCGCAGGGCCTCGGCGACGACCTCGTTGATGCGGCGCCAGTTGCCCTGTACGCCGCACTGGTCGGAAATCCCGCACTGGCTGTCGTGCAGGCTGCACTCGGTCATCGCCAGCGGGCCTTCCATCGCCTCGACGATCTGCACCAGGTTGATCGCCGACGGCGCGCGTGCCAGGCGGTAGCCGCCGTTGGCGCCGCGGAAGCCCTCGACCAGCCCGGCCTGGGCCAGCGGCTTGAGCAGCTTGCTGACCGTCGGCGTCTCCAGGCCTGCGCGCTCGGCGAGCTCGGTCGCGCTCATCACCGTGTCCGGCCGGGCGGCGAGCACGGTCAGAACGACGGTGGCGTAATCGGTGAGCTTGGTGACCCGGAGCATCGTGAGAAAAGCTGACTGCGGAATGTGGACCAAAATTGTACTTTTTTGGTCGTGCGATCACAACGTCCGCGCATGCCGGCGTTCAGTGCGACGCGCCAGTGGCGGTGGACGGGCGGGTCCGCGACAATGCGGCGCTTGTCCTCATCGCCCCAGAGCGCACGATGCCCAAGAAGAAGACCAGGAAGATCGAGGCCCGCCGTTCGGCGATCCACGGCAATGGCGTGTTCGCCACCGAAGCGATCGCCAAGGGCGAGCGCATCATCCGCTACAAGGGCTTTCTGCGCAGCCACGCGGACGTCGATGCCGAGTACGGCGACCAGGAAGAGGACGGCCATACCTTCCTGTTCACGCTCAACGACGAGTACGTCATCGACGCCAACATCGAGGGCAACGTCGCGCGCTGGATCAACCACTCCTGCGATCCGAACTGCGAGGCGGTGGTCGAGGAAGACGCCAAAGACCGGCGCCACAAGGACAAGGTCTTCATCGAGGCGCTGCGCGATATCGCCCAGGGCGAGGAGCTGACCTACAACTACGGCATCACCCTGGCCGAGCGGCACACGCCCGCGCTCAAGAAGCTGTGGGGCTGCCGCTGCGGCGCGGCGAACTGCACCGGCACCATGCTCCAGCCCAAGCGCTGAGGTCAGCGCGCAGCCGCCCGCGCCCGGCGATCAGGGCGCGGCCACCTCGCGCAGGTCCGCAGACGCGATGTGCCAGGCGCGCTGCGCCTGGCTGGCCCCATCGACCGCCGCAGCGCGCAGGACGTAACGCCCCTCGTAGCGGCGGATCGAACCGTCCGCCTGCTGGGCGCGCAGCGACACCGGCACCTCGATGTAGCGCGAACCGGCGGCCGCATCGATGGGCCCGGGCGCGCCGATGTCGACCATGACCGTGGATGTCTGCGCAAAGCCGGCGGCGAACTGCTCGGGCGTCTGCCCGCTCGCCCGGCCGCCATCCGACCACAGGGCATAGGCGCTGGCGTAATCGAGCGCGTTGATCGCGGTGTAGTAGCTGCGGATCGCCGCCACCGCCGCCTCCGGGCTCGGCGGCGCGATGTCCGCGGTGGCGTCCGTCGCTGCCGGCAACAGGCCGGTCTCGGGATTGTCCTCGAGCGGAACGGCGGCCAGATCGGGCGCCGGGGCCCGGCCGCCCAGTGGCACATCGCCGGGGCCGGGCGCGCCCGGCATGCCGGTCACCGGATCGCCGGTGGCAACGGGTTGCGGCAGGCCGGTGGTGTCCGCACTGCCGTCCGCGGCCTTGCTGCGCTGGGCATCGCGGTCGCCACAGGCTGCCAGCGCCAGTACGGTGCACAGCGCCAGCGCGGCGCGGTCAGCGCGCAAGGTGCACCACCACGCGGCCGTCGCCGACTGCGACCTCACCGATGCGCTTGCCGGCCGGCAGCTTCGACAGCAGGTCGTCGTCGAGCCGGTAGATCGGCTCGCTGCGCGCGTACTCGGCCAGCAGGCCATTGACGATGCCCTGCGCGCCGCCCTTGAGCAGCGCATGGGTGCCTGGCAGATCGAATTGCAGCAACTGTGGATCCTCCAGATGCAGGCCGCGCGTGGCGGCGTCGTAGCGCAGGCCACTGACCAGCGCCAGGTGGCCCAGACGGTCGTCGGCGACGGCACCACCCACGCCCAGATCGAAATCCAGTCGCAGCCGCTGCTCGCCTTGCGGGATCGTCAATCGCGGGTTCTGCAGCGTCACCGAGACCAGCCCGCCGACGCGCTCGAAGGTCCTGGGAAAGCGCGTGTCGAGCTGGCGCTGCAACTGTGGCGCGGTGAACGCGACCTGGTCGCCGAGCCAGGCCTGGACCACGCCCAGCGAGGTGCAGGCGGTCAGTACGAGCAGCAGCGACAAGACAACGGGACGGGCGAGGGCGCGCATGTGACGGTCTCCTGGTGCAGTCCTGCGCACCCTACGTGTCGGCGGTGAATGCCGGGTTAGCGGTGACCACGCTCGTCGGGCGCGGGCGCGAGCACGCGGCGATGCGGTTGCAGCCACGCCAGCAGCAGACCGAGCAACTGCAGCGCGATCACATCGAGCACGACCTGGCGCAGCATCAGACTCAGCGGGAACGGCTGGCCGGCATGGGCGAGCAGATGCCAGGGCACGAACGACACCATTGCCAGCGCCAGCCCGAAGCGGGCGCCATGCCAGCGCTTGCTGCGCACCGGTGGCGGCAGCCAGCGGTAGAGCCAGGTCATCGCCAGGCCGAGCGACAGATACGCCAGCAGGATCCAGCCGACATTGGCGTTGGCATCCTCGCGTGGGCGGAACAGATGGGCGAGCGCCAGGTAGTCGGCGCGCAGCAGCACGCCATGGACCAGGAAACCCAGCAGCAGCGCGCTGGCCGAGAGCGTCAACCCGCAGATCCAGAAACGCTTGTCCATCTCCAACTCCGATGATGCATGCCAGCGCCGCGCGCAGGGTAACCCGGAAGTGCGGCGCAGTGCCGGGCCGCGCCGGTGCGCTGCGGCAGCGCACGCCGTCGGTGGCGCTTCAACGCGCGGCGGGGGCGTCGTCGGACGCCGCGGCGGCGCGCAACAGGGGCAGCGGGTCGAACGCGCCGTCGGCCGCGTAGATGCCGTAGTGCAGATGCGGCGGCGTGCCGCGCGCATTGCCGGTGTCGCCGACTGTGCCCAGCATGTCGCCCGGACGGACCACGTCGCCGACCGACAGCAGCTCGGCGAAATCGTCCAGGTGCGCGTAGTAGTGCCGTTGGCGTCCCGGGCCGACGACCCAGACCTGGCGTCCCCCGAGGCCAGCGTCGCGGATGCCCACGACCAGGCCCTCGGTGGTGCTGCGCACCGGCGTGCCGCGCGGCGCGAAGATGTCCACGCCCTCGTGCTGCCGATCGCGCCCGCGTAGCGCACCGAAAGTGTCGGCGACGCGGCCGGCGGTGACGCCGTCGACCGGCATCGGCAGGGCCTCGGGCGCTGGCGCGGCGGCGATCCGGGCGACGGCGCGCGGCTGCGCCATGAAGGGTTGATGCCAGGCCCAGTGGCCGGCGGCGGCCAGTACCGCCAACACCAGCACCGCACGCAAGGTGCGGCGCAACTGCGGCGTGTAGTCGCGGGGGCGGGTGGAGGCAGGCGGCGTCATGGCAGCGACGGTAACCGCGTCGCTGCGAAGGTGGGGTCGGCGCGCTGTGCGTCAACGTCCGGCGGCAGCGCGGACTTCCTTCTCGAGGTTCGCCTTGAGCTCGGGCGCGATGCCCAACTGACGCGCAAGCTCGTCGAGATAGCTCCGTTCCATGAAGCTCGTCTCGTCGGCGACCAGCACGCTGGCCAGGTACATCTCCGAGGCGATCTCCGGCGAGGTCGCGGCGCGTGCGATCTCGGCCGGATCCAGCGGTTTCTCCAGTTCGGCGTGCAGCCAGGGCTGGATGTCGGCAGCGGTGTCGATGCGCCGGAACTCGGCCTCGATCACCTCGCGCTCGCGTGCGTCGAGATGGCCGTCCGCCTTGGCGGCGCCGACCAGGGCCTTGAGGATCGCCTGGCTGTGCAGATCGGCCTGCGGTGCGGGCAACCGGTCGACGGTCTGCGGCGCCGGTACGGCCACGTCCGCCTGCTGTTTCTGATAATCGCCATAGGCGCGGTAGGCCATCATGCCGATCGCGGCCAGGCCGCCGTAGCTGGCGAGCTTGCGGGTCTTGCGATGCTTGCCCAGCAACAGGCCCAGCGCACCACCGGCGACTGCGCCCTTGCCGAAGTCCGCATTGAGCAGGCTGCTGCCCGGCTTGCCGCCGCTCTGGGAGGTGAGGAGATGGTTGAGGAACCCCTGGAAACTCATGGCGGCGATCCGACGTGATGGGCGCTCAGGCGCGGGCCGGCGAGCTTGCGGTGCCGACCGTTCGCATCGTGTGCACGTTGCGCTACAGGGTGCATGTGCGGGGCCCGTAGGGCAGCACGGGGGATCGCGCGCGGTCCGGAAACGCGATCGGGACGGCCAAGGCCGTCCCGATCGGGGCAACGCATCATCCGCCTGGGATCAGGCAGCGGCGTCCTTGAGCTTCTTGAGCGGGCGCACCTTGACCTTGACCGAGGCGGGCTTGGCGGCGAACCACTGCTCTTCCTTGGTGAAGGGGTTGATGCCCTTGCGCTTGGGCTTGGCCGGCACGCTGACCGAGGTGATCTTCAGCAGGCCCGGCAGGGTGAACGAGCCGGCGCCCTTCTTGCTGATCGAGCCGTGCACGGCGCCTTCGAGCGCGGAGAACACGGCGCGGACCTCCTTCGCAGCCAGGCCGGTGGCGTCGGCAATGTGCGCGACCAGACCCGACTTGCTCAGCGCTTCCTTGATCGGCTTGGGTGCTGCGGACTTGGCGGCGGTCTTCTTCGGCGCAGCCGCCTTCTTGGCCGGCACTTTCTTGGTGGTGGCCTTCTTCGTTGCCATGGGTCTGTGGTTCCCTCGTCAAATATGGATTGGATGATTCCTGGCCGAGCGAGCCGGCAAGCGAAATGTAGGGCATCCCTGCGCACCCGCCAATAGGAAAGCGCAAAAAAACAGCGGTTTTAGGCCGCCCGCAGCGCCGCCGATCGCGGTTGCGCCTGTCTGGCGGCTGTCCGCGTGCGCAAACGCGACCCGTTGGCGCACCCATGGCCACCTGGGACGGCAGCGCGTCGCCCCAAGAACGCCCGCGTCACGTCTGCACCGATACCCTCGCCGGCTCCTGTCCCGATGGAGAACGCGTCATGGGTATTTCCCGCCACGCCACCGCCCGCTGGAGCGGCGATCTGAAGTCCGGCAAGGGCGCTTTGTCGACGCCGCAAAGCGGTCTGCTGGACGCCGTGCGCTACGGGTTCAACAGCCGATTCGGCGAGGAAAAGGGCACCAATCCCGAAGAGCTCATTGCCGCCGCGCATGCCGGCTGCTTCACGATGGCGCTGTCGGCCAAGCTCACCGAGGCCGGGTTCGCGCCCGAGTCGATCGACACCCGCGCCGATGTCGACCTGTCGATGGATGGCGGCCCGCAACTGAGCGCGATCCGCTTGAAGACGCGCGCCAAGGTGCCGGGCATCAACGCGGCGCAGTTCCGCGAGATCGCCGACGACGCCAAGCAGAATTGTCCGGTCTCCAAGGCGCTGTCGGCGGTGCCGCTGTCGCTGGAGGCCGAACTCGAGGGCTGATGCACCTGCCTCCTGCCGTGCCGCAGCGCGGTGCGGCAGGGGCCTGTCGGCGTTGATGCCAGCAGGCCGATGCTTGGCTCAGCGCCAGTCGATCATGCCGCGCACCACGCTTTGAACCCGGCCGCCCGACCAGACCTCGCCATCGGCGTCGACACGCAGTTCGAGCATCGCATCGTGGCCGACTTCCCGGCCCTGGCTGACACGGTAGCCACCGTCTTGCCCGGGCAGCGCGTCGCGCGCCGCGAGCCAGGCGGCCAGCGTCGCGTTGGCCGCGCCCGAGGCAGCGTCCTCGAAGCATGCGGTGGCGCCGACGAACGCGCGCACCGCCAGGTCGTAATCGCTGCCGCCTGCGCTGCGCGCGAAGGCGCACACACCCATGCTGCCGGTGGCCTCGGCCAAGGCGGCGATCGCATCCCACTGCGGGGTCGCCGCGCGCAGCGACGACTCGTCGGCAACTTCGGCCAGCCACCAGCGTCGCCCGCCGTCCATCAGTGCCGGCGGTAGCGCGCCCGGCGGCAGCGACGCCAAGGCGGTACGCAGCCGCGGGTCCTCGCTGCTCGCGACTTCGACGATGCGTGCGCGCGGCGTGCGCACGGCGATTGTCCGGGCCGCGCCCTCGCCGACCACCGCCAGCGGCAGGCATCCGGCGATGCCCTCCTGCACCAGCACGCCGTCGCGCGGATGCGCCAGGCCGGCGTCGAGCACGACGTGCGCGGTGCCGACGCTCGGATGTCCGGCGAACGGCACTTCGCGGCGGGGCGAGAACATGCGGATGCGGTAGCTGGCCGCCTCGCTCGAGGCTGGGAAGACGAATGTGGTCTCGGGCAGCCGGGTCCAGCGGGCGATGGCCTGCATCGCATCGTCGGTCAGCCCCTCGGCATCGAGCACCACCGCCAGCGGATTGCCGGCACCGGGCCGGTCGGCAAACACGTCCACCTGGACGAAACGTCGGGAAGTCATGCGCAGGGGGCGTCATGCGGCGCGACAGCTTACCCAACCCGTGCCCGAAATCGGGCGGTTCGATTCCCTCCGCCTCCGCCGGCGCCTAGAATCGGCGTTCCGCCGCGCATGGCCTTTGCGTCGGCGACGCGTCCACTGCAGCGCCCGCGCGGTGCTGTCTTCCCCCTTCGTCCGAGACCCCACCTCCGATGTCCTCACCTTTCGACGATCGCTGGATCGTGCTCAAGTTCGGCGGCACTTCGGTGTCGCGCCGCCACCGCTGGGACACCATCGGCCGGCTGGCGAAACGCCGGGCGCAGGAGCACGACGCACGCGTGCTGGTCGTGGTGTCGGCGCTGTCGGGGGTGACCAACGAACTGACCGCGATCGCCGATGGCAACGCGGCGGACGGGACTGTCGATGCGCTGGTCGAGCGCCATCGCACGTTCGTCGCCGAGCTCGGGCTCGATGCCGACGCCGTGCTCGGCGTCCGCCTCGCCGCGCTCCAGGCCCTGGTGCGCGATGCGCGTGCGTCCGAGCGGCCGCTGGACTGGCAGGCCGAGGTGCTGGGGCAGGGCGAACTGCTGTCCTCGACCATCGGCGCGGCGTATCTGGCCGCGCAGGGGCTGGATTTCGGCTGGTGCGATGCGCGCGACTGGCTCGACGCGGTGGCGCTGCCCAACCAAAGCGGCTGGGCCTCGCGGCTGTCGGTGAACTGCCGGCGCGAGCCCGACGGCGACTGGCGCGGGCGCTTCGCCGCGCAGCCGACGCGGATGCTGCTGACCCAGGGGTTCATCGCGCGGCATGGCGACGGCGGCACCGCGATCCTGGGCCGCGGCGGCTCGGATACCTCGGCGGCGTACTTCGGGGCGTTGCTGGGCGCGCGCCGCGTGGAAATCTGGACCGACGTGCCGGGCATGTTCAGCGCCAACCCGCGCGACGTGCCCGATGCGCGCCTGCTCGCGCGGCTCGACTACGCCGAGGCGCAGGAGATCGCGACCACCGGCGCCAAGGTGCTGCACCCGCGCTCGATCAAGCCCTGCCGCGACGGCGGCGTGCCGATGGCGATCCTCGACACCGAGCGTCCGGATCTGCCGGGCACCGCGATTGACGGCAGCGCCGAGCCGGTACCCGGGGTCAAGGCGATCAGCCGGCGCAACGGCATCGTGCTGGTGTCAATGGAAGGCATCGGCATGTGGCAGCAGGTCGGCTTTCTGGCCGACGTGTTCGAGCGCTTCAAGCGTCACGGCCTGTCGGTCGATCTGATCGGCTCGTCGGAGACCAACGTCACCGTGTCGCTCGATCCGAGCGAGAACCTGGTCAGCACCGATGTGCTGGCGCGGTTGAGCGACGATCTGGCCGAGGTGTGCCGCGTCAAGGTCATCGCGCCCTGCGCGGCGATCACCCTGGTCGGGCGCGGCATGCGCTCGCTGCTGCACAAGCTCTCCGATGTCTGGGCGACGATGGGGCGTGAGCGCGTGCACCTGATCTCGCAGTCGTCCAACGACCTCAACCTGACCTTCGTCATCGATGAGGCCGATGCCGACGGCCTGCTGCCGGTGCTGCATGCCGAGCTGATCGGCAGCGGCGCGATGCCGGTCCACGACAGCGCGGTGTTCGGCCCGAGCTGGCGCGAGATCGCGCACGGCCGCCGCGAACGCCCGACGCCGTGGTGGCAGCACGCGCGTGCGCGTCTGCTCGCGCTGGCAACGCCCGGGGCGCCGCGCTACATCTACCACCTGCCGACGGTGCGCGAACGGGCGCAGGCGCTGGCGGGCGTCGCCGCGGTCGACCGACGGTTCTACGCGATCAAGGCCAACTCGCATCCGGCAGTGCTGCGCACGCTGGTCGAGGCCGGGTTCGGCCTGGAATGCGTGTCGCGCGGCGAGCTCGAGCATGTGTTCGCGACGTTGCCCGAGCTCGACCCGGCGCGTGTGCTGTTCACGCCAAGCTTCGCGCCGCGCGACGAGTACGCCGCGGCCTTCGCGCTCGGCGTCACCGTGACCCTCGACAACGTCGAGGCGCTGCAGCGCTGGCCGGACGTGTTCCGCGGTCGCGATCTGTGGCTGCGGCTCGATCTGGGGCGCGGTGATGGCCACCACGCCAAGGTCGTCACCGGCGGCGCGGCCTCGAAGTTCGGGCTGGCGCTGCCGGCCTTCGATGCCTTCGTGCACGCGGCCACCGATCTCGACGTGCGCATTACCGGGCTCCACGCCCATCTGGGCAGCGGCATCGAGACCGTTGCCCACTGGCGCGAGGTCTACGCCGAGTTGGCAGCGTTCGCCGACGCGGTGGGCACGGTCGAGACCATCGATATCGGTGGCGGCTTGCCGATACCCTACCGCCCCGACGACGCCCCGTTCGACCTTGCGGCCTGGGGCGTGGGCCTGGCCAGCATCAAGGCCGAGTACCCACGCTATCGCCTGGCGATCGAGCCCGGTCGATTCCTGGTTGCCGAGTCCGGCGTGTTGCTGGCAACGGTGACCCAGGTCGTCGACAAGCTCGGCACGCGTCGCGTGGGACTCGATGCGGGCATGCACAGCCTGATGCGGCCGGCGATGTACGACGCCTGGCATGGCATCCACAACCTGTCCAGGCTCGACGACGAGCGCCAAGTCGTCTGCGATGTCGTCGGTCCGATCTGCGAATCGAGCGACGTCTTCGGCACCCGGCGTCTGCTGCCGGCGGCGACCGCCGAGGGCGACACCGTGCTGCTCGCCGACGCCGGCGCCTACGGTTTCGTCATGGCTAACGACTACAACCTGCGCGGCCTGCCGGCTGAAGCGGTGCTGGAGGCGGACGGTGACGCATGACGACCGTTGCCCGGCTGTCGATGATGGCGGGCGGCACGTCGCTGCGCCGGGGCCGGGCATGCCCCCGGTCCTGGAGTATGTGCTGGTCTCGGCATTGATCGCCTGCCTGCTCGCGGGCAGCGCGTTGTGGATGTTCGGTGTCGACAAGTTTGGTGTGGCAGGGTTTGCCGTGTTTGCAGTGTTCGCCGCTGCTGCGGCGGCGTTGGCTGCGGCCGGAGTTCCGCGTTGGCGGTGGTTGCCGAACACGCTCGGCTACGGTCGGGCGGGCGCCCTCTGGACTGCCTTCTTCACCGTGCTGCTTGCGTTCGTGTTGTATCCGCTGTTGCTGCTGGCCATGCGGCTCGTGATGTACCGCGATATCGATGTCGAAATCGCCGTGATCGCCGCCGGTATCGGCGCTGTGTTCGGCGGCGTGCCGGCCCTCTTTTTCGAATACTTCGCTGCCCGGCGCCTGCTGCGCCGCAGTGGCCCGGAACCTTCCAGTCGATGACCACGTTCGATAGATCCGCCATCCGCAGTTTCCGCTTCGTCGACTGCGACCTCGACGCCGCGACCGGCGTGGCGCGCTTGCGCTATGCCTTCGACGATGGCCCGGAGCTGGTCGAGACTGTGACCGTGCCCGGCGCTCCGTTCGCGCTCGAGGGCGTGCGCGCGCAGGCCGCGACCCGCGCGCTGCGCCTGCTGCACCTGCTCGCCGGCGTGAGCTACTACAAGGCCGCCGTGCCGCCGCAGATCCGCATCGACGGCTATACGATCGATGCCGCCACCGCGGCCCTGCTCGAGGACGCGTACGTGCATGGGCTGGGCGAATTCGCCTACCGCAACGGGCTCGACCTGCACGGCAAGATCCGCTTCCCGGCCGACGCCGCCACGGACGAGGCTTCCGCACCGGCGCTGGACCTGCGCGCCCATGCGCTGGTCGCGATCGGCGGCGGCAAGGATTCGCTGGTATCGATCGAGGCGCTGCGCGCGCTGGACGTCGCGCAGACCGTGGCGTGGATCGGCGGCTCGCAGCTGATCCGGGTCTGCGCCGAGCGCACCGGTCTGCCGACGCTCAACATCGGCCGCCAACTGGCGCCGCAGTTGTTCGAGTACAACCGCCAGGGCGCACTCAACGGCCACATCCCGGTCACCGCGATCAATTCGGCGATCCTGGTGCTGGCCGCGGTGCTGCACGGTGTCGACCAGGTGGTGTTCTCCAACGAACGCTCGGCCAGCTACGGCAGCCTGATCCAGGCCGCCGATGGCAGCACGACCAACGAGGTCAACCACCAGTGGTCGAAGGGCTGGGCGTTCGAGCGCGCGTTCGGTGAGCACGTGCAGCGGCACGTCGCCGCCGACCTGCACTACTACTCGCTGCTGCGGCCGCTGTCGGAGCTGGCGGTCGCGCGCCAGTTCGCCAGGACCGACCGCTACGACGCGCACTTCTCCAGCTGTAACCGCAACTTCCATCTGCTCGGCGAGCGGCCGGTCAACCGCTGGTGCGGCATCTGTCCCAAATGCCATTTCGTGTTTCTCGCGCTGGCCCCGTTCATGCCCAAGCCGAGGCTGGTGGCGATCTTCGGCCGCAACCTGCTCGACGATCCGGCCCAGGTGCCCGGCTTCGATGCCCTGCTGGAGTATCGCGACCACAAGCCGTTCGAATGCGTCGGCGAGGGCCGCGAATCGCGTGCGGCGATGGCCGCGCTGGCGCAGCGCCCGGAATGGCGCGAGGATGCGGTGGTCGCCCGCTTTGCGCGCGAGATCGCGCCGCGGCTCGACGCCGGCGAACTCGACATCGCGCCGATGCTGGTAGTCGACGAGGAGCATCGCGTGCCCGCCGCATTGTGGGAACGCCTGCGTGCGCATCTCGCCGCTTGACGCGCTCGCCGCCCAAGGCGGCCGTATCGCGCTGTGGGGCTGGGGGCGCGAAGGACGGGCCGCGTATGCCGCGCTGCGCGCCGCGCGGGTCGCGGGCCCCGGCGTGTCCGAGCCGGCGTCCGGCGAGCGCCGGGCGTCGACGGCGGCGCTGCCGCTGACGGTGTTCTGCACGCCCGCCGAGGCCGACGCGGTGCGCGGGTTGGGCGATCCGGCGCTGTTGGTCGAGACCGAGGCGAGCGCCGAACGCCTGGCGCGCTTTGCCGTGGTGATCAAGTCGCCGGGCATCAGCCCGTACCGGCCCGAGGCTGTGGCCGCGGCGGCGCAGGGCACGCGGTTCATCGGCGGCACCGCGCTGTGGTTCGCGCAGCGCGCCGCACCGGGCGAGATCGCGGCTGGCACGATCTGCGTCACCGGCACCAAGGGCAAGAGCACCACGACGGCGCTGCTCGCCCACCTGCTGCGCAGCGCCGGCCGACGCACCGCGCTTGCCGGCAACATCGGCTTGCCGTTGCTGGAACTGCAGGGTGCGCAGGCCGATGCCTGGGCGATCGAGCTGTCGAGCTACCAGACCGGCGATGTCGCCGCGAGCGGCGTGCGGCCGGACGTGGCGGTGGTCACCAATATTTTTCCCGAACACTTGGACTGGCACGGCAGCGAGCAGCGCTATGTCGAGGACAAGCTCGCGCTGGTGACCCAGGCCCGGCCACGGATCGCGGTGCTCAACGCCGCCGATCCGCGTCTGGCCGCGCTGACGCTGCCAGACAGCGAGGTGCGCTGGTTCGGGCGCGCCGATGGCTGGCACCTGCGCGGCGACGTGCTGTATCGCGGTGATGCCAGTGTGCTCGACACCGCCGGCCTGCCGCTGCCCGGGCGCCACAACCGCGGCAACCTGTGTGCGGTGCTGACCGCGATCGAGGCGCTCGGCATCGACGCTGCGCCGCTGGCTGCCGCGGCCGCCGGGTTTGTGCCGCTGCCGCACCGGTTGCAGACGCTGGGCACCCGCGACGGCGTGACCTGGGTCAACGATTCGATCAGCACCACCCCGCACGCGACGCTGGCGGCGCTCGACGTGTTTGCCGGCCGCCGGGTCGCGCTGCTGGTCGGCGGCCACGACCGCGGCCTGGACTGGCAGGCCTTCGCCGATGCGATGCAAGCACATGCGCCGCACGCGATCGTGACCATGGGCGCCAATGGCCCGCGGATCCACGCCTTGCTGGCACCGGTCGCGCGTGCGCGCGGTTTCGCGCTGGCGCAGGCGGGTGACCTGGCCGCGGCGGTGGCGCAGGCGCGCGCGGCGCTCGGCGGCGAGGGCGTGCTGCTGCTCTCGCCCGGCGCGCCGAGCTTCGGCGCCTATCGCGACTACACCGCGCGCGGCCGCCATTTCGCCGAACTCGGGGGCTTCGACCCTGATGCGATCACCGCGATTCCGGGCCTGGGTATTGCCTGAACTTGCACGCCCGGACGTGCGCCGGGCGGAGTAGGCTGGACCGGTCCCCGTCGCCCGGAGCCGTCCGATGAAGCACCTGTCCCTGCTCGTGTTGTCGCTGGTCTGTGCCACATCCGCGTTCGCCGCGCCAAAGGCCGATCCGGTCGAGTGGACACTCGACGGCGAGACCTTCGCCGGCGTGCTGGTCTACGACGATGCCGTCTCGGGCCCGCGGCCGGGGCTGGTGATGGTGCCCAACTGGAAGGGGGTCAACGACTCGGCGGTCGAGAAGGCGCGGCAGGCGGCCGGCGACCGCTACGTCGTGCTGGTCGCCGACGTCTACGGCAAGCACGTGCGGCCCACGACCGATGCCGAGGCTGGCCCGGTCGCCAAGGCGCTGCGCGACGACCGGCCGACCCTGCGCGCACGCGCGCGCAAGGCGGTCGAGGTGCTCAAGGCGCAGCCCCTGGTCGATGCAGATCGGATCGCCGCGTTCGGTTTCTGCTTCGGCGGCACCACGGTGCTCGAACTTGCCCGCGCCGGCGAGGCGCTCGCCGGCGTCGTCAGCCTGCACGGCGGCCTGTCGACGCCGCTGCCGGCCGCGACCGACGCGGTGAAGGCGCCGGTGCTGGTGCTCAACGGCGCGGCCGACCGCAGCGTGAGCGCCGAGGACATTGCCGGCTTCGAGCGCGAGATGGACGCGGCCGGCGCCGACTGGCAGTTCGTCAACTACAGTGGCGCGGTGCATTGCTTCGCCGAGGCCGATGCCGTGAGCCCGCCGGGCTGCGTGTACGAGCCGCGCGCGGCGGCGCGCGCCTGGCGGCAGATGGGCGATTTCTTCGCGGAGGTGCTGGCCCCGCCGACCCGCTGAGGCGGGCCTGCGGCGGGCGTCGCGCACGCGCCCCGAAAGCGCGGCTTTTAGTACCCGCGTTCGACCGCGTACCGGGCCAGGCCGCGCAGCGCGGCCACAGCGTCGTTGTCCGGCAGGCCGTCGAGCGCGCGTTCGGCGGCGTCGGCGTACTCGACCGCGCGTGCGCGGCTGTAGGCGAGGCTGCCGGCGTCGGCGATCGCGGCAAGCACCTCGGGCAGGGCCGTGGTGTCGCCCTGCTCGACGATCGTGCGCAGCCGCGCGCGGCGCTCGGGCGTGGCTTGGGCCATCGCGTGGATCAGCGGCAGTGTCGCCTTGCCTTCGGCAAGATCGTCGCCGAGGTTCTTGCCCAGCGCCGTGGCGTCGCCCGAGTAGTCGAGCACGTCGTCGGCGATCTGGAACGCGTAGCCCAGCTGCATGCCGTAGTCGTAGAGCGCCTGCTGGGTGGCCGCATCGGCGCTGGACGCCATCGCGCCCAGGCGGGTGCCGGCGGCGAACAGCACCGCGGTCTTGCGCTCGATCACGCGCAGATACGCAGCCTCATCGGTGTCGGGGTTGCGCACGTGCAGCAGCTGCAGCACCTCGCCTTCGGCGATGCGGTTGGTGGTGTCGGCGAGCAGGCGCATGACCGCCATGCTGTCGAGCTCGACCATCAGCTGGAAGCTGCGCGAGTACAGGAAGTCGCCGACCAGCACGCTGGCGGCGTTGCCCCAGATTGCGTTGGCCGTGCTGCGGCCGCGGCGCAGGTCGGATTCGTCGACGACATCGTCGTGGAGCAGGGTCGAGGTATGGATGAACTCGACGATCGCCGCAAGCTGGTGGTGGTCGGCGCGCACCTGCCCGGTGGCCTGGCCGGCCAGCATCACCAGCATCGGCCGCAGCCGCTTGCCGCCCGCCGAGACGATGTGCTCGGCCACCTGGTTGATCAGCAGTACGTCCGAGGCCAGCCGGCGCCGGATCAGCGCATCGACCTGGGCCATGTCCGCGGCGGCGAGCGACTGGATCGCCGGCAGGTCGAGCCTGGCGGCCGGGGCGGCGGCGTTGTTCATGCGGGATCCGGGACGGGCAGACCCGGAATTATAGGAGAGCCCCGACGGCGGCGGGGGCGCTTTCCCGGCCCCACGCCAGGGGGTTGCCGGATCCCGCCCCGGCGACCGGTATAATTCACTGTCCGCGCCCCCTCTTCATTCCCGGACACCCGCGCCGGCGCAATTCCAAGGACTCCTCATGGCCCGTGGCATCAACAAAGTGATCCTGGTCGGCAATCTCGGCAACGATCCCGACACCAAGTACACCCAGGGCGGCATGGCCGTGACCCGTATCAGCCTGGCCACGACCAGCGTGCGCAACGACCGCGACGGCAACAAGCAGGAGCGCACCGAATGGCACCGCGTGGTGTTCTTCGGCAAGCTCGGCGAGATCGCCGGCGAGTACCTGCGCAAGGGCAGCCAGGTCTATGTCGAAGGCGAGATCCGCTACGACAAGTACACCGGCCAGGACGGCGTGGAGAAGTACTCGACCGACATCGTCGCCAACGAGATGCAGATGCTCGGCGGTCGCGGCGAGGGCGGCGGTGGCGGTGGCGGTGGCGGTGGTGGCGGTGGTGGTTACGACCGCGGCAGCCGTCCGCAGCGCGGCCCGGGCAACGACGGTCCGCCGCAGCGCAGCGCCCCGGCGCAGCGCCAGCCCCCCCCGCAGCAGCGTCCGGCCCCGATGGACGACTTCTCCGACGACGACATCCCGTTCTGATCGCGGGCGACATCGCGTCGGCAACGAACCCCAGCGCGCCCGTGCACGCTGGGGTTTTTGTTTGGGACAGGGGGGCGTGGCGCCATGATCGCCCGACGGTTGCGCAGGGCGTCAGCGCTCACCGTCGGGGTCGTAATCCGGCGTGCGGGACTGCGGCGCTTACGCCCTGCCTAGCCCAGCAGGATCGAGGCCCAGACCGTGCCGACCATCAGCAGCGCAATGGTCTGGGCGGCGCTGCCCATGTCCTTGGCGCGCTTGGACAGCGGGTGGCGCTCGAGCGAGATGCGATCGACCACCGCCTCGATCGCGGAGTTGAGCAGCTCGGTCAGCAGGCTGATGAAGCACACCGCCAGCATCAGTGCACGTGCGAGCGGTCCCACGTCCAGCAGGCAGGCCACGACGACGAGCGTGCCATGCAGGCCCAGCAACTGGCGGAACGCCGCCTCGCTGCGGAAGGCAGCGAGAAAGCCGTCGCGCGAGTAGAGCAGGGTGTGCGCGATCCGGCTCAGGCCGGTCTTGCCGTGTGGGTACTTGCCGGTCTCGGCGGGGCCTGGCGATGGCATCTGCAATGTCCTGCAACGTTGGATCAGGACCAGCGTGGCGCAGGCGCCGTCAGATGTTCGTCAGCCGCGTCGCCGTCTGGGGTATCGTCCGGGCCGCTGCGCAGGGACAGGCCGTCCGGTCAGGCATCGGCCCGCATGTCGAGCGTGAACCGGCACCCGTCCTCCGAACTGTCGACCGTCATCCGCCAGTCCAGGTGCTCGACGATGCGCTGCACGATCGACAGGCCCAGGCCTTCGCCGCTCTGCCGTGCGCTCGGCTGGAAGCGCTGGAACTGCTGCGGGTCGATGCTGGGCGGCAGGCCGGGACCGGTGTCGGCAATCACCAGGGTCGCGTCGTGCAGGGCGATGCGCACCTCGCCCTCGTCGGTGTACTGGCAGGCGTTGCGCAGCAGGTTCCAGATCACGCTGCAGGCGAGTTCCGGGTTCGTGTGCAGATGGATGTCCTGCGGCGCGTCCAGGACCAGGGCCACCGGCTTGCCCGCCAGCCACGGCCGGCAGCGCGCCATGCATTCCTCGATCAGCGGCCGCAGCGCGACGTCGCTGCGGGTCAGGCTCTGCGGATCGCGCGAGAGCAACAGCATGCAGGCCAGCTGACGCTGCATCTCCTGGGTGGTGCGCACGATGCGTTCGGCACTTGCGACCAAGCGGCTGTCGGCAGGCAACTGGTGGGCGATCGTTTCCGCGGCGCCCGCGATGATGGCCAGCGGCGTCCGCAGTTCGTGGCTGGCATCGCCGACGAAGCAGCGTTCGCGTTGCAGGAACTGCTCCGCTTCATCACTGTGCTGGGCGAATGCGCGGGCGAGGATGCCGATCTCGTCGCGCGCCTCCTGGAACGGAAAGGGCTTGTGCTTGCGCTCCACCGCTTCGGCCAGGCGCGTGATCGGCGCGATGACCCGGGTCGCGGTCGCGCGTCCGATCCAGAAGGCGCACAGGATGCACAGCAGGATGATCAGCAGCGCGTAGATGTTGATCGCAAGTTCGAGATACGCGAAGTGCGCATCGGCTTGCTGCAGGTAGTAGCGCTCACCGTCGCGCTCGAAGACCAGCAGGTGCCAGCCGCCCGGCCTTTCGGCGCCGTGGTAGCCGGGCGGATACCAGTGCAGTGTCTCGGGTACGGTCCGAGCGTCGTAGAGCCGGGTGTCTTCGGGAAGCGTGGAGGCGACACCTTGCGCAAGGTCGGCCTCCAGCCGGTGCGCCGTGCGGGTCAGGCTGTGGGAGATCACATTCTCCCGCAGTTCGTCGTAATCGAGCTGCTCGGCCAGCACCACGAGCGTCATCGCCGCGACCATCGCCAGCACGAACGACACCGTGATGCGGGTCTTGAGCGTCATCTGGCGGAGCGCGGTACGCATGACCATCACGTCGGGCCGTCCTCGATCAGTCCGGCATCTTGGCCGCAGGCGCAAGCAGGCGCCAGCCCACGCCGTGCACGGTCTCGATCAACGCCGGCTCGAAGCTCTTGTCGATCTGCTGCCGCAGCTCGTGGATATGGGTCCGCAAGGCGCCGCTGTCGGGCGGATCGTCGCCCCAGAGCAGGTACTCCATTTCCTGCTTGCGGACCACGGCAGGGGCGGCGCGCATCAAGCACAGCAGCAACTTGTGGGTGCTGGGGGTCAGCGCGATCGCCTGGGACTGCCGCCAGGCCTGTGGGGCGCGGGTGTCCACCTGCAGGTCTTCCCAGCGCAGCGTGCCTTGCACCTGCCGGCCCTGCGCGCGGCGCACCAGCGCCTTGATGCGTGCATCGAGTTCCTTGAGCGAGAACGGCTTGACCAGGTAATCGTCCGCGCCCAGTGCGAAGCCCTGCACACGGTCGTCGACCGGGTCACGGGCGGTCAGCATCAGCACCGGTACCGGGTTCTGGAACTCTTCGCGCAGCCTGCGGCACAGCGTCATGCCGTCGAGCCGCGGCAGCATCAGATCCAGCAGGATGGCGTCGTAATCGTTCTGGGTGGCCATGTGCAGGCCCGTGGCGCCATCGCGGGCGTCGTCGATGACGTAGCCCAACGGCTCGAAGAAGCCGTACAGGTTGGCCACCAGCTCGGGGTTGTCCTCGATGATGAGCAGTCGGGTCATGGGGCGTGTGCTCTAACAACTTCCTGACGATGGGGTCTCAAGACTGCGCGCACCTTTTTACGGCTGGACCTCGCGCATGTCACCGCCCTCGACGCCCCTGCGGCTCAATCCCGTTCAGCTGACCTGGGTGGCAGCGTTGTTCTTCGCCACCATCGGCAATGTCGTGCTGTGGCGGACCTTGTGGCTGGAGGTCGAGATCGACGGCCTGCGCAGCCTGTCATTCTTCCTCAGTCTGCCGGTGTTCCTGTTCTGCATCATCAACCTGCTGCTGACACCGGTCGTGGCCCTGCCGTACGTCCGTAAACCCTTGTTGGCCTCCCTGGTGGTGATCAGCGCCGGCTGCAGTTACTTCATGCTGCATTATAACGTGCTGATCGACCGCAGCATGGTGCAGAACTTCTTCGAGACCAATCAGGCCGAAATGGCCTCGTATTTCTCACTCCCGCTGCTGCTCACCATTCTCGGGCTCGGGATATTGCCGGCTATGGTCACGATTTTCCTGCAGACCAAGCCGGTCGGCACGCCGATGCGCACGCTGCTCTGGTGGCTGGGCAATGTGCTGGTGACATCGGTCGTGCTGATCGCGGTGACGATGGCGTTCTACAAGGACTATGCGTCGTTGTTGCGCAATAACGGCCATATTCGCGACCAGTTCTTGCCGTTCAACTTCGTGCGCAATACCAATGGGTATCTCAAGCGCAGGTACAGCGCGACCTCGCAGCCGCTGCGCACGGTCGCCGAGGACGCCACCCGGCCGGCGCCTGTTGCAGGTGCGCGGCCGAAACTGGTGATCGCGGTCGTGGGTGAAACCGCGCGGGCGCAGAATTTCCAGCTCAACGGCTATCCGCGTCCGACCAATCCGGCCTTGTCCAAGCGCTCGGACATCATCAGTTTCTCGGACGTGTGGTCCTGTGGCACCGCTACCGCGATCTCGTTGCCGTGCATGTTCTCGCGCATGACGCGCCCGCAGTACGACGAGGTGCGGGCAGCGACGGAAGAAAACCTGCTCGACGTGCTGCAGCGCACCGGGGTCGAGATTCTCTGGCGCAACAACAACAACGGCGGCTGCAAGGGCGTCTGCGTGCGCGTGGCCAACGAAGACATGCCCAAAATGCAGATCGCCGAGCACTGCGTCAACAAGGACGGCACCTGCTACGACGAAGTCTTGCTGCACCAGCTCGATACGCGGATCGATGCGATGCATGGCGACGCACTGATCGTGCTGCACCAACTGGGCAGCCACGGTCCGACGTACTTCGAGCGCTATCCGGCAAAGGCGCGCGCGTTCACGCCCACCTGCGACAGCAACCAGATCCAGAAGTGCAGCAGCGAGGCGCTGACCAACACCTACGACAACACGCTGGTCTACACCGACCAGATGCTCGCCAACACCATCGATCTGTTGCAGCGCTACGCCGATCAGCGCGATGTCGCGATGATCTACCTGTCCGATCACGGCGAATCGCTGGGCGAGCGCGGTATGTATCTGCACGGCACCCCGTACATGATCGCCCCCGACGAGCAGAAGAAAGTGCCGATGATGATGTGGTTCTCGCCTGCGTTCTCGCAGCACGCCGGGCTCGACCTCGCTTGCCTGCGCAGCCATGCCGCCAGCCGCACCTACAGCCACGACAACTTCTATCACGCCATGCTCGGGCTGTTCGATGTGCGCACCGGCGTGTACGAGCGCGACCTGGATCTATTCGCTGGCTGCCGTACGCCGTCGGCACGACCCGCCGGCTGACGGGTCGTAGCGAGCGGGGCAGGGGACGCGTGGGTCAGGAGGCGGCTGGGCCGGGCCGCGCGATCGCGTCGCCGGTGGCCTCGAGGACGCATCCCGTCTCGTCGAGCAGCAGCCGCGCGCGGCGGCCGGCGTAGTAGAACGTTGCGCGATACCGGCCGCTATCCTCGCCGATGCCGCGCTCGCACAGCACGCTGACCTTGCCGTCGGCCATCAACTGGCGGAATGCCTCGCCGGCCAGGCCCAGCCGGGCGGCAACCAGCGCGCCATCGACCTCGAGTGCCGGCTGCCGCCTGCGCGGCGCGGCGATCGTGAATGCCTCGCTCACAGCGCGAGGCCGGCCAGCGACTCCGCGTCCAGGGCGCCGAAGTCGCTGGCGGTCTGCGCGAAGCGCTCGATCAGCGCGCCACGCGAGCTGTCGTCGTCGAACTGGGGCGCAGGCATGTCATCGCCTGCGAGATCCTGATAGCCGTGCATGGGAAGCCTCCTCGCTCACGAGGCATCCTCGCCCGCCCGCGAGTGCCGCGCCTTGATCTGGATCAGACCAGGGCGCCCAGGCGGAGATGCGGGCGTGTGGCGACACGACGCGCGCGCGGGCAGCCGGTGCCGCGAGGGGGGCGGGCAGCGCCTGTCAGCGCACGCCGTGCATCCAGCGCCGCACCAGTGGCGCGAGCACGAAGTAGGCCACGCCCGAGCCGACGCCGATCCACAGCATGATCTGGAACAGTTCGCCGTACTTGGCCGCGGCCACGGCCATGTCGATCGCCTCGCCCTCGGCGACCTCGAGTGCGGTCAGCTTGCCGAACTGCGCGGCCAGCACCTCCGAGTACGCGGTCGCCAGCCAGAACGCGCCCATCATCAGGCCGACCACGCGTGCGACCGACAGCTGGGTGACCGCCGACAGACCGATCGGCGACAGGCACATCTCGCCGATCTCCAGCAGGAAGTACGCCAGCACCAGCCACCACACACTGGCCAGCACGCCGTTGCCCGCGGCCTGCGCAGCCAGCAGCAGCGGCACGAACGCCAGCCCCGCGAACACCAGGCCGATCGCCATCTTCGTCGGCTTGCCGGGGTTGAGCCCGCGGCGGTCGAGCCAGGGCCACAGCCAGGAGAACACCGGGGCGAGCACGACGATGAAGAACGCGCCAAGGAAGGTCAGCGAGCCGGCCGTCTGCGGCACCAGCACGACGTCGTGCACCAGCGCGATCGCGAGCGCCACGACCATCGCGATCGCCGCCGCGCGCGCGGTGCCGGTGCGGCCGCGGTCGCTGGCACGCAGTGCGAGCACCATCAGTAGCGGGCTCGCGCCCAGCGCGAAGATCGCCCACGGTACGCCCGGCGTATAGCCGCCCGGGGTCAGCCCGAACAGATCCTTGGTCAGCATCCGGTCGGTGAACGTGACCCACGAGCCGTAGGTCTGCTCGTAGAGCGTGAAGAAGATCAGCACGCCGAAAATCAGCAACACGAGCGCGAGCATCTGCTCGCGCTCGACCCGGCTGCAGTGCCGGATCAGGAACCAGACGAACCAGATCACCAGCGCGGCGGCGATCAGATGCATCGCGCCGTGCACCGTCCACGTGCGCTGGATCAGCTGCCACACCACCAGCGCGCCGCCGAAGCTGCCGGCGTAGATCCACCATTCGCGACTCAGCGGTCCGAGCTTCTCGGTCAGCTTCGCCGGGTCGTTGGGCTCGGCGTGACCGCCCAGATACTTCTGGCCCCACAGGAACACGACCAAGCCGGCGACCATGCCGATGCCCGCGGCGCCGAAGCCGTACTTCCAGCCGTAGGTCTCGCCGAGGAACGCGCAGACCAGGCTGGCGAACAAGGCGCCGACGTTGATGCCGGCATAGAACAGCGTGAAGCCCGAATCGCGGCGCGGGTCCTCGGGGGCGTAGAGCTTGCCGACGATCGTCGAGATGTTCGGCTTCAGAAACCCCACACCCATGATGATCAACGCCAGCGACAGGTAGAACACCTGCAGTGCGGTTTCGTCGCGTACGACCGTACCGTCGACGATGCGCGCCTGCTCGCCTTCGAAGGCCATGCCCAGGTGGCCGAGCACCAGCAGCACGCCGCCCAGCACCACCGCCTTGCGCATGCCCAGGTAGCGGTCGGCGAGCAGGCCGCCGAGCACCGGCATGGCATAGACCAGGCCGCCGTAGGCGCCGAGCAGGTCGAAGCCGGCGTCGTCGCCGAACAGGTGGTACTTGAGGATGTACAGCAGCAACAGCGCCTTCATGCCGTAGAAGGAGAAGCGCTCCCACATCTCGGTGAAGAAGCAGACGAAGACGCCCTTGGGATGGCCGAGGAAGTCGTCGGTGCCGCTCCGGGCGGTAATGGAGGCTGCGGCCATGGGCGCGTCGTCATGGAAATGGCGGAAGCCGCGAGTATAGGCGGCATCCGCGGGCGCCTGCCGCGCGCTAGACTAAGCGACACGCGCGGGGAGCGCGTCACCGGCCGGCCCTCTTGCGGCGACCGCTTATCAAAAGGAGTCAATGGAATGGTCCGCAATGGACTGCAGTGGATGCTCGCGCTCGTCTTGGCGATCGCGTGCGCGGGCGCGTATGCGCAGGTCGATCTGGCGCCGTTCGTCGAGGACGACGGTTTCCGCGACATCAAGATCTCGCCGACCGGCGAATACTTCGCGGCAACGATGCCGCACGGGGACACCACCGCGATCGGCGTGATCCGCTGGACCGATCGCAGCATCGTCGGCAGCTACCGGTTGCCGCGCAACACCCACATCGCCGACTTCTGGTGGGCCAAGGACGATCGCCTGGTCTTCGCGTTGGCCGAGCGCTTCGGCGCGCGCGATTATCCTAATCCGACCGGCGAGCTGTATGCGATGAACGCCGACGGCTCGCGTGCGCAGTTGCTCGTGGGCTGGCGCGTGCGCGGCACGCCGACCGGCACGCGGATCCCGGCCGGCGGAAAGGCCGAGCTAGTCCAGGCCTGGCCGATCGATCTGCTGGCCGGCGACGCGCGCAACATCCTGGTGTCGGTGACACCCTTCACTCGCGATCCACTGACCCGCGTCGATCGGCTGGACGTCTACACCGGCCGGCGTACCACCGAGGCGACGGTGCCGGTCGGGCGCGCGACGTTCACGACCGACCATGCAGGAGAGGTGCGCTTCGCGGTCGGCGCGCGGTCCGACAACCTCAGCCAGCTCTATTACCGCGCCCGCCGCGGTGAGGACTGGCGGCTGATCAACGACGAGCGCCAGAGCGGGCGCCAGGAGTCTCCGATCGGCTTCTCCGAAGATGATCGCATCGCCTACCTGCGCGTCTCCCAGCCCACTGGCCCCGACGCGATCGTCGCGTGGGACATTGCCTCGGACACACGACGCGAGGTGCTGCGCGATGCCGTCGTGGATCCCGAGGTCATCTATCGACCCGGCACCCAGACGCCGGTCGGCGCGCGGTTCCTGGGCGCGACGCCGCGACAGGTATTCTTCGACGATACCTCGGCCGATGCGCGGCTCGGGCGCATGTTCGAACAGGCGTTCCCGGGCCAAGTCGTGCGGATCGCTTCGGCCACCCGTGATGCCTCGACCAAGCTGTTGTTGGCGACCAGCGATGTCGACCCGGGCACTTTTTATACCTACGACGCGGTCAACAAACATGCGGATTTCGCACTCGCGCGGCGTGCAGGCGTCGACACGACGCAGATGGCACCGATGCGCGCAGTCTCGTTGCCGGCCCGCGACGGCCTGGTGCTGCACGGCTACCTCACCCGTCCGTCGGGGCATGACAACGACCCGTTGCCGCTGGTGGTGCTGCCGCATGGTGGGCCGTTCGGCATCTTCGACGACTGGGCGTTCGATCCTGACGTGCAGGTGCTGGCGCAGGCCGGGTATGCGGTGCTGCAGATCAATTACCGCGGCTCGGGCAATTACGGTCGCAGCTTCCGCCAGGCCGGTGCGCGCGGCTGGGGCACGACGATGCAGGACGATCTGACCGATGCGACCCGCTGGGCGATCGCGCAGGGCATTGCCGATGCCGAGCGTGTCTGCCTCTACGGCGGCAGCTATGGCGGCTATGCGTCGCTGATGGGCGTGGCGCGCGAGCCGGAGTTGTATCGCTGTGCGGTGGGCTACGTCGGCGTCTACGATCTGCCGCTGATGCGGACCGAGAACCGACGGTCGGCCGCCTGGGCGAGCACCTGGACCGACGAGTGGGTCGGTGACGATACCGCGCAACTGGCGGCGCGTTCGCCCACACGTCTGGCGACGCAGATCCGCGTGCCGGTGCTGCTGGTGGCCGGCGGCCAGGACGAGGTTGCGCCGGTCGAACACACGCGCCGGATGGAGCGTGCGCTGCGGGCGGCCGATGTGCCGGTCGAGACCTTGTACGTCGCCAACGAGGGACACGGCTTCTACAAGCCGGAGAACAAGCGCGCGTTCTACACCCGGTTGCTCGCGTTCCTGTCCACCCACCTGGGCGGCGCCACCGCGAAGGAATGAATGCGGGCCGGTGCCCGGTCATGCGACGCCCCGCGCAGGCGGGGCGCCATCGGGCGCTTTGCCAGCCCGGCGGCACCGGCCTACCATGCGGACTCTTTGCCCGGAGCCCGTCCCATGCCATTGCGTCCCGCCCTGCTGTCGTTGTGCCTGCTCGCCGTATTGCCGGCTGCCGCCCAGGAGCGCGGGCTCGACGTCCGTGATCTGGTCAAGCTCGACCGGGTGTCCTCGCCGTTGCTGACCGCCGATGGCCGCCAGCTGGTCTTTGCCCAGCGCACGCTGGATTTCGATTCGGGCAAGGCGACCACGGCGCTTTACGCGCGCAACCTGGTGACCCGTGATCTGGCGCCGCCGAAGCGGATCACGCCCGATGGCTGGAACGTCAACTCGCCTGCGTTGTCGGCCGATGGTCAGACGGTCTACTTCCTCAGCAGCAAGCACGGTAGCTCACAGGTCTACGCGATGCCGCTGGGCGGCGGCGCCCCGCGCCAGTTGACCGACGTCGCAGTCGACATCGGCAGCTTCCAGGTGTCGCCCGATGGCCGTCGCGTGGCCTTCAGCGCCGACACCTTCGGTGATTGCGCGGCCGATCTGGCGTGCACCCAGCGCAAGCTCGGCGAGCAGAAGGACGCCAAGGCCAGCGGCGTGGTCTACGACCAACTGTTCGTGCGCCACTGGGACACCTGGAAGGACGGCACTATGAGCCGCCTGTTCGTCGCCGATCTGCCGGCCGCAGGTGCGCGCCCGGTCGCCACCGTGCGTGCGCTGGGTCATGCACTGCAAGGCGATATCCCGTCCAAGCCCTTCGGCGGCGCGGAGGATTACACCTGGGCCCCGGACGGCCGCTCGGTCGTGGCCAGCGTCAAGGTCGCGGGTCGTGAGGCGCCGTGGTCGACGAACTTCGATCTCTACCGCATCGACGCCACCGGCGATGCCGCGCCGGTCAACCTGACCGCGTCGAACCCGGCCTGGGATGCCGGCCCGGTGTTCAGCGCCGATGGCCGCACGCTGTTCTACCGCGCGATGAAGCGGCCGGGCTTCGAGGCCGACCGCTACGCGCTGATGGCGATGGATGTCGCCAGCGGCCAAGCGCGTGAGATCGCGCCGCAGTGGGACCGCTCGCCGAGCAGCCTGCAGCCGTCGGCCGATGGCCGCACGCTGTACGTCGCCGCGCAGGACACCGGCGAATACCCGCTGTTCCGCGTCGATGTCGCCACCGGCGAGGTCACCAAGCTCATCGCCGATGGTTCGATCTCCGCGTTCGCGATTGCGGGCGACACCATCGCGCTGAGCCGTAATTCGATCCGCAGTGGCGATACCCTCTACACCGGCTCGCTGCAGTCGCTGGGCGCCGATACGCAACTGCGCCAGATCACCCCGACCGCCGCCGAGCGCCTGCCCGATGTCGCCTTCGGCGACTACGAGCAGTTCTCGTTCAAGGGCGCAGGCAACGAGACCGTCTATGGCTATGTGGTCAAGCCGTGGAACTACCAGGAAGGCCAGACCTATCCGGTCGCGTTCCTGATCCACGGCGGTCCGCAGGGCAGCTTCGGCAATGGCTGGAGCTACCGCTGGAACCCGCAGACGTATGCCGGACAGGGCTATGCGGTGGTGATGATCGACTTCCACGGCTCCACCGGCTACGGCCAAGCATTCACCGACGCGATCAGCGGCGACTGGGGCGGCAAGCCGCTCGAGGATCTGCAGAAAGGCTGGGCGGCGGCGCAGCAGAAGTACGCCTTCCTCGACGGCGACCGCGCCTGCGCGCTGGGCGCCAGCTACGGCGGCTACATGATCAACTGGATCGCCGGCAACTGGTTCGACCGCAGCGGGCAATCGCCGTGGAAGTGCCTGGTCAATCACGATGGCGTGTTCGACACGCGCTCGATGGGCTATGTGACCGAGGAACTGTGGTTCACCGAATGGGAGAACCAGGGCACGCCGTTCGACCAGCCGAAGAACTACGAGCGCTTCAACCCGGTCAATCACGTCGCCAACTGGAAGGTGCCGATGCTGGTGGTGCAGGGCGAGAAGGACTACCGCGTGCCGGTGGACCAGGGCCTGTCGACGTTCACCGCGCTGCAGCGCAAGGGCATCGAGTCGAAGCTGCTGTACTTCCCCGACGAGAACCACTGGGTGCTGCAGCCGCACAACAGCGTGCTGTGGCACGACACCGTCAACGCCTGGCTCAAGCAGCACATCGGCCAGTAAGCGTCGCGCCGCCTCGTCGTCACCGGCGGGGCCTGCGTCGCCTCGCGCCCGGCACGCTGCCGGGCGCGAGCGTGTCTTCCGACTCCGTCTTTTGAAGGTCCGACCGCATGGCGATCGAATCCGCTGCACCTTCCTCCGCGCTGATCACCAGCGACATCGTCCTGTTCGGCCTGATCGCCGCGACCCTGGGCCTGATCTTCTGGCTAGCCAGCGGCCCGACGCCGTTCTGGAAGAAATTCTTCACCTGGGTGCCGGCGCTGCTGCTGTGCTATTTCGTGCCGGCGTTCTACAACACCGTCGGGCTGATCGACGGCGAGCACAACAGCCTCTACAACCCGATCGCCAGCCGCGTGCTGCTGCCTGCGGCCCTGGTGCTGCTCACGCTGTCGATCGACCTCAAAGGCATCCTCAAGCTCGGGCCCAAACTGCTGTTTGTGTTCGTCGCCGGCACGGTCGGCATCGTGCTCGGCGCGATCGTCTCGTTCCAGATCATGGAATGGGTGCACCCGCCGGCCGTCGCCGGCGATACCTGGAAAGGCATGGCGGCGCTGGCGGGCAGTTGGATCGGCGGTGGCGCGAACATGGTCGCGATGCGCGAGGTGTACGGCGTCGATGCCACGTTGTTCGGCCAGTTCGCGGTGGTCGACGTCGCGATGGCCAGCGCCCTGATGGCGACGTTGCTGTTCCTGGCCAACCGTTCGACGCAGATCGACGCGCGTTCGGGCGCCGACACGCGCGCCATCGACGAGATGAAGGCCAAGATGGCCGCTTTCGAAGCCGCGAATGCCCGCATTCCCACGCTCACTGACCTGATGGTCATCGTCGGTATGGCCTTCGGTATCGTCGCCGCGGCGCATGCGATCGCCACGCCGCTGGCGGCCTGGTTCGGCGCCAACGTCGAGAACGCTGCGCAGTACAGCCTCGACTCGGCCTTCGTCTGGGTGATCCTGATCGCCACCGCGGCGGGGCTGAGTCTCAGCTTCACACGCGCGCGCAACCTGGAGAGCGCCGGTGCCTCGCGACTGGGCACCGTGTTCCTGTATTTCCTGATCGCCTGCATCGGCATGCAGATGGACTTCATGAAGCTGTTCGACCGCCTGGAACTGATCGCGATCGGCGCGATCTGGATGGCGGTCCACGTGCTGGTGATCTGGGGCGCGGCGCGCCTGGTCAAGGCGCCGATGTTCTACGTCGGCGTCGGCTCGATGGGCAACGTCGGCGCGGCCGCGTCGGCGCCGGTCATCGCCGCGGCCTTCCATCCCACGCTCGCGCCGGTCGGCGTGCTGCTGGGCACCGTCGGCTACGCCACCGGCACCCTGATCGCCTACTTCGTCGGCCAGATCCTGCGCCTCATGGCCGGCCAATAACCGGGGTCAATAACCGGGGGCAGAGTGGATTTTCACAACCGGGGCAGCGTGCATCTCGCGGGAATTGCACGCTGACCCCGGTTTTCACCGCAGCGTTCTGGCACCGGCTGTTCGGCCGGTCGCCCGGAATGGGGGCAGCGCGCAGCATGTACCGTCCAGCGCCGCAGACAAAGCAAAACCGGGGTCAGCGTGCATTTCGCTCACGAAATTGCACTCTGACCCCGGTTTGCAGGTTGGGTCAGCAGCAGCGAAAGCCGCTGCGTCCGCCGAAGCGGGCTTCCTGGCGTTCGCGAAAGAAGGTCTTGTAGTCCATCGGTTCGCGATCGGGATGCTTGTCGAGCATGTGGCGGACGTAGTTGTCGTAGTCGGGCACGCCGCAGCATAGCCGCGCGGTCTGCACCACTCTTCGCCACACACGTTTGTGTGTGGCGAAGTAGTCGACCGGGACCAGGGTGCCGGCCATCAGCCCAGCGCTCCGGCGACGGTCCGCATCACAGCCAGGCCTTCTGCTGGTCGGGCGAAAGCTCGACGTACGGGGTCTCGCGCGCGGTCGGCGTGGCCACGCGGCGGGCACGTACGATCGCGCGGATCGCGAAGAACAGCGTGCTGAACACCACGAACAAGAACAGTGCCGTCAGGCCTGCGTTGACGTAGGCGTTGACGACCACCTGCTGCATCTGGCCAGCGGTCTTGGCCGCGCCCAGCAGTTCGCCGTTGGCCAGCGCGGTCTTGTAGTGGCTGGCCTGGGCGAGGAAGCCGACTGCCGGCTTGGGGTCGAACAGCTTGATCAGGCCCGCCGCCGTGGTGCAGATCAGCAACCACGCCGCCGGCACCACCGTCACCCACGCGTAGCGGTCTTTCTTCATCTTGAACAGCACCACCGTGCACAGCATCAGCGCGATGCCGGCCAGCATCTGGTTGGCGATGCCGAACAGCGGCCACAAGGTGTTGATGCCGCCCAGCGGATCGACCACGCCTTGGTAGAGGAAGTAGCCCCACAGCGCCACGCAACCCGCCGTGCCCAGGGCATTGGCGCCCCAGTTGTCGGTCTTGCGCAGTACCGGCACGAAGTTGCCGAGCAGGTCCTGCAGCATGAACCGGCCTGCGCGCGTGCCCGCGTCCACCGCGGTCAGGATGAACAGCGCCTCGAACAGGATCGCGAAGTGGTACCAGAACGCCATCGCCGCCTCGCCGGTGAAGGGCAGAGCGTCGTGCAGGATCACCGCAATGCCCACCGCCAGCGTCGGCGCGCCGCCGGCGCGCGAGATGATGGTGTGCTCGCCGATCTGCTGGGCCTTGAGTTCCAGCGCCTCGGGGGTGATGACAAAGCCCATCTGGCTCACCGCCGCCGCCGCGCTGTGCACGTCGGTGCCGACGATCGCCGCGGGGCTGTTCATCGCAAAGTAGATGCCCGGATCGAGGATCGAGGCCGCGACCAGCGCCATGATCGCCACGAACGATTCCATCAGCATACCGCCGTAGCCGATGTAACGGGCGTGGGTCTCGTTGGCGAGCAGCTTGGGTGTGGTGCCCGAAGAAATCAGCGCGTGGAAGCCCGACACCGCGCCGCAGGCGATGGTGATGAACAGGAACGGGAACAGGCCGCCCTTCCAGACCGGACCGTCGCCGGTGGACGCGAACTCGGTCAGCGCCGGCATCTTCAGCGAGGTGACCTCGGGGCTGGCGATGACGATGCCGATCGCCAGCGCGACGATCACGCCGATCTTGAGGAACGTCGACAGGTAGTCGCGCGGCGCCAGCAGCAGCCACACCGGCAGTGTCGCGGCGACAAAGCCGTAGCCGATCAGCATCCAGGTGATCTGGGTGCCGGTGAAGGTGAACGCCGGGCCCCAGGTCGGATGGGCGCCGACCTTGCCGCCCAGCCAGATCGCGCCCAGCAGCAGCACGATGCCGACCACCGAGATTTCGCCGATCTTGCCGGGGCGGATGTAGCGCATGTACAGGCCCATGAAGATCGCGATGGGCATCGTCGCGATCACCGTGAACATGCCCCAGGGGCTCTCGGCCAGCGCCTTGACGACGATCATCGCCAGCACCGCGAGGATGATGATCATGATCATGAAGGCGCCGAACAGCGCGATCGTGCCCGCGACCTGGCCCATCTCCTCGCGGACCAGATCGCCAAGTGAGCGGCCGTTGCGGCGGGTGGACACGAACAGGACCATGAAGTCCTGCACCGCGCCGGCCAGCACCACACCGACGATCAGCCACAGCATGCCGGGCAGGTAGCCCATCTGCGCGGCCAACACCGGGCCGACCAGCGGACCGGCACCGGCGATCGCGGCGAAGTGGTGCCCGAACAGCACGTGCTTGTTGGTCGGCACGTAGTCCAGACCGTCGTTGTTGACGTGCGCGGGCGTGGCACGCCGCACGTCGAGCCCCATCACGTTCTTGGCGATGTACAGGCTGTAGTAGCGATAGGCGACCAGATAGATCGACACCGCTGCGACCACGATCCACAGCGCGCTGATCTGTTCGCCTTGACGCAGGGCGACGACGCCCATACAGGCGGCGCCCAGCAGCGCGACCGCGCCCCAGACGACGTGGTTGACGACACCCTTCATAGCGATTCCCCGGAAAGACCGCGCACAGGGTCGCGCCGGGGGGCGGCGCGGTCAATGCGCATCGAGGCCGATCGCGGCCCAAAGCCTTACGACTTTCGTATTAGACGCCGCGCGCGGCAAGGTGAATGGGGCAGGGACGGGCCCGGGCGTCCTGCTAGGATGGCGCGCCCTTTCGCCTTCGGACCTGCCCCGTGTCGACGATGCCGCTGCCCGCCCTGCGCATGCCCGCCGCGCATCGACCGCGCGTTTGGCGATGAACGCTCCGATGGAGGCCTCGGAGGCCTCGCTGCGCGAGCAACTGCAGGCGCTGATCGCAGGCTTGCCCGACGGCGACGTGCAGGTCGGCCCGCTGGTCGACGAGCTCGGCGCGCAGGGCATGTTGCTGCTGGTGATCCTGCTGACGCTGGTGTTCCTGATTCCGGTCTCGATCCCGGGGGTGAGCACGGTGTTCGGTGCGGTCATCGTGCTGATCGGCGTGGCCCGGATGATGGGGCGTCCCTTGTGGCTGCCGTCCGCGGTGCGCCGCCGTTCGGTGCCGGCCGGCCGCATGCGCGGTGCGCTCGACACCGGCCTGAAGTGGGTGCGCCGGCTCGAGCGCATCACCCGGCCAGGCCGCCTGGCGGGCCTGACCCACGGCCGTGGTGTCGGGTTGTTCAACGACGCGGCACTGATCCTGGGGGCGCTGCTGCTGATGGCGCCGTTCGGCTTCATTCCCTTCAGCAACACCGTGCCGGGCGTGGCACTGATGTGCCTGGCGATCGGCCTGCTGCAGCGCGACGGCACGATGGTGTTGCTGGGCCACCTGGCCAATGTGCTGACGATCGTCTATTTCGCAGTGCTGATCGGCGGTGGCGGACTGGCGATCCGCGAGGCGGTCACGCGCTTCTGGCCGGCGTAGTCGGTCGGCCAGTGGCCTGGACAGCGCGATGAAAAAGGGCTGGCGCTACAGCCAGTGTGCACGCTTGAACATGCGGTACAGCAGGCCCATGACCATGGCCGTGCCGCCGATCAGCAGCGGGTAGGCATAGCGTTCGTCGAGTTCGGGCATGTTGTGGAAGTTCATGCCGTACCAGCTGGTGATCAGTGTCGGGGCGGCGAGCAGCGCGGCCCAGGCGCCAAGCTTCTTGACGATCTCGCCCTGGGTCAGCGTGACCAGCGCCTGGTTGACCGCAAGCGCGGTGCCGAGCATGTCGCGCAGCGCATCGACGGTCTCGTTGATGCGGGCCGAATGGTCGAGTACGTCGCGGATGTAGGGCTTCATGTCGGACGGCACCAGCGGGCCGGTGTTGCGCATCAGTTGCGAGAGCACGTCCTGTAGCGGCGTGGCCGCGACCCGCATCCAGGTCAGTTCGCGCTTGAGTTCGTAGAGCCGGATCAGGATGCGGCGGTGGAACTGCGCACTGACGATGTGGCGTTCGAGCGCATCGAGCGTGGTGCGGAACTCTTCGACCACCGGCAGATAGTTGTCGACGATCGCATCGAGCACCGCGTACAGCGCCGCGGACGGCCCCATCGCCAGCAATGCCGGTTCGCGCTCCAGGCGGCGACGCGCCGGTGCGTACGACAGCGAGGCGCCGTGGCGCACACTCACCAGATAGCGGGGACCGAGAAACAGATGGGTCTCGCCGTAGGCGATGCGCTCGTCGACCGCCTGCGCGGTGTTGGCGACGATGAACAGCGAATCGCCATAGGCCTCGATCTTGGGCCGCTGGTGCGCCTTGCCCGCATCCTCGATCGCCAGATCGTGCAGGTCGAACTCGGCCTGCAACTGCGCCAGCACGCTCTGGTCGGGTTCGTAGAGGCCGATCCAGGCAAAACACGCCGGATCGTCGACCAGCGCCTCGCCGACATCGGCCAACGCCACCTCGCGCTTGCCGCCAGGCCCGTAGACCGCGCAGTTCACCACACTCGGCGGATTGGGCGGCGTGGCGCCGGACGTCACGGGAGAATCGCTCATCGGCGCATCCTCCGCGAAACCGGGGTCAGAGTGCAATTTCTCGCCGCATGGTGAGAAAAATGCACTCTGACCCCGGTTTTGCTTTTTGGGGTTTGGCTTTAGAGGGCGACGAACCGCACCGCCTGCCCGCCGGCCGGGGCCAGGCGAACCGACAGCGTGTCGCCGGCGCCGATCTCGCGCGACTCGATGACGATGTCGTGGGGGTCGTCGCGCCAGCCGGCGTTGTCGCCGTCGCGATAGATCTGCGCGGTGTAGCGGCGGCCAGGAGCGAGGAAGTCCAGGGGCACCTCGATCGTGCGCGCGCTGTCGTCGGTCACCGCGCCCAGGTACCAGTCGTCGCCGCCGCGCGCGCGGCGGGCGATCACCGCGTACTCGCCGACGTCGCCGGCCACCGCACGGGTGTCCTCCCAGTCGACCGGGACGTCGCGGATGAACTGGAAGGCCTCGGGACGCGCCTCGTAGTGCTCGAGCAGATCGGCCGCCATCTGCAGCGGGCTATAGATCACCACGTACAGCGCCAACTGTTTGGCCAGCGTGCTGGCCATCGGCTCGCCCGACTTGGTATCCATGCCGAACACGCCAGGCGTGAAGTCCATCGGCCCGGCCAGCAGGCGGGTGTACACCAGCGTGGCCTCGTGCTCGGGCGGGTTGCCCGGATTGCCCCAGGCGTTGAACTCCATGCCGCGTGCGCCTTCGCGGGTGATCAGGTTGGGATACGTCCGGCGCAGCCCGGTGTCCTTGACCGGCTCGTGCGGATTGACCGCGATGTGGCGCTTCGCGGCCGCATCGACCACGTGCTGGTGGTGGCGCACCATCGCCTGGCCTTCGTGCCAGGCGTAGCGCAGCCGGCCTTGGGCATCGCGCACCTTGGCCTGGCCAGCGTCGGCGACATAGCCGGTCTTGACCGCGTGCACGCCCAGGCGCGCGTACAGGTCGAACGCGTCGTCGAGCTGCTGTTCGTAATGGGCGGCATTGCCCGAGGTCTCGTGATGGCCGATCAGCATTACGCCCTTCTCGCGCGCATAGCGGGTGACCTCGTCGAGATCGAAGTCGGGGTAGGGGCGGGTGAAGCTGAAGGTCTCCCCGTTGCCGAACCACTCGCCATCCCAACCGACGTTCCAGCCTTCAACCAGCACGCCGCCCAGGCCGTTGGCCGCGGCGAAGTCGATGTGGCGCTTGGCGTGGGCGGTGGTCGCGCCGTGCTTGGAGCCCGAGGCCCAGGTCTTGCGGTCGAGGTGCATCTCCCACCAGATGCCGACGTACTTCATCGGCCGGATCCAAGAGACGTCGCCGAGTGCGTTGGGCGCGTTGAGGTTGAGGATCAGGCCCGACTCGACCAGGCCACCGGCGCGATCGGCGATCTGGATCGTGCGCCACGGCGTCGCGAACGGCGCGGCGACTTCGACCTTGGCCTCGCCGATGCCCGGCGTCAGTGCTGCTTTGAGTTTGCGGCCGTCGACGCGGGTCAGGTTCATGCCCGAATAGTCGACCAGCGCCGCTTCGTGGATCGACAGATGCAGGCCGTCATCGGTGCGCAGCGTGATCGGCGTCTGCGCGTCGCCGACTTGCTCGATCGGTGTGCGATGGTAGAGGTACTCCTCGCGGTTCCACTCGAAAGCCGGAATCCACCAGGCCGTTGCCGCATCGGCGACGACGAATTCGGTCAGCTCTTCGCTGATCGCCAGGCGGCGCAGTCCCGGCTGGTCGGGAAAGTCGTAGCGGAACCCGACGCCATCGTCGAACACGCGGAACACCACGTCGAAACGGCGCTTGGCGCCGCTGGTCTCGGCGAAGGTGACGCGAAGTTCGTTATGGTGGTCGCGCATGTGCCGGCGCTCGCCCCACGGCAGCTCCCAGGCCTCGTCGTGGCGGCGTGTGCGCTGGTCGACGATGGCGAGGTTGCGTTCGAACTTCGGTGCGTCGGCGAACAGCATGCCCAGACGCGAATCGGCGATCACCGGCCGTCCGGCCCGGCTGACGCGGTAGCTGGCGCGGCCCTCGTTGTCGGTCGTGACCTCGACGGCGATCGTCGCGTCTGGCGAGGTGATGCGGGCGGCCGATCCGGCCGGCGGATTCGCGAGGGCCGAGAGCGGCAGCAGCAGGGCGAGACAGAGCGTGAACCGGTTCGACATGTGCGGCGCCCTCCCAAGCGCATTCGCGTGCGGTCGTCCCGATTCTGTCACGCAGGTCCGAGGCGCCGTGGCCGCATACGTATGCAGGCGTCACGCGCGGTGTCTGCAATGCAAGCAGCGCGCGCGGCCGCAACCCGCGGCCGTCCATCACCGGTGCGGCGTGCCTAGGCGAGAGCGGCCGGCTGCTTCGGACGCAGTGCCGCCAGCAGGGCGATATGCACCGGCAGCACCAGCGACAGCCAGGCCGCATTGCGCTGCGGCAGCACGGGCAGCCAGTGCAGGAACAGCGCGACGATGCCGAGAGTGGCAACCGTCGGCAGCACGATCGCGAACACCCGGCCAGGTGCGTGGCCGCGCGCGAGCCGCCAGCCGCCGGGCAGCAGCAACAGGCACAGCGGGTTGAACAGCAGCAGGTTGTGGTTGCGCCAGCCGAACACATGCTCGGTGCCCAGCCACAGGAACAGCATCACCGCACCGAGCAGCGCGCACAGTGTCCAGAAGCCGAGCGCAGTGGCGGCCAGGGCACGCGGCGCGCGGCGTCCGAGCGCGAGGGCGGCGGCCCCCAGCACGAGGCCGGCCAGCAACCACGGCCACCACTGGCGCGCGCGCTCCGGCGGCTCGGCCGGCTGGCGGTGCGGCAGCACCTCGACTTCCTCGGCGACCAGCGGCCGGCCGTCGGCATGGTGGATGCCGCGCAGCGCTTCGGCCAGCCGCATCGGCACGAACATGTCCTGCCACAGCGCATTCGGCCGATCGGCGGCCGGGCCCAGGCCGATGTCGAAGCCCAGCCACATCCACAGCGCCGGGGACGCCAGGCGCACCGCATCGCCGCGATAGGTGTTGCCGCGTGAGCGGCCCTGCAACTGCCGGTGCAGCAATCCGCCAAGCGCGTCGTCGAGCGCGTCGCGCACGCGCGTGGAGCAGTTGTCGGTGAAGTAGTCGTAGCGGTAATGCGCGTTCTCGGGGCGCGCATTCCAGGCCAGGGCCGTCGCCAGATGCCGGGCCTGCGCCGGGTCGAGGTCCAGCCACTGGATCGACACCCCACGCCCGACCTCGCGGTAGTAGGCCAGGTCGTCGGTCAGCGGCAGCGCGGCGAGCTGGTAGCGCATGTCGCCGCGCACGAAGCGGGCGACGAAATCGGGTTCCGACGGGTCGAAGAAGCCGAAGTTGTAGGACACCGGCTCCGGCGCTGCCGGGTCGTCGATCACGATCGCGTTGTGGCCGAAGCGTTCGAAGAACACTTCGCCCGGCTGCATCGTCGCCACCCCGACCCGTGGGGCGTCGCTTGCGACCTGGGCCCATGCGGGCCAGGCGAGCAGGGCCAGCAGCAGCGCGAACGCGTGGCGCCAGGCGCGCGAAACGGTCGCGCGCGGTGTCTCAGTCCTGGGCATGCACGCTGACGTGCAGCGCATGCAGCCGGCGCGAGTCGGCATCGGTGACGCGGAAGGCGAACCGGCCCAGTGCCAGCTCCTCGCCGACCTCGGGCAGATGGCCGATCGCGCCGATGATCACCCCGCCGATGGTGTCGTATTCGTCGTCGTCGAAATCGGCGCCGAAGCGCTCGTTGAAGTCCGCGATCGGGGTCAGCGCGCTGACCGCGAACTGGCCATCGGCCTGGGCGGCGATCAGTGCGTTCGGATCTTCGGCGTCGTCGTGCTCGTCGTCGATCTCGCCGACGATTTCCTCGAGCACGTCCTCGATCGTCACCAGCCCGGCGACGCCGCCGTACTCGTCGATGACGATCGCCATGTGGTTGCGCGAGAGTCGGAACTCGCGCAGCAGCACATTGAGCTTCTTGGATTCGGGGATCAGCACCGCCGGACGCAGCAGCTCGTGGATCGAGCCGGGGCCGTTGTCGGCGACCACGCCGCGCAGCAGGTCCTTGGCGAGCAGGATGCCGAGCACCTCGTCCTTGTCGTCGCCATGCACCGGGAAGCGCGAGTGGCCGGACTCGACCACCTGCTTCATCAGGTCCAGGAACTTGGCATCGGCCGGCAGCGCGACCATCTGCGCACGCGGCACCATCACATCGCCGACCGTCTTGCTGGAGATGCCCAGCGCGCCTTCGAACATGCGCAGGGTGTCGGCGTCGATCAAGCCATCGGCGTGGGTGTCACGCAGCAGCTCGACCAGGTCCTCGCGGTTGGTGGGTTCGCCGGAGATCGCCGAGCTGATCCGGTCCAGCCAGCTACGGCGCTTTTCGTGGGGCTCGGTGGCGGTTTGACTACTGTCGTCTTCTGACATTGCGTTGGTATGGGCCGCCCCAGGGGGGAGGGGCGATGGTGGGACGTGCGGCGAAAGTCTAGCGCGTCCGCCGCCGCCGATGTCCAGGCGGCCGTCACGGGCGGAACTCCGGGGCCCGGCGCGGAGAATTCCGAAGCCGCGCCGCGGCGATGCCCGATCGCGGCGGTACGCGGCTGACGGCGATGCTGGCCACACATTCATTCAGGAGTACCGATATGTCGATTGCGATCCGCCCATCCCGCCTGGCCGCCCTGGGGCTGGCCGCCGTGCTCGCGCTGCCTGGCCTGGCCAGCGCCGACGCGCGTCTGGACGGGCCCTACGTCGACGCCGCGACCTATGCCCGCGGCGACGATGCGCGCGTCGAGGCCTGGTACGCGATGACCTACCAGTTGCCCCGGCAGTTCGACCAGATCTGCGGCGACACCTTCTGCGAGGGCGAGTACACCAACCTCCAGCCCTTGCGCTTCGAATGCTCGGTGCACCGGGACGATGGGCGGATCGGCATGTGCGTGTGGAGTTTCGCGGCCAGCGAGGAGTTCCTGGTGGCGCGCACCGGCCGGATCATCGTGCAGCCGAAGGTCTGGCACTGCCGAACACCGCTGGCGGCCGGCACCACGCTGCCGGCGATGCTCGACGCGGTGGCCGGCGGGGACGCGCTTAATGCGGTACTGCCGGGTGCGCGGTCGATCTTCGACGGGCTGGTCGATTGCCTCTGAGCGCCTGGGCAAGCGCCGGCGGCTTAGCCGGGTAACCGGTAAGGGTCGTCGATGCCGAGCGAGGCGAGGACTTCGCGCTCGAGCTGCTCCATCGCCTCGGCGTCCTTGTCGTTCTCGTGGTCCCAGCCCAGCAGGTGCAGCACGCCGTGCACGGTCAGGTGGGCGTAGTGGTCGCCCAGGCGCTTGTGCTGTTCGGCAGCCTCGCGCGCGACCACCGGCGCGCAGATCACCAGGTCGCCCAGCAAGGGCAGGCGGACGCCCTCGGGCAGCCCTTCGGGCAGCTCGGCCGGGAAGCTCAGCACGTTGGTCGCGTAGTCCTTGCCGCGGTAGTGGCGGTTGAGTGCACGGCCCTCGTCCTCGTCGACCAGGCGGATCGCCAGGTCCGCTTCGCGGATCCGGCCATCGAGCGCGGCACTCGCCCAGCGGCGGAAGCTGGCCGCCGAGGGAATGCCCTTGCGCGGCAGCGCATAGCCGACGGCGATGTCGAGATGGGGCGCGGCCTGGGTCATGGCGGGTCTCATGCAAACAGGAAAAATCAGGGGCAGGCGGTCAGGCGATCCACTCGACTAGCATCAGGAACGGGCGTTCGCCCTCGTCCAGCCGATAGAGCACGGCGCCCATGGGGCCATCACCCCGGCGGGGATTGGTCCGCGTGACCAAGACCGCATCGCGCAGGCCCGCCTCGCCGGAGCGCCACATCGCGGCGTCGCCGCGCTCGAGCATCGCGCCGATCAGATAGCGCGCGTCGCCCGGTACGTCCTCCAGCGCCGCCCGCAGGCAGCCGTATCGGTCATGTCCAGGCAGCCGGGGCGAGGCCAGCAGCTGGGCCGCGCGATTGCCGCGGATCAGGGCCAGGCGTTCGGACTCGTCGCGCCACAGCGGCGCGTCGTGGTCGGCCGCGCGGTCGTTTTCTCTCTGCGGGGGCTGCGGCCGGGCCGCGACCGCGCGCTCGAGGTCGGTCAGCGGCAGGCTCACCATGACCGATCCAGCCTCGATCGACAGGCAGGGCGCGGCGATCGCGGCCGCGGTGGCGATCCGCTGCGATGTCGGAGACGTCTGCGCCGCGGCCGCAGTGGGCAGGGCCAGCGCCAGGGCGAACGCACCGATGCGGCGCAGCGCCATCGCTCAGGCCGGTCCGGTCGCCGCGTCGCTGGCATCGCGGCGTTCGTAGGCGCCAACGATGCGCGCGACCAGCGGATGGCGCACGACATCGCGTGCTTCGAAGAACGTGAAGCTCACGCCCTCGACCTCGCGCAGCACGTCCAGCGCGTCGCGCAGGCCGGACTTCACGTGCTTGGGCAGGTCGATCTGGGTCAGGTCGCCCGTGACCACGGCCGTCGAGCCGAAGCCCAGGCGGGTCAGGAACATCTTCATCTGCTCGATCGTGGTGTTCTGCGCCTCGTCGAGGATCACGAATGCATCATTGAGCGTGCGTCCGCGCATGTAGGCCAGCGGCGCGATCTCGATGACGTTGCGTTCCAGCAACTTGGCGACCTTCTCCACGCCGAGCATCTCGTACAGCGCGTCGTAGAGTGGGCGCAGGTACGGGTCGACCTTCTGGCTCAGATCGCCGGGCAGAAAGCCCAGCTTTTCGCCGGCCTCGACCGCCGGACGGACCAGCACCAGCCGTTGGACCTTCGATTCGTTGAGCGCCTCGACCGCCATCGCCACCGCGAGGAAGGTCTTGCCGGTGCCCGCCGGACCGATGCCGAAGTTGATGTCGTGGGTGGCGATGCGGTGCAGGTAGCGGACCTGGTTGGCGCCGCGCCCGCGGACCGTGCCGCGCTTGACCCGGACCGCCACTTCCTGCGGCACGACATCGTCGTCGCGCGCCACGTTGGCCTCCGACAGCCGCATCGCCACGGCCTGGCTGTCGAGCGTCTCGGTTTCGGTCTCGTCGTAGAGCGCGCGTACGAAGGCTTCAGCGCGGGCCACCACATCGCGGTCGCGACCGGTGATGCGGAACACATGGCCGCGATTGGCGATCTCCACGCCCAGGCGCAGTTCGATCTGGCGCAGGTGGCCGTCAAAGGGGCCGGCGAGGTTGGCGAGGCGCTCGGTGTCGTCCGGTTCGAGGACGAAGTCGGTCTGGGGGCTGGTCTGCATAGGGCGCGCAGGGTAGCGCATCGCCATGCAGGGCGGCGTCGCGGCCCAGGGTTCAGCGCGCATTCGGACATTAATTGATCGATCAATTAATATCAGGCGCATGGCCCGATCCCGCACCCCCGATCCCGCCCGCACGCCAGGGCGACCGCCCGCTGGCGACACCGACCGGCGCGGCAGCGCGCTCGATGCCGCGCTCGCCTGCTACGTGCGCCGCGGCATCGCGGCGACCTCGCTGCGCGACATCGCCACCGAGGCCGGGGTGACCCCGGCGCTGCTGCATTACTACTTCCGCGACGCTGCCGGCCTGCGCGATGCGGTGATCGCCGAACGGCTGATGCCGGTGTTCGACGAGGTCCGCGAAACCCTTCTGGGCATGGCGGACGCGTCGCTGCGCACGGTGCTGGTCGCATTCGTCGACCTGCTGTGCGCACTGGTCGCACGGCACCCGTGGATGCCGGCGCTGTGGATCCGCGAGGTGGTCAGCGAAGGCGGCGACCTGCGCGATCTGCTGGTCACCCGGCTGGCGCCGGAGATCAGTGCGTTCATGGCCGCGCGCTTCGCCCAGGAGCAGCAGGCCGGCCGGCTCAATCCCGCGCTGGATCCTCGGCTGCTGATGGTCTCGCTGGTCGGACTGACGCTGTTCCCGGCCGCCGGCACCCCGATCTGGCGGCAATTGTTCGCCAGCGACGAGCTTGGCATCGACGACATCCGCCTGCACGCGCTCGCCTTGCTCGATCGCGGCCTGGAGCTGCCCGCATGACCCGTCTCCTCCCGCTCGCCGGTCTCGCGCTCGCGGCCGTGCTGCTCGCCGGTTGCAGCCGCGAGCCGCCGCATGCGCTCGGTACCCTGGAATACGACCGCATCACGCTGCCGGCCCCCGCTGCCGAGCGCATCGCCGAGATCGCGGTGCGCGAAGGTCAGCGCGTGGAGGCCGGCGAGCGCATCCTGACCCTGGAGCGGACCCGCGGCGATGCCCAGCTCGCAGCCGCCGAAGCGGAGGTCGCGCGCCAGCGTGAGGCGCTGGAGGAATTGCGCAACGGCGCACGCCGCGAGGACATCGATCAGGCGCGGGCCAATCTCGCCGCCGCACAGGCGCAGGCGCGCGATGCGCGCGCCTATTACGAGCGGTTGCAGCCGCTGGGCGGCCGGCAACTGGTCTCGGCGGCCGATGTCGATCGCGCGCGCGCGGCCGCCGGCAATGCCCAGGCGCAGGTCGCCGGCGCCCAGGCCGCGTTGGCCGAGCTGCAGAACGGCGCCCGCCCCGAGCAGATCGCGCAGGCCCAGGCTGCGCTCGAGGCCGCGCAGGCCCAGGCACGGACGCAGTCGGTCAGCACCGGGCGGCTGGATGTCGTCGCGCCACGCGCGGCGCGGGTGGACAGCCTGCCCTACCGGCTCGGCGACGAGGCCCCGGTCGGCGCACCGCTGGCGGTGCTGCTGGTCGGCGAGCAGCCCTATGCGCGGGTCTACGTGCCCGAGCCGCTGCGGCCCGGTGTGCAGGTCGGCGATCGCGCCACCGTGCGCGTCGGCGCGGCAGGGGAGCGCGTCTACGCCGGACGCGTGCGCATGGTGCGCAGCGAGCCGACGTTCACGCCGTACTACGCGCTCAGCGGCAAGGACGCCGCGCGCCTGAGCTATCTGGCCGAGGTCGAGCTCGAAGAGGCCGGCGACCTGCCGGCGGGCCTGCCGCTGCGGGTGGAGTTCTGACGATGGGCGATGGACCTTCGATCGGCACGATGCCATCCGCGGCAGCCAGCGATGCCGCGGTCCACGCCCGTGGCTTGGTCAAGCGCTTCGGCGAACTGGTCGCGGTCGACCATGTCGATCTGACCGTCCCGCGCGCCAGCGTCTACGGCTTCCTCGGGCCGAACGGCTCGGGCAAGTCGACCACGATCCGCATGCTCTGCGGCCTATTGACGCCCAGCGAGGGCGACATCGAGGTACTCGGCCTGCGCATTCCCGACCAGGCCGACGTGCTGCGCCTGCGTATCGGCTACATGACCCAGAAGTTCTCGCTGTTCGAGGACCTGACGGTGCGCGAGAACCTGGAGTTCCTCGCGGCGGTCTACGGCCTGCCGCGTGCGCAGGCGCGTGCCCGGGTCGATGAGCTGGTCGAGCTTTACCATTTCGCCGATCGCCAGGGCCAACTCGCCGGCACGATGAGTGGCGGCCAGAAGCAGCGGCTGGCACTGGCCGGCGCGGTGATCCACCGGCCGGAACTGCTGTTCCTCGACGAGCCGACCAGCGCGGTCGATCCCGAGTCGCGTCGCGACTTCTGGGACAAGCTCTTCGAGCTGGCCGACAGCGGCACCACGCTGCTGGTCTCGACCCACTACATGGACGAGGCCGAGCGCTGCCATCGCATCGCGATCCTCGACCGCGGCGTGCTGGTCGCCGACGGTGCGCCGGGCGCATTGGCGGACGAACTCTCGGGCCGCAGTGTCGAGGTGCACGCCGCGCAGCCGCGGCGGGCGCAGCAGGTCCTCGCCCGTCTGCCCAACGTGCTCAGCGTTGCCCAGATCGGCAACAGCCTGCGTGTGCTCGCACGGGACGGCGCGGATGGGGACGGCGGGCTGGCCGAGGCGCTGCGCGGCGCCGGACTCGAGGCCGAGGTCCGGCCGGCGACACCCAACCTCGAGGACGTGTTCGTCGCCGCGACCCGTCGCGACGATGCGGAAGGCGCCGCATGAACCCGCTGCGCCGGCTCTGGGCCGTGGTGATCAAGGAGCTGCGGCAGATCCGCCGTGATCGGATCAGTCTGGTGATGATCGTGATGATTCCGGTCGTCGACCTGTTGCTGTTCGGCTACGCGATCAACTACAACCCGCGCGGGCTCGATGCGGCGATCGCCGACCAGGCGGTGACCGCGACCTCGCGCGCGGCGGTGATGGATCTGCAGGCGACTGGCGTCGTCGACACTGTCGCGGTCGTCGACAGTCCGCAGCAACTGGTGGAGATGCTGCGCCGGGGCGAGATCAGCGTCGGGATCACGATCCCGCCGGATTTCGAGCGCCGCGTGCTCGACGGCCGGCCGGCGATGCAGGTGATGGTCGACGGCACCGACACTGTCGTGCAGGCGGCTGCGAACCAGATCGCGCAACTGCCGCTCGAAGACCCCGGTGGACATCGGGCCGCGCGCGCGGCGCCGCAGATCGAGGTCGTGAGTTTCTACAATCCCGAGCGGCGCTCGGCGGTGAGCATCGTGCCCGGGCTGATCGGCATCATTCTCACGATGACCATGACGATGTTCACCGCGATGGCGATCGTGCGCGAACGCGAGCGCGGCAACATGGAGCTGTTGATCGCCACCCCGCTGGCGCGCGGCGAGCTGATGGTCGGCAAGGTGCTGCCGTATGCGGCGATCGGCCTGATCCAGACCACGCTGATCCTGGTGCTGGGGTTCTGGTTCTTCGACGTACCGCTGCGCGGCAGCCTGCTCGACGTCTACCTGGCCTCGCTGCTGCTGATCTTCGCGAACCTCGCGATGGGGCTGCTGATCTCCACGCATGCGCGCACCCAGTTCCAGGCGATCCAGGTCGCGATGCTGGTGTTCCTGCCCTCAATCCTGATCTCGGGCTTCATGTTCCCGTTCGCCGGCATGCCGGACGTGGTGCAGTGGGGCGCCGAGGCGTTGCCGATGACCCAGTTCCTGCGCCTGGTACGCGGCATCATGCTGCGCGGCGCCAGCATCTGGGAGCTGTGGACGTCGATCCTGGCGCTGGGCGCGTTCACTGCGGTCACGATGGCGCTGGCGATCGCGCGGTTCCGAAAACGTCTCGATTGACGCGACGCCGCGGCGCGAGAAGGCCGCGGCGGCAGGCCGTACTACGCGGCCTCGGCGTCCTCGTCCAGGCGCACCCGGCCGCGCAGCGAGTTGCTGAGCGCGGCGGTGATCTCGACATCGACGAATTGCCCGATCAGGCGGGCCGGGGCGGGGAAGTTCACCGAGCGCATGTTCTCGGTCTTGCCGGTCAGCTCGTTGGGATCCTTGCGCGAGGGGCCTTCGACCAGCACCCGCTGCACGCTGCCGACCATCCGCTGCGAGATCCCGGCGGCGTAGGCGTTGATGTGCGCCTGCAGGCGGCTGAGCCGGGCGTGCTTCTCGGCCTGGGTCACCGTGTCCTCGAGGTCGGCGGCCGGGGTGCCCGGGCGGCGCGAGTAGATGAAGGAGAACGACTGGTCGAAGCCCACGTCCTCGATCAGCTTCATCGTCTTCTCAAAGTCGGCCTCTGTCTCGCCCGGGAAGCCGACGATGAAGTCCGAGGAGATCGAGATGTCCGGGCGCACGGCGCGAAGTTTCCGGATCTTCTGCTTGAACTCCAGCGCCGTGTAGCCGCGCTTCATCGCCGAGAGGATGCGATCGCTGCCGGCCTGCACCGGCAGGTGCAGGTAGTTGGCCAGCTGCGGCACGTCGCGGTAGGCCTCGATCAGCGAGTCGGAGAACTCCAGCGGATGCGAGGTCGTGAAGCGGATGCGCTCGATGCCGTCGATCTGCGCGATCGTGCGGATCAGCAGGCCCAGGTCAGCCACCTCGTCGCCGCCCATCGGCCCGCGGTAGGCGTTGACGTTCTGCCCGAGCAGGTTGATCTCGCGCACGCCCTGGCCGGCCAGCCGCACGACCTCGACCAGCACGTCCTCGAACGGTCGGCTGACCTCTTCGCCGCGGGTGTAGGGCACCACGCAGAACGAGCAGTACTTCGAGCAGCCCTCCATGATCGAGACGAATGCGCTCGGGCCCTCGGCGCGCGGCTCGGGCAGACGGTCGAACTTCTCGATCTCCGGAAAGCTGATGTCCACCTGCGGCTGGCCGGTCGCACGCTTGGCGCGGATCAGCTCGGGCAGGCGGTGCAGCGTCTGCGGGCCGAACACCAGGTCCACATACGGCGCGCGCTTGACGATCGCTTCGCCCTCCTGGGACGCGACGCAGCCGCCGACGCCGATCAACACCGGCTTGCCCCCTTGCTTGAGGGCCTTCCAGCGGCCGAGCTGGCTGAATACCTTCTCCTGCGCCTTCTCGCGGATCGAGCAGGTATTGACCAGCACGACGTCGGCTTCCTCGACATCGTCGGTGAGCTCCAGGCCTTCGGCGGCAGCGAGCACGTCGGCCATCTTGGCCGAGTCGTACTCGTTCATCTGGCACCCGTGGGTCTGGATGTAGAGCTTGCCGCGTGCGGGCAGCGCCGGGCTGGGCGCAGGCACGCCGTCGGCGGTCAGGACGGGAAGATCGAGGGTCGGCGCGGCGGGCGCCTGGGGAGCGGGCTGGGTCATGGCGTGTCCGGGGCGACGGCGCTGAGTCCGGGCCGGATGGCGGGTGGGGCGCAGAGTGTACCGGGCGCGCCGCGCAGCCGGGCCGCCCGTTCACAATCAAGCACTTGGCAACGCCGCCCGAAGACGCGACACTCCGCCGCGTGAAACGGGGATGGGGACTCATTGCGATGCTCGGTTTGCTGGCGGCCTGTCCGGTCTCCGGCAGTACGCTGTATCGCTGCGACAGCGGCGACGGCATTCCCCAGTACGTCAGCAAGCGGGTCTCGGGCGCGAGCTGTCGCGCGGTCGCCACGGCGCCGCCGGCGCCGCGCCGGACTGCCGCGGCCAAGCCCCAGGCCGCGCCTGCGACGGCGCCTGCCGGCGTGGATCGCGGCGCGCCGGCGACCTTCATGGGCGGGACGCCGAAGCCGGCCGCCGAGGCCAGCCCGGCACCGGCCACGGCGACCCCGGCCCGCAGCGGCGGGCAGCGCCGGCTGCAGCAGGGCCAGGTGTACTCCTATGTCCGCGACGGTGTGCGCCACTACAGCAGCACGCGCCCGGCCGGGGGCGCGCAGGTCGCCGCGGTGCGCACCATCCGCTACAGCTTCTTCGAGACCTGCTACGCCTGCGGCGCGGCGCCGGGGGTCAACTTCGGCACCGTCCGGCTCAACCGCGAGGCGTATCGCGATGAGGTTGCGCGTGCGGCCAGTGAGTTCGGCGTCGAGGAGGCGATCGTGCGCGCGATCATGCATGCCGAGTCGGCGTTCAATCCCAATGCGCTCTCGCGCGCCGGCGCGCAGGGGCTGATGCAACTCATGCCAGCGACCGCGCGGCGCTTTGGCGTGGTCAATGCCTTCGACCCGGAGCAGAACATCCGCGGGGGCGTGGCGTACCTGGCCTGGCTGCTGCGACGCTTCGACGGCGACCTGACCCTGGCCGCGGCCGGCTACAACGCCGGCGAGGGCGCGGTCGATCGCCACAAGGGCGTGCCGCCCTACAGCGAGACCCAGCGCTATGTGCAGCGCGTGGGGACCCTGGCCGAGCGCTATCGCGGCCAGGTCGCCAGCCGCTGAGCGTGGTGCAGGTGCGACATTTCGACCCAATTGTCGCTCGATTCAGGGTTCAGCTACACTGGCACACATCGATGCGGCCGCCCGCGGAACGGGGTTGGTCCGTGGCAGCCAGCGCACAGTAGCTACCGAAGTTTTGCGGAGTACCGATGGTCGACGAAGCGGTGATCGGACCTGGCGGCGGGGATGAGCCAGTCAATGTGGGGCGGCGCCGGTTTCTGACCGCGAGCACCCTGGTCGTGGGCGCGGTGGGGGCGGGCATCACGGCCATTCCCTTCATCAAGTCCTGGAATCCCAGCGCACGTGCGCAGCTCGCCGGCGCGCCGGTGACTGTCGACATCAGCGCGCTCGAGGAAGGTCAGCGTCTGATCGCCGAGTGGCGCGGTCAGCCGATCTGGATCGTCAAGCGCTCCAAGGCGATCCTCGACGCACTGCCCACGCTCGACGACAGGCTCAAGGACCCCGAGTCCAGCAACGTCGACCAGCAGCCGGCGTATGTGCGCGAGGCGAACCCGGAACTGCGCTCGATCAAGCCCGACATCTCGGTGCTCGTCGGTCTGTGCACGCACCTGGGCTGCTCGCCGGAGATGGTCGCCGAGATCCGGCCGGCGCCGTTCGACGCCGACTGGAAGGGCGGCTACTTCTGCCCCTGCCACAAGTCGAAGTTCGACATGGCCGGCCGCGTCTATGACGGCGTGCCCGCGCCGACCAACCTCCTGGTGCCGCCGCACTACTACGCCGACGACAACACCCTCGTCATCGGCGTCGATCCGAAGGGAGCCGCGTGATGGCCAACGTCCTCGTCCGCGGCGCCAACGGCGTCTTCAACTGGGTCAACGAGCGTGCACCGGCTTTGATGCCGATGTACCGCAAGCACATGACCGAGTACTACGCGCCGAAGAACTTCAACATCTGGTACATCTTCGGCGTGCTGTCGCTGGTCGTGCTGGTCAACCAGATCCTGACCGGCATCTTCCTGACGATGCACTACAAGCCGAGCGCGGCGGAAGCCTTCGCCTCGGTCGAATACATCATGCGCGACGTGGAGTGGGGCTGGCTGATCCGCTACATGCACAGCACCGGCGCCTCGCTGTTCTTCATCGTCGTCTACATCCACATGTTCCGCGGCCTGATGTACGGCTCCTACCAGAAGCCGCGCGAACTGGTGTGGATCCTGGGGATGCTGATCTACCTGGTACTGATGGCCGAGGCGTTCCTGGGCTACGTGCTGCCGTGGGGCCAGATGTCGTTCTGGGGCGCGAAGGTGATCATCTCGCTGTTCGGCGCGATCCCGGTCATCGGCAACGGCCTGACCGAATGGATCATGGGCGACTACCTGCCCAGCGACGCCACCCTCAACCGCTTCTTCGCGCTGCACGTGATCGCATTGCCGCTGGTGCTGCTGCTGCTGGTCGTCCTGCACCTGGGCGCGCTGCACGAGGTGGGGTCCAACAACCCCGACGGTGTCGAGATCAAGAAGGGCCCCAAGGGCAACCGTTGGTCGAAGTCCGCACCGGCCGACGGCATCCCGTTCCACCCGTACTACTCGGTCAAGGATGGCTTCTACGTCTGCTTCTTCCTGATCATCGCGGCGTTCATCATCTTCTTCGCCCCGGCGTTCGGCGGCTGGTTCCTCGAGCACGACAACTTCACCGCGGCCAATCACCTGGTCACGCCCGAGCACATCAAGCCGGTGTGGTACTACACGCCCTACTACGCGATGTTGCGCGTGGTGCCGCACAAGCTCAGTGGTGTGATCGTGATGTTCTCCGCGATCGCGGTGCTGTTCCTGATCCCGTGGCTGGACCGGTGCAAGGTCAAGTCGCACCGCTACCGTGGTCCGCTGACCAAGATCATGCTGCTGCTGTTGGCCGTGTGCTTCGTCTGGCTGGGCAAGATCGGTGCCGGCCCGGGTACCGATCCGGTCGAGACCATCGTCGGTCGCGTGCTGACCTTCCTCTACTTCGCTTTCTTCATCACGATGCCCCTGTGGACCAAGCTCGACAGGACCAAGGCCGTGCCCGATCGGGTGACGATGCATGACTAACCGACTCATTGCCCGCATCGCCGTCGCGGCGGCCGGCCTGCTGCTGTCGTTCGGCGCGCTGGCCGCGGCTGGCGGCCCGGTCCAGCATGCCGGCACGGATCTGGGCGACCGCGCCTCGCTGCAACGCGGCGCACAGGCCTACATGAACTACTGCGCGGGCTGCCACTCGCTCAAGTTCATGCGCTACTCGCGCATGGCCCAGGACCTGGGGTTGACCGAGGACGAGGTGATGAACAACCTCAACCTCACCGGCGCGGCGTTCGGCGAGCACATCATGTCGTCGATGCCGGCCGAGCACGCGGCCAAGTGGTTCGGCCAGACCCCGCCGGACCTGAGCCTGATTGCCCGCGTACGCGGCGCCGACTGGATCTTTACCTACCTCAAGTCGTTCTATCTCGACGAGACCCGCCCGCTGGGCTGGAACAACGCGCTGTTCCCCAACGCGTCGATGCCCAACCCGCTGTGGGAGATGCAGGGCCTGCAGCGCCCGATCTACGGCGAGGCGGCCGAAGGCGCCGATCCGGTGGTCGAACACCTGGAGATCGCCACCCCGGGCACCCAGGACGCGCAGCAGTTCGACCAGACGGTCCGCGACATCACTGCGTTCCTGGAGTACGTCGGCGAGCCGGCGGCCCTCAAGCGCCAGCAGATGGGCGTCTGGGTGCTGCTGTTCCTGGTGCTGCTGACCTTCATGGCCTGGTTGCTGAAGAAGGAATACTGGCGCGACGTCCACTGACGCCTTGCGGGCCGGGTGCGTCCCACCCGGCCCGGCATCGGCCCGGTGCCATTGCCGGGCGGCTCAGGGAAATGCGAGACTCGGGCACCGCGACAATCGTCTGCGAGGTGCAGGCGGCATCGCGAGGGCTGGCGGAGCCAGTCTTACGGACAGGCCGAGAAAGGCCACGGGTGCATCCATGCGAAACGTGTTGACACTGTTTTCCTCGGTCGATGATGTGCTGTGCCATCGGGCGCGGCTGGTGCTCGCGGCCAAGGGCGTCACCTACGACATGGTCGTGGTCGACCCGCGCAACCCGTCCGAGGACCTGATCGACCTCAATCCCTACCACTCGGTGCCGACCCTGGTCGAGCGCGAGCTGGTGCTCTACGCGGCCAGCGTGGTCAGCGAGTACCTCGACGAGCGCTATCCGCATCCGCCGCTGATGCCGGTCGATCCGCTGTCGCGCGCGCGGCTGCGCCTGGCCATGCTGCGCATCGAGCACGACTGGGTGCCGCAGGTGCAGGCCATCCAGATGGGCAACAAGGCCCAGGCCGAAGCCGGCCGCAAGCGGCTCAAGGAACTGCTGACCGCCTCGGTCCCGCTGTTCAAGGCCAGCAAGTTCTTCCTCAATCCCGAAATGAGCCTGGCCGACTGCGCGATGGCGCCGATCGTCTGGCGTCTGCAGGCGCTGGAAATCCCGCTGCCCAAGGATGGCGTCAAGGCGATCGAGGACTACGGCAACCGTATCTTCCGCAGCCCCGGTTTCGTCCGCAGCCTGACCCCGCAGGAACGCGCGCTGCGCCCGCTGCCCGAGTGAGTGCGCTGCGACACCGGCCGCGTGCCGGCGCCGCATCGCTGCCCGCTGCCGTCACGAGCCGTTAGACTGTTGCGCATGACGGACCAAGCGCCTGCGATGACCAGCCACCGCCCGTACCTGCTGCGTGCGCTGTACGAGTGGATCGCCGACAACGGCATGACTCCCCATATCCTGGTCGATGCGCGCCGCGCCGGCGTGCGCGTGCCGGCGCATGCCGTGCAGGATGGGCGGGTCGTGCTCAACATCGCCGACCGTGCAGTGGCACGGCTGGAGATGGACAACGACAGCGTGCGTTTTTCCGCGCGCTTTGGCGGCGTCAGCCAGTCGGTCGTGGTGCCGATCGCCGCGGTGCTGGCGGTCTACGCCCGCGAGACCGGGCAGGGCATGGCGCTGCCCGAGGACATCGTCGCGTCCGGCGATGCGCAGGACGCAGACGAGGCGCAGGTCGAGAATGCACCCGCACCCGCACCGGCGCCGACGCGGCCGACCTTCGCGTCGGTGGACGGCGGCGCGCCCGATCGCGATGACGACACCGACGGTCCGCCGGACGACGACACCCCGCCCGAGCCGCGACGCGGGCATCTGCGGGTCATCAAGTAAGACGCGACACGCTGCTCGATTGGCCCCTTATATTCGGTCCTTCTCCCAAGTGTGGGACTGGACGTTCTGCTTCGGATGGGCCGCGGCTTGCCGGCCGGAAGCCACTCTCCCCTCGGTCAAGGCATCCTGCCTTGACTCGGGCGCGCGCCATCCTTGGCGCGCTTGACGCGGCCACCGTCCGTCAATCCGCTGCTCTGAATGCTTGCAACCCGACTTCGGGTAGACGCAAAGCCATTCAGCTGGACGAAGTTGCCCACTTTCGGCCTCAGTGCGTCGTGCCGGTCGGGGATTGCGATAGCGGACCAGGGATGGTCCGCGGCGGCGAGTCCGCCATGGATGGCTGACCGAGCCGGGGAGCAGTCTCCGGCCAGCGCGACGCGCGCTCCGAAGAGGGACGCCTTGAGCGGACGGAGGCAGGTCTCCCTGACTTTGGAGAAGTACCTTACGTTCAGTGCAGCGCCGCGGCGTCGCGGCGCGTCGGTCCACTGAACGCGACCAGCCGCTCGCCGCGCAGCACCAGTTGGCCGACATGGCGCTCGATGCCGTCCTCGGAATACTCGAAGCGGAAACTGCGCTCCACGCGCAGGCGCCCGCTGTCGTCGCGGCGCAGGCGCATCGCATAGGCGTGCACGCTCTGGTCGAGCCACTGCACCCCAGCGCGCTCGCAGGCCTGCCGGCCGAGCTGGCCGGCGCGCTCGGCCGCGCCCCGTGCCGCGCTCCACCACAAGAACGCGGCGAATGCGGCTAGCATCGCGAAGATCATCGTCGGGAAATCGGGCATGGGCGCAATGTGGCGGCGCGCGGCGGCGCATGCAAGTCACGCGCGGGCACGTGCGCCACGCAATCGGGGCGGGGCTGCGTTCGGGCACCGGTCCCGACAGGTCGGACCCGTCGCGGTCAGACGTCCTGGAGCTTGAGCGACAGGTCGATCGCCTGCACGTGCTTGGTCAGGGCGCCGATCGAGACATAGTCCACGCCGTCGGCGGCGATCGCGCGCAGGGCGTCGAGGTCGACGCTGCCCGAGACCTCCAGCGGAATGCGGCCGTCGAACGGCGCGGCATGCGCGATGGCGACGGCCTCGCGTCGCATCGCCACGTCGAAGTCGTCGATCAGGATGCGCGTGCAGCCGGCGGCGAGCGCCTCGCGCAATTCGTCGAGCGTTTCGACCTCGACCACCAGCGGCAGACCGGGGGCCCGGGTATGCGCGTCGGCGATCGCCGCGGCGATGCCGCCAGCGGCGCGGATGTGGTTCTCCTTGAGCATCACCGTGTCGTAGAGCCCGATGCGGTGATTCTCGCCGCCGCCCACGCGCACTGCGTACTTCTGCGCCAGGCGCAGGCCCGGCAGCGTCTTGCGGGTGTCGAGCAGGCGAGTGCCCGTGCCGGCCAGTGCCGCGACATGCTGCGCGGTGGCGGTGGCCGTCGCGCTCAAGGTCTGCAGGAAGTTCAGCGAGGTGCGCTCGGCGGACACCAGGGCGCGGCTGCGGCCGACGAGTGTGGCGAGCACGGTGCCGGCGGTGACGCGGTCGCCCTCGGCGACGTGCCAGTCGATCCGCACGTCTGGGTCGAGCGCGCGATGGCAGGCGTCGAACCACGGCCGGCCGCAGATCACCGCGTCCTGCTTGCACAGCAACTTGGCGGTGGCCGCGCGGTCGGGCAGCAGGGCTGCGGTCACATCGCCCGTGCCCAGATCCTCGGCCAACGCCGCCGCGACGTTGGCGGCGACTGCGTCCGGGTCTGGCGGGGCGAGGCGGGGCGGGGTGGGGCGCTGGGTCATGCGTGTCGTCCGATGGCGGGCCGGTCGTGGCGCGGGGTGTTCGGTGTGTGTGGCCGGCCAGGGGTGGCCGGGCGCCCGATCACGCCGCAGGCGCCCGCATCATCAGGCGCGCGCGCCGTCCTTTGGAAAGTCGGCGACCTGTCCGGTGGCGACGCCTTCCTCGACCAGCAGCACCGGAATGCCGTCGTCGACGCGGTAGACGCGCTTGCGGTCATGGGTGATCAGCGCCTCGCGCAGCGGCTGGTTCTGCGCGGTGCCGTCCTCGCGCTGCACCGTGCCGGCGGCGATCGCGGCATTGAGCGCATCCAGGCCGGGGCGGTCGAGCAGCGACAGCGGCTGGCGGCTGGCGGGGCAGACGAGGATGTCGAGCAACTTGCGGTCCATGGGGCAGGGTCCGGGGCGTTTTTAGGAATCGCGGAAGCGTACCACCTCGCATCCCGGACGCCGGGGGCCAGCACCAGGCACAGGCTCTTCAAACGGGCGCCTTCTTCCCGGCATCGAATCCGTCGCGACCCCAGCCAGTTGGCCAATGTCCTCAACGAAAAACCGGGGTCAGAGTGCAATTTCGCAAGGCGGAATTGCACTCTGACCCCGGTTCTTGGACAGCGGTGTGCGCCGGCGCGTCTGAGGCGCGGCATGCGGACGTCACGCGTGCTTCGCGTGGTCGGATCGCGACGCGGCCTCGACCGAGGGACAGCGGCTTCCGGCTGGCAGGCGGCTGCCCGTCCGAAGTGGCCGGCCATTTCCCGCACAACCATTCCCGCACATGGGAGAAGAACCTCTAAAATGCCCGTTTGAGGCCGGAGCCCGCGCAATGTCAGCCAACGACCACAGCAGCACGTCCGCCAACGCCGCGTCAGGCGATCGGGCCGTGACCGGCAGGGCGCCGGTCGTGGGCATCGTGATGGGGTCGCGCTCGGACTGGGAGACGATGCAGCACGCGGCGCAGAAGCTCGAGCAGCTCGGCGTCGCGCACGAAGTCCGCGTGGTCTCCGCGCATCGCACGCCGGATGTGCTGTTCGATTACGCCGCCTCGGCGCGGTCGCGCGGCCTGCGCGCGATCATTGCCGGCGCTGGCGGTGCCGCGCACCTGCCGGGCATGCTCGCCGCCAAGACCGCGGTCCCGGTGCTCGGGGTGCCGGTGCAGTCCAAGGCCTTCAACGGGCTCGATTCATTGCTGTCGATCGTGCAGATGCCGGCCGGGGTCCCGGTCGCGACGTTCGCGATCGGCAATGCCGGCGCGGCCAACGCTGCGCTGTTCGCCGCGGCGATGCTGGCCGCCGACGACGCGGCGGTCGCGCACGCGTTGGATGCGTTCCGGCAGCGGCAGACCGAAGAGGTCGCCGCCAATGACGATCCGCGTCGATGAGCGCGGTCGCAGCGACGGAGCACGCGCAGGCATGACGACGGTCGGGATTCTGGGTGGCGGCCAGCTGGCGCGCATGCTGGCCTTGGCGGGCCATCCGTTGGGACTGGATTTCCTCGTGCTCGACGGCGCCGCCGACGCCTGCGCTGGCCAATGCGCACCGCTGCTGCTGGGCGGCTACGACGATCCGGCAGCATTGGCCGACCTGGCCGCGCGGGTGGACGTGGCGACGTTCGATTTCGAGAACGTGCCTGCCGATGGCGCGCGGCGGCTCGCTGCCGATGTGCCGGTGTTCCCCAATCCCGATGCGTTGGCGCTGAGCCAGGACCGGCTGGCCGAGAAGACGCTGTTCCGAGAACTCGGCATTCCGGTGCCTGATTTCGCCGATATCGTCACCCGCACCGACCTCGACGCTGCGGTCGCGCGCCTGGGCATGCCCTGCATCCTCAAGACGCGGCGGCTGGGCTACGACGGCAAGGGCCAGTTCCGGATCCGCGAGACGGCCGACATCGATGCCGCCTGGGATGCGCTCGGTGCGCAGGCGCAGGCGACCGGCCTGATCCTCGAGGGCTTCGTCGCGTTCGAGCGCGAGCTCAGCGTGGTCGCGGTGCGCGGGCGCGACGGCACGTTCCGCACCTGGCCGCTGACCGAGAACCGCCACGTCGATGGCGTGCTGTCGACCAGCCTGGCGCCGGCGGTCGCCGACGCGGGGACGGTGCGCACCGCGACCGCGCATGCGCGCGCGATCGCCGAACGGCTGGATTACGTCGGCGTGTTCGCGCTGGAACTGTTCTGCCGCGGCGACGAATTGCTCGCCAACGAGCTCGCGCCGCGCGTGCACAACTCCGGGCACTGGACGATTGAAGGCGCCGAGACCTCGCAGTTCGAGAACCATCTGCGCGCCGTGCTCGGCCTGCCGCTGGGCGAGACCGCGCCGCGCGGCGTGTCGTGCATGCTCAATTGGCTCGGCGCGATGCCCGCCGCCGCCGCCGCGCTGGCCGTGCCCGGCGTGCACTGGCACGACTACGGCAAGCAGCCGCGCGAGGGTCGCAAGGTCGGCCATGCGACCGTCCGCGCCGATGATGCGCAGACGCTGGCCCAGCGCCTGACGGCGCTGGGCGAGGCCTTGGGCCGGCAATCGCAGGTCGCGCCGGTCGTCGCGCGGCTGGGCGCGCTCACCGCCGCGTGATCTCCGCGCTCTGGGGTGCGTAGGGCGATGAGGCGGCGCGTCCGGTGCGCCGCACGCCGTCAGTCACGCGACGACGGCGCCTGCGCGCTGCGGTCCGGTCGGGCCACGGCCCAGAAGCTGGCGGCCACCAGCGCCCAGCACAGGCCGAGCGACAGCGGCACCACCGGTCGCTCGATGAGGGTCTGGAACAGGTAGGCGATCGCGTAGTCCCAGCCGTAGCCGAGGAAGCCGGCGACGTGGATGACTGCCCACAGCACCAGCGCCATGACGGACCACGCCACCACGTAGGACGACAGCGTGCTGCGCCCGAGCCTGCGCAGCGCCGCGTGGGCCGGCAGCCCGATCAACAACATCGCGACGTAGCCGAGCGAAAGTCCAATGGCGGCGCCGAGTGCCAGCCGCTGGCCGCGGCTGAGCTCGGAAAGGATCGCGTCGGTGATCGGAAAGGACACCCGGACGTAGGCGATCGCGAAAGCAGCTGCCCACACCGGCGCGATCGCGGCGGCCGCCAACGTGCGTTTCCAGGACCCAAGGCCGCGGCTCATCTGGGATCGTCGCTGACCACCAGCGGCACGCCGCGGGTCGGGTGCTCGAGCACCAGCACCGGCTGCCGGTACACCCGCTCGATGGTCTCGCGGGTCAGCACCTCGCGCGGGCTGCCATCGGCGGCGACGCGGCCGTGCTGCAGCATGACGATGCGGTCGGCATGGCCGGCGGCGAGGTTGAGGTCGTGCAGCACGACGATCACGCAGGCGCCGTCGTCGGCCAACTGACGGGCGGTCCGCAGCACCGCCTCCTGATGCTGCAGGTCGAGCGCGGCGGTGGGCTCGTCGAGGAACACCACCGGCGTGGTCTGCGCGAGGACGCGCGCGAATGCGGTACGCGAGGCTTCGCCGCCCGAGAGTGTCTGCACGTCACGGCCGGCGAGGTGGACGATGTCGGCGGTGGCCATCGCCGCCTCGGCGATGCGCGTGTCCTGCGCCGGCGCGGGCGGGTGCGGCAGCCGGCCCATCGCGACGACCTCGCGCACGCTGAAGGCGAAGCGCACCGCATGGTCCTGCGGCAGCACGCTGCGCTCGCGTGCCAGCGCGCGTGCCTTCCAGTCGCGCAGTGGTGCGCCAGCGAGCCGGACGTGGCCCGTTGCCGGAGCCAGGTCGCCGGAGGCCACGGCCAGCAGGGTCGACTTGCCGGCGCCATTGGGTCCGACGAGCGCGGTCAGCGTGCCGCGCGCGAAGCGCAGATCGACGTCGTCGAGGATCGCGCGACCGTCGATGCGCACGCTCGCACGCTCGATCGCCAGCACGTCCCGGGGGGCATCGGCTGTGCTCACGCGCCGCCCCGCTTGCGGCCGCGCAGCACCAGCCATAGGAAGAACGGCGCGCCGAGCGCGGCGGAGAACAGGCCCAGCGGAATTTCCGACGGCGGATCGAGGCTGCGCGCGGCGGTATCGGCCAGCACCACCAGCAGGCCGCCGGTCGCGCCCGACAACGGCAGCAACCAGCGATGGCCGGGGCCGGCGAGCAGGCGCACGAAATGCGGCACGACCAGGCCGACGAAGCCGACCACGCCGGCAAATGCGACCGCCGAGCCGACCAGCAGCGCGCAGACCGCGACCAGCAGCGCGCGCGTGCGACGCACATCCAGGCCGATGTGCTGGGCCTGGCGTTCGCCCAGCGCGAGCATGTCCAGTGGCGTCGCCAGGCGCGTCAACGCGATCGCACCGATCGCGAACGCCGGCATCGCGGCCAGCAGATCGGCCCAGTCGGCCATTGCCAACGAGCCCATCTGCCAGAACACCAGCGACTGCAGCTCGTCGCTGCGCGCGATGTAGGTGAAGAACCCGATCGCCGCCGAGCAGCCCGCGGCGATCGCGATGCCCACCAGCAGCAGCGTCGCGGTGCCGCCGCCGCGGTCGGGACGGGCGAGCAGATAGATCAGCGTGGTCGTCACCGCGCCCCCGGCGAACGCCGCGACCGGAATCGTCCACGCGCCGAACACGGTGGCGCCGAGCACGATTGCCGCGACTGCGCCGAGCGCGGCGCCGTGGGTCACGCCGACGATGCCCGGGTCAGCCAGCGGGTTGCCGAACAGGCCCTGCAGCCCGGCGCCGGCCATGGCCAGCGAGGCGCCGACGATGACCGCCAGCAATGCGCGCGGCACGCGCAGGTTCCAGACCACCGAGATGTCGCGTTGGGTCAATGTGCCGGCATCGGCCAGGCCCAACTGGTGGGCGATCACGTGCATCACATCGCCCGGCGGGATCCGCAGCGGGCCGACACCGAACGACAGCACGATCACCAGCGCCAGCAGCGCGAGCATGCCGACGAACAACAGGCCGCCGGGCGGCCGCCTGACCTGGCCGGTGCGCCGCGGCGTCGCGCGGCCCTCGGCACTCATGCGCCGGGCTGGGCGTCGAGCTCGGCGGCCAGTTCGGCCAGCGCGGTCGCCAACGCCAGCGCGCCGGTGCCGCTGGCGACGCTGGTCGCCTTGAGCTGCAGGTCGGGCATCACCCAGACGCGGTTGGCGATGCCCGCCGGCGTCTGCCGCAGGGTCGGGTAGGCCTTCCACAGGCCGTCGGGTCCGCCGAACACGCGCAGGTCGTCCTCGCTGACCAGGATCACTTCAGGATCGGCGGCGATGATGCCTTCGTTGCTCAGCTGCGAGTAGTTGGCCACGCGGGCCTCATCGCCGACGTTGATGCCGCCGGCCAGCCGGATGACATCGGCCGCCGCGGTGTCGGCGCCGCCGACAGTGGGCGCGCCACCGCCGCCGGTGGCCGAGACATGGATCACCCGCGGGCGGCGGGTGTGGCGCGCGGCGATGCCGGCGGCCTCGTCGAGCTGGGCCTGCACGCGCGCGGCCAGGTGCTCGCCCTCATCGGCGTGGCCGAAGGCGGCGGCGATCTTGCGCACCTTGTCCGGGGCCGGCTGCAGTTCGTCGACGATGATCATTGCATGGCCGGCATCGCGCAGCGGCTGCGCGAGCTTGCCGTGTCGGCGCAGGCTGTTGCCGACGAACAAGGTGCCGTCGAGGCTCAGCACGCCCTCGATGCCGGTGGTGCGGTTGAACAGGAAATGGTGCGGCGCCTTGCGCCCGGTCTCGGTGACGCTGTTGACCGGCGCGGCGAACACCTGGTCCGACAGGCCGAGCGCGTCCATGACCATGACGATGTCGTCGTTGCCGACGATCGTGCGGCTGGTGTCGGTGATGGTGACCTCGACGCCGTCGTCGGAGCGGACGGTCGTCGGCAGATCCTGGGTCGAACGCGGGACCTGTGGCACGTCGGTGCCTGCGACCCGGCGCCAGCCATCGGGCAGCGCCGTGTCGGCGGCGGCGTGCGGGGAGGCGGCGCCGTCGTCGCCGTTGCGGGCGCAGCCTGCGAGGGCACAGGCCAGACTGGCGGCGAGCAGGGCCGCATGGCGGATCGTGACGCGCTGGACCATCGGGCTGTCACCTTGTCGAATCGGTTGAAGACGCAGCGGCCGGACGGGGCCGGCCGCTGCGGATATGGATTTTAGCCGGTATCGCCCATCGGGCGGCCGCGCGCCGCGTGCGCTGCCTACGCCACCGAAGTGGCGCGGGCACCGGTCTCGGCACGCCGCCGGCGCGATCAGCGAGCCTTGGGCGCGATCCGGCGGATGTGGTCGCCCTTGGGGTCTTCGGCGCCGCGCGCCTTGTTGACCGAGTAGACGACGCCGTCGGCGCCCTTGCTGACGTGGTTGGGGAAGCTGCCGCCATCGAAGTTCGCCACGACCTGACCGTTGTCGTCGACCACGGTGATCGTGTCGGCGCCGCGGTTGACGACGTAGGCCAGGCGCTGGGTCGGTTCGTAGGACACGTTCAACGCACCGGCGCCAACGTAGACGTCGTGGTCGATCGTGCCGGTCTGCGGATCGACGATCAGCAGGTTGTCGCTGCCCTGCGACACCACCAGCAGACGCTGGCCGACCGGGTTCCAGGCCACGCCGATCGCGCTGCGCGCATTGACCAGCGGCACCACCTTCTCCACCGCGTTGCTGGCGGTGTCGATGACCGCGGCCTCGGGCGTGGACATGCTGGCGGTGTAGAGCTTGCCGGTCGCCACATCCAGATCGAGGCTGGTCGGGGCGAAGGATTCGCCGCGCACGCCGGACTCGATGACGATATTGTCGAGCTGGGTCAGTTGCTTAGCGTCGAACACCGAAATGAAATTCTCGCCCGAGGCGGTGGCGTAGACGCGGCCGCGCTGGGTGTCGACAACGACGTCGCGCGCGTGCGGTACGGCACCGACCGGGAACTGCTTGACCAGCGACAGGTCGGACTGGCGGTAGACGGCGACCGTGTCCTGGCGGGTGTTGGTGACCCAGACGTGGCCGTTGGCGTCGTCGACGCCGACGCCGTACACGGCGAACACGCCACCGGCCGGTGCTGCGCCGGGCGTGGCGCTCGCCACGACCTGCAGCGACTGCGGGTCGACCTTCTGCAGCGCCGAGACAGTGACCGGCGGGCGGCCGACCGCGCTGGTCACGAACAGCGCGTCGTTCTTCGCGCTGTAGGCCACCTGGTACAGGCCCTGGGCGAGCTTGGCGCTGCGCACGTCGAAGCGTGCTTCACCCGACACCGGCAACTGCTGCGAGACCTTCAGCTCGAAGATCGAGGCCGCATCCGGGCCGCTGGTGCGCACGACCACCGGATGCACGCCAACGGCCGCATCGGCCGGGATCGCGACCCGGCCCTTGAAGGCGCCCTGGGCGTCGGCGACGAACGGCTGCGCGTTGAGCACGGTCTCGCCGCGCAGCAGCGTGACCTGCTGGCCGGGCTTGAAGCCGCTGCCGTTGAGCTCGACCTCGCTGCCCGGCAGCACGACCTGGCTGGCGGCGCGGACGTTGCCCTTGAAGTCGGTATCGGGCTGGCTGAACACCTGGGCGCCGGCGAGGCCGGTCACGGCCGAAAGTGCAAGGGCGAGGGCGGCCAGCCGCAGGCGGCGGGAAGGCGAGGTTGTCATGACGGACTCCTGGAGCGCTGAAAGAACCGGCGGAACGTGCAGCCGGAAGAAGGGAAACACGGTGGCTGGGACGTCGGACGTCGTGGCGATGGCGGACGCCGGCAAAGCCGGGGTCCGGGTCGGGCGGGGCGCGGCCTGGGTCGCGCCGGGATCATCGTGCCGGGTCCACGCCATCGGCGTGGCTCGGCGTGTCGCTGTGGTCGGCGATGCCGGCAACGGCATGGAGCGTCCACATCAGCGAGGCCCGGAACATCGGGCCGTGGGTCAGTTCGGGGAACTCGCGGTAGCTCACCTGCAGGCCGTCGACGCCGGACAGGCGCTCGGCAAGCCGGTGCGCCGCGTCCGGCGGCGCGGCTTCGATGCGGCGCAGGTGGACCTGCACACGCGGATCCGACAGGTCGCGATGCGCAACCTGTCGCGTGCGCTCGCCTTCGCCCAACCCGATCAGCACGCGTGCGTGGCGGCCGGCATTGTTGGCCACGAATCGCTGCTCGGGCGCGCCCAGCAGCGCGCCATCGCCCCACCACAGCGACGGGCTGCCTGCGGCATAGGTGTCGAACGCACCGGTGCGCGTGTACAGCGCATGCAGCGTGAACAGGCCAGCCAGTGAATGGCCCCACAGCGTCTGCCGCGCCGGGTCGGTCTGCACCCGGCGGGCGACCTCGGGCCGAATCGTGCGCTCGAGGGTCTCGAGCATCGCGTCGGCCCCGCCGCCACCGACGATCGTGCCGCCGCCGCGCACCGGCCGTTCGCCTTCGAACGGGGTGTAGTCGCGCGTGCGCGCCTGTGCATCGATCCGCAGATCATTGGGATAGCCGACGAACACCAGTGCATGCGGCACCGGCTGCGCGGCGAGTTCGGCCAGCAGCGCATCGTCGAATTCGACCAGCGCGGCATTGCCGTCGAGCATCCACAGTGCCGGATAGCCGGTGGCCGGTGCCGGCGCCCTCGGCACCGCAACGTGCACGCGCCAGCTGCGCTGGCCGTCGGGGCTGCTGACGTCGAAGCGCTCGAAGGCGTAGTGGGGCGAGGCGTGGTCGGCGACGGTCTGGCCGATCGCGCGCGTGGGATCGCGCTGCTGCGCGGCCGCGGTCGAGGGCACGGCCTGCAGCGCGAGCAACAGGCCGGCGGCCGCGGCCAGCGTCGCCAAGCGGATCGGGCGGTGGGAGGTGGGGCGGCGGGTGTGCATGGGCGTGCGCATCGAGGGCTCAGAACCCGATGTTGGTGCTGACAAACCAGGCGCGTCCAGGCTCGTTGTAGGTATAGGCACCGGCGCCCTGGATCTCGTTGGGCGTGCCGAGGTTGACGCCCGAGGCGTTGCCGCGGCGGAAGATGCGCTTGTCGAGCAGGTTGTCGACGCCCAGCGTGACGCTGACCCGATCGGTGATGCGGTAGCGCCCGCTCAGGCCCACGAGTGCGTAGGGCGGCATGCGGTCGGCGGCGCTGCCGGTGACCGGGCGGCCCTGGTAGTCGAGGCGCTGCGGCACCTGCTCGCCGTAGAACGTGGCCTTGGCCAGCAGCGACAGGCGCGCGCTGGCCTGCCAGTCGAACGCGGTGTTGATCGTGTACTCGGGAATCGTCGAGAGCGTGTCACCGGTGCTGCGGTTCTTCGAGGTGAGCATCCAGGTCACGTTGGTGTTCCAGCGCAACGTGTCCGCCAGCGGCAACTCCATGCTGCCTTCCAGGCCCTCGATCACCGCCTTGGGGATGTTGTCCCAGCGGAACACGTCGACGTTGCCGACGCGATCGATGGCGACGTGGCCGGCTTCGACCTTGTCACGGTAGTCGTTACGGAACCAGGTCAGGCCGGCCTGCACGCGACCGTCGGCGAACTGCACGCCCAGCTCCTTGTTGACGCTGGTCTCGGCGTCGAGGGCGTCGTTGCCGACCAGAAAGCACGGGCCGCCACCGCCCCAGCAACCGATGCCCGCGCTGTAGAGCGAATAGCCGGCATTGCTCTGGTAGAGGTTGGGCGCCTTGTAGGCGCGGGCGATGCCGGCGCGCAGCGTCCAGGATGGCAGGAACGCGAACGCGGCGCTGACCGCCGGGCTGAGGTTGCCGCCCAACTGGTCATGGTGGTCGTAGCGCAGCGTCGGGGTCACGGTCAGCGCGTCACCGATGTAGACATTGTCCTCGACGAACACCGAGGCGATGCGCGCATCGGTGCGGCCGCTCCATTGGGTCGGCGGCACCGGTACGTTCGGCTGCGGATTGCGGTCCTTCAGGCCGGAGGCGTTGTCCTCGAGTCGGCTGTCGACCCACTCGGCGCCGACCGTCAGCACGTGGTCGACGCTGTCGCCGGTCATCGTGTGGTTGACTTCGCCATGCAGGGTGAGCGTGCGCAGGTCGATGTCGCCGAAGCCGCCGTCAACGATGAAGATGCCCTCGGTGCCGCCGGCCAGGCCCTCGAGCAGCCGCGTGTTGCGGGTCTTCTCGACGGCGGCGTAGGCCAGTGAGCGGGTGGCCTGGCCGTACTCGCCGCGATGGCTGATGTCGAACGTCCGGCGGTAGAGCCGGTTGGTCTCCGCATCGATCCACTTGAGCACTTCGGGATTGCGGTTGGTGTTCTGGGTATCGCCGGCATAGAGATTGCCCTGGCGGCTGAACCCCGCGCCCACGTCGATCCGGTGGCCGGGCAGCACGTCCCACAGCAGCTTGGCCGCGGCGTTGCGGTTGCGCACGCCCTCGCGCCCGGCGGGGAAGGTGCCGGCATTGCTGCCGCTGCGCTGCGATGCATGGTCGCGATTGATGTCGAAGGCGTCGGATTCGGCCTTGCCGGCGCTGCCCGACAGGCGGAACGACAGCCGGCCCGACAGCGGCCCGCTCATCTGCAAGCCGGCGCGCTGGCTGCCGCCGTCGACCCCGTGGGTAGGCACCAGCCCGTAGACGTTCAGCGAACCGCCGAACTGCGGGCCCGGCGCCCGGGTGACGATGTTGACCACACCGCCGGCCGCGCCGCTGCCGTAGCGCGCAGCCGCCGGACCGCGCAGCACTTCGATGCGCTCGATCTGCTCGGGCGGCACCCAGCCGGTGTCGCCGCGCGAGTCGCGCTCGCCGCGCCAGCCGTAACGCACCGAGTTGCGGCTCGACACCGGGATGCCGTCGACCAGGATCAGGGTGTTCTCCGGCCCCATGCCGCGGATGTCGATCTGGCGGTTGTTGCCGCGCTGGCCGCTGGTCGAATTGCCGGTCAGATTGACACCCGGCAACGTGCGCAGGAACTCGGCGATGTCGTTGCGCGGCGGCTGGCGCTCGATGTCGTCGGCGAGCACGGTGGACGCGCCCAGCGCCTGGCGTGCGATCTGCTCGGCGGTCACCCGCACGGTGTCGAGCGTCGTTGCTTCCTCCGGCGTCTGGGCCAGAGCCGTGAGCGGCAGCAGCGCGGCGATGGCGCTGGTCAACAGGGCGGGACGGAGGAGCGGGCGGGAGCGAACGGGCATGGGGGATCCGAGACGGCGCAGGACGAGGCGCGTGAAGGCCTCGTTATTTTAGGGTTTATGAGATTGATTCTCAATCGTGACGTCCAGCGCATGGGGCGGACAGGCCGCCCCATGCATGGCGATGGCCGCTCAGAAACGTGCGGTGGCCCCCACGAACCACGTGCGGCCGCCGCCGTCGTAGTTGCTGCCGTCTTCCAGCGTCGATTCGTCGGTGAAGTTGCGCACGCCTGCACGCAGCGTCAGATGGGCGTTGACGTCGAAGCCACCGACCAGGTCCCAGGTGGTGTAGGCCTTGGCGAAGGTCGGGCTGGTCGCCGAGATCAACTGCTCGCCAACGTGTTGGGCGCTCAGCGACAGCGCCCAGGCGTCGTCGATGCGCCAGTCCAGCGAGGTGTAGGCCGTGAGCTTGGGCACGACCAGCAGGTTGGCGCCGGTGGTGCGGTTCTTGGACTCGAGCATCCGGGTGGCATTGGTGGACCAGGTCAGGCGCTCGTGCAGCGGCACCACGATGCTGGCCTCGACGCCGCGGGTGCGCGCCTCCTGGATGTTCTGCGCGACCGTCCACCAGAACCCGTTGACATAGCTGCTGTCGAAGCCGGGCAGGCTGCTGAGCGGCATCTGTTCGATCTTGTCCTCGAAGTCGGTGTGGAAGTACGTCGCCGCGAGCGACCAGCCGCCGCGATCGAAGCCGGCGCCGATCTCGTAGTTCGTGCTCGTTTCCGGCTCGAGATTGGGGTTGCCGGCCATGTAGCAGCCACGCGTGCCGTCGGCGTTGGGCCGGTAGGTCGGCGAGGTGGTGTCGTTGGTCCAGCCCTCGGGCGCCAGGCTGCGGCAGCCGTTGCCGCCGGACTGGGTCGCCGCGCCGGCCGAACCCTGCTTGAGATTGGGGGCGCGGAAGCCGCGCGAGACGCCGCCGCGGACCGTCCAGTCGCGCGAGGGATGCCAGACTGCATAGACGCGGGGGCTCAGGTTGTCGTCGTAGTTCTCGGTGTTGTCCCAGCGCAGGCCCAGCGTCAGCGTCAGGTTCTCGCGCAGCGACAGATGGTCCTCGACGAACAGGGCCCAGGCGTCTGCCTCGTTTTTCGGGCTGATCCGGCCGCTGCCGGTCCAGGTCACCGGCACGGTGCCGATCGTGTCGAGGTTCTGCAGTTCCTCGCGCTTCCACTGTCCGCCGACGTTGAGCGCGTGCGGGATGCCCCAGTCGAAGCCCGTATTGAATACGGCGTCGAGTACGGTCTCCTGGGAATGGTTGCCGACTGCGCTGCCCTCGTCCTCGTAGTCGTTCTGGACCAGCGTGATCTTGGAGGTCGAGGCGTCGCCGTAGCGGCCGTCGTGGGTGACCACGTAGCCGGTGTGCACCAGCTTCGACAGGCCCCAGGCACTGACCGCCTCGCCACCCACGTTGCGCTGCACGCCGCGCGAGGCCTCCATGCCGATGGTGTGGTCGTCGTTGATGCGCCAGTTGAGCAGGGCGTTGGCATTCTCGGATTTGCTGCCGGGGGTCCGGGCGAAGCCCGCGCCGGTATCGGCATCGCGATCGGTGAGGTTGGCACCGACGCGCAGGCCTAGCCGGTCGGTCAGCGGGCCGCTGAACTGGGCGCCGAGCTGGATGATGTCGCCGCGCGCGTCGTCGCTGGGGCGGCTGTAGTTGTAGGTCGCGGTGCCGCCCCATTCTGGCGCGATCTTGCGGGTGATGATGTTGATCACGCCGCCCATTGCGTCGGAGCCGTACAGCGACGACATCGGGCCGCGCACGACCTCGATGCGCTCGATCATGTCCGGCGACAGCCAGTTCAGATCCTGCGGGCCCAGGTCGTCGCGGTAGTTCACACCCGCCGAATTGCCCTGGCGGCGCCCGTCGATGAGGATCAGCGTGTACTGCTCGGGCAGGCCGCGCAGCCGGATCTTGGACTGCGCGCCCGACAGCGCGTAGCCGCCGGTCACGCCGGGGATCGTGCTGAGCAACTGCCCGAGGCTGCTGACCGGTTTGCGCTCGATCTCCTCGCGCGTGATCACGCTGATGCTCGCCGGGGCGTCGCGGATCCACTGTTGCACGCCGGTCGCGGTGACCACGACGGTATCGAAGTCGGTCGCCGTCGATGCCGGCGAAGCGGGCTGGGCAGCGGCGGGGGACGCCAGAACGAGCGCGACCACGGCCGCGAGCGGAGAGAGGGCGAGACAGCGTGACATGGGGACTCCGAGGGAGATCGGGGCAGGAAGGGGGTCTGACAGATGGCCGGCTTCGGCATGCGCAGACATGAACATGAATGATACTTGTTTGCGAACGATTCTCAACAACTGATTCGGCTATGGATTGCAAATGAGAGTTGGTATCATTTGGCAGCGTCGTGCCGCCCCGCTTCGGGCGTTGCCGGCCGGCGCGGGATGACGGATCCGTCGTTCCTGGCCCTGTCGCCGGCCCGGCCGGCGAATCGAGATTTGCGCATGTCCGCTGTTCCCGCGTCCTCCCCTCGCGTGCCCGGCCTGTCGGCGCTGGTGTTCACCGCGTTCGCCGGGACGATGGCGATGATGGCCTTCGTCGCCGTCGTCGGCCCGATCGTGCGGTTGCTGGGGCTGGCGGAGTGGCATGCCGGCTTGTCGGTGACCGCGGCCGGCGTGCTGTGGATGCTGTCGGCGCGCCGCTGGGGCGCGCTGAGCGACCGCATCGGACGCCGGCGCGTCCTGCTCGCAGGCCTCATCGGTTACGCCCTGGTCTATATCGCGATGGCGGTGTTCGTCGATCTGGCGTTGCGGCATCCGCCGGCAGTGCTGCTGTCGGTGCTCGCGCTGGTCGCCACGCGTGCGCTGGTCGGACTGTTCTATGCCGCGGTGCCGCCGACCGCCGCGGCGCTGGTCGCCGACGCGGTGCCGCCGGGCGGTCGCGGCGCGGTGATGGCGCGGCTGGGCAGCGCGAACGCGGTCGGCATGGTGCTGGGCCCTGCTGCCGCCGGCTGGATCGCCTCCCGCAGCATCGCGCTGGCGCTGTACCTGGCGGCGGCCCTGCCGTTGTTGTCGCTGCTGGTGCTGTGGTGGCGGCTGCCCGCGGCGCCGGTCGCGTCGGCGCCGCGATCGGGCCCGCGCCCGACCATGGCGGTGGCCGATCGCCGCCTGCGCCTGCCGGTCTACGCGGTGTTTGCGGCGATGGTCTCGGTGACGATCGCGCAGGTCGTGGTCGGCTTCTTCGCGATCGACCGGCTGGATCTGTCGCCGACCGACGGCGCGCGCGCGGCCGGGATGTCGCTGACCGCGGTCGGCCTGGGCCTGATGTGCGCCCAGGCGCTGGTGATGCGATTGCGCGCGGTGCCGCCGGCGCGCTGGATCGCGATCGGCGCGCTGATCGCGGCGCTGGGCTTCACTTCGTCGGCGCTGGTGGCCGTGCAATGGCAGTTGTTGCTGGCCTACGGGGTCGCGGCCTTCGGCATGGGGTTTGTGTTTCCGTCGTTCCAGGCGCTGGCGGCCGATTCGGTCGAGGCGCACGAGCAGGGCGCGGCCGCCGGCACCATCGCTTCGGTCCAGGGCCTGGGCATGGTCGTCGGCCCGCTGCTGGGCACGCTGCTCTACCGCGTCTCGCCCAGCGCGCCGTATCTGCTGATCGGCGTCGTGCTGTTGGTGCTGTCGGTGGCTGCGGCACTGCACCCGCGCGAGGCGCTGCTATGACCGAGGCAGCCTTCATGGCAGGGCCCGAGACGATTGTCGGCGACGGCGATCCGATTGCGGCATCGATCTGGTTCCGCCTGCACGGGCCATCGCGACAGATCGCCGCAGAAGGCCGGCGCGCATCGTTGCCTGCGGGGCCGACATCGACGCTCGGCGCCCGGGTGGCTGCGTTCTTCGCCCAGGGGCGCCACGGGCCGGACGTGCTGGTCGGGGCGCTGCCGTTCGACCCGCACGGCGACGATGCGCTGTACCAGCCTGCAGGCCTGTCGACAGCCGACGATGCGGTGGCAGTTGCGGCCTGGCCGCCGCCGTTGCGCGGGCATGTGGCCGAACCGGCTGCCGATGCCTATGCGACGGCGGTCGCGCGCTGCCTCGACCGCTTGCATGCGGTGGACGCCGCCGCACCGCTGCGCAAGGTCGTGCTCGCTCGTAGCCTGCGGATCGATGCCGCCTCCAGGATCGATCCGCTGGCGCTGGCCTCGCGCCTGGGCGCCGATGCCAGCGTGACCACGTATGTGGCACCGCTGCCGGTGGCCGTGGGTGAGGCGCCGGCCTGGCTGGTCGGGGCCACCCCCGAACTGTTGGTCTCGCGCCGAGGCCTGGAGGTGGTCTCGCATCCGTTGGCAGGCTCGGCGCGCCGCGCGCGCGACCCGGCCAAGGACACGCGCGCGGCGCAGGCGCTGCTGGCCTCGGCCAAGGACCACGACGAGCATCGGCATGTGGTCGAGGCGATCGTCGACACGCTCGCGCCGCTGTGCAGCCGGCTGCAGGCACCGTCGACGCCCTCTCTGCATGCGACCGCGACGATGTGGCACCTGGGCACGCGGATCGTCGGCACCTTGAAGGATCCGTCGCTGTCCTCGGCCGCGCTGGCCGGCCTGCTGCATCCCACGCCAGCGGTCTGCGGCACGCCGCGCGAGGCCGCGCTGGCCGCGATCCGCGCGCTCGAGCCGGTGGACCGGGGGTTCTATGCGGGCGCGGTGGGCTGGACCGATGCGCAGGGTGATGGCGACTGGTACGTGTCGATCCGCTGCGCGCGTGTGCAGGGCCGCTCGATGCGTCTGTTCGCCGGTGCGGGTATCGTGGCCGGCTCGCAGCCGGCGCTCGAGGTCGACGAGACCGCGGCCAAGTTCCGCGCGCTGCTCGATGCATTGGACATCGACGACGTGCGCGCTGCCTGATTCGATCGAGGATGCCATGAGCGACACTTCCGCCCCGCAGCGTCTGCCGCTGCGCCAGGTCTGGCCCGAGGCGCAGGCCGCGCACTACCGCGCGGCCGGTTACTGGCGCGGCGAGACCTTTCCCGGCTTCCTTCGCGCGCGTGCGGCGGCGCATCCCGATGCGGTCGCCGTGGTCGGTGGCGCGGTGCGCTGGACCTACGCGCAGTTGTGGGCCGAGGCCGAGCGCATCGCCGCCGGCCTGCTGGCCCAAGGCCTGGCGCCGGGCGATCGGGTGGTCGTGCAGTTGGGCAACGTGCCCGAATTCATCGCGGTGGTGTGCGCACTGTTCCGCGCGCAACTGGTGCCGGTGTATGCGTTGCCGGCGCACCGGCTGACCGAAGTCGCGCATTTCGCGCGCAAGGCCGAGGCCAGCGCCTACGTCTGCGCGGAGAAGTACGAAGGCTTCGATTACCGCACGCTGGCGCGGGAGTTGCAGCGCGAGGTGCCGGCGGTGCGCCACGTGACCGTGGTTGGTGACGGTGCGGAATTCGTGTCGGTCGCCGCGCTCGACGGCGATCGTGCCGCGCTGCCGGGCGATCCCGATCCGCAGTCGGTCGCGTTCCTGCAGATCTCCGGCGGCAGCACCGGGCTGTCGAAGCTGATCCCGCGCACGCACGACGATTACATCTACAGTTTCCGCGCCAGCAACGATATCTGCGGCATCGATCGCGACAGCGTGTATCTGGTCGCGCTGCCGGCTGCGCACAATTTCCCGATGAGCTCGCCTGGATTTTTCGGGGCGCTGTACGCCGGTGCGCGCGTGGTGCTGAGCCCAGGGCCGGGCCCGGATGTGGCGTTTCCGCTGATCGCGCGCGAGCGCGTGACCTGCGTCGGCCTGGTGCCGCCGCTGGCGCTGCTCTGGGCCGATGCGGCCGGCAAGACGGCGCACGATCTGTCGAGTCTGCGGGTGGTGCAGGTCGGCGGCGCCAAGCTGGTGCCCGAGGCGGCGCGGCGGGTGATCGCGGGGCTGGGCTGCACGCTGCAGCAGGTGTTCGGCATGGCCGAGGGCCTGGTCAACTACACCCGGCTCGACGATCCGGAAGCGGTCGTGGTCCAGACGCAGGGGCGGCCGATCAGTCCTGACGACGAGGTGTTGATCGTCGATGATCACGGTGCGCCGGTGCCGGAGGGCAGCACGGGGCATCTGCTCACGCGCGGTCCGTACACGATCCGCGCGTATCACAATGATCCGGCGGCGAATGCGCGGTCGTTCACCGATGATGGGTGGTACCGCACGGGCGATATGGTCCTGCGGACGGCCGAGGGCAATTTGGTGGTGCAGGGGCGGGCGACCGATCACATCAATCGGGCGGGCGAGAAGATTTCGGCCGAGGAGATCGAGGATCATCTGCTTGCGCATCCGCAGGTGTTCGATGCGGCGGTGGTGTCGATCCCGGACGATTTTCTTGGCGAGCGCAGTTGTGCGTTCGTGATTCCGGGCGAGGCGCGGCCGCGGCCTGCCGAGTTGAAGGCTTGGGTGCGTGGGCGGGGCTTGGCGGCATTCAAAGTGCCGGACCAGATCGTGTTCGTCGATGCGTTCGGCACGACGGCGGTGGGCAAGGTGAGCCGCCGCGAGTTGCGTGCGCAGTTGCGGGCACGGTTTCTTGCGGAGCAGGGCGCGTGATCAGGGCGCGTATCACCGATGGTGTGCTTGGCGTGGCCGCCGGTCATCCGTTCGTTGTTGCCGCGTTAGTGGGGCATCGGCCTGCTGGCCGGCAGCCGCTTGTCCCTCGGTCAGGGCATCCTGCCCTGACTCGGGCGCGCACCGTCCCTGGCGCGCTTGGCGCGGCCACCGGCCATCAGTCCACTGCTGGCGACGTTTCGATCGTGCCTCCGGTGAGCGCGGCTCTGTCTTGCGATGCCGATCGCGTGCCGTCTGCGAATGAGGCGAGTGTCGGGCGTGCGATCACGACTGCAGATGGACTAAGCGAGTAGACATGGGCCTTCCGACGATTTCTGCGTACCCGTTGCCGACGGCGGCCGAGCTGCCGGCCGCGCGTGGGCCGTGGCAGCCCGAGACGGGGCGTCTTGCGTTGCTGGTGCATGACATGCAGCGCTATTTCCTGGCGGCCTACGAGGCGCAGGCGGCGCCGATCGCGCCGGCGATCGCCAACCTGGCACGGTTGCTGGCGCATGCGCGCAGCCGAGGTATTCCGGTGGTCTACACCGCGCAACGCGGCAATCAGGATCGGCGCGATCGGGGCCTGCAGGCCGATCTGTGGGGCCCGGGCATGCGTGCGGTGCCCGAGCACGAGGCGATCGTCGATGCGCTGGCGCCGGCCGATGGCGACCATGTGCTGGTCAAGCATCGTTACAGCGCGTTCCAGCGCAGCAATCTCGAGACGCTGATGCGGGCGCGTGGTCGCGACCAGGTGCTGATCACGGGCGTCTACGCGCATATCGGCGTGCTGTCGACGGCGACCGAGGCGTTCCAGCGCGACATCCAGACGTTCGTCGCTGCCGATGCCGTTGCCGATTTCACCCGCGCCGACCATGACATGGCGCTGCATTGGATTGCGCGCACCTGCGGTGTGCCGCTGACCACCGACCGGATTCTGGAGCTGTTGTGATGAGCGACCCCCTGACCCTGGCGCGCATGCGCGCCGACATCGCCCGGCAGCTGGGCGAGGCGCCCGAGGACATCGGCGATGACGACAATCTGATGGATCTGGGCCTGGACTCGATGCGCGTGCTTGGCCTGGTGATGAAGTGGGGCGAGTCCGGCCTGCCGCTGGAGTTCTCGCATCTGGCCGAGCACACCACGCTGGCTGGCTGGTGGCGTGTGGTGCAGGACCTGCAGCAGAAGCGCGTCTGATGGCCGAGGCGGTGGAGGTGTCCGCGGTGCCGGTCGTCGGCGATTGGCCGCTGACCCAGGCGCAGTCGGGTCTGTGGTACGCGCAGCGGTTGGCGCCGGACAATCCAGCGTTCAACACCGCGCATGCGCTGTGGATCGATGGCCCGCTGGACGTGGACGCATTCGTGCGCGCGGCCGAGCAGGCCGCGGCCGAGGCACCGGCGCTGTCGCTGCGCATGCGCGATACCGCCGATGGCCCGCGGATGGGCGTCGATCCCGAGCATTTGCCACCATTGGAGGTCGTCGATCTGTCGCACATGGACGCGCCCGAGCGAGCTGCGCGGGCGGCGCTGGCGCGCGACCGCGATACGCCGGTCGACCCGACGCGCGACCGGCTGGCGCTGCAACGGCTGTACGCGCTCGGCGATCAGCGTTTCGTCTGGTATCTGCGTGTGCACCACCTGGCGACCGACGGCTACGGGATGGCGCTGCTGACCGAGCGTGTGCTGGCCCTGTACGGGGCTGCTTGCGGCGGCGCCGACGCAGGCGCGCCCTTTGCGGCGCTCGAGGGCGTGATCGCCGAGGACGCGACCTACGCCGCCTCGGAGAAATGCAGCAAAGATGCGGCCTACTGGCGCGAGACGCTCGCCGGCATGCCGGCGGTCTCCGGCCTGGGCGCTGGATTTGCGCCGGCCGCGCATGGCTGCCGTCGCCTGAGCGTCGGCCTTGATCCGGCGTTGCGCGCCGACCTGCTCGCGCTTGCGCAGCGGCTCGAACAGCCCTGGCCGGACGTATTGACCGCGCTGGCGGCCGAGTACTGCCGGCGCATGGCCGGGCAGGCCGAAGCGGTGGTCGGGGTGCCGTATATGGGCCGGCTGGGTAGTGCGAGTGCGCGGGTGCCGGCGATGGTCATGAACGTGCTGCCGCTGCGCGTGCCAGCGATGCCTGGTGCCTCGCTGGCCGACTTCGTGCAGGCGACCGCACGCGCGCTGGTGCGTGGGCGACGCCACGGCCGTTACCGCGGCGAGCAGTTGCGCCGCGATCTCGGCCTGATCGGCGGCCAGCGCCGGCTGCATGGCCCGCTGGTCAACGTGCAGCCGTTCTACCGTCCGCCTCGGTTGCACGGCGCGCAGGTTCGGCTGGAGATATTGGGAACCGGACCGATCGACGATGTGACGATCGGCTTCCGTGGCGACGGGGCGACCGCGCTCGAGCTTGAGTTCGAAGCCAATCCGACGCTGTACAGGGCCGACGCCATCGCCGCGCACGCGCAGCGGCTGCAGGCATTTCTCGCCGCGGCCTGCACGGCCGACGGCATCGACGACATCCCGTTGGCGACACCGGACGAGGCGCGGCGCGCGCTGGTGGACTTCAACGCGACCGACCATCCGCTGCCCGACACCACGCTGGCCGCATTGATCGAGGCGACGATGGCGGCAACGCCGGATGCGCCGGCGCTGGCGTTCGGCGACATCACGCTGAGCTACGCCCAGCTCGACCACCGCACCCGCGCGCTCGCGCGCGCACTGCAGGCACGCGGGCTCGGCCCTGACGCTGTCGTCGCGGTCGCGCTGCCGCGCTCGCTGGATCTCGTGATCGCACTGGTCGCAGTGCTGCGCGCCGGCGGCGCCTACCTGCCGCTCGATCTCGCGCACCCGGACGACCGGCTTGCCCGCATCCTGCGCTCGGCCCAGCCGCTCTGCGTGCTTGCCGCATGCGACACGGCGGACCGCTGGCCCAGCGACGTGCCGCTGTTCGCGCCGGACGACTGGCCTGTGGCCAGCGCGACAGAGATCGAGCTCTCCCCCGCGAGCGGGGGAGGGTTGGGTGGGGGCGAACGCCGCGACGCGCCTGGCCCCCACCCGTCGCCTACGGCGCCGACCTCCCCCGCAGGCGGGGGAGGTGAGGGTTCCCGGATGCTCGCGCCGACCGCGGTGATCGAGCCCTCTCCCGCAGGTGGGGGAGGTGGGGCTTCCCGGTTGATGGCAACGACCGCAGCGATCGAGCCCTCCCCCGCGGGCTGGGGAGGGTTGGGTGGGGGCGAACGCCGCGATGTGCCCGGCCCCCACCCGTCGCCTACGGCGCCGACCTCCCCCGCAGGCGGGGGAGGTGGGGCTTCACGGATGCTGGCAACGACCGCAGCGATCGAGTCCTCCCCCGCGAGCGGGGGAGGGTTGGGTGGGGGGGAACGCCTCGGCGAGCTCAGCCCCCACCCGTCGCCTACGGCGCCGACCTCCCCCGCAGGCGGGGGAGGCGGGGCTTCCCGGTTGATGGCAACGACCGCGGCGATCGAGCCCTCCCCCGCGAGCGGGGGAGGGTTGGGTGGGGGCGCTGCCGACGCGCCGTTCGCGTCGCCCGCACAGCCAGGCGATGCGGCCTATGTGATCTACACCTCGGGCTCGACCGGTGAGCCGAAGGGCGTCGTCGTCGAGCATCGCGCGATCGTCAATCGCCTGGAATGGATGCGCACGCATTACCGCGTCGACGCGTCCGATCGCATCCTGCAGAAGACGCCGGCGACCTTCGATGTCTCAGTGTGGGAGTTCTTCCTGCCGTTGATTGCCGGCGCGGTGCTCGATGTCGCGCCGCCGGACGCGCATCGCGATCCGGTCGCGCTGGCCCGGTTGATCCGCGTGCGCGGCATCACCACGCTGCATTTCGTGCCGTCGATGCTGGCCGCGTTCCTGGCGGTGCCCGATGCCGACGGCTTGGCCGTGCGTCGGGTGTTCTGCAGCGGCGAGGCGCTGGATGCCGAACTGCGCGATCGCTTCCACCGCAGCGTGCGCGCCGAGCTGCACAACCTCTACGGGCCGACCGAGGCCGCGGTCGATGTGAGTTTCTGGCCGGCGTGCGCCGACGACACCTCGCGCCCGGTGCCGATCGGGTTTCCGGTCTGGAACACGCAGCTGTATGTGCTCGATGCACGCATGCGCCCGCTGCCGCCCGGCGTCGTCGGCGACCTGTACCTGGGCGGTGTGCAGCTCGCGCGCGGTTACCTCGGCCGTGACGACCTGACCGCCGAGCGGTTCATCGCCGATCCGTATCGGCCCGGCGGGCGCCTGTACCGCACCGGCGACCTCGCGCGCTGGCGCGACGATGGCGCGGTCGAATTCCTTGGCCGCAGCGACCACCAGGTCAAGCTGCGCGGCCTGCGCATCGAGCTGGGCGAGATCGAGGCGGCGATCGTCGCCAGTGGGCAGGCTGCGCAGGCGGCGGTGATCGTGCGCGAGGACCGCGCCGGCGATCGACGCCTGGTCGGGTATCTGCAGCCGGTCGCCGCCGATGCGTTCGACGCCGAGGCGCTGCGCACGGCCGTGGCCGCGCAGGTGCCCGACTACATGGTGCCGGCCGCGTTCGTCGCGCTGGACACCTGGCCGGTGACGGCCAATGGCAAGCTTGACCGTGATGCGTTGCCGGCGCCGGCGTTCGATGCCGGGGCGTTCGTGGCCCTGCGTACGCCGACCGAGGCCGCGGTCGCCGAGTTGTTTGCGCAGGCGCTGGGGGTCGCGCGTGTCGGCGGCGATGGCGACTTCTTCGCGCTGGGCGGCGATTCGTTGTCCGCGGTGCACCTGCTGCTGGCGATCCAGCGCCGGTTCGGTCGCGATCCGGGCCTGGGCGCGTTGTTCGCGACGCCGACGGTGGCCGGCATCGCCGCGCTGCTCGACGCCGACGAGGCCATGCCCGACCACGGTCTCGGCCCGACGATCACGCTGGCGCGTGGCGACGCGGCGCCCGCGCGTGTGCCCTTGTTCGTCGTGCATCCGGCCGGTGGCATCGCGTGGTGCTATCGGGAATTGGCGCGCGCGCTGCGTCCGCGGCGCGACGTGCACGGGCTGCAGTCGCCGGCGCTGGACCTGGCGCAGCCGCTGCCGGGCAGCATCGACGCGCTGGCCGACGACTACGCCCGCTGCGTGGCCGCGTTGCAGCCGACCGGCCCGCTGCACCTGCTCGGCTGGTCGGTTGGTGGCATCCTCGCCCAGGCGATGGCGGTGCGCCTGCAGGCGCTCGGCCGCGAGGTCGGCGTGCTCGCATTGCTCGATGCCTATCCCAGCGAGTGCTGGCGCGCCGAGCCCGAGCCCGACGCGGTCGATGCGCTGCGGGCGTTGCTGGCGATCGCCGGCTACGACCCGGACCGTCATCCCGAGTTGCGCAGTCGCGAAGCGATCGTCGAGTTCCTGCGCCGCGGCGACAGCGCGCTCGGCAATCTCCCGGGCCACGTGCTCGACGGTGTGGTGCGCGCGGTCGTCGACACCAATCGACTCGTGCGCCTGCACCACCACACGCGTTATGACGGCACACTGCTGCATGTGCGTGCCGGCCTCGACCATGTCGACCGGCCGCAGCTGCAGTCGGCGCTGTGGCAGGCGCATGCGGCGCGGGTCGAGGCGGTCGAGCTGCCGTTCCGGCACGGCGAGTTGACCGGTCGCGATGCGACTGCGGCGATCGCGCCGCTGCTCGACGCGCGGCTGGCGGCCTTCGACCCAAACCCCTGAGCGCGACGTGCGATGCGCCGGACGCGCGTTGAAGCGTCAGGCCACAGCGTACGACCGCGTCCACGCCCCCCCCTTTGCGGAGACCCTCATGCAACTCACAGGATTCGAAGGCCGGATCGCGCTGGTCACCGGCGCGGCCGGCGGCATCGGCGCGGCGGTCGTGGACCTGCTGCGGGCCAGCGGCGCGACGGTGATCGCGACCGACCTGCGCGCGCCCGAACTCGCCGAGGCGAGCGGCGTCGCACCGGCCCATGCGTTCGCGCTCGATGTAACCGATGCGGCGGCGGTCGATGCGCTCATCGCGCAGGTGGAGGCCGATGTCGGGCCGATCGACCTCGCCGCGCATGTTGCCGGCGTGCTGTCGACGACCCCGGTGCTGGAGACCAGCGATGCGGAGTGGCGGCGCACGTTCGCGGTCAATGTCGACGGCGTGTTCCACGTCGGTCGCGCGCTTGCCCGGGTCATGGCGCCACGCCGCCGCGGTGCGCTGGTCGTCGTCGGGTCCAACGCCGCAGGCATCCCGCGCCATGCGATGTCGGCCTATGCCGCGTCGAAGGCCGCGGCGACGATGTTCGTGCGCTGTCTGGGGCTGGAGCTCGCGCCGCTGGGCATCCGCTGCAACCTCGTCGCACCGGGGTCCACGCGCACGCCGATGCAGACCGGGATGTGGGCCGATGCCCATGGCGAGGCCAGGGTCATCGCCGGTAGTCTGGAGACGTTCAAGAGCGGCATCCCGCTCGGCAAGCTCGCCGAGCCGGTCGACATCGCGCACGCCGCAATGTTCCTGTTGTCCGAGCAGGCCGGCCACATCGCGATGCAGGACCTGTACGTCGACGGCGGCGCGACGCTGCGCGCCTGAGTCGATCGCGCCGCGCCCTCGCGCGCGGCGCGGCGTTACCCTCCGGTCGTGGACGACCCGGACGCGTCCGTTGGCACGACGAAGACGAGCGCCGTGCGCGGCGGCACGGTGAAGCGGCCGCGCGTGGCGTCGATCCTGGCCGATTCGCGCGGGCGCGGATCGGCCGCCTCGGGCGCACGGTGCACCGGATGCAGGGTCCACGCACGCCCGGCAAGCTCGGGCGCATCGAGCGTGCGCGCCTCACTGGCGACGTTGATCGCGTAGAGCACCTCGGCAAAGCCGGCATCGGCCAGACCGCGGCCGTCCAGGTGACCGGCGACGAGCTCGGGGTCGGCATCGGCGCCGGGGAAACGCAGGCGGGCCTGGACCTGCGCGGCATCGGGCAGGCGGAACAGCGGCGTGCTGGCGCGGATGCGCAGCAGGTCCAGGCTCATGTCGCGCGTGCGCAACACATCGCCTTGGCCCGGGCGGATGCGCGTCGCATCGGCCAGCAACGGGCGCATCAGCGGCCAGTTGGCGCCGTTGTCGGGGGCCGGCGGCAAGCCGGTGCCGAAGCCGTGGACCGCGCCGGTCCAGTCGATGCGGTTGAACCAGTCGCCCGAGTCGAAGCTATTGCGGTCCAGCGACTTGGAGCGCAGCAGTTCGACGCCGGCGTGCAGGTAGGCGATGCCTTGGCTGAAAGCGGTGGTGGCGATGGCCAGTACCTGCGCGTGCACGCGCGCCTCGACGTCGGCATCGGCCGGCAGGCGGAACACGTTGATGTCGAACAACGTCTGGTTGTCGTGGTTCTCGACGTAGTTCACGACCTCGGTCGGTTGGGTCGCAAAGCCGGCCGGCTGTCCGGCATAGTCGACCTGCGCGAGCGTGCGGCCGTCGGGCAGCCGGTAGTCGCGCAACGTGCCGGCCAGGCCGACACGGACCAGTTCGGCCTGGCGCCGCAGCAACGCCGCGTCGGCGTGGCCGTGGATCCAGCCGCGGTGGGCGTGCAATGCCGCACCGCTGTCCGACGGTCCGCCGCCGCGCACCGCGTCGCGCGCCCGGTCGCTGAAGCTGCCGATGCCGGTGCCGCCCAGCGATTGCTGCGAGGCCTGCACGAAGCGCGCGCCGTCGGCGACCTCGCCGAAGTTCCAGCCTTCGCCCAGCAACTGCACCGGACGCCCGGCCGCCGCGTCCACGCGCGCCTGCAGCGCGCGCATCGCCGCACGCGGCTGGTGGCCCATCAGGTCGAAGCGGAACGAATCGATGCGGTAGTGGCGCACCCACAGCTCGGCCGAATCGAGCATGAGCTTGGCCATCATCGCGTGCTCGGTCGCGGTGTTGGCGCAGCAGGTCGACTGCGCCACGCGGCCGTCGGCGTCGTAACGGTGGTAATAGCCGGGCACGATGCGGTCGAGCACCGAGTGTGGGGCCTGGCCCCAGGCGCTGGTGTGGTTGTAGACCACGTCCATGCCCACGCGCAGATCGAGCGCGTGCAGCGCCTGCACCATCTGCCGGAACTCGACGATGCGCGCGGCCGGGTCGGTCGCATCGCTGGCGAAACTGCCTTCGGGCGCATTGAAGTGCAGCGGGTCGTAGCCCCAGTTGAAGCAGTCCTGCGCGGCCACCGCCATCACCGCGGCCTGCTGCGCAGTGCTGTCGGGTGCTGCATCGGGCACTTTGGGCGTGACGCAGCCGACCTCCGGTACCGTGGCCAGATCGAACACCGGCAGCAGATGCACATCGGTCACGCCGGCCGCGCGCAGCCTGCGCAGATGGCGCACGCCGTGCGAGTCGGCCTGTGCGAAGGCGGCATAGCGGCCGCGTTGGGCTGGCGGCACGCTGACGTCGTCGCGTGAGAAGTCGCGCACGTGCAACTCGTAGACCACCTGGTCGGTCGCGGCGCGGAGCGAGGGCGCGGCGTGCGCGTCCCAGCCCTCGGGCTTGAGCGCGGGCGTGTCGAGGTCGAACACGACGCTGCGCCGCGAGTCGGCCGTCAGTGCGACCGAGTAAGGATCGGTGACGCGGTTGCGGACGACACCGGTGCCCGGTACGAACACGTCGACCAGCCACAGGTAGGCGTGGCCCGACAGGTCGCCAGGGACCACCGTGGCCCAACTGCCGGTCGTGGCGTCGCGCTCGAGCGTGCGAACCGCGGCGGCTGGTGTGTCGGCATCGTCGTAGAGGCACAGTGCGACCGACTGCGCTGTGGGCGCCCACAGTCGGAACGTGGTCTCGGCGGGGCGGGGCAATGCACCGAGGTCGGACAGCGTAGTCGCGGCAGCATAAAGGTCGTCGAGAGCGCCGGCGTGTTGGAGGGCGGTCGCGTCGAGTACGCGGCCATGTGCGTCTTCGTGCACCAGCAGTAACTGGCCGCGATGCAGCGTCGACAGTGTGGCGTCGTCCGCGTCGGTTTCCAGCGTGGCGCCCTCGCCGACGAAGCCGAAGCGCTCGGCCAGTGCCGCAGGCACCGGGGCCGCGCGAACATGGAGATCGAGTGCGCCATCGTGGCCCTGGACCGTCGCGCCCGGCCGTACGGCCAGTGTGGCGTCGGCGGCGTGATACAGCCGGAAGCGCGTATTGGGTGCAGTCTCGGCCCCGGGCCAGCGCAGCAGATGGCGGTCGAGCCAGTGGGCGCGTGCGTGATCGGGCAGCGCGCCGGCCTGGACGGGGTGCAGCGTGCGCGCGAAGCCAGGCGCGTCGCAGTCGGCCAGTGCGCCCGGAGCGGCGAGGGCGCCGCCGCAGGCCAGCAGACCGGCGGCAAGCGCTCCGGACAGCGCGCTGCGCGACAGGCGCACCGCGTCAGTCCACCGCAGCGAACAGCGCCGCGTGTGGCGGCAGGCGGACGCGGTCACCATCGAGGACGCCGGCCAACAGGCCGTGGCCGTCGAGCACGCGCAGGCGCGCGAACTCCGCCGGCAGCGTCCAGTCGAGCGCCTGTCCCGACAGATTGAAGACCGCCAGTACACGGTCGTCGCTGTCGCCGCGCACGAAGGCCAGCACCGGCTGGGGCGCATCGACGAAGCGCTGCGTGCCGGTCACCAGTGCCGGCTGGGCGCGGCGCCAGTGCAGGAAACGGCGGACGCCGGCAAGCACCGAGCCGTCGTCGCGCGACTGCGCCTCGACGCTGCGCGCGCGATGCGCATCGGGGATCGGCAGCCATGGCTGTCCGCTGGTGAAGCCGGCGCCGGCGTCGGCGGTCCACGGCATCGGCGTGCGGCAGCCGTCGCGGCCCTTGAAGTTCGGCCAGAACGCGATGCCGTAGGGGTCGCGCAACTGCTCGAACGGTACTTCCGCCTCGGGCAGGCCCAGTTCCTCGCCCTGGTACAGGCAGACCGAACCGCGCAGTGCGCAGACCAGGCCGACCAACTGCCGGGCGAAGTCGTCGCTGGGCTGTGCGCCGCCCCAGCGCGTGACCGCGCGCTGCACGTCGTGGTTGGAGATCGCCCAGCACGGCCAGCCGTCGGTCATCGCCGCTTCCAGGCGTTCGACGGTGTCGCGGATGTAGCCGGCGCTGAAGTCGTCGACCAGCAGCTCGAAGCTGTAGCCCATGTGCAGGCGGCCGGGGCTGGTGTACTCGGCGGTGGTCGCCAGCGAATCCTCGGCCGAGATCTCGCCCAGCGCGGCGACATCCCCGTACTCGTCCATCAGCGCACGCAGCCGCTCGAGGAAGCCGATGTTCTCCGGCTGGGTGTTGTTGTACCAGTGGTACTGGAAGGCGTACGGATTGTCGGGCGCGAAGCCGCGGCCCACGCGCAGCGCCTCGGGCTTGGGCGGGTTGTCGCGCAGCTGCGCGTCGTGGAAGCAGAAGTTGATCGAGTCCAGCCGGAAGCCGTCGACGCCGCGGTCGAGCCAGAACTTGACGTAATCCAGCGTGGCCTGCTGCACATCCGGATTGTGGAAGTTCAGGTCGGGCTGGCTCGACAGGAAGTTGTGCAGGTAGTACTGGCAGCGCCGCGGATCCCAGCGCCAGGCCGGGCCGCCGAAGATCGACAGCCAGTTGTTGGGCGGCGTGCCATCGGGTTTGGCATCGGCCCAGACGTACCAGTCGGCCTTGGGGTTGTCGCGCGATTGCCGGCTCTCCTCGAACCAGGCATGCGCGTCGGAGGTGTGGCTGAAGACCTGATCGATCATCACCTTCAGGCCCAGCGCGTGTGCCTTGGCCAGCAATGCATCGAAGTCGGCCAGGGTGCCGAACATCGGGTCGACGTCGCACTGGTCGGCGATGTCGTAACCGTAGTCGGCCATCGGCGAGCGGAAGAACGGCGAGATCCAGATCGCATCCACCCCCAGGCTGGCGACATGCGCCAGCCGGTCGATGATGCCGGGCAGGTCGCCCACGCCGTCGCCGTCGCTGTCCATGAAGCTGCGCGGGTAGATCTGGTAGATCACCGCGCCCCGCCACCACCTGTTGTCGCTCATCGCTCTCTGCCTTCGGTCGCCTTCTGCGGCGCGGTGGGACGGTAGACGATGCCGCGCCGGCTGCGAAAGCACACGTCCCGGACCTGTGGCATGAATACGTATGCAGGTCGTCGCCGCCATGAGCGCGCTCGCTACCATGGCCTGGCCGGCGCAACCTGCGTCGGCGCAGCGGACCTTGGGAGGGGCCTCGCAGCGATGGGCAACCGCAAACCGTCACTGTCGTTCTGGCAGATCTGGAACATGTGTTTCGGCTTTCTGGGCATCCAGTTCGGATTCGCCCTGCAGAACGCCAACGTCAGCCGCATTTTCCAGACGCTCGGCGCCGACATGGAACAGGTCCCCGGCCTGTGGATCGCCGCCCCGCTGACCGGCCTGCTGGTGCAGCCGGTGATCGGCTACTTCTCCGACCGCACCTGGACGCGGCTGGGCCGCCGCCGCCCGTATTTCCTGTGGGGCGCGCTGTTCTCGACCGCAGCCTTGGTGGTGATGCCGACCTCGCCCGAGTTGTGGATCGCCGCCGGCACGCTGTGGGTGCTCGATGCGTCACTGAATGTGTCGATGGAACCGTTCCGCGCCTTCGTGGGCGACCAGTTGGCGCCCAGGCAGCGCCCGACCGGCTATGCGATGCAGAGCTTCTTCATCGGCGTTGGCTCGGTGGTCGCCAGTGCGCTGCCGTTCGTGCTCGCCAAGGTGGGCGTCGCCAACACCGCCGGGCCCGGTGAGGTGCCCGACACGGTGCGCTATGCGTTCTGGTTCGGTGGCGCGGTGCTGCTGCTGGCCGTGCTGTGGACGGTGGTGCGCACGCGCGAATACCCGCCCGAGGTGCTGCGCACATTCGACGATGCGACGCCCGAAGGCGCGCTGCCGGCCGCCGACGCGCCGGTGCCGCCGGCCGGTGGTGGGCTGGCCTGGTTGCTGGTCGGCGTGGCCGGCCTCGTCGCGGTGGCCGCGCTCGACCTGGACCGCATGCTCTACGTGCTGGCGGGCCTGCCGCTGGGCTACGGCCTACTGCGGCTGGTCGCCAGGCGGCTCGCGCCGCAGCGGATGCTGGCCACGATCGCCGCCGACCTGCATGCGATGCCCACGACGATGCGCCAGTTGGCGGTCGTGCAATTCTTCTCGTGGTTCGGCCTGTTCGCGATGTGGATCTACACCACCGCGGCCGTCGCACAGACCCACTACGGCAGCAGCGATCCGCAGTCGGCGGCCTACAACGACGGCGCCAACTGGGTCGGCGTGCTGTTCGCCGCCTATAACGGCTTTGCCGCGCTGGCCGCGATCGTGATCCCGTGGCTGGCACGTCGTCTGGGACTGCGCGGCGCGCATCTGGTCAATCTGATGCTCGGCGCGCTGGGCTTGCTGTCGATTGCATTCGTCGACGACCCGCGCTGGCTGCTCGGCTCGATGGTCGGTGTCGGTTTTGCCTGGGCCTCGATCCTGTCGCTGCCCTATGCGCTGCTGTCCGACAGCCTGCCGGCCGAGAAGATGGGCGTGTACATGGGCATCTTCAATTTCTTCATCGTGATTCCGCAGCTGGTTGCGGTCAGCACGCTGGGTTTCCTGCTCGGGCGTGTGTTCGACGGCGAGCCGATGCGCGTGCTGATGCTCGGCGGCGCCAGTCTGGCGATCGCAGGGCTTTGCGTGCTGCGGGTCTCACGCCCGCGCAGCGCATGAGGCGCGCAGTCCGACCTGGCCATCTTTCCTCCCGTTCCCCCGTCAGGAGCCGCGCGATGCCGCGAACGTCCCCCCTCCTGCTCGCCGCGCTGCTGTGCGCCGGCTGCAGCCATGTCGCGACCCGCAATGCGCCGGACGCACTCGACACGACGGACCTGTACGGCACGCTCGAGCCATTCGCCGAGCACGCCGTGTACTTCGTCGTCACCGATCGCTTCGTCAACGGCGATCCCGCCAACGACCATCGCGAGCAGGGCGGGGCGCATCGCACCTTCGACATTCCGGTCCGCTGCCCGGACGGCATCGATGGCAACATCGGCTACCTCGGCGGCGACTTCCGCGGCGTGCTCGACAACGCCGGCTACATCCGTGACATGGGCTTTGGCGCGGTGTGGATCACGCCGATCGTCGACAATCCCGACGAAGCCTTCACCGGCGGCGACCCGATCTCGTGCAACAGCACACTCAGCGACCGCGGCAAGACCGGCTACCACGGCTACTGGGGGACGAACTTCTACAGGCTCGATGAGCACCTGCCCAGCGCCGATCTCGACTTCCGCGGCTTCACCGACGGCATGCGCGCCGCGGGCCTGAAGACCGTGCTCGACATCGTCGGCAACCACGGCTCGCCATCGTGGACGATGCCCACCGCGCAGCCCGGCTTCGGCCAGATCTTCGACGCGCAGGGCAGGCTGGTCGCCGACCACCAGAACCTGCCGCCGCAGCAGCTCGACCCGGCGGGCAACCCGCTGCACGCGTTCTACAGCAACGTCGGCCCGGTCGATGCCAAGACCGGTTCGATCTTCGATGGCAACCTCGCCCAGCTCAGCGATTTCGATGCCGCGAACCCTGCGGTCATGGCGTATCTCGCCGGCGCCTACCTGCAGTGGATCGACCAGGGCGCGGATGCCTTCCGGGTCGACACCATCGCCTGGATGCCGCATGCGTTCTGGCGCGAGTTCGCCGAGCGCATCCGCACCCGGCATCCGGGCTTCTTCATGTTCGGCGAGGCGTTCGAGTTCGACGCCAATCGGATCGCCGAGCACACCTGGCCCGGCAATGGCGGCATCAGCGTGCTCGACTTTCCGATGAAGCAGGCGATGGACGAGGTCTTCGCCCAGGGCGCCGGCTTCGAGCGCCTGGCGCCGTCGTTGCATCTGGAAGGCGGGCCGTACGCGAACCCCTACGAGCTGACGACGTTCTACGACAACCACGACATGCCGCGCATGGACGCCAGCGATGCCGGCTTCATCGATGCGCACAACTGGCTGTTCACGGCGCGCGGGATCCCGGTGATCTACTACGGTTCGGAGACCGGCTTCATGCGCGGCCGTGCCGAGCATGCCGGCAACCGTGCCTACTTCGGCCAGGCGCGCGTCGATGCCGCCCCCGCGCATCCGATCCATGCCGCACTGACCCGGGTGGCGAACCTGCGCCGCACGACCCCGGCACTGCAGCGCGGGTTGCAACTGCAGCTTGAACTCGAGGGCGACCGCGCGGCGTTCTATCGCGTACTCGATGTCGAGGGCCGTGCGCAGATTGCGCTGGTGTTGCTCAACAAGGGCGAGGCGCCGTGGCAGGCCGAAGTGACCCGCTGGCTCGAGCCGGGCACCTGGCGCGACGCGCTCGACGGTGGCACGCGTGCGGTGACCGACCGGCTACAGGCCACCGTGCCCGCGCACGGGCTGCGGGTCTTCGTGCTCGACGCGGTGCCTCGCCGCGCCGACCTGCGCGCCCGCCTTCGGCAGGCGATGGACGGCCGGCTCGGCGGCCCGCGCTGATCGGGGCGCCCGGCGCGCCGCATGCGCGTCTGCTGCTTGTTCAGACTGAATGGGCGTATCCGGTTGATCGGATTGACTTCAGTCAAGGCGGGGGCGACACACTGTCGCGGATACTGCCCGCATGGACACCATCGCTTCCGCCTTTCCGCAGGACTGGCCCTTCGATCCGGACCTGCTGCGTCGCTACGACCGGCCCGGGCCCCGTTACACCTCGTACCCGACCGCGCCGCAGTTCCTGCCCGGCTTCGGCGAGGTCGACTTGCAGGAACTCGCGCGGCGCGGCAATGACGACCCGATCCCGCGCCAGCTGTCGCTGTACGTACACGTGCCGTTCTGCCGCAGCCCCTGCTTCTACTGCGGCTGCAACCGCATCATCACCCGCGATGAGGCGCGCGGGCAGGTGTACCTGGACCGCCTGCATCGCGAGATCGCGATGGTCGCGCCGCTGTTCGATGCCGATCGCGAGGTGGTGCAACTGCACCTGGGCGGCGGCACGCCGAACTTCCTCGGCCCCGGCCAGATCGCCGAGCTGGTCGAAAGCCTCGGCGCGCACTTCCGCTTCAGCCAGGACCCGGCGCGGGATTTCTCGATCGAACTCGACCCGCGCTTCGTCACCCCCGACGACATCGGCCGCCTGGCCGAGATCGGCTTCAACCGGGCCAGTCTCGGCGTGCAGGATTTCGACCCGGTCGTGCAGGCCGCGGTCAACCGCATCCAGAGCGTCGAGCAGACGCTGGAGATCATCGAGGCCAGCCGTCGCTACGGCATGCGCTCGCTCAACGTCGATCTGATCTACGGCCTGCCCAAGCAGACGCTCGAAGGCTTCGGCCGCACGCTCGACACCGTGATGCAGGCGCGCCCCGACCGGCTGGCGATCTATGGCTATGCGCACCTGCCGGACGTGTTCCGGCCGCAGCGCCAGATCGATGCCGCCACGCTGCCGGCGCCCGAGGAGAAGCTCGCGCTGCTGGGCCTGGCGGTCGAAAAGCTGGCGGCGGCCGGCTACCGCTACGTCGGCATGGACCACTTCGCGCTGCCCGACGACGAACTGGCGCGGGCCCAGCGCGAGGGCGGGCTGCACCGCAACTTCATGGGCTACACTACGCACGCGCAGACCGATCTGGTGGGCCTGGGCGTGAGCGCGATCAGCCATGTCGGCGACAGCTTCTCGCAGAACCACCGCGGCCTGACCGAGTGGGAAGCGGCGATCGACGCCGGCACGCTGCCGATCTGGCGCGGCCTGGTGCTCGGCCACGACGACGTGCTGCGCGCCGACCTGATCCAGCGGCTGATGTGCCAGGGTGAGATCGACATCGGGGCGATCGAGCGTGCCTACGACCTCGACTTCGCGGCCTATTTCGCCGGCGAGCTGGCGGCGCTGGCGCCGCTGCAGGCCGATGCCCTGGTCGAGTGCACCCCCACCAGGATCCGGGCGACGTCGCGCGGGCGGCCGTTGCTGCGTATCATCGCGATGTGTTTCGACCGGTACCTGCAGAAGCCGAGTGAGCAGCCTCGCTATTCCCGCACGATCTGACGCCGCGCGTCCGGAGTTCGCCCATGGCCGGCCTTGAGCCGCGACCGCGGCCCAGCCCGATTGCCGACGACGGCGACGAGGTCCGCTTCTGCAGCACCTGTGCGTTCTCCTCGGCGTGTCTGGCCGAGGGCTACGACAAGACCGATCTGCGCGACCTGCATGTGCTGGTCGAGCACGTCGGCCCATTCCGTGAGGGCGACTACGTCTTCCGGGAAGGCGCGCCGTTCAACGCGATCGCCGCGGTCCGCGCCGGTACCATCAAGACCTACGTCATCGATGGCAATGGCCGCGAGCAGGTGCTGGGCTTCTTCCTGCCGGGCGAGGTGATCGGCCTGAACGCGATCCACAGCGCGCGCTACCCCTGCAACGCGGTCGCGTTGGACACCGTGATGCTGTGCCGGTTCTCGTTCCCGATGATGGCCACGCTGGCCGGGCGCATGCCGGGCCTGCAGAAGCATCTGTTCAGTCTGCTCAGTCAGGACATCGGCAAGGCTTCGCTGCTGACCGGCAACTTCAGCGCCGAGGAACGGCTGGCCGCGTTCCTGGTCACGCTCTCGCGCCGTTTCGCCGCGCGCGGCTTCTCGGCCACGCGGCTGCGGCTGATGATGCCGCGCACCGATATCGCCAACTACCTGCGCCTGGCGCCGGAGACGGTCAGCCGGGTGCTGCGGCGGATGCAGGACGACGGCGTGCTGCGCGTGGACCGCCGCGACCTGGAGATCCTGCAGCCGGTGGAGCTGGAGACGCTGGCCCACCACGTGCTGCGCGACTGACTGCTACGACCCGCCGCATCCGCAGGGCCAAGGCCGCCGAAGTGCACTACGGTAGGCGAAGTTCTGCAGTCGGCCCGTCGGTTGCGTGCGCGCCGTCGAAGTTGCCGTAGACACGCAGACACGCTGCCGGCGATTCACCAGCTCAGGTGGAACATCAGCTTGGCGAGCAGCACGATGCCGACCATGTGCGCGAACACGCTCAGGTGCAGACGTTTGAAGGTGGACGCCACCAGGTGGCCGCGCTTGCGCAGACGCATCGCGAACAGGAAGTGTCCGAACACACCCAGCGCGAGCGCGATCTTGAGCGTCAACAACGTGCCGAAGCTGCTGGACAGCGGCTCGGCGAGCAGTGCGCGGTAGCGCCAGGCCATGCCCAGCCCGCTGCCGTAGAGCGCCAGCAACACCCACGGCATCAACCGACGGGCGCGCGCGCCGATCGCGACTTCGATCTGGTGCATGACGGTGCGCGGGATATGACGACGCACGCCTTCGAGAATCAGCACTTCGAAGAACACGGTGCCGACGAAGACGAAGGCCGCAAGCAGGTGCAGCACGTGGAGCAGGGCGTAGTGGCGCATGCTGGGCTCGCATTCGATCGCGACGCGCAGGCCGGATTGGTCGACGTCGGGGAGGGGGAGCACCCGCGCGTGCACGGCGCGAGTGCAGTTGTATCATCGACAAGGCGGAGCGCTGGGCCAATGACATGGATCAACCCGGTCGCTGTCTGCGTCTTTGGGGAATATCTGCAGTGCGATCGCCGCGGCGTGTCGTGTGTCGCGGCGCGCACTTCCAGCACGCCATCAGGCGCATTTCACGCGTGCTTGACACAGGTCAAGGTTGCCCGGGCGGGGCTGGCCGACGATGCCGCGGACCCCGAAAGAGACCAGTGCCATGAGTTCGACACGCAAGTTATGGATAGGGCTGACCGCCCTGTTGCTCGCATCCTTCGCGGTGCTGTTATGGGTGGGCAGCGAGGTCCACCGCAAAGCGCCGCCGATGCCCGACAAGGTGGTCACCGTCGATGGCGAGGTATTGTTCACCCGCGCCGACATCGAGACCGGCCGGCAGGTGTGGCAATCGATCGGCGGACAGCAGTTGGGCTCGATCTGGGGCCATGGTGCCTATGTCGCCCCCGACTGGGGCGCGGACTGGCTGCACCGCGAAGCCGAAGCCGTGCTGGACCTGTGGGCACGCCGCGAGCATGGCGTCGACAGCTACAAGCAGCTCGACGAGCCGACCCAGGCCGCCTATGCCAAGCGCGTGCAGGCGCTGCTGCGCCGCAATACCTGGGACGAAAGCGCGGGCACCATCACCATCGAGCGCGATCGTGCCGAGGCGATGGTGCTGGTCGGCGCACACTACATCGACCTGTTCGGCAACGAGCCGGCCACCGCGGAGCTGCGCGAAGCCTACGCGATGCGCAACGACACGGTGCCCGATGCCGCACACCGCAAGGCGATGACCGGCTTCTTCTGGTGGGCGGCCTGGTCGTCGGTGACCGAGCGTCCCGATGACGTGATCAGCTACACCGCCAACTGGCCCGCCGACGAACTGGTCGGCAACACCCCGCCGCCCAGCGCCTTCCTGTGGACGGTCTTCAGTGTGCTGTTCTTGATCGCCGGTGTCGCGCTGCTGGGCTGGCACTACGCGGTCAACCATGGCGACGAGATGGTGCCCGAGCTGCCGCGGACCGATCCGCTGGCCTCGATCCGCATCACCCCGTCGATGCGCGCGAGCGCCAAGTACTTCTGGATCGTGATTGCGTTGTTCCTGGTGCAGATCCTGCTCGGCGCAACGACCGCGCATTACCAGGTCGAGGGCCAGGAGGCCTACGGTTTCGCGCTGGCCGACATCCTGCCGTACTCGCTGACGCGCACCTGGCACACGCAGCTCGCGGTGCTGTGGATCGCCACCGCCTGGCTCGGCATGGGGCTGTACATCGCGCCGGCGATCTCGGGCCATGAGCCGAAGTTCCAGCGTCTGGGCGTCAATGTGCTGTGGATCTGCCTGATCACGATCGTGGTCGGTTCGTTCACCGGCCAGTGGTTTGCGGTGATGCAGAAGATGGGTCTGGCGCACAACTTCTGGTTCGGTCACCAGGGTTGGGAATACGTCGATCTTGGCCGCTTCTGGCAGTGGTTCCTGTTCATCGGCCTGATCCTGTGGTTGACGCTGGTCGGCCGCGCGCTGTGGCCGGCGATCCGCCACGGCGGCGAATCACGCTCGATCGTCAGCCTGCTGTTCCTGTCGGTCGTGGCGATTGGCGTGTTCTACGCCGCGGGCCTGATGTGGGGCGAGCACACGCACCTGTCGATGGTCGAATACTGGCGCTGGTGGGTCGTGCACCTGTGGGTGGAAGGCTTCTTCGAGGTGTTCGCGGTGGCGGTGATCGCCTTCCTGTTCACCCGCCTGGGCCTGCTGCAGGTGCGTACGGCCACGATCGCGGTGCTGTTTGCGACGGTTGTGTTCATGGCTGGCGGCGTGCTGGGCACATTGCACCATCTGTACTTCGCCGGCACGCCCACCTCGGTGATCGCGTTGGGCGCGAGCTTCTCTGCGCTCGAAGTGGTGCCGCTGGCCTATGTCGGATTCGAGGCCTACCAGAGCTATCGACTGGGCCGCTCGACGCCGTGGATGCAGCGCTACAAGTGGCCGATCATGTTCTTCATCGCAGTGGCGTTCTGGAACCTCGTCGGTGCGGGCCTGTTCGGGTTCCTGATCAACCCGCCGCTGCCGCTGTACTACATGCAGGGCCTCAACCTGACGGCCAACCATGGCCACACCGCACTGTTCGGTGTCTACGGCATGCTCGGCATCGGCCTGATGCTGTTCTGCCTGCGCGGCCTGAAGCCGGGCGTGGAATGGAACGAGCGCGCGCTGAACGTTTCGTTCTGGTCGCTCAACATCGGACTGGCAGGCATGTCGGCGTTCACGCTGCTGCCGCTGGGCATCCTGCAGCTCAACGCAGTGCTCGATCATGGCTACTGGTACGCACGCTCGGCGGAGTTCATGCAGCAGCCGCTGGTGGAGATGCTGGTGTGGATGCGCGTTCCGGCCGACACGCTCTTCAGCGTGGGCGCGCTGGCACTGGCCTGGTTCGTCCTGCGCCTGTGGATCGCGCCCAAGCAGGCGTCTGTGCCTGTGAACGCCGCAGGTATCGCCGCCGCCAAGCGCTGATTCCACTGATCTGTTGCACCGACCGGGGCCGCCACGCGGCCCCGGTTCTTTTTGGGGCCAGCGTGATCCAGTCGGCAGGGACCGCCAGCCGCATTGCGTGTCGTCGGCCCCAGAAGGTCGGCAGCGCACTCGCGGCCCAAGCGCGGGGCGGGCATCACTCCTGGATGGGCAACCGCGGCATACGGGCCCTCGACCCCGGCCACTGCATGGCGGCCGCCTCCACGTTCGGCTCTCGGCCTCGTCAGACTGTGCAGGCGCCATTACGGTTCCGGTGCGGCGAGGCCGCGGGCACACTATCGTTTCCATCCTGGCCGTGACGTTCCATATGCCCCACCTTCGTCCTGCTCGGATCGAGGAGGGTGCCGAGCTGGTCGAGCTCTGGCGCCGCTCGGTCGACGCCACCCATGATTTCCTCAGCGCACAGGACCGCCGCGCCATCGACGCCGAGGTTGCCGCCATGCTGCCGCACGCGCCGCTGCTGGTCGCCGCCGATGCCCAGGACCGGCCAGTGGGTTTCATGTTGCTGGATGGTCACCATATGGACGCACTCTTCATCGATCCTGCTGCGCGCGGTACCGGTGTCGGCCGTTTGCTGGTCCAGCATGCGCTGGCCCGACATCCCGGGCTGAGTACCGACGTCAATGCACAGAATGCGCAGGCGCTCGGGTTCTATCTGCGGATGGGCTTTGTCGAGATCGGCCGCTCGGCGCACGACGCGCAGGGGCGGCCCTATCCGTTGATCCATCTGCGCCACGGCGGCTGAGCCGCGGTCATGCCTCACCACGTCATCGCCCTGTTGCAGCGTCGTACCGCGGCATGGGGTGCTGCACGCGGTCTTGAAGCACGGTCGTGGCCGGTAGGGATCGCGGTCGCGTGACGCCAGCCCCTGCAGTTCCGACACGCGGTTGACCCACGTCAACGACGCAGCCGTGGCGCATGGCCGAAGATGCCTGCATGAAATCACCCGCATCCCGTCCCTCGCCACAGCTGTTGGCGGCTGCTCCGCACCGGCTGATGTTCTTCATCGGTGCGGGCAATCTGCTGCTCGCGATGCTGTGGTGGGCGGCCTGGCTGGTGTCCCAACGCTGGTCGCTGGGCTTCGGAATGCCGCAAGCGGCGACCTATCCAGGCTGGCTGCACGCGTTCGTGATGCAGTACCAGGTGCTGCCGAGCTTCTTCTTCGGTTTCCTGCTGACCACGTTTCCGCGCTGGATGGGCCTGCGCGAGGTGCCGCGCTGGCAGTACCTGCCGGTCGGCATCGGTCTGATGGGCGGTCAGGCGTTGCTGCTGTGCGCAGCGCTGGGGCTGGAGGTCGCGTTGACGGTCGGCCTGTTCATGACGCTGGCCGGCTGGGGCGCCGGGTTGTGGCTGCTGACACGGCTGGTGCTGGCCGAGCGCGGTCGCACCTGGCATGCCTGGTCGTGCCTGGCCGCGTTGTGGTTGGGCATGGCGGGGCTGCTGTGCTTCGCCGGGTTCGTTGCGACCGGCTCGCCATGGCTGGTGTTTGTCAGCATCAAGCTCGGGACCTTCGGCTTGCTGGCGCCGGTGTACCTCACCGTCGCGCACCGGATGTTTCCGTTCTTTGCCGGCAATGCCGTGCCCGGTTACGTCGCCTGGCGGCCGATGTGGTGGCTCGGCGCGATGTGGGGCTTGTTGATCGCCCACCTGGCGCTCGAGCTCGTACATGCCTACGCCTGGCTGTGGCTGGTTGATCTGCCGATGCTCGCTCTGGCCCTGTACACGCTCTGGCGCTGGTGGCCGCGCGGCGCCGCGCCGGGGCTGCTGAGCACCCTGTTCTTCGGGCTGTTGTGGTGGCCGGTGACGTGCGTGCTGCATGCCGCGCAGAGCTTGCTGTATCTGCAGACCGGCACGTTCCTGCTTGGCCGCGCACCGGCGCACGCCTTGTTCATCGGCCTGTTCGGTAGCGTGCTGGTCGCGATGGTGACGCGCGTCACCCAGGGGCATTCCGGGCGCCCGCTGCGCATGACCGGCACGGCGTGGTGGGCATTTGTCGGCATCCAGGCCATCGCCGCGCTGCGGATCTCAGCCGAGGTGCTGCCAGACACGATGCTGTGGCTGGCGGTGTCCGCGCTCGGCTGGCTGGTCGTGCTCGGCCCGTGGGTGGCCCGAATCGGCGCCATCTATCTGTCGCCGCGCGCCGACGGCAAGCCCGGATGACGGTCGTAGAGCCGTCGGGCATGCTGCTGCTTTCATCGCTGGCCGCGTTGCGATCGTGGCGCGCTGGCCGGCCTCGTGTCGAGGGTCCGTTCCGATGATCGAGTTCTATCCCCAGATCAAGCATGCGCACATGGGACTGGCGTTGACCAGCGGCGCGCTGTTCGCGCTGCGTGGTGCGGCGCTGCTTGCCGGCATGCGCTGGCCGAAGGTGGCCGTCGTGCGTTACGTCAGCTATACGATCGATACCGCGCTGCTGACCGCAGCGATGATGCTGCTGACCATCCTGCCCGGCGCGCTTTATGCCAACGGCTGGCTGGCGACCAAGGTGGTGCTGATCGTGGTCTATGTCGTGCTGGGCATTCTGGCCTTCGGCGACAAGCGGTCGCGGCGCGCGCGGGTCATGTTCTATGTCGCCGCGTTGCTGACGTTCGGGCAGATCTATTGCATTGCCCGTGCGCATCACCCGCTGGGGCTCTTCTACCTGCTCTGAGCGAGCGCCGGTGCGGGCGAGACGCGCACGCTCGCCTTCATCCTCCAGCGCTGCGTCGTGCCGCAGTGCCGACTGCGTTTGCGACGATGCCTCATCCTCAAGGGCATCGCGTGTTCGAGCCTCGCGGTGGATCGCCGCAACGCGGCGCCAGCATCTGACGCACACCGCTCGCGCGTCTGACGAACCGGTCAGTGCGCCTGCACACCTGGCGTGTAGCGTTGGCACAGCGCGTGCGTTGGTGGTACGCGCCCGCAGCTCCATGTGCGCTGAGCGCCGGTGCGCTTAACCGGCGTCCTGTCCCGCTGCGCTCTGTGCAGTGGACGTCGGTGCCAGTGGCACCACATGGGCAATGCGCCCCGGTCTGACCCATCAGCATCCACAGCCGCGCAGCCCCGTCAAAGGTGGCGTTGAGAGCGCTGGCTTCTGATCGACCGCGTCCAGTCGGATTGGCATGCGCAGGGGGGCGGGGCGATGGGGGTCGGGCCGTGAGCAGGCCGGTATCGGCTGAGTGGGCGGTCCCTCAGCACGCACGGGGCCAGGCGGCAGCGTCCGGCATCTGGCGTGGGGTCGCGCAGGGGGCAGGCCATCACGCGCGCGAAGCCGATCGCGATGCCTGGTCAATCGACTGGACCGGCCACAGCGTGGGTGGACGTCCTGCAGGCGCCGAATCTGACGGGTGACGGTGACCCGACAAGACCTCTGGCGCCATCTTCCGGCGTTGTGGAATGTGACGGTGCGTTACGCCGAGAACAAGAAAGGCCACCCCTGCAATGCAGAGGTGGCCCAGGGCGCTGGAGAGAGCGCGTGACTTACTTGTCGGCAGGCAGCGCGAGGCTGGTGCTGGCCTTGATCGGACCGGCCGGGGCCGGCGTGGTCATCAGGTCGTGGTTCCACGTATCGCCGTCGACCTTGATGTGTGCGGCGGCACCGAGCAGGACGGCCTCGATCAGGTTGTGGTTGAGGTACACATACAGGCCGGGCTGACGGAAGGTGTAGAGCGCAGCGCCCGCCGAGCCGCCACGGATGAACCAGGTCTCCAGGTCCTTGGCCGGCGCGTTGTTGAACTTGCCTTCTTCCCAGACGTAGTCACCATGGCCGCCGATCAGATGCGGACGGCTGTCGCGGTTGGCCTGGGAGTGCACCAGCAGGACCGTTTCGCCGACCTTGCTGGTCATCGCGTGCTCGCCCGTCAGGGCGCCGACGGCGCCGTTGAACACGACATGCGAGGGCGTGAGGCTCTTCATGGTGGCCAGCGTGTCGGGCAGCGCCTCGGCATGCGAGCCATAGGTCTTGAAGTTGCCGTCGGCATCGCGCGGGACGTAGAAGTCCGTCTCGCCGACATAGTAGGCACGGTCGTAGTGCAGCGGCTTGCCGTCGCCGTCCTTCAGGCCGTCGCGGGGCAGCACCATCACCGTGCCCTGCATGCCCGAGACCACGTGCCAGGGTGTCATCGGACCGCCGGGGGCGCAGTGGTAGACGAACGTGCCCGGACGCGTGGCCTTCCAGCGCAGCACCACTTCCTCGCCGGGCTGGATGACCGTGAGGTCGCCGCCGCCCAGCGCGCCGGTGGCCGCATGGAAATCGATGTTGTGCACCATCGAATTCGTTGCAGGATTGACCAGCGTGAGTTCGACATAATCGCCCTCGTGCACGACCATCAACGGACCCGGCACTGAACCGCCGAAGGTCATCGCGTGCATCGTGGTGCCCTGGCCGTCGATGACGATTTCCTTTTCGACAATCGGCAGCGTGAACTGGATGACCTTGGGACCGCCCTTGGCGACCTGGTCATGGTCATGGACGAACGGCGGGCGCTTGAGTTCGACGTGCTGGCGCGGCAGATTGGCCAGATCCGAGGCGTCGCTCAGCGTCGCGTTGACGAGGTCCTTGGCATCGACCGCCTGAGCGGGGCTGGACAGCAGAGGGGAGGCTGCGAGTGCGATCGCAGCGGCGAGCAGGCTGGTCTTCAGGACGTTCATCTGGGTGTCTCCTCTTGTTTCCGTTCGCTTGTTATTGGCGTGGAAACAATATGCGTCCGAGGATTATCTGCCGCCTTGATCGGGATCAAGAATATGTGAACAAATAATCGGTTGATTATTGTTTCAATTGAATAAATTGATTTCGATCAAAACCGAGATTGATTCAAATCAATCGATTCTCGATATGCGATTGAGCAGGATGCCTTGGCCGTTCCGGCAGCTCAGTGACCGTGCGGTCTGGCCGAAAAGGCGCGACTTCCGCCGGGAGAGAGCTGCCACTGTCCGCAGCAGCGGACTGCCAGACAACCGGGCTAAAAGAACCGGGGTCAGAGTGCGATTTCGCAAGGCGAAAGTGCACTCTGACCCCGGTTTGTGGCGGGGGCGCCCGCGTCGCGAGGCGGCCTGTCGAGGTAGGCGACTTCCGGCTGGCAGGGCGCTGGTGTCGGAAGAGGCACACCATTCCCGCATTGGGCGAAGCACCAAAAAAAAGCGCCACCCGAAGGTGGCGCCTGGTGTCGCGGATCGGGCCGGCGGCCCGGCGAACGGTCAGGGCTGGACGACCAGCTTGCCGCGCATGATCGCCGAGTGGCCCGGGAACGAGCAGAAGTAGGTGTAGTCGCCACCGGCCTTGAGCGCCGAGCCGGGGAGGGTGATCGTGGTCGTCTGGCCGCCACCCACCAACTTGGTGTGCGCCAGCACGCGCTTGTCGCCGGCCTGGATGTAGTCGGCGGCTGCGCCGGCCTTGATGCCGTCGCGGGCGACCGCATCGGCGTCCGGGGTCGCGGTGAGGACCACGTTGTGGCCCATGGCGGTGACCGGCAGGTTGCCGACGTGGGCGAGTTCGATCGTGACCGTGCGGCAGCTCGCCGACACCGTGGCGGTTCTCTGGTCGAACTGCATCTGGTCGTTGCCCTTGAGGCTGACCTTGCAGTTCGGGGTGGCGTGGGCCATGCCGGCGGCACCGAGGAGGGCGAGGCCGAGCAGCATCGTACGGGTGTTCATGGAGCGTCTCCGTTGGGGTCTGGTCTTCTTGCGTGGGGCCATCTTCCCCCGTTGCCGGCCGCCGCGCCTTGATCTGGATCATTCCTGGCCTTTCAGGTGATCCGCCGGGATGATGTGCTTCCCTGCCGTTCATTCCGGGCGCTTACGGCCCGGCGCACCGACCATGCCCGACCGCTCGACACCCACTCCCGGTCCCGATTTGTGCAGCGAAGAGGAGGTGGTCCGGCTGGTCCACGCTTTCTATGCGCGGGCCCGCGCGGACGCACAGCTGGGGCCGGTGTTCGAGGCGCACGTCGAGGACTGGCCAGCCCATCTGGCGCTGCTGGTCGACTTCTGGTCGGCGATGTTGCGCGGGACGCGACGGTTCCGCGGCGCGCCTGTGCAGCGACACATGCGCCTGGACGGGCTCGATGAGGCCATGTTCGCGCGCTGGCTGGCGCTGTTCCGCCAGACCACCGCCGAGTTGGGCAATGTGCCGATGCAGCAACTGGCCGACGAGATGGCCGAGCGGGTCGCTGCGACGTTCCTGGCCCGCTACCGCGACGCGCGCGGCTGAGCCGGCGACAGCGCGCCGGTCGAGCCGCGCAGTACCAGCCGGCCGGGAATCGTCCGGCTTTCGACCGGCGCCCCTTCGATCTGCGCGATCAGCGTATCGACCAGCAGTGCGCCGGCCTGACGCGTGTCCTGCTGCACGGTCGACAGCCCCGGGGTCACGAATGCGGCCAGCGGGATGTCGTCGAATCCGGCCACCGCGACATCGTCGGGCACCCGCAGGCCGTGCTCGTGCAGCGCCTTCATCGCGCCGATCGCGATCAGATCGCTGCCGGCGAAGATCGCGTCGAATGGCGTGCCGCGGGCGAGCAGGGCGCGGGCGGCCTCGAAGCCGGACTGCTCGCTGGTGACCGCATCGACCTGCAGGGCGGGCCCGGTGGCCAGGCCGGCCTCGGCCAGCGCCGCCGCCAGGCCGCGGTGGCGCTCCTGGAACTCGGGGTAGCGCGCGGAGGCGTCGCCGAGGAAGGCGATGCGCCGGCGCCCCTGCGCGAGCAGGTGCTCGGCCATCGCCCGGCCGCCCTGGAAGTTGTCGCTGCCGATCGACACCCCCGGCTGGCCCGGCAGCGCCGCGCCCCAGCGCACGAAGCGGGTGCCCTGTTCGACCAGTTGCTGCAGCTGGTCGCGGGCCTGGAGGTAGTCGCCGTAGCCGAGCAGCAGCAGACCGTCGGCCTTGTGGGAGTCCTCGTAGTCGGCGTGCCAGTCGCTGGAGAGCTGCTGGAACGAGATCAGCAGGTCGTAGCCGCGCAGCGCGCAGGCCCGGGTGATCGCGCCAAGCATCGACAGGAAGAACGGATTGATCGCGTCGTCCGCCGGTTCTTCGAAGAACAGCAGCGCCAGCGTGCCGGACTGCTGGCAGCGCAGGTTGGAGGCGTTCTTGTCGACCTTGTAGTTGAGCTCGCGGGCGATCGCGAGGATGCGCTCGCGCGTGTCCCGGCTCACCGACGGGTGGCCGCGTAATGCGCGCGAGACGGTCGGCTGGGACACGCCGGCCAGATGCGCGATATCGAGGGAAGTGGGCTTGCCTTTGATGGTCATCGCACGCCGTCGCGGCGCTGGGGGCGACCGCATGATGCCACGGCCGCGGCGCGCAACGCCGGCCCGGCGTTCTGGGCTAGAATCGGCCCCTGGCGTCCCTCCAGCCGAACAGGTGGCCCGCGTTTGCGCCGGCCGAGCGTGCGACATGAGCACTACCCCCTTCCAGCGCTGATCGTCCCCGCGGGTCCTCCAAGGCGCCCTCGTGGCGCTTTTTTTGTGCGACACGCCGCGACCCGGGAACGACCATCGACTGCTTGCGATCGGCCCGCGTTCGCGAATCTCCACCTCCCCTCATAGCCATCACGCCCATGATCACCATCACGCTTCCCGACGGCAGCCGCCGCGAGTTCGACCACCCCGTCACGGTCATGCAGGTCGCCCAGTCGATCGGCCCGGGCCTGGCCAAGGCCACCGTCGCCGGCAAGGTCGACGGCCGCCAGGTCGACGCCTCCGATCTGATCGACCACGACGCCTCGCTGCAGATCCTCACCCCCAAGGACCCGGAGGGTGTGGAGATCATCCGCCACTCCTGCGCGCACCTGGTCGGGCACGCGGTCAAGCAGCTCTACCCCGAGGTCAAGATGGTCATCGGCCCGGTGATCGATGAAGGCTTCTATTACGACGTCTACAGCGAGCGGCCGTTCACGCCCGAGGACCTGGCGGCGATCGAGAAGCGCATGGGCGAGCTGATCGACACCGAGTACGACGTGATCAAGAAGATGACCCCGCGTGCGGAGGTCATCGAGACATTCCGGGCGCGCGGCGAGGATTACAAGCTGCGGCTGATCGACGACATGGGCCCGGACATCACCGAGATGGGGCTGTACTTCCATCAGGAATACGTCGATATGTGTCGCGGACCGCACGTGCCCAATACGCGCTTCCTCAAGGCGTTCAAGCTCACGCGCATTTCCGGCGCATACTGGCGCGGCGACTCGAAGAACGAGCAGCTCCAGCGCATCTACGGCACCGCCTGGGCCGACGCCAAGCAGCTCAAGGCCTATATCCAGCGCATCGAGGAAGCCGAGAAGCGCGACCACCGGCGCATCGGCAAGGCCCAGGACCTGTTCCACCTTCAGGAAGAAGCGCCGGGTCTGGTGTTCTGGCACCCCAAGGGCTGGGCGCTGTGGCAGGTGGTCGAGCAGTACATGCGCCAGGTCTACCGCGACAGCGGCTACGGCGAGGTGCGCTGCCCGCAGATCCTCGATGTCTCGCTGTGGCAGAAGTCCGGCCACTGGGACAACTACAAGGACAACATGTTCTTCACCGAGTCCGAGAAGCGGACCTATGCGGTGAAGCCGATGAACTGCCCCGGCCACGTGCAGGTCTTCAATCAGGGCCTGCACAGCTATCGCGACCTGCCGATCCGCTATGGCGAATTCGGCTCCTGCCATCGCAACGAGCCCTCGGGCGCGCTGCACGGCATCCTGCGCGTGCGCGGCTTCACCCAGGACGACGGCCACGTGTTCTGCACCGAGGCGCAGATCGAGTCGGAGGTGACCGCGTTCCACCAGCAGGCGCTCGCGGTCTATGCGCATTTCGGCTTCCAGGACATCCAGATCAAGATCGCGCTGCGGCCCGAGTCGCGGCTGGGCGACGACGCGACCTGGGACAAGGCCGAGGCCGCGCTGCGCAATGCGTTGTCGGCCTGCGGCGTGGCCTGGGAGGAGCTGCCGGGCGAGGGCGCGTTCTACGGCCCGAAGATCGAGTACCACCTCAAGGACGCCATCGGCCGGACCTGGCAGCTGGGCACGATGCAGGTCGACTTCATGATGCCCGGGCGCCTGGGCGCGGAGTACGTCGACGAGCAGAGCCAGCGCCGCACCCCGGTCATGCTGCACCGGGCGATCGTCGGCTCCATGGAGCGTTTCATCGGCATCCTGATCGAGCACCATGCCGGGCAGTTCCCCGCCTGGCTGGCCCCGGTGCAGGCGGTGGTGATGAACATCACCGACGCCCAGGCCGACTTCGTCGAGGCGGTGCGGAAATCCCTTGCGAATCAAGGCGTCCGGGTCGAGGCCGATTTGCGGAACGAGAAAATCGGCTATAAGATCCGCGAGCACACGCTGCAGCGGGTGCCGTATCTGCTCGTGGTCGGGGACCGCGAGAAGGAAAACGGTGCAGTCGCGGTTCGGACGCGGTCCGGGGAAGATCTGGGCACGATGCCGGTCGGCGATTTCGTTTCGCGCCTCCGCGCGGAGCCGGTGTCAGCATGAGTTCTTCACCGGCGCGGCGCCATCATCGGCCGCGCCGGTCGCCCCGTTGGCTGACGAGCCGGCGGTATGTTCCATTTCGGAGATTGCAGTATTAGCACCCCTGACAAGCAGAATCGGCGCAACCAGGATATCCGCGTACCCCGTGTGCGCGTGATCGGTTCGGACGGAGAAATGATTGGCGTGCTCTCGCGCGACGATGCATTGCGCGCCGCCGAAGAGGAGGGACTCGACCTCGTCGAGATCCAGCCCAATGCGGACCCGCCGGTCTGCAAGATCATGGATTTCGGCAAGTTCAAGTTCGAAGCCCAGAAGAAGGCCAACGAGGCCAAGAAGAAGACCAAGCAGGTCGAGATCAAGGAACTGAAGTTCCGGCCGGTCACCGACGAGGGCGACTACCAGATCAAGCTGCGCAAGATGCGGGCTTTCCTGGAAGACGGCGACAAGATCAAGGTCAACATCCGCTTCCGTGGCCGCGAAATGAGCCACCAGGAACTGGGCCGCGAGATGGCGGCGCGGATCGAGGCCGACCTCGGCGAGGACATCGTCATCGAGTCGCGGCCGCGCCTGGAAGGCCGGCAGATGGTGATGATGATCGCGCCGAAGAAGCGCTGACCGGTCGCGTCCTAGGGCGCCGCAGGACTCCAGCTCGCCTGTTCCGGACCGGGGCAGGGTGAAGAGAGGCGCCGCAAGGCGCCTCTTTGCGTTTTCGGCAACGCCGCCATTTGGCCGCGCCCCAGGGCGATTGCCCGGCGAGGCCCGGCGGACGCGGACGCGCCGCTTTCCGGAAGGCCAAGCCGATGATTTGCAAGCCAAAGCGGCGCGCGGCATAATGCGCGGCTCCCGGCCTGTCCGGGTGATTTGAGCGGTATCAGGACCGGCCGGAATCCCGTGGGGATCGAGGCCTGAACACCGGCATGGGCATGGATGGAAAGTGTGGCGAGCGCCACCGCCCGGTCAGTACTCGTATCCCACAAGGACTCTCGCAATGCCCAAGATCAAGACGCACCGGGGCGCTTCCAAGCGTTTCCGGAAGACGGCTTCCGGCAAGTACAAGGCCGGCCACGCCAATCGCAGCCACATCCTCACCAAGAAGGCGACGAAGCGGAAGCGCAATCTCCGCCAGACGAACCACATTCCGGCGTGCGACAGCGGTCGTCTCGACCGCATGCTGCCGTATCTCTGAGGAGGACTGAACCATGGCACGAGTCAAGCGTGGCGTCCAAGCGCGCCGCCGTCACAAGAAGGTCCTCGGCCGCGCGAAGGGCTATTACAACGCCCGTCGCAAGGTCTTCCGCGTCGCCAAGCAGGCCGTCATCAAGGCCGGCCAGTACGCCTACATCGGTCGCAAGCAGAAGAAGCGCGACTACCGTTCGCTGTGGATCACGCGTATCAACGCGGCGGCCCGTCTGAACGGCATCAGCTACAGCCGCTTCATGAATGGCCTGCTCAAGGCTGGCATCACGCTGGACCGCAAGGTCCTGGCCGATATCGCGGTGCACGATGCGACCGGCTTTACCGCGCTCGCCGAGAAGGCGAAGGGCGCGCTGGCGGCCTAAGGCCGTCGTCTCCACCGTAAAGCGGTACTGCCGCCGGATCCGTCCGGCGGTCACGTGGGGAAGGGCGCAAGTCCTTCCCCATCGTTTTTTGCGGCATCCGAACGTGCGACGCCCCGGTTTCGGGCGCGTCTGCGACGCGGACCTTTCATCAGTGACGGGCCTGTAGATGAGCGAAATCGAATCCCTGTCGAGCCGGGCGCTGGCCGACATCGACGCGGCGGACACGCCCGAGGCGCTCGAAGCGCTGCGCGTGGCGCTGCTGGGCAAGAGCGGCAGCATCACCGCCCAGCTCAAGGCGCTCGGCGCACTGCCTGGCGACCAGCGCAAGGCGGCCGGCGAGGCCATCAACCGCGCGCGCGACGCGATCGGCGCGGCATTGGCCCAGCGCAAGACCGCGCTCGAGGACGCCGCGCTCGACGCGCGCCTGGCCTCGCAGACGATCGACGTGACCCTGCCAGGGCGCGATGCGGGTCGCGGCGGCGTGCATCCGATCAGCCGTACCCTCGAGCGCATCGCCGACATCTTCGGCCGGCTGGGCTACGAACTGGCCGACGGCCCGGAGATCGAGGACGACTGGCACAACTTCGAGGCGCTGAACTTCCCGCCGCACCATCCGGCACGCGCGATGCACGACACGTTCTATTTCGCGCCCGACGCGGCCGGGGTCGCGCGCCTGCTGCGCACGCACACCTCCGGCGTGCAGGTGCGCTACATGGGCGAGCACCGCCCGCCGTTGCGGATGATCGCCGCCGGCAAGGTCTACCGCTCCGACAGCGACCAGACCCACTCGCCGATGTTCCACCAGGTCGAAGGCCTGCTGGTCGACGAGCACGCGACGTTCGCTGATCTCAAGGGCACGCTCAGCGAGTTCGTGCGCGCATTCTTCGAGCGCGATTTCGAGATGCGTTTCCGTCCCAGCTACTTCCCGTTCGTCGAACCCGGCGCCGAGGTCGACATCGCCTGGCAGCAGGCCGACGGCAGCACCCGCTGGCTGGAGGTGCTGGGCTGCGGCATGGTGCATCCCAACGTGCTCAAGGCGGTCGGCATCGACCCCGAGCGCTATACCGGCTTCGCATTCGGCATGGGCGTGGAGCGCTTCGCCATGCTGCGCTACGGCGTCGATGACCTGCGCGCGTTCTTCGAAAACGACGTGCGGTTTCTCAGGCAGTTCGCCTGAGGGATGGGCCATGCGTGATCCGGGCAGACCGATCACGCGCGCCATCGCGACCTGCCGCTTTTTGAACCACGCATCCCCCATTACGACTCACGGAATTTCAGCATGAAATTTTCCGAAAGCTGGCTTCGCCAGCACGTGCGCACCGAGGCATCGCGCGAGGACCTGGCGGCGACGCTGACTGCGATCGGCCTGGAGGTCGAGGACATCGTGCCGCTGGGCGACGCGCTTGAGGGCGTGGTCGTGGCGCGCATCGTCTCGGCCGAGAAGCACCCCGAAGCCGACCGGCTGCAGGTGTGTCAGGTCGATGTCGGCGGCGCGGCGCCACTGCAGATCGTCTGCGGTGCGCCGAATGCGCGCCCGGGCCTGGTCGCACCGCTGGCGACGATCGGCACGCGCGTGGGCGAGTTGACGATCCAGGCCACCAAGCTGCGCGGCGTCGCGTCCAACGGCATGCTGTGCTCGGCCAAGGAGCTGGGGCTCGACGCCGATGCCTCAGGACTGCTCGAACTGCCCGACGACGCGCCGGTCGGCCGTCCGCTGGCCGATTACCTCGGCCTGCCGGACGCCACGATCGAGCTCAAGCTCACCCCCAACCGCGCCGACTGCTTCAGCGTGCGCGGCATCGCGTTCGACGTCGCTGCCGCCTTCGGCAGTCAGGTCGCGCCGCTGCAGGCGCCGCCCGTGGACGTCGCATCGGACGCCGCGTTGCCGGTGACGCTCGATGCCGGCAGCGACGCACCGCGGTACCTGGGCCGGGTGATCGAGGGCGTCGATGCGACGCGTCCGACCCCGGTGTGGATGGCCGAGCGCCTGCGCCGCAGCGGCATCCGCCCGGTCAGCTTCCTCGTCGATGTCACCCAGTACGTGATGCTCGAACTCGGCCAGCCGATGCATGCCTTCGACCGCGACCTGCTGACCGGCCCGGTGGGTGTGCGCCGTGCGCGCCAGGGCGAAACGCTCAAGCTGCTCGATGGCCGTGACGCGACGCTCGACCCGCAGTTCCTGGCGATCACCGACAACGACCGCGTCGTCGCACTCGCGGGCCTGATGGGCGGCTTCGACACCCGCGTGACCGATGCCACGCGCAACGTGTTCCTGGAATCGGCGCACTTCGCTCCCGACGCGATCATCGGCCGCAGCCGACGCCTGGGCCTGCACACCGATGCCGCGCACCGCTTCGAGCGCGGTGTGGACCCCGAACTGCCGCGCACCGCGCTCGAGTACGCGACGCGGCTGATTCTGGACGTCGCCGGCGGCCGGGCTGGCCCGGTGACGGCCGCCGAGCTCGATGCGCATCTCGCGCAGCCGCGTACGATCGCGCTGCGCCGCACGCGGCTGGCGCGCGTGCTGGGGCTGACCGTCGACGACGCCGAAGTCGAGCGCATCCTGCGTGCGCTCGGGCTCGAGGTCGCCGCCGATGCCGACGGTTGGCGGGTCACCGCGCCGACGCGGCGCTTCGACCTGGCGATCGAGGAAGACCTGATCGAAGAAGTCGTGCGCATCCACGGCTACGACCGGGTGCCAACGACGCTGCCCGGGGGCGCGACGCGGATTGCCGCCCCCAGCGAGACCCAGGTCGCCGAGGCCGAGCTGCGTCGCCAACTGGTGGCCCGCGATTGCCTGGAGACGGTCAATTTCGCCTTCGTCGACGCCGCCCTGCTCGCGACCTGGCAGGCCGACGACGGCGCTGTGCCGCTGGCCAACCCGCTCAGCGCGGAATTGGGCGTCATGCGGACCGCGCTGCTGCCGGGGCTGGTCGCGACACTGGCGCGGAACCTCGCCCGCCAACAGACGCGCGTGCGGCTGTTCGAACTCGGCAAGGTGTTCGCAAGCGTGGATCCGGCGTCGGGAACGGCGGGTGCGCCAGTCGAGACATTACGGGTCGCGGCGGCCGTCGCCGGCGATGCGCAGGCCGAGCAGTGGGGCCAACCGGCGCGGCCGGTCGATTATTTCGACCTCAAGGGCGACCTCGAGGCGCTGGCCGCGGTCGCGGGTGCGCAGCTGACGTTCAGGCGCTCGACCGCGGCGCACGGCCACCCGGGCCGCTCGGCGGATGTGCTGCGCGATGGCGTGCAGGTCGGTTGGATCGGCGAACTGCATCCGCGCCTGCTGCGTGCGTTGGACATCGACGCATCGGTCGTGGCGTTCGAACTCGATGCTGCAGCACTGCAGGCCCGTGCGCTGCCGCGTGTGGCGCCGCTCTCGCGTTTCCCCTCGGTGCGCCGCGACCTGGCGATCGTCGCCCCCGACGCCGTCGACTGGGCCGCGCTGGAGGCCACCGTCCGCGCGGCCGCCGGCCCGCTGCTGACCGGGATCCGCCTGTTCGACCGTTATGCCGGGCAGGGCGTCGAATCGGGTTTCAGGAGTCTCGCCATGGGCTTGATTCTGCAGGAAACTTCACGCACTCTGACCGATCGCGATGTCGAAACAGTGGTCGCGAACGTGGTCGAAGCGCTGGCGCGCGACCACGGCGCGAAGATCCGAGGCTGAGGTGGACAAGGGGATGCGGGCGTGGCGTTGACGAAGGCGGACATGGCCGAGAAGCTCTACGAGGAAGTCGGGCTGAACAAGCGCGAGGCCAAGGAGTTCGTCGATGCGTTCTTCGACGTCCTGCGCGAAGCGCTGCAGCACGGCCGCCAGGTCAAGCTGTCGGGCTTCGGCAACTTCGACCTGCGGCGCAAGAACGAGCGTCCCGGCCGCAACCCCAAGACCGGCGAGGAGATCCCGATCTCCGCGCGCACGGTGGTCACCTTCCGCCCCGGGCAGAAGCTCAAGGAGCGGGTCGAGGCCTACACCGGCACCGTCGGCGCGGGAGCGGGTCATGCTTGATCCGGGCAGCAACCGCGAACTGCCGCCGATTCCGGCCAAGCGCTACTTCACGATCGGCGAGGTCAGCGAGCTGTGCGACGTGAAGCCGCATGTGCTGCGCTACTGGGAGACCGAGTTCCCCAGCCTGAGCCCGGTCAAGCGCCGCGGCAATCGCCGCTACTACCAGCGCCACGACGTGCTGATGGTGCGTCAGATCCGCGGTCTGCTCTACGAGCAGGGCTACACGATCGGCGGCGCGCGTCTGCGCCTGGAAGGCGCGGGCGCCAAGCAGGAGTCGGCGCTCAGCAGCCAGATCGTGCGCCAGGTGCGCATGGAACTCGAGGACGTGCTGCAACTGCTCAAGCGTTGACGCAGGCATGGGCGAAACGCTCGCCAACGGGTATACTGCCCAGCTTTCCGGGGTATAGCGCAGCCTGGTAGCGCACTTGTCTGGGGGACAAGTGGTCGTCGGTTCGAATCCGGCTACCCCGACCAAATATTGAGGCCCGCCTTGCGCGGGTCTTTTTTTGTTCTCAAGTCCCAGGATTCTGCCCGTTCGATTAGAGACCCGTCCTCGGAGCGCGCGTCGCGCCGGCCGGAGACTGCTTCCCGGCTCGAACAGCGCGTTCCGCTGCCCTGCCCGGCGAAGCGCCCCGCAATGAGGCCGACAGCCACTTTTTCCAGTAGGCGGCTCTATGTCCACCCGAAGCCGGATTGCCAAAGTCCGCGACAGCGGACTGACGGCCGGTGGCCGCGTCGAGCGCGCCATGGATGGCGCGCGCCCGAGTCAGGACAGGGTGAGGATGGATGGCGTTGCGCGGCATGCCGCGCATCCATGCGAACGCCACGCGTGCTTCGCGTGGCTGGGCCGTGAAGCGGTCCTGACCGAGGGAGGAGCGGCTACCGGCCGGCAGGCCGCTGCCTATTCGAAGTGAAATTTCTATCCCCACACTTGCTTTTGAGCATCCACCTGACTGCGGCCTGGTGGCCGGATTGCCAGAGGCTTGCCGGGCGACCCGTGCCGGCATCCAATCGCGGCTTCGGATCTGGGATGCCATCGATGCGCGAGCGAATCGTCGGAATCGTAATGGGCATGGCGCTGATCGCAGGGGCGGCCCCGGCGTGGGCGCAGGCGCCCGCTGCCGGCGCGCCGCCGCCGCCGTCCGGTGAGGCGGGCATCGTCGACATGGGGCCGGTCGTGGTCTCGGGCGTCCAGCCCGGCCCGGGTCTGTGGCAGGTGCGCCGCGGCGATCACACGCTGTATGTGCTCGGAGAGGTGTCGCCGTTGCCGCGCGATATCGACTGGAACACCGACGAGGTCGAGGCGGTCATCGCGCGTGCGCAGACCGTGATCACCGCGCCGCAGATCGAGTTGCGTGCCGATGTCGGGCGGTTCCGAACGCTGTTGATGGTGCCGGCGCTGCTGCGGGCGCGGCGCAATCCGGACGGCAAGCAGTTGCAGGATGTCGTGCCGCCCGCGCTCTATGCGCGCTGGGCGCCGCTGAAGGCGCGATGGATCGGGCGCAGCGATCGCGTCGAGCGCTGGCGGCCGGTGTTCGCGGCCGGCGAGCTCTATGCCTCGGCGATCTCACGGATGCGCATGCGCCAGGACGGCATCATCGAGCCGGTGGTCACGCGCCTGGCGAAGTCGCATCGGGTGCCTATTGTCCGGACCGACCTCGAGATCCGGGTGGAGGACACGAAGGCGGCGCTGCGCGAGTTCGGCGGCGCGCCGCTCGACGACCTGCCCTGCTTCGAGCGCATGCTCGCGCGGATCGAGCGCGATCTGCAGCACATGGGCGAGCGCGCCAACGCCTGGGCCGTCGGCGATATCGATGCGCTGCGCGCGCTGCAGGGCGAGAACACCTACACCGTGTGCATGCGGACCTTCACCCAGGGCGCGCTGGCCAAGCGGCTTGGGGTGGAAGACGTCGACCGACGCGTCGAGGCGAAGTGGCTCGAGACGGCCGAGACCGCGCTCGCACAGAACCAGACGACGTTCGCGGTGCTGCCGATGTCGCTTGTGCTCGGCGAGCATGGCTATCTCGCCAAGCTGGCAGCCAAGGGCTACGAGGTCCAAGCGCCGTAGCGTCATCCGCCGGCGCCCACGGCGCGGCGGACCGTGCACGCGAAGCGCGTGGGCTCAGGCCTCCACAAGCAGGGCGAAGCCGCCATAGATCATGCGCTTGCCATCGAACGGCATTTCGCCGTCCGGGCGCATCCGCGGGTCCTCCATCAGCTTCGGCCACGCCGCATTGCGCAGCTCCCGGTTGGGCCATTCGATCCACGAGAACACCACGTGTTCGTGGTCTTCGAGCAGCACCGCACGTCGGAAATCGGTGTGCTTGCCCTCGGGCACATCGTCGCCCCAGGCCTCCATCACGCGCACGGCCCCGTACTCCAGAAACGCCTCGGCGGTCTTGCGCGCCATCGCGGTGTACGCATCGCGTGCGCGCGCTGGGACTGGCAGCACGATGCCGTCGACATAGCCGCCGCGGCCGGTCCCGGCGTCGACGAGGGAGGCGAAGCCGCCTAGGATCATGCGCTTGCCATCGAAGGGCATGTCCTGCATCTGTTGCATGCGCGGATCGGCCATCATCTTCTCGTGGGCCTGGTCGCGGGTCGCGCGGTCGGGATACTCCATCCAACTGAACACCACGGTCTCATCGTCGGTCGCCTGCACAGCGCCCTGGAAATCGTTGCACTTGCCGCGTGGCACCTCGTCGCCCCAGGCCTCCACACAACGGACGTGCCCGTACGTCTTGAACACCTTGAACGCATCGCGGGCATGCTGTGCGTAAGCGTCCTTGTTGGCGGTCGGCACTGCGACCACGAAACCCTGGACATAGGTCATGCGCTTTCTCCTGTCGGATGGAACGAGGCGTCGCGATGGGCGTGATTGCCGATCCTGGATCATGAAGTTATAAAAAACAACAATGAAGTTAGAAAAAGAAACTGAATCGGCGCAGGCGATGGTGGGGCGCTGGTACGACGACGCCTGCGGCGCTGCGCTTGCGCTTGAACTCGTCGGCGAGCGCTGGGCGCTGCTGGTGATCCGCGAACTGATGTTCGGCCCGCGCCGGTTTTCCGACCTCAAGGCCGACCTCACCGGGATCAGTGCGAACGTGCTGACGCAGCGGCTGGCAGGGCTGGAACGCGTCGGCGTGCTGCGCAAATGCCAGTTGCCACCGCCGGCCCGGGGGCAGGCCTACGAGCTGACGGCCTGGGGCTACGAGGCCGAGCCGATCTTCCAGGTGCTCGGCCGTTGGGCGGTACGCTCGCCGCTGCACGACCCGACGCGGCCGCTGTCGGCGGTCTCGATGATGCTGTCGCTACGGACGATGCTGCGGCCCGATCGTGTGCCGCTGACGATGACGGTGGCCTTCCGCTTTCCCGGCAATGCCTTCATCGGCCGGCTGTCTTCGGCGGGGCTGACGATCGAGCGCGGCGATGCGGACGGGGCGGACGTCGTGTTCGACACCGAGACGACCACGACCTTCGTCGGTCTGGTCTACGGCGGCCTGTCGTTCGCCGAGGCCGAAGCTGCCGGCGCGTTGCGCCTGACCGGCGATCGCGCGCTGGCCTTGCAGTTCATCGGCTGCTTCGCGCTGCCCGACAAGATCGAAGCGGGCGCCCGGTAGCGCGGGCGCCTCAGTCAAGGCTACGTGTCTGATACCGCCGGTGCGCGGGTCGCGACCGGGTGCGGGCGATCAGAACGCGACGCGGCGGCTCAGCCCGCGGCGCTGCCCACGACCGGTGCGGTCGCTGCCGCCAGATCCGGCCAGCGCGTCAGCACCGCGGCGCGGATGCCGGCGACATCGAGTCCGGCCTCGGCCAGCAGGTCTTCGCGACTGGCGTGGTGCTGGAACGCATCGGGCAAGCCCAAGTGCAGCACCGGCATCGCGATGCCCTCGGCATTGAGCAGTTCGGACACACCCGAACCGGCGCCACCGGCGACGACGTTGTCCTCCAGGGTCACGAAGCCGTCGTGCGAACGCGCGAGTTCAAGGACCAGCGCGCGGTCGAGCGGGCGCACGAAGCGCATGTTGACGACCGTCAGATCCAACTCGGCGGCGACGGCCTCGGCGGCCGGCACGATGGCGCCGAAGGCAAGCAGGGCGATGCGGCGGCCCTGTCGGCGGATCTGCGCCTGCCCGATCGGTAGCGTCTCCAGGCCCGGGTCGATCGCCACGCCAGGGCCGGTGCCGCGTGGGTAGCGCACCGCGGCCGGGCCTTCATGGCGGAAGCCGGTGGTGAGCATGCGCCGGGCTTCGTCTTCGTCGGCGGGCGCCATGACGACCATGTTCGGCACGCAGCGCAGAAAACTCAGGTCGAGATTGCCGGCATGCGTGGCGCCGTCGGGCCCGACGACACCGGCGCGATCGATCGCGAACAGCACGTCGAGATTCTGCAGCGCGACATCGTGCACCAACTGGTCGTAGGCGCGCTGCAGGAACGTCGAGTAGATCGCCACGACCGGTTTGGCGCCCTCGCAGGCCATGCCCGCAGCCAGCGTCACGGCGTGCTGCTCGGCAATCGCGGTATCGAAATAGCGCTCGGGGTATTCCTTGGAGAACCGCACCAGGCCCGAGCCCTCGCGCATCGCCGGGGTGATGCCCAGCAGACGGTCGTCGACGGCGGCCATGTCGCACAGCCAGTCGCCGAACACGTCGGTGTAGGTCGGCTTCTTCGCGCCGCCCTTGGCGACCACGCCCGTGCTCGGGTCGAACGGCGAGACCGCGTGGTAGCCGATCTGGTCGCCCTCGGCGAGCTCGTAGCCCTTGCCCTTGGTCGTGATCACGTGCAGCAGCTGCGGCCCTTTGAGGCCCCGCAGCGTCTTGAGCGCACCGACCAGCGCCTTCATGTCGTGGCCGTCGATCGGGCCGGTGTAATGGAAGCCCATCTCCTCGAACAGCGTGGACGGCACGAACATGCCCTTCCAGTGTTCTTCCCAGCGGCGCACGAACTTCGCCGTCGGATTGTTCTTGTCGCCCAGCAGCTTCTTGCCGCTTTCGCGCAGGGCATTGAGCGTGCGGCTGCCGGTCATGCGGCCGAGCATCTGGGTCAGGCCGCCGACCGCCTCGCTGATCGACATGCGATTGTCGTTGAGCACCACCAGCAGGTCGGGCTCGGGCTCCATGCCGCCGGCGTGGTTGAGGGCCTCGTAGGCCATGCCGGCGGTCATCGCGCCATCGCCGATCACGGCGACCACGCGGCGCTCGTTGCCGGCGCGCGCGTTGGCGATGGCCATACCCAGCGCGGCCGAAATCGAGGTGCTCGAGTGGCCGACGCCGAAGGTGTCGAACTCCGATTCCTCGCGCTTGGGGAACGGCGCCACGCCGTCCTTCTGCTTGACCGTATGGATGCTGTCGCGGCGGCCGGTGAGGATCTTGTGCGGGTACGTCTGATGGCCGACGTCCCAGACGATGCGGTCCTCGGGCGTTTCGTACAGGTAATGCAGCGCGGTCGTGAGTTCGATCACGCCCAGCCCGGCGCCGAAATGGCCCCCACTGCGGCCGACGGACTCGATCAGGTAGGTGCGCAGCTCGTCGGCGATCGCCGGCAGTTCGCTCTCGTCGAACTGGCGCAGGTCGGACGGCGCGTCGATGCGCGCAAGGCGCGGGTAGCGCGAGGAATCGATCATCCGCGCATTGTAAGGCCTGGCCCTGCCCGGGCGTCATGCCGCGGTCACGCGGCGGGTTGGCGAAGACCGCGCATGATGTATGGCGTCCCGGTTGCGAGAATGACGCGGCGCACAGGCCGCACGCCGCAGATGCCTGTCGCTTGGCGTCAGACGACGGCGCGTGGGCCGCGGCGGGGCAGGTGGGCGCTCAAAAAGCTCATCTGGTCGGCCAGAATGTTGCGGTTGCTCAGGATCAGATGCTCGATCCAGCTGGGCCGGAACGGCACCGCCAGCAGCGGCATGCCGGCCTGTTGCGGCGTACGCCCGCCCTTGCGGGAGTTGCAGGCCACGCAGGCCGAGACCACGTTCTCCCAGATGTCGAGCCCGCCCTGGGACAGCGGGGCGACATGGTCGCGCGTCAGCGACTGGCGCCCGACCTGGCGGCCGCAGTACAGGCACAGGTGATGGTCGCGGGCGAACAGCGCGGGGTTGGTCAAGGCCGGGGTCGGATCGAGCGCACTGGCGCGCGCATGGCTGCGGCCGGCGATGATCGGGTGCAGGTCCAGCCGGCTCCGGCGGCCGGTTGCGCGGCACAGCCCGCCCAAGACCGTGATGCAGGGCGCGCCGAGGGTCCAGGCGACCGCGTCGCGTGCGTACAGGCACGCCGCGTCCTGCCAACTGATCCAGTTCAATGCCCGGCCATGTGCGTCGAGCGCAAGCAGGCGCACACCGGCAGTGTGGGGGCGGGGCGCGGAATCGAATGCCGATGCTTCGGCGACCGGCGCCGGATCGGAACCGGTGGGGACGAGGCGAGGACGCGCGCAGTCGGTCTCCATCGGGAATCGAGCATATACCCGAACTGTGACGGTTTGTGCAAGACGCGCGTCGAGCGGATCGCGGAGGCGCCGCAGGTCAACGGGCCGGGCGCGCCACTGGCTGTATCAGCGCAGTGGCGCGCCCGGCTTGGGTCAGCTGTCGAAGGCCTCATCGGCCAGCGACAGCAGCGGTGCCGGGCCGCTCTCGATCGCTGCGGCGTGCGCCAGCGTGCGCGGCAGCAGGCGTGCGAAGTAGAACCGCGCGGTCTCGCGCTTGCCGGCCTTGAACGTCTCCGGCCGCGACGACGCATCGGCGACGGCCACGCTGCGTGCCCACCAGTAGGCCAAGGCCACGTAGCCGGAGAAGAACAGGTAATCGTGCGCGGCGGCGCCGACTTCCTCGGGATCGGCCGCGGCGCGTTCGGCGATGGCGCGGGTGAGCGCCTGCCACTGCGCGGCCTTCTCACGCAGCGGGCCGACGAACTCCGCCAACTGGGCATCGCCCTCGTGCTCGCTGCAGAACGCCTCGATCATGCCCAGGAACACGCGCAGTCCCGCGCCCTGCAGCTGCAGCACCTTGCGGCCCACCAGGTCCAACGCCTGGATGCCGGTGGTGCCCTCGTAGAGCGTGGTGATGCGCGCGTCGCGCGCCAATTGCTCCATGCCGTGCTCGGCGATGTAGCCATGGCCACCGAAACACTGCAGCGCGTGATAGGTGCACTCGTTGCCCCACTCGGTGAGGCAGGCCTTGACGATCGGGGTCAGGAAGCCGAGCAGGTCGTCGGCCTGGCGGCGTGCGGTCTCGTCGGCGGCGCCATGTGCGGCATCAACCAGCGAGCCGGCGTGGTAGGCGAGCAGGCGGCCGCCCTCGGTCAGCGCCTTGCAGGTCAGCAACATGCGGCGCACGTCCGGCTGCACCAGGATCGGGTCGGCCGGCTTGCTGGGCAACTTGGGACCCGACAGCGCCCGCGACTGCAGGCGCTCGCGTGCGTAGCGCAATGCGTTCTCGTAGGCACGCGTCGCCAGGCCCAGGCCCTGCACGCCGACGCCCAGGCGCGCGGTGTTCATCATGGTGAACATCGCCAGCAGGCCCTTGTGCGGCTGGCCGACCAGCCAGCCCTCGGCGCCGTCGAAGTTCATCACGCACGTCGCCGAGCCGTGGATGCCCATCTTGTGCTCGACCGCGCCGCAGCGCACCGCGTTGCGCGCGCCGAGCGTACCGTCGCGCCCGACCTTGACCTTGGGCACGACGAACAGCGAGATCCCCTTGCTGCCGGCCGGCGCATCAGGCAGGCGCGCCAACACCAAGTGGATGATGTTGTCGGTCAGGTCGTGCTCGCCGGCGGTGATGAAGATCTTGGTGCCGGTGATCGCATAGGCGCCGTCGGCCGCAGGCTCGGCGCGCGTCTTGAGCAGGCCGAGGTCGGTGCCGCAGTGCGGCTCGGTCAAGCACATCGTGCCGGTCCAGGTGCCGGCGATCAGCGGCTTGAGGAAGACTTCTTTCTGCCACGCCTCGCCGTGGTGGTGGAGGGCATTGACCGCGCCGTGCGAGAGCAACGGGAAATTGCTCCACGCCAGGTTGGCCGCATCGATCATCTCCTCCAGGCAGATGCCCACCGTGTGCGGCATGTTCATGCCGCCGAACTCCGCCGGTGCGCTCATGCCGGTCCAGCCGCCTTGCGCGAACTGGTCGTAGGCGTCCTTGAACCCGTCGGGCGTGGTCACCGCGCCGGTGGCCTTGTCATAGCGCACGCCCTGCTCGTCGCCGATGCGATTGAGTGGCGCAAGCACGGTCTCGCACAGCCGGGCGCACTCGTCGAGCACCGCATCGACCGTCTCACGGTTGGCGTCCTCGAAGCCCAGGGAAGCAAACAGGGACTCGACCTGCAGCACGTCGTGCAGCGCGAAGCGGATGTCGGTCAACGGGGCGTGGTAGGTGCTCATGGGGTCGGCTCTTCTAAAAGGGGAGCGGGCACACAGCGCGTGCTCGGCGGGAGGTGCGCGACGGGATCAGCGCAGCACGCCGGGCAGGCCCGGCACGGGGCTGAGCGCGCTGTCGCGGCGGACGCTGTAGTCGCGGGCGGCGCCGCGATCGTCGGGGGCCGCACGCAGCGTCCCGTCGATGCGATAGGGCAGGCTGCGCCCGGCGGCCAGCGCATCAGCCGTCTGCAGCCGCGCCGGCGCGCTGGGCGCGAACGCCAGCGTGAGCACATCGGCAGACTCGGGCCCGATCGTGATCGGGGTCGAGGACGCCAGCGTACCGGCCGCGTCGCCGCCGACCGTCAGGTCGAGCTGGATGGACTCGAAGCGCATCGGCACGCTGCTGTAGTTCTGCACTCGCAGATCCACCGACCAACTGCCGTCGGCCGCGACGCTCAGTTGCTGGATGCTCGCCGCCGGCTCGGAGACACGGCGCGGGCTGGTGACGCAGGCCGCGACCACGCAGGTCGCCAACAGGAGGGTCAGCAGCTTCCACGGCTTCATCGCAGCGCTCCGTCGAGGGTGGGCCCACGATGTTAGCGCGTCGCCGCGCCCGGCCGATGCCTGGGTGGGTGCCATCGACAATGGGGCGCTCAAGAAATGGTTGCCGTTCTGCGGCGCGCCCCGTATCATGCGCGTCCCGCAGTGGCCGGGTAGCTCAGTTGGTAGAGCAGGGGATTGAAAATCCCCGTGTCGGGGGTTCGATTCCCTCCCCGGCCACCATTGCGTCACGGAAAAGCCCGCAGAAATGCGGGCTTTCTCGTTTCTGGGCGTGGCCGCTCAGGACTTGCACTGCCGCTGTGCTTCAAGCACACCGATGCCGGGGCGCCTGCTTCGGCCGTCCGCTACGTCGATGCGATCGTGGCCTACTGCGAGAGCTTGGAGACGTTCCCGGAGCGGGGGACAAAGCGGGACGATCTATCCCCGGGCCTTCGGATCACGAGTTACCGTAGCGCCGCTGTGATGCGTTCCTGAGGATGCCGAACGGGAAGTAGTCTCGATCTTCGGCGTGTTCTACGGTGGCCAGGACGATGAGGGGATGTGGTCGCTCGACGGCTAATGGCGGCAGTGTCACAGCAGCCCTGCGACCCCATGACACGGCCTGAGCGCCACCCCATAATCCGCGCTTCGCTGCCGCCCGGCGGCTGAAGGACAACGCGTATGCATGCAGTGACCACCATGGAAGTGTTCCTGATCGCGATGGCGATCATCTTCTGTGTGCCGTTCCTGATCTGGCGCCTGGGGCGCACGGACTACTTCGCGCCGCTGGTCGTGGTGCAGATCCTGACCGGCATCGTGCTTGGCCCGGGCATCCTGGGGGCGGCGTTCCCGGGCTACTACACCTTCGTGTTCCGGCCGGAGGTGGTGCAGATCCTCAACGGGCTCGGCGCTTGGGCGGTGATGCTGTTCGTGCTGATCGCGGGGATCGAGCTCGACCTGAGCAAGGCGTGGGTCAACCGCCGCGAGAGCGGCATCACCGCGGGCCTGGCGCTGGGTGTGCCGCTGGTATTCGGTGCGTTGGCGGCGGTCGGCTTGCTGCGCTTTCCGGGCTGGATCGGCGTTTCGGGCGCGGACTGGCAGTTCGTGGTCGGCGTGGGCATGGCTTGCGCGGTGACGGCGTTGCCGATTCTGATCCTGCTGATGGAGAAGCTCGACATCCTGCGCCGGCCGATCGGGCAACGCATCCTGCGCTATGCCAGCCTCGACGACATCGCCATCTGGGGCGTGCTGGCCCTGGTGCTGCTCGACTGGGAGCGCATCGGGCGCCAGGTCGGCTTTCTGCTGGCGTTCGCTGTCGCCTGCGTGGTGTTCCGGCGTTTGATGCGGGCGATTGTCGAACGCGACCGCTGGTACGTGATGCTGATCTGGCTGGCGGTGTGCGCCTTCGGTGCCGACTGGTCGGGCCTGCACTTCATGGTCGGCGCGTTCCTGGCCGGCGTGGTGATCGATGCGGACTGGTTCGATCAGCAGGACATGGACCGGCTGCGGCACAACGTGCTGCTGGTGATGATGCCGGTGTTCTTCCTCAGCACCGGCCTGCGCACCGAATGGAGCGTGGGCGGCGCGGCGGTGTTCGTCGCCGCACTGGTGCTGCTGGTGGCGTCGGTGGCGGGCAAGCTCGCCGGTGTCCACCTGGCGGGACGCCTGCTCAAGTGGGCGCCTGGCGAGGCCTCGCTGATCGGATGGCTGCTGCAGACCAAGGCGCTGATCATGATCATTTTCGCCAACATCCTGCTCGACAAGGCCATCATCTCGAGCGCGACGTTCACCGCGTTGCTGCTGATGGCGGTGATGAGCACGATGCTCACGATCCCGATGGCCACGCCGCGCCTGCGCGCGCTGGGAATGGGCAAGTAGATCGGCCGAGGGGGCGAACGCGTCCAGGCCGGTGCGCCCAGGTGGTGATCAGCCGGCCACGCGCTGAACGCGTGCCGGCGCGGGCCTGGAACGCCGCGCAGGCGGGCGCATGATCGGTATCGGATACCGCGCGAGATCGAAGGAGGTCCGCATGCGCCGCCATCCCGCCCCATTCGCTGCCGCGCTGGTCGCTGCGCTGGCGCTCGGCGCCTGCGCCAGCCCCGGGCTCCGCGACAGCGAGAAGTACGCGCTCTACGACGCGCACGCCGGCACGCCGGTCGATCATTTCCGTTACCTGGGGCAGATCAACGGTTGGACGCCGCTGGGTGACAGCGCGCTCGCGGTCTGGACGCGTCCGGGCGAGGCCTTTCTGCTCGACCTGTCGGGGCCGTGCCAGGACTTGAGCTATACGCCGGCGATCGGGCTGACCAGTACCATGAGCCGGGTCGATGCGCGGTTCGACAAGGTGCTGGTGCACAGCCGCAGTGCCATCAGCATGCCGTGCCACATCCAGCAGATCCGGCCGCTCGACGTCAAGGCGGTGCGCGCGGCCGAAAAGCACAACCGCGAGGGTGGGCCCTCGCTTGACCGGCCGTCCGACGCGCCGGCGCCGGCGGCTCAGCCTTCCGATTCGGGCACGTAGCCCATCGGGCGATCGGTCTGCCGCTCGAACAGGTACTTGCGCATCTCGCCTTCGAGGAAGGCGCGGTGCTTGGGGTCGAGCGGCGAGAGCCGGTTTTCGTTGATCAGCATGGTCTGGTGCGCCAGCCAGCGCGCCCAGGCCGGCTTGCCGATGCTGGCGAAGACCTGCTTGCCCAGTTCGCCCGGCCAGGGGATGAAATCCAGGCCCTCGGTTTCGATCTGGTCGTGGACGCAGTGCACGCGTCGGCTCATGTCAGTCCTCCAGCGCAACGCGCGGCGACAGCAGCAGCGTGCGGATCGGTGCGGGAATGCCGAGGGTCGCGAGTTCGTCGCGGGCCACCCAGCGCAGGTCGTCATTGTCGCGCACGGCGCGGCGCGGAGCGAGGCCGGCCCAGTGCAGCGGATGCAGTTGCAGGCGGTAATGGGTGAAGCCGTGATGCACGGTCTGCAACCTGTGCGGCGTGTCGCGGTCGCCCGCGTCGATCATGTGCGGCGCGTGTGCATCCAGCCAGGCCAATGCGGCGTCGGCATCCTCGCCCTGCGGCAGTGACCACAGCGCGGCCCACACGCCGGTGGCCGGACGCCGGTGCAGCAGCACGCGGCCATCGCGGTCCTCGAGCAGCAGCACGGTCGCCTCGCGCTCGGGCAGCGTCTTGGTCGGCTTGGGCGTGGGCAGTTCCTCGACCCGGCCCTGGGCGAACGCCACGCAGTCGTCGTTGACCGGGCACAGCAGGCAGGCCGGCGAATGGCGCGTGCACAGGGTGGCGCCGAAATCCATCTGCGCCTGGGTGTAATCGGCCATTCGCGCCTGCGGCAGCAGTGTGTCGGCGATCGCCCACAGCGTCTTCTCGACCTTGGGCAAGCCGGGCCAGCCGGAAACGCCATGGTGACGCGCGAGCACGCGCTTGACGTTGCCGTCGAGAATCGCGAAGCGGTCGCCCCAGGCCTGCGACAGGATTGCCGCCGCAGTGCTGCGACCGATGCCGGGCAGTGCGAGCAGCGCGTCGAAGTCGCGCGGCAACTCGCCGTCGTGCCGTTCGACGCAGGCCTGAGCGGCGGCCTGCAGGTTGCGCGCGCGGGCGTAGTAGCCCAGCCCCGACCACAACGCGAGGACATCGTCGCGCGGGGCGGCGGCCAGCGCGCGCACGTCGGGCAGTGCGGCGACGAACCGCTCGAAGTACGGAATCACTACCCGCACCTGGGTCTGCTGCAGCATGATCTCCGACAGCCACACCCGGTACGGCGTGCGCGGATGCTGCCAGGGCAGGTCGTGGCGGCCGTGGACGTCGAACCAGGCCAGCAGGCGGTCAGCGTAGGACGTCGTCATTGCGCGTCGCCGTCGTCGATGTCGATCTCGAGGCCTTCGAGCGTCGCACCCGGCACCTCGAGGCGATCGATCCGCAGCTGCCCGCGCAGCGGTGGCACCGGCGTGCCGCTGTCGAGCGCATCGAGCCAGCGCAGCAGCTCGGGCACCCGCGCACTGCCATCGAACCGCGCACCGGCATGGGCCACGCGCAGCGACAGTGGCGCGCCCAGTGTCGCGGGTCCGGTATAGCGGACAGAGAACGGCAGCGGGCCGTCCGTCTGTGACAGCGGCGCGGGCAACGGGGGCCAGCCCGCCGGCCAATGCGCGATGCGCCCGTCGAGCGCGATGGCCAGCGTGTCGTCGTAGGCGATGCGCCCGCCAGCCGAGAGGCTCGGCACCATGCCATCGGCGCGGGTTGCCAGCCCGACCGGCGCCAGGACCAGGTCGCCATCCGCGAACGTCAGTCGACCCTGCAGGCCGAATGCGAACGGCAGGTCGGTGCCCTCGGCACGCCAGCGTGCGTCCATCGCCACGCGCAGGGGCGCCAGCGTCAGCCCGGGAGCGTCGGGCTCGACGCGCGTAGCGTCGAGTGCGAGTCGAGTGTCGAGCCGTCCGTCGCCGCCGTCGACCGACAGCGTGCCGCGTGCCTCGATGCGGGAGAAGTCGAGCGGGCGGTCGGTGCGCAGCCGCAGGCGGAACGGGATACGCAACGCATCGACGTGCGCGGTGCCCGCGACCTGGCCGGCGAACGCGCGCTCGGCGTGCAGCGACGGGACATCGAGCGTCAGCCCCTCGATACGCCAGCCCTGGGCGTCGAGCCTGCCGTCGCGCACATGCAGGCCGTTGGTGAACGGGGGCAGGGCGCCGTCGCCCGGCGGTCGTGTGTCGAGCCAGTGCAGCAGCACCGGCAGCTGCAACTGCGGGCCGTCGAGTTCGACGCGGGTGATCTCCAGATCGGCGCCGCGGCTGCGGATGGTCTTCCACGGCAGCGCCAGCAGCACGCGTCGGGCCTGCAGCATCGGCGCCTGCGTGCCCGGCACGCGCACGGTCACGGCGTGGACCACCAGTTGCGGGGTGCCGCGCAGGCGGTAGTCGACCGCGCCATCGAACTGGATCGACAGACCGAGGGCGGGCTCCAGGCGCGCGAGCGCCAGACGCAATGCACGCTCGGGCGGCAGCAGCAGCCAGAGCGCGGCGATGCCGGCCGCGAGCAGGGCGGCGATGCCCACCAGCCATTTCAGCCCGCGCCGACGGCGGCGCGGCGGCACCGGCGTGGCCGGCGCCTGCCCCGAGGCGCTCACGTCCCCAGCGTCTCCGGCAGCATCGCGTCGACGAAGGCCTGGGCATCGAACACGCGCAGGTCCTCGGGGCGTTCGCCGATGCCGGCGAAGCGGATCGGGATGCCGAACTCGCGTGCCAATGCGAACAGCACGCCGCCCTTGGCGGTCCCGTCGAGCTTGGTCACGACCAGGCCGGTGACCTGGACCGCGGCATTGAACTGCCGCAACTGCGACAGCGCGTTCTGGCCGGTGGTGCCGTCGATGACCATCAGCACTTCATGCGGCGCGGTCGCATCGATCTTGCCGAGCACGCGGCGGATCTTGCCCAGTTCGCCCATCAGGCCCTGCTGGGTATGCAAGCGGCCGGCGGTGTCGGCAATGAGCACGTCGATGCCGCGCGACTTCGCAGCCTGCAGCGCGTCGAATGCAACCGCGGCCGGGTCGGCATCCTGGCCCTGGGCGACCACGGCCACGCTGTTGCGCTCGCCCCAGGCCTTGAGCTGGGCGACCGCCGCGGCGCGGAAGGTGTCGCCGGCGGCCAGCATCAGGCCGTGGCCCTCGTCCTTGAAGCGCTTGGCGAGCTTGCCGATGGTCGTGGTCTTGCCAACGCCGTTGACGCCGACGGTGAGGATCACGAAGGGCTTGGCGGTCGGATCGATCGTCAGCGGCCGGGCGACCGGGGTCAGCATTGCGACCAAGTCGGCGCGCAGCGCTTGCAGCAGTGCATTGGCGTCGGCGAACGCGCGCGCTTTCATGCGCTTGCGCAAGGATTCGACCAGCTCGGTGCTCGCCGCCACGCCGACATCGGCGGTGAGCAGTGCGGTTTCGATCTCGTCGAGCAGATCGTCGTCGAGCTTGGGATTGCGCGAGAACAGGCCGCCGAAACTGCGCGCGAAGGTGCTGCCGCTCAGCCGCTCGCGCCAGCCCGACTTGCCAGCCGCGGCGGCGGGCTTGGTCGCGAACACGACCTCGGCCATCGCGGCAGCCGGGTCGTAGATCGCAGGGCGCGGCGGCGGTGGCGGCGTCACCGGCGCGGGTGTCGGCGCGAGGGCATCGGCGGCGGGCGAGGTGGTCGGCGCGATCGGCGTCGCGGCGGGCGTCGCGGTTGCGGCAATCGAGGTGTCAGGTGCAGGCGTCGGCGCGGCAGGCGTGGCCGGGACGGGCGCCGACGGAGCCGCAGGCACTGCCACGGGCGCTGCCGCCGGCGCGGGCGCGAGATCCGTGGAGGGCGTCGGGGTTTCGACCGGTGGCGTGGCGGTCGGCGCGCCGAACGCAGCGGCGATCTCCTCGTCGGTGAGACGGCGCCGGCCGCCCTCGGATTGGGGTTTGTCGCGCTTGAACCAGCTGACCATGCGGCCGTCGGAGCCTGGATGGGGGAGAATGGCGCGCATGGTATCACCCGCATTTTCCACGCCCCGTGCAGCGGGGCGCCGATGAAACCGTCCTCCGGCAGGGTCCGCATCGTCGGCGGTCGCTGGCGCGGCACACGGCTGGACGTGCCCGACGCGCCGGGCCTGCGTCCGACCGGCGACCGCGTGCGCGAGACCCTGTTCAACTGGCTGCAGCCGGCATTGCCGGGCGCGCGCGTGGTCGATGCGTTCGCCGGCACCGGCGCGCTCGGGTTGGAGGCGGTCTCGCGCGGGGCGCGCTCGGCCCTGTTGATCGAGCGCGACCCGGCCCTGGCCGCCGCGCTGTCGGCGGTCGCCGCCCGTCTGCCTGGCGGGGAGGCGGTCGACGTCCGTCGGGGCGACGCGTTGCCGCTGCTCGCAGCGCTGCCGGCGGCGGGCTTCGATGTCGCTTTCGTCGACCCGCCGTTCGCCGCCGACCTGTGGACGCCGGCGCTGGCTGCGCTCGATGCCGCCCTCGCGCCGCAGGCCTGGTTGTACGTCGAGTCGCCGGTGGCGCGGCCGGCGCAGGCGCCCGCCGGCTGGCGCCTGCATCGGGAACTGTCGACCCGCGAGGCGCATTGCGCGCTCTGGCGCCGGGACGGCTGAACCGCGCCCGGCGCTGCTACACTTTGCGCCCGCGCCACGCCGCACCCCTGCCTCCCGACAGCGAACGTCAGCCATGAGTGCGAGTCGCAAACGCATCGCGGTGTATCCGGGCACCTTCGACCCGATCACCAACGGCCATGTCGACCTGGTCGACCGGGCGGCACCGCTGTTCGAACGCCTGATCGTGGGCGTGGCCGAAAGCCCGGCCAAACGCCCGGCGATGTCGCTCGACGAACGCGTGTCGCTGGCGCGCGAGGCGCTGGCCCATCACGACAACATCGAGGTCATCGGCTTCGACTCGTTGCTCGCGCATTTCGTCGCCAAGGTCGAGGCCGGGGTGCTGCTTCGCGGCCTGCGCGCGGTGTCGGACTTCGAGTACGAGTTCCAGTTGGCGAGCATGAACCGGCACCTCATTCCCGAGGTCGAGACGCTGTTTCTCACGCCGGCCGAGCAGTACGGCTTCATCTCCTCCACGCTGGTGCGCGAGATCTCGCGCCTCGGCGGCGACGTGTCGGGGTTCGTGCCCGCCGCGGTCGATCGCGCACTGCGCAACCACTCGCAACGCTGACGTTGCCCATCCAAACGCAAGAGAAACAAGAGGGAATGCCATGAAGTCCATCACCCGCGCGCTGCTGATCGCCTGCCTGGTCCTGCCAGTCATCGCCTGCGGCAAGAAGGAAGAAACCCAGCAGGCGCAGGCCGCGCCGGTGGCGGCCCCGACCACCGAGGACAAGGCGGCGTGGAACGCCTACCTCAACGAGGTCGCCAGCCGCCACATGGAAGGCATCAACAACTCGCCCTACGTCTACCTGGTGCCGCCGCCGCCGGCCAACGTGGCCGAGGCGCCGCCGGCCGACGCCCAGACCCCGGCCGATGGCGAGGCTGCGGACCTGTCCACCCCGGTCGACGGCAACTACGAGCGCCTGCTCGACAAGGCCAAGCTGGACGTGGCGCGCGGCATCGTGCGCGGCAACCTGCTGATCTACGCCGGGCTGAATTCGGCGCGCACCGCCGACCTGACGGTCGCCTCGTTCGCGGAAGTCGAGCCGGGCACGATGAAGGGCGTGCGCGTGCTGTTCATCGGCGAGGAAGCCGACAACGCCCGCGTGAAGGCCGCCGTCGAGCCGGCCGGCGTGGAGTACGTGTTCGTCGACACCGCCAAGTAAGCCCCAGGGCGCCGGCCTGGCCGGCGCTCTCGAGCCACACGACGCCGTCGTTGCCCGTTCGGGCACGGCGGCGTCGCTGTTTCCGGGGGCGGCGAGTGTGCCGCACCTACTGGGCGACCCGGTTCCAGCGATGGAACGCCGCGCGCCGCCGCACTCACTACAATGTGCCGATGTCCCTGAAGATCAATGCGCTCTGCGTCAACTGCGACGTCTGCGAGCCGGCGTGCCCGAACCAGGCGATTTCGCAGGGCGAAGAGATTTACGTGATCGATCCGGCGCGCTGCACCGAGTGCGTCGGACACTTCGACGAACCGCAGTGCGTGGTGGTGTGCCCGGTGGAGTGCATCGACCCCGATCCCGATCTTCCCGAAACCCAGGCCGAGTTGCTGGCCAAGCTCGCGCGCCTGCAGCAGGAGTCGTCATGAGCCGTTCCCGTGTCCCCGCTGCCGGCTTGCCGGCGCTGCTGCTCTCGCTATTGCTGTTGGCGGTCGCCCCGTCGTGTGCGCGCGACGTCCGTCCGCAGTCCGCACCGGTCGCAGCGCAGACGCAGGCGACGCCGCCCGGCAACGCGGTCGCCTCGGCGCATGCGCTGGCCACCGAGGCCGGCCTGCAGGTGATGCGCGAAGGCGGCAACGCGTTCGACGCCGCGATCGCGACCTCGGCCGTGCTGTCGGTCGTCGAGCCGATCTCCTCGGGCCTGGGCGGCGGTGGTTTCTTCCTGCTGCACGATGCGGCATCCGGGCGCGACGTGTTCATCGACGCGCGCGAGACCGCGCCGGCCAGCGCCCACCCCGATCGCTATCGGACCGCGGATGGCCAGTTCGACCGCGATCGTGCCGAGAACGGCCCCTGGTCGGCCGGCATTCCCGGCCTGCCGGCCGCGTTCGTGCACATCGCCGAGCGCTACGGCCGGCTGCCGCTGGCGCAGTCGCTGGCCCCGGCGATCCGGATCGCCGAAGACGGGTTCCCGGTCTATGCCCGGTTCGCGCGCGGCTACCAGTCGCGGCGCGAGGTCATGGAGCGGTACCCGGGCACGCGCGCGGTGTTTCTGGCCGGCGGCCGAGCGCCGCAGGAGGGCGATCTGTTCCGCCAGCCGGAGCTGGCGCAGACGCTGCGGCTGCTCGCCGAGCGCGGGTTCGACGGCTTCTATCGCGGACCGACCGGCGAGAAGCTGGTGGCCGGGGTCAATGCCGAGGGCGGGCAGTGGACCGCCGAGGACCTGGCTGGATACCGGGTCGTCGAGCGGGCGCCGATCCGCTTCCAGTACCACGACTGGACGGTGACGACCGCGCCGCCGCCGTCGTCGGGCGGCATCGCGATGGCGCAGATGCTGCAGATCCTCGAACCCTATGATCTGCCGGCGCTCGACGATGCCGCGCGCACGCATCTGGTCGTCGAGTCGATGCGTCGCGCGTTCCGCGACCGCACGTTCTACCTGGGCGATCCGGATTTTGTGAAGATCCCCGAGCGCACGCTGCTCAGCCGCGACTACGCCGCTGGCCTGCGCGCGACGATCAATCCGGCCAAGGCCACCCCCAGCGACTTGCTGTCGGGCGATCCCACGCCGCTGGAGGACGAGGAGACCACACACTTCTCGATCGTCGATGCCGCCGGCAACCGCGCCGCGGTCACCCAGACAGTGAATCTGCTGTTCGGCAGCGGCCTGGTCGCGCCCGGCACCGGGGTGCTGCTCAACAACGAGATGGATGACTTCGCACTGCAGCCCGGCGTGCCCAACGCATTCGGGGTCATGGGCTTCGATGCCAATGCGCCGCGGCCGGGCAAGCGCCCGCTGAGCTCGATGACGCCGACCTTCCTCGAGTCGCCCGACCGCGTCGCGGTGCTGGGCACGCCCGGCGGCAGCCGGATCATCACGATGGTGCTGCTGGGCGTACTCGGCTACGACGCCGGACTCGACGCCCAGGCCGTCGCGGCGCTGCCGCGCTATCACCACCAGTGGATGCCCGATGCGATCTCGGCCGAGTCCAATGCGTTCTCCGCCGACACCGCGGCGCGATTGCGCGCGATGGGCCATACGGTCGACCTACCGGGCGACCGCGCGGCTGGCGGCCGCGGTTCGAGCCACGTGTGGGGTAATCTGCAGACCGTGCTGTGGAACCGTGCCGACGGCACGCTGACCGGCGGCAGCGACCCGCGCAATCCGGTGGGCGCAGCGAAGGTCGAGCCGGCTGCAGGCAACCGTAACGCGCGTCCCGAACACACACGCCCCCGGGGAATGGACACCATGGAGCCCACACGATGACCCCACGTATTGCGTTGTTGATCGCATCGCTGCATGTCGTGCTGTACGTCGCGCTGTCGGTGCGGGTGGCGCTGCACCGTGCCAGTGCCAAGGTCGGCATCGGCACCGGTGGCGACCCGGTGCTCGCGCGCAAGGTCCGCGTGCAGGCCAACTTCGGTGAGTACGTGCCGCTGGCCCTGCTGATGCTGGCGCTGCTCGAACTCGCCGCATTCGATCCCCGGCTGCTGTGGACCCTCGGGCTGGGGCTGTTGCTGGCGCGTGTGTTGCACGCCGTCGGGCTCGGCGGCTCGGCCGGCTATTCGATCGGCCGCTTCGGTGGCGCGATGCTGACCTTCGCGCTGCTGCTGACGATGGCCGGGCTGGGTATCTGGCGTTTCGTCGCGGTGGCGACGCTGGCCTAGAAGGCGCTACCCCGCGGGATCGCACTGCGGCACCTTGCGATGAGCCGAGCTTGTGCAAATGGCTCCGGGCACCATCGACAATCGAAAGCAAACCCAAAGCTTATTTACTGTTTGGGCCGCAACGATCTTGCGCAGGTGGCGATGTAGATGCGGCCAAATTGAGTTCGAAAACGCCTTCTCGCGTACGCTTCCCTTACAGGTCAGCCGAACTGGGCAACTAGGAAATCCACGAAGCTGCGTAGCTTTGGCGACCGATAGCGGTCCGCCGGATAGACCACATGCATCGGCCGGGCCGGTGGTTCGTATTCGGGTAGCAACTGCACCAGGCGCCCGGCCCGCATGTCTGCCTCCAGCAGGATCGTCGGCTGCAGCACGATGCCCAGGCCGTGCAGCGCGGCAACCCGCAGCGCCTGGCCGTGGTTCACTTGCAGCCGCCCCGAGATCGGAATGCGAGGAGCTCGGTCTGCGTCCGTGATACGCCAATGCCTCAACGCGGCGGGGTTGAACGACAGGCAGTCGTGGTGCTCCAGATCGACCGGTGTCCTCGGGACGCCGCGACGAGCCAGGTAGTCGGGCGATGCGCAAATCATCAGTCGGTAGGGAGACAGCGGCTTGGCGATCAGCGCCGAATCCGGCAACTGGCCGATGCGCACGGCCACCTCGAAGCCATCCTCGACCAGATCGACAAGCCGGTCGCTCAAGACCAGATCAATATCGACCTGCGGGTGGCGGTCGAGGTACGTCGGTAGGGCCGGCACCAGCACTTCGGTGCCGAAGGTCACAGGCGCGCTGATGCGCAGCCTGCCCGCGGGCGCCAGTTGCAGCGTCTGCGCCTGCGCGTCGGTCTCGGCCACCAGGCGCAGGATCTCCTTGCAGCGCAAGTAGTAGTCCTCGCCGAACTCGGTCAGGTGCTGCCGTCGCGTCGTGCGGACAAGCAACTGCATGCCGAGGCGTTTTTCTAGCCCGCGCAGGTGATTGCCCGCCATCGTCGCGGACATGCCACTTGCGGCCGCAGCGGCGCTCAGGCTCCCTTTCTCCACAGCCAGGACGTATATCCGCATGCTGTTCAGTAGGTCCATTATCCAGTGGCGCTTTAGAATCAATAAAGTGTTCGAGAGTTTATCTCCCCTGATTTGTCAGTAAAGATGCCTCCTGTTCGTGGCGTCATCGTGCGCGTGCCGAGGGACCGCAGCTTTCGGCGACGGTCGGCTCCGTCCGCGCCCCCCATCCGATCGACACAGGAGCCATCATGGATTCACAGATCGCCGGGCGCGCAGCGCTCGTCTCCGGTGCTAGCGCCGGCATCGGTGCCGGGATCGTCCGTGTCCTGGCCGGGCACGGCGTCCGGCTCGCCGTTACGGCACGCCGGCGCGAACGCCTCGCGCAACTGGCCGATCAGATCATCGCGACGGGAGCTTGCGCGCCGGTCATCATCAGTGGCGACGTGACAGATTCGCGCCAGGCGGCGCGCATCGTCGCCGATGCGGTGGCTGCGCTTGGCCCCATCGACATCCTCGTTAACAGCGCCGGCGGGTCGCGCCCGACGCGTCCCGACGCCCCGGACTGCGATTGGGACGAGGCGCTTGCGCTAAATTTCACCGCCGCACGACGGATGACTCAGGCAGTGCTGCCGTCGATGCTGGAGCGGCGCTGCGGTCGCGTCATCAACCTCAGTGGTTCGATGGAGCCGCGTTCGCTCAACGCTGCCACTGCGGCCAAGGCAGCGCTACACCTCTGGGCCAAGGGTCTGTCCTGTGACGTGGCGGCGCAGGGGATCACCATCAACACGATCGCGCCCGGCCGCATCCATAGCGAGCAGATCCTCGACACCCTGCATCCAACCGAGGAAAGCCGGCGCGACTTCATCGAACGCCACATTCCCATTGGCTACTTTGGCGAGCCTGAGGACGTCGGCCACTTGGTCGCCTTCCTGGCGTCGCCGCAGGCGCGCTACATCACCGGCGCCGTGATCCCCATCGACGGCGGCATGCACGGCTTCGCGCACTGAACATCCACCCGCACCCACCTTGCTTCTGGAGGGACTGGCCGCGCTCGCACGCAATGCACGGCGCATCGCTTAGTCGGCAAGATGGCACTGATGACCGGCGGCGGTGCCTGTATGGACGGAGCGGTCGCCGTGGGCCGTGGGCTGCGAAGGCGCGAACGTGGTGATCGTCAGGTGTTGCCTCGCTGAGTTGCAGCGTCGCTGAGAAGATTGCCGGTGCGTGTCAGCCCGCCGTGTCCTGTCGACGAGCGTGCACCACCATGCGCAGATGACGTTCCTCGTCGATCGTCAGCATCGTGTGCTCGAACGGCACCGGCGCGCCGTCTACACACAGCCGGCGCTCGCCGCTGCAGGGCGCGCCGGCATCGTGGTGTGCCCACCAGGCCGCGAACTCCGGCGATACCTGACGCAGGTTATCGACCAGGGCCTGGGCGTCGGCATCCTGTGCGCCGCGGGCGTAGTCGCGCCGAAAGCTCGAGAGCATGGCGCGGGCCTGGACGTCCCAGTCGACGAGGCGCGTGCGCATGGCCTCATCGGCGAACAGCAGCCAGAGCAGGTTGCGCCGTTCGGGCGGATGCGCGCCGAAGCCGAACAGCGCGTCGGCCGGCGCATTGAATGCCAGCACGTCCCAGCGCAGGTTGAGCACATGCACCGCGTGCGGAGCGAGGTCGTCCATCAAGCGCCGGACCAGGGGCGGGACCTGACAGAACGTGCGCCCGGGCTCGGCCGGCGGCCGCGCATGCGCGAGCAGATACAGGTGCCGCCGCTCGGCGGCGTCGAGCCGCAGCACCCGCGCCAGGTTGTCGAGGAACGTGGACGAGACGCCGATGTCGCGCCCTTGCTCCAGCCACGTGTACCAACTCAGGCCGACCCCGGCGAGCGCGGCGACCTCTTCGCGGCGCAGGCCCGGCGTGCGCCTGCGGCCGCCGTTCTGCAGGCCGACATCGCCCGGCGACAGGCGTGCGCGGCAGGTCCGCAGGAAGCTCGACAGTTCGGGGCGGGCGCGTTGCAGGCGGCTCATCAATCGGGCACCGGTTGCTTGTAGTAACAGTATCAATGGACAAATTGTAACCGGATAGGTGCGACGCCAGACTCCGGCTCCCCCGTTCGGACTCCCCGTCATGCCCGATTGCCGCGCCCCTGCGTCCTCGTCTGTTGCGACCGCTGCCGATGTGGCCGTGGCGGCGCCGGCCCGGCCCCCGTGGCTCGGCCTGGCCGTGCTGCTGCTCGCCGGCTTCGTCACGATCTTCGACCTGTTCGTGGTCAATGTCGCGATCCCGTCGATGCAGGCCACGCTCGATGCGAGCCTGGCGCAGGTGGGACTGGTGGTCGCCGGTTACGAACTGGCCTTTGGTGTGCTGCTGATCGCAGGCGGCCGGCTCGGCGACCGCCATGGCCGCCGCCGGCTGTTCGTGGTCGGCATGGCGGGGTTTGCGCTGGCGTCGGCGTTGTGCGGACTGGCGCCCGACGCCAGCGTGCTGATCGCCGCGCGGGTGCTGCAGGGGCTGGCGGCCGCGTTGCTGTTCCCGCAGGTCTATGCCTCGATCCGGGTGCATTTCGAGGGGACGGCCGCTCGCCGCGCGTTCGGCCTGCTCGGCATGACGCTGGGCCTGGCCGCGATCGCCGGTCAGGTACTGGGCGGCTGGTTGGTGCATGCCGACATCGGCGGCCTGGGCTGGCGCACGATCTTCCTGATCAACGTCCCGATCGGCGTGCTGGCGATCGCGATGGCACGCCTGGTGCCCGAATCGCGAGCGCCCGAGCGCCCTACGCTCGACTGGGGCGGCGTCGCCTTGGTGAGTACCGGGCTGGGATTGTGGCTGGTGCCCTTGCTGGAAGGACCCGCTCACGGCTGGCCGGCGTGGATGCTGATCGCGCTGGTGGCCGGTGCCGTCCTGCTGGCCGTGTTCGCGCGACAGCAGGTCCGACGCCGTCTGCGCGGTCAGGACCCGTTAGTCGACATGCGCCTGCTGTGCGATCGGCAGTTCGCCGTCGGTGGCCTGCTGGTGCTGCTGGTCTACTCGACTTCGAGTTCGTTCTTCCTGTGCTTTGCGTTGCTGGTGCAATCGGGGTTCGGACTCGGCCCGTTGGCGGCCGGCCTGTTGTTCGCGCCGTGCAGCGTGGGCTTCGTGCTCGCTTCGCTGTCGGCGCCGCGGCTGGTGGCCCGCTTCGGTTCGGTGGCACTGGCGGTCGCTGCGGTGGTCTACGCGGCTTCGCTGGCCTGGCTCGTCGGCAAGGTGCACAGCGCGGGCGGGGCGCTGTCGCCTGGGCATCTGGTGCCGACGCTGGTCGTCGTCGGCGCCGCGCAGGGGCTGATCATGACGCCGCTGCTCAACCTCGTACTCGGCACGGTCGATGCGGCACGCGCGGGCATGGCCTCGGGCGTGATCTCGACGCTGCAGCAGGTCGGCGCGGCGTTTGGCGTGGCGATCGTCGGCATGGTATTCGGCGCGGCGCTGTCGGGCGCTGTCGGCGACGACCTGCGTGCGCGTTACGCCGACGCCTTCGTCGCCGGCATGGCCTGCAACGTCGCGGCGGCGTGTGTCGCCGCGCTGCTGCTGTACCGGATGGCGCGCAGCGGCGGGCCGGGCAGTGGGACGCTGCCATCGAGGAGTTGATGGACGATGTCGCGGCAGCCGGTCGGGGTGGTTAGCGTTCGTCGGCAAGCCGACGCACGCGTCATTCGCCCGCTATTGACGCGCGGCGGTCTAGCTTCGGATTCGACCAGTAACGGCGAGGCCGGCATGTTCAATGTGATCCGCGTGGCGCCGGATCGGATCGACGTCGAGATCGACGGGCGGTTCGACCGGGAGACGATGGCGGCGCTGATCGATGCGTTCGTCGAGGCGGCGGACGGCATCGACGGCGGCGCGATGCTCTATCGCGTGCGCGATGTCGACTTGCCGTCGTTCGGTGCGGTCGCAGTCGAATTCTCGCGGTTGCCGGCGCTGCTGCGCGCGGTGCGGCGTTTCGATCGCATCGCAGTGGTCGCCGAATCGCTGTGGATCCGCCGCCTCTCGGAACTGGAAGGGCTGCTGGTGCCGGGCGTCGAGGTCCGCGGTTTCACGCCCGAATGCGCCGGTGACGGCCAGACGTGGTTGCGCGAGCGATAAGGGCGCCACGCGTTCGGCTCGGTGATGGCGCACCGCAGCAAGCATGTTCGGCGACAAGTGGCTACAGTGCCTGCACCGCCGATTGACGCCGAGCGCGCCCATGCCGCTGCCTGCTCCAAGCCGTGCTGTTTTTTTTGGCCCCAGTAATGGTAGCGCTAACTTTTCTGCGCCGGAGGCGCGCGCATGAGCCTCGTCGCCGGCCTCGATCTCGGCACGCAGAGCATCAAGCTCGTGGTCTACGACCCGGCATCGCGGCAGGTGCTGGCGACGCAGGGGCGGGCGTTGGATCTGATCGCCGGCGACGACGGCAGCCGCGAGCAGCACCCGTCCGACTGGCTCGACGCGATCCGCGCTTGTTTCGCCGCAGTCGACCCGGCACTGCGCGCGCGTATCGCCGCGCTCGGCGTTTCGGGCCAGCAGCACGGCTTCGTGCCGCTCGATGCAGAAGGGCAGGTGCTGGCGCCGGCCAAGCTGTGGTGCGATACCAGCACCAGCGCGCAATGCGCGCCGATCATGGACGCCGTCGGCGGCGTGGCGGCCTGCATCGCACAGGCCGGCAATCCGATCCTGGCAGGCTATACCGCGTCCAAGTTGCCTTGGACGAAGATCCATCGGCCGGAGGTCTACGCCAAGCTGGCGGCGATCGCGTTGCCGCACGACTACGTCAATAGTTGGCTGACCGGCGCGCGCTGGATGGAGCACGGCGATGCGTCGGGCACCGGCTGGCTCGACGTCCGCACGCGGACCTGGTCGTCGGCGCTGTTGCAGGCGACCGACCCCGAGCGCGACCTGTCGGCCTGCCTGCCACCGCTGGTCGAGGCCGATGCGCTGTTCCCCGTCCGGCCCGAGATCGCCGCCGAACTCGGGCTGTCGCCGCAATTGCGGGTATCGACCGGTGGCGGCGACAACATGATGGCGGCGATCGGCACGGGCTGCGTGGTACCGGGGCGGCTGGCGATGAGCCTGGGCACCTCGGGCACGTTGTTCGCCTACAGCGACACGCCGGTGGTGTCGGACTCGGGCGCCTGGGCCGCGTTCTGCGACTCGACCGGGGGCTGGCTGCCGCTGATCTGCACGATGAACTGCACGGTGGCGACCGAGCAGGTCGCACGGATGTTCGGCTTTGCGACGCGCGAGGGCGATGCGCATATCGACGCGACCGCGCCGGGCGCCAGCGGGCTGACCTTGCTGCCGTTCTTCAACGGCGAGCGCACGCCCGACCTGCCGTTGGGACGCGGCGTGCTGACCGGCCTGACGGCGCACAACATGGACGCCGCGCACCTGTACCGCGCTGCGATGGAAGGCGCGACCTACAGCCTGAAATACGGCTTCGACGCGTTCGTGTCGGCCGGCATGGCGTTCGATCGCGTCGTGCTGACCGGTGGCGGCGCCAACAGCGCGGCCTGGCGGCAGCTGGTCGCCGACGTGTTCGCGCTGCCGGTGGATGTGCCGGTGCAGGGCGAGGGTGCGGCGTTCGGTGCGGCGCTGCAGGCGCTGTGGGCGCTCGGCCGCGCGCAGGGCGATGCGACGTCGATGGCAGCGCTGGCCGCCGCGCATGTCGCCACTGATCCCGCGCGTGCATGCACGCCCGAGCCGCGCCGCGCACCGGCCTACCGCGCCGCCTACCGGCGCTTCACCGATCACCTCGACGCAGTGCGGCCGCTGTACGCCGCGCCGGCCGCGTAGGCGCGAGCGCCTGCCGATCCGTCCTTTCCACTTCAACACGGGACCGCATATGACCACGACCCCCTTCATCGGCAGCCGGGAGTACTTCCCCGGCATCGGCCAGATCCCATTCGAGGGCAGGACTTCCGACAATCCGCTGGCCTTCAAGGTCTATGACGCCGGCAAGAAGATCGGCGGCAAGACGATGGCCGAGCACCTGCGTTTTGCGGTGTGCTACTGGCACACGTTCTGCAACGCCGGCGCCGATCCGTTCGGACCGGGCACGCGGCGCTTTCCGTGGGACGGCGGCGCGCCGCTGGCGGCGGCCGAGGCCAAGCTCGATGCCGCGTTCGAGTTCTTCACCAAGCTCGGCGTGCCGTACTGGTGCTTCCACGACGTGGACCTGGCGCCCGACGCCGACGACATCGGCGCGTACGAAAAGAATCTCAAGCACATGGTCGCGTTGGCCAAGGAACGCCAGGCCGCGACCGGCATGAAGTTGCTGTGGGGCACGGCGAATCTGTTTTCGCACCCGCGCTACATGAACGGTGCCTCGACCAACCCGGATTTCGCGGTGGTCGCGCGGGCGGCGGTGCAGGTCAAGGCGGCGCTGGAGGCGACCGTGGAGCTGGGTGGCGAGCACTACGTGTTCTGGGGCGGCCGCGAAGGCTATGCCAGCCTGCACAACACCGACATGCAGCGCGAGCTGGCGCATTTCGCGCGGTTCCTGACGATGGCGCGCGACTACGGACGCAGCATCGGGCTCAAGGGCAATTTCCTGATCGAGCCCAAGCCGATGGAGCCGATGAAGCACCAGTACGACTTCGACAGCGCGACCTGCGCCGGCTTTCTGAAGGCGCACGGGCTGGACAAGGATTTCAAGCTCAACATCGAGGCCAACCACGCGACCCTGTCCGGGCACACCTTCGAGCACGACCTGCAGGTGGCCTCCGACCACGGTCTGCTCGGCAGTATCGACGCCAACCGCGGCAATGCGCAGAACGGATGGGATACCGACCAGTTCCCGACCGACCTGTACGACACCGTCGGCGCGATGCTGGTGGTGCTGCGCCAGGGCGGTCTAGAAGGCGGCCTGAACTTCGACGCCAAGCCGCGCCGCGAATCGACGGACATGGAAGACCTGTTCATCGCGCACATCGGCGGCATGGATGCGTTCGCGCGCGGCCTTGAAGTGGCGTATGCGCTGCTGCACGCGTCGCCGTGGGAGCAATGGCGACGCGATCGCTATGCCAGCTTCGATGGTGGCGACGGCCAGGCGTTCGAGCAGGGCAGGCTGTCACTGACCGACCTGCATGCGATCGCCGCCAAGGCGGGTGAGCCGCAGCAGCGCAGCGGCCGCCAGGAGGCCTACGAGAACCTGCTCAACCAGTACCTGCTGCGCTGAGCCCGATGCGCCGTCGGCCCGCCACCGCGAACATCCTGACCGGCGCGCCCACCGGGCGCGCCGCGAGCGGGCAGGGCGCGTTACTTCTTCTTCGGCGGAGCGGCGACCGAGTCGCGCGCAATCAAGCGGTGCGGCACCACCCGGTCGGTGAGCACGCGGGTGCTGGCGTCGTTGCGGCGGATGCAGCGCAGCAGCACGTCGATCGCGGTATCGGCCATCGAGGCGATCGGCTGGTGCATCGTCGTGAGCTCGGGCCAGACCGTGGTCGCGGCCGAGGTGTCGTCGAAGCCGACGACCGACAGATCGCGCGGCACGTCGAGCCCGCGACGATGCGCGACCGAGATCGCCGCGGCGGCCATGTCGTCGTTGCTGGCGAAGATCGCGCTCGGCGGCTTGCGATGGCCCAGCAGTTTCTCGGCCGCCTTCAGCCCCGAGCGGTAGGTGTAGTCGCCCTGGTGCACCAGTGTGGGGTCGTAGGCGATGCCGGCGTCCTCGAGCGCGGCCTGGAAGCCCTGGAAACGCCGGGTGCTCGCGCTGAGGTCGGCGCGGCCCTTGATGAACCCGATCCGGGTGTGGCCGCGTTCGATCAGGTGTTCGGTCATCTCCTTGCCGGCGCGGAAGTCGTCGATGCGCACGCAGGAGATGTCGTCGCTGAAGCGGCCCGACGCGATCGCGACGACCGGGATGCCGGCGCGCACGAACTCGGTCACCGCGGCGCGCGATTCGCACAGCGGCGGCGGCAGGATCACCGCGTCCACGCGCTTGCCCATCGCTCGGGCGGCCTTGCGCTCGGCTTCGGCGTCGAGATCGTCCCAGTAGTCGACCACCAGTTGGATCGGTGTGCGCGAGGCGACGCGCAGCAGGCCGAGCAGCAGTTCGCGCAGATAGGCACCGCTGGGGTTGGTGTAGATCAGCGCGATGCGGGTGTGCTGCGCGGCGGCGAGCGAACTGGCCGCCAGATTGGGGGTGTAGTTGAGTTCGCGCACCGCGCGCGTGACCCGCTCGCGGGTGGTGTCGCGCACCTTGCCCTGGCCATTGATGACCCGCGAGACGGTCATCGGCGAGACACCGGCCAGTGCGGCGACCTCGTCGATGGTGACGCCACGGGTCTTGCGGCGGACCGATTTTTTCGGCTTGTCCAAAAGCGTTCCTTCGTCCGGACGGCGGTGTGCAGGCCCCGTCCGCAAGGCTAAGGGAACTGGAGTGAAGCCGTCCAAGGGGAGGTGATGGGATGTCGGGGATGTTACCGCTAACTATCTGGTTCCGCGACTGGATCCGGCCGGTGTGGCCGGCGGCGGTGCTGGCGCTGGTCGCGCTCGTCGGCCCGGTGCCGGCGCAGGCCGAGGACGGATATGCCCTGTGGCTGCGCTATGCCCAGGCCGGGGCCGAACGCGGACCCGAGGCGCCGCGGGTCTCGCAACTGGCGATCGCCGAGGCGACGCCGACCCAGCGCGCGACGCGCGACGAACTGCTGCGCGGCCTGCAGGGGTTGCAGGGGCAGGCGCCCGCCGTGGTCGGCCGCGTCGGCCGCCCCGACGCGTTATTGGTGGGCACGCCGCAGTCGCTGCCGGCGATCGCCCGGCTGGCGCTGGACCTGGGCGACCTCGGCCAGGCGGGCTACCTGATCCGTTCGATGTCCGTGGACGGGCATCCGGCGACGGTCATCGCGGCCAACACCGATGTCGGCGCGCTCTACGGCGCGTTCGCGTTCCTGCGCCTGATGCAGACCGACCAGCCGATCGCCGATCTCGACCTGCGTCAGGCGCCGCGGATCGAACGCCGGGTGCTCAACCATTGGGACGACCTCGACCGCCACGTCGAGCGCGGCTACGCCGGTCAGTCGATCTGGGACTGGCACCGGCTGCCGGGTTGGCGCGACCCGCGCTATACCGACTACGCCCGCGCCAACGCCTCGATCGGTATCAACGGCACCGTGCTCAACAACGTCAATGCCAACGCTGACGTGCTGACGCCGATGTACCTGGAGAAGGTGGCCACGCTGGCGGACATCTTCCGGCCGTGGGGCATTCGGGTGTACCTGTCCGCGCGCTTCAGCGCCCCGATCGAGATCGGTGGGCTTGAGACTGCCGACCCGCTGGACCCGGCAGTCCAGCGCTGGTGGCGGGCCAAGGCCGACGAGATCTATGCGGCGATCCCGGACTTCGGCGGCTTCCTGGTCAAGGCCAACTCCGAGGGCCAGCCCGGCCCGCAGGACTACGGCCGCTCGCATGCCGACGGCGCCAACCTGCTGGCCGATGCGCTGGCGCCGCACGGCGGCATCGTGATGTGGCGGGCGTTCGTCTATTCCCACGACGAACCCGAGGACCGCCACAAACAGGCCTACACCGAGTTCGTGCCGCACGACGGCGCGTTCCGCGACAACGTGATCGTGCAGGTCAAGAACGGCGCGATCGATTTCCAGCCGCGTGAACCGTTCCATCCACTGTTCGGCGCGATGCCGAAGACGCCGCTGATGATGGAGTTCCAGATCACCAAGGAGTACCTCGGCTTCTCCACGCATCTGGCCTACCTCGGGCCGCTGTACGAAGAGGTGCTGCGCGCCGATACCCAGGTGCGGGGGGAGGGCTCGACCGTCGCGCGGGTGATCGACGGCTCGCTGGACCGTGATGTGCCCGGCAGAAGCGCGCTGACCGGTATCGCCGGTGTCGCCAACATCGGCAGCGACCGCAACTGGAGCGGCTCGCATTTCGACCAGGCCAACTGGTACGCCTACGGGCGTCTGGCATGGGACCCGATGCGGGCCTCGCGCGAGATCGCCGAGGAATGGACCCGCATGACGTTCGGCAACGCCCCGGGCGTGGTCGAACCGATCGTCGGCATGATGATGGGCTCGCGCGAGGCGGTGGTCGACTACACCGGTGCGCTCGGACTGCATCACCTGATGGGCCGCGGCCATCATTACGGCCCCGGCCCCTGGGTCGAGGGTGGCCCGCGTGCGGATTGGACCTCGGTCTACTACCACCGCGCCACTCGTGAGGGCATCGGCTTCGACCGCAGCCGCCGCGGCAGCGATGCGGTCTCGCAATATGCGCCGCCAGTGGCGGATGTGTTCGACGATCCCGACCGCGTGCCCGAAACGTTGCTGCTGTGGTTCCACCATGTGCCCTGGGATCGTCCGATGGCCTCGGGGCGCCCGTTGTGGGACGAGCTGGTGCAGCGCTACGACCGCGGCGTCGCCACGGTGCGCGACATGCGCAGCACCTGGGATGGACTCGCGGGCCGTCTCGATGCCGAGCGGCATGCGCAGGTGGCCGCCTTCCTCGCGATCCAGGAACAGGAGGCGCAGTGGTGGCGCGACGCCAGCATTGCGTACTTCCAATCGATCTCCGGTCGCCCGCTTCCCGCAGGCACCGCAGCGCCGGCGCATCCGCTGGCGTACTACCAGTCGCTTGAGTTTCCGCACGCACCGGGAGATACCCGATGAACGGCCGCCCCCACCCAACCCTCCCCCGCAAACGGGGGAGGGCAATCGAGCACTCTGCACAGGGCAGGGTGCAAACAACCGAGCACCCCGCACAGATCTGGAAGCGGGCAATCGAGCATTTCGCACAGGGCCGGATGCGGGCGATCAAACGCCCCGTCCAAGAACAGGGGCAAGCAAGCGGGCCCTTCGCCCACGATTGGCGAAGGGCAATCGAGCACCCTGCGCAGGACTGCGGGCGCGCAATCGAGCATCCCATTGGTCCGTCGACGCCGGCTTTCGCGCACCTCCCCCGCGTGCGGGGGAGGTCGGCGCCGCAGGCGCCGGGTGGGGGCGGGGGCCTTGCACGCATTGCGTGCCTGCTTGTGCTGCTCGCCCTCGCACCGCTTGTCCACGCCGACACGCGCGAGGCGGCGTTGCTGCATCCGTTGATCCAGGACCACGCCGTCCTCCAGCGCGACCGCCCCGTGCGCCTGCAGGGCGAGGCGCCGGCCGGCACGGTCGTCCACCTCACGCTGGCGGACCGCCGTGCGCAGGCGCGCGCCGATGCCGACGGCCATTGGCAGGCCGAACTGCCGGCGTTGCCGGCCGGCGGTCCCCACACCTTGACCGTCCGCGCAGGCGAGACCACCCGGACCGTCCGCGACCTGCTGGTCGGCGACGTCTGGCTGTGCGCGGGCCAATCGAACATGGAGTTGCAGGTCTGGCGTTCGCTCGATGCCCGCGCCGAGATCGCAGGCGCCGATGCGCCTGACATCCGCTTGCTGACCGTGCCGCAGGTGAGCAGCCCGGTCCCCTTGGCACGCTTCACCGAGCCCGTCGCCTGGCAACCGGTCATGCCGGAGAGCGTGCGCGACTTTTCGGCCGCCTGTTACTACTTCGCCCGCGAACTGCGCAAGACCGTGGACGTGCCGATGGGGCTGATCGAGGCCGCGTGGGGCGGTTCGCGTATCCAGGCCTGGACCAGCGGCGAGGCGCTGCGTGCGGGTGGCCAGCCGGGCGAGGACCTCGATGTGCTCGCGCTCTACCACGACGACCCGATGCAGGCGGCCGCGCGCTGGGGCGAGCGCTGGTCCGCGTGGTGGTTGCAGGCGCCGGGTGTGTCCGCCGACGACCGGCCCTGGACGGATACCGTGTCCGGTGACTGGCGCGACGCTCCGCACGCGCTTGGCGCGTGGGAGCGCTGGGGCGTGCCCGAACTGGCGACGTTCGACGGCATGGTCTGGTACCGGACATCGGTACGTCTGACCGACGCGCAGGCGGCGCAGGACGCCACGCTGCTGCTCGGTCCCGCCGACGAGATGGATCTGACCTGGGTCAACGGCACCGCGGTGGGCAGCAGCTACGGCGCCGGTACCCCGCGCGAGTACCCGCTGCCGCATGGTCTGCTGCGCGCAGGCGAGAACACGATCGTTGTCAACGTGCTCGACACCTACCGCGAGGGCGGCCTGGCCGGGCCGGCGTCCGTGCACCGGCTGCGGCTGGCCGACGGCGCGGTCGTGCCGCTCGACCCCGGCTGGCGTTACCGCATCGTGCCGCCGGAAACCGGCGCACCGCCGCGTGCGCCCTGGCAATCCGCGGCCGGCCTGTCGACGCTGTACAACGGGATGATCGCGCCACTGGGTGGCCCTGCGGTGCGGGGCGTGGTCTGGTACCAGGGCGAAGCGAACACAGGCGAGGCCGGCGCCTACGCAGACCAGCTGCGTGGCCTGCGCGACGACTGGCGCACGCGCTTGGGCGATCCGCGGTTGCCCTTGCTGGTGGTGCAGTTACCCAACTACGGTGCGGCGACCGAGGCGCCGGGCGAGAGCGGTTGGGCGACGCTGCGCGAAGCGCAACGCCGGGTCGCCGCCGAGCCGCACGCAGCGCTTGCGGTGACCATCGACTTGGGCGAGGCCGACGACATCCATCCGGCCAACAAGCAGGCGATCGGTCGCCGGCTCGCGCGCGCTGCACGCCACGCGGTCTACGGCGAGACGCTGACGCCGAGCGGCCCGGTGCCGCGCAGTGCGCGGCGCGAGGCCGGCGCAGTCGTGGTGACGTTCGATGCGGTCGACGGCGGCCTGGTCGCTTACGGCGCGCCAGGACCGGTCGGCTTCGAACTGTGCGGTGCGGACACCGGCAGTTGTCGCTGGGCGCAGGCCGTTCTCGAAGGCGACCGCGTGCGTCTGCACGCGCCGGACGTCGCCGCGCCGGTGCGGGTGCGCTACGCCTGGGCCGACAACCCGCTGGTCAATCTGTTCGACCGCGCTGGCCAGCCGCCGGGGCCGTTCGAGATCGAGATCCGTTGACATCCAGAGCCTTCCCCCCGCGTGCGGGGAAAGGTGCCGAAGGCGGATGGGGGCCCGTCGCAGGCGCGGCAGATGCCCTCATCCGCCACCACCATCGCATCCAGAGCCGCCCACATGTCCGTCCACACCGAACCCAGCCGTCACAGCAGCCGTCACGATCGCGAGATCGTCGAGGCACGCGTCATCGTCACCTGTCCCGGCCGCAACTTCGTCACGCTCAAGATCGTCACCCGCTCGGGCATCTACGGCCTGGGCGATGCCACGCTCAACGGCCGCGAGCTCGCGGTCGCATCCTACCTGCAGGACCACGTGGTGCCGAATCTGATCGGCCGCGATGCCGGCCGCATCGAGGATCTATGGCAGTTCCTGTACCGCGGTGCGTATTGGCGGCGCGGGCCGGTGACGATGACCGCGATTGCCGCGGTCGATGTCGCGCTGTGGGACATCCTGGGCAAGATGGCCGGTATGCCGCTGTATCAGTTGCTCGGCGGCCGCTCGCGAGAGGGCGCGCTGGTCTATGCGCATGCCAACGGCCGCGACATTGCCGAGGCCAGCGACGAGGTCGGCATGTATCTCGAACGCGGTTTCCTCGCCGTGCGCGCCCAGTGCGGCGTGCCGGGCGTCAAGAAGGCCTACGGCATCTCCACAGCCGGAAAACCCTACGAGCCGGCCGAAAGCGAACTGCCGGCCGAGACCGTCTGGAACACGCCGCGCTACCTGGAGACGGCACCGAGGCTGTTCGAGCAGTTGCGCGCCGACCACGGCAACACGGTCGAGCTGTTGCACGACGTCCATCATCGGCTCTCGCCCGTCGAAGCGGCGCGCCTGGCCCGCGATGTCGAGCCCTATCGGCTGTTCTGGCTCGAGGATGCGACCCCGGCTGAGCATCAAGCTTCGTTCGAACTGATCCGCCAGCATTCGGTCACCCCGCTCGCGGTGGGCGAGGTGTTCAACTCGATCTGGGACTGCAAGCACCTGATCGAGCGGCAGTTGATCGACTACATCCGCACGACGATCGTCCACGGCGGCGGCATCACCCACATCCGCCGCCTCGCCGATTTCGCCGGCCTGCACCAGGTGCGCACCGGCTTCCACGGCGCGACCGACCTGTCGCCGGTCACGATGGGGGCGGCGCTGCATTTCGATACTTGGGTGCCGAATTTCGGCATCCAGGAATACATGTTCCATGGCGAGGAGATCCTGGCAGTGTTCCCACACGATTACGCATTCCGCGCCGGCCGGCTGCATGTGGGCGACACGCCCGGGCACGGCGTCGACATCGACGAGGCGCTGGCCGCGAAGTACCCGTACACGCCCAAGCAACTGCCGGTCGCGCGCCTGGAAGACGGCGGGATGTGGGACTGGTGATGGGCGCGCCGACAACGGGGCCGTCCCCACGCGTCTCCCCGCATGGCTGGCTGCGCGCACTTGCGGCCGGCCTGCTGGTCGCGATCGTTGCAGCGCCGGTCATCGCCGCGGACCGGCCCGATCCCGAGCCCGTGCTGTTCGACTGGTTCGAGTACAGCGGAAGCGACCGTGCGTTCGACGCGCCGCTGCCGGCTGGTCACTTCCGCAACCCGATTCTCGCCGGCTTCCATTCCGACCCGAGCATCGTCGCGGCCAACGGGAAGTTCTACCTGGTCGCGTCGACCTTCACCTACTTCCCGGGCATCCCGATCTTCGAAAGCGAGGACCTGGTGCACTGGACCCAGATCGGCAATGCGATCCATCGTCCCGACCAGCTCGACTTCGACGGCCTGGGCCTGTCGCGCGGCGTGTTCGCGCCGACGATCGAGTATCACGACGGCACGTTTTATGTGGTCAATACCGCGGTCGATGCCGGCGGCAACTTCATCGTCACCGCCACCGATCCGGCGGGGCCCTGGTCGGACCCGGTCTGGCTGCCCGGCATCGGCGGCATCGACCCGTCGCTGTTCTTCGACGACGACGGCCGTGCCTACCTCCTCAACAACGACGCGCCGGACGGGCCGGTGCGCTACGACGGCCACCGCGCCATCTGGCTGCAGGCGATCGACATCGCGACGCTGACGCCGTTCGGTCCACGCAAGGTGTTGATCGACGGCGGCGTCAAACCCGAAGACAACCCGATCTGGATCGAGGGCCCGCACCTGTACAAGGTCGACGGCTGGTACTACCTCAACAACGCCGAAGGCGGCACCGGCCCGCAACATTCGCAGGTGATTCTGCGCAGCCGCGACGTCTGGGGACCCTACACGCCGTACGAAAACAATCCGATCCTGACCCAGCGCGACCTGCCGCCCGAGCGGGCGTTGCCGGTGACCAACGCCGGCCACGCCGATCTGGTCCAGGGACCGGACGGCAGCTGGTGGGCGGTGTTCCTGGCCAGCCGCAACTACGACGTGCGCCACTACAACACCGGGCGCGAGACGTTCCTGCTGCCGGTGACCTGGACCGACGGCTGGCCGACGATCCTGCCGCCGGACACGCCGATTCCCTATGCGCTGCCCGCGCCATCGTGGATGTCACGCGAGGCCGATCAGGCGCCGATGAGCGGCAACTTCACCTGGCGCGACGAATTCGACGGGCCCGTGCTCGACCCGGCATGGATGTTCGTACGCGTGCCCAAGCGCGACTGGGCCGATCTCGCCTCCCGCTCCGGGAAGCTTGCGATCCACCCCGGACGTGACGGCCTGGACACGCTGGGCAACCCCTCGTTCCTCGCACGCCGCCAGCAGCATCTCGGCTTCGAGGCCAGCACCGCACTGGCGATACCGGCCGCAGGCATCGTGGGCGGGCTCGCCGCATTCCAGAGCGGCAATCACTGGTACCTGCTCGGTGTGCGGCGCGATGCCGACGATGGCGCCGTGGTGTTCGTCGAACGGGCGGCCGGTGTCGATCAGCCGGCACGGATCATCGCGCAGCACACCATCGCGCGGGCCGCGGATCTGCGGCTGAAGGTGGCCGGCGATGCGGGACGCATCGGGTTCGCGTGGGCCGCCGACGACGGCGACTGGCAATGGCTGCTGCGCGATGCCGACGCCACCTTGCTGAGCACCGACCATGCCGGCGGCTTCGTCGGCGTCACCCTGGGCCCGTACGCGCGCGACGAACGATGAGCCGGGGCCGACTGTCCGAGACCCTGCTCGCAACGCTGCCACCCGCGGTCGCGCGGCCGACCTTCGATCGCGCCGCGACCCGGATCGGCATCGTGCATCTGGGGGCGGGCGCCTTCCATCGTGCACACCAGGTGGTGTACTTCGATGATGCGCTGGCGCTCGACCCCAACTGGGCCGTGTGTGCGGTGTCGCTGCGCAACCCCGATGTGCGCGACGCGCTGCGTCCGCAGGACGGCTTGTACACGCTTGCGATCCTGGGGCAGACGCCACGACTGCGCGTCATCGGCGCACTGCGCGAAGTGCTATGCGCCCGCGACGAGGCCGCGGCCGTGCTCGCGCGCCTCGCCGATCCTGCCGTCCGTCTGGTCACGCTGACCGTGACCGAGAAAGGCTACTGCCTGGCCGGCGACGGCCTGGACCTCAGCCATCCCGACATCGTCCACGACCTCGCGACGCCCGACGCGCCGGTCAGTGCGATCGGCCATGTCGTCGCCGGCCTCGCGCGTCGTCGCGCAGCCGGGCTGGCACCGTACACCGTGCTCAGTTGCGACAACCTTGCCGACAATGGCGTGCGCCTGCGTCGCGCCGTGCTCGCGTTCGCCGAACGTACCGACCCGGCGCTCGCCGCGTGGATCGACGCCGAGGTCGCGTTTCCGCGCTCGATGGTCGACAGCATCACCCCGGCCACCGACGACAAGTTGCGCACCCGCGTGGCCGATGCGCTCGGCCTGGAGGATGCCTGGCCAGTCCAGCGCGAGCCCTACACGCAGTGGGTCGTGGAGGACCACTTCTGCAACGGGCGCCCGCCGCTGGAACGGGTCGGCGTGACCCTCAGCGACGACATCGCCGGCTTCGACCGCGCCAAGCTGCGCCTGCTCAACGGCCCGCACAGCGCGCTTGCCTACCTCGGCCTGCTGCTGGACATCGAGACCGTCACCGACGCGATGCGCTATCCCGGCCTGGCCGCCTTCGTCGCGAGACTGATGCGCGAAGACATCGCGCCGACGCTGAGCGTGCCGGCCGCGTTGGACCTGGACGCCTACATCAACGCGATCCTGGCGCGCTTCCGCAATCCGGCCATCGCCCATCGTCTGGCCCAGATCGCCTGGGACGGCAGCCAGAAACTGCCCGTGCGCCTGCTCGGCACGATCCGCGATGCGCTGGCGGCCGGCCGATCCATCGATCGCCTGTCCCTGCCGATCGCCGCGTGGATGCACTTCGTGCGGCGGCAGGCACACGCCGGTGTCGCGCTGGTCGACCCGATGGCCGACACTCTGGCGCAGATCGGTCGAGAGGCGACCGGCGACGCGCATGCCGATGTGGCGCGGTTCCTAGCGCTGCGGGAAGTGTTCGCAGGTGTGGCAGAGGCGCCGACCATCGTCGATGCGATCGAACGGGGCTATGCAGCGCTTGCGCATGATCCGGCTGAGGCCGTGGCGCGCTAGGACCGATTGCCAATAGTCGGCGATGACGCGCCCGCCGCCGATGTCGCGGTAGGCAATGCCGTAGGTCGCGCGCGGTCCAGCTCAGAACGTGACCTTGACCGAGTCTGCGCTGTAGGTGGCCGGGCCGTGGTAGACGACTTCGATGTTGTTGCCATCGGGGTCGAGCACGAAGGCGCCGTAATAGCCCGGGTGGTACGGGCGTTCGCCGGGCGGGCCGTTATCGGTGCCGCCCGCCGCGATGGCGGCAGTGTGGAAGGCGTCGACGGTCGCGGGATCGCGCGCTTGGAATGCGAGGTGATGCCGACCGGTCAGCTGACCGGCGGCGGCTTGGCTGCTGGCGGTGGAGATGAACAGTTCATCGGCCCAGAAGTAGTCCGGGCCCTCGCCGGCGATCGGAATGCCGATGCTGTCGAATACCGCTTGGTAGAAGCGGCGGCTGGCGGCCAGATCGCGCACCACGAGTTGCAGGTGATCGATCAATCGGCCGCGGTGCAGTTCCATCGTTTCCATAGACACCTCGCGACAAGGCAACGGGCAGGAGAGGGCGTTGGCGAGGCGATCATGCCAGCTGCGCCATGGCTGCGCACAACTGGGTCCCGGATGTGCTGCCAGCGGCGAGTCGAGGCCCGTCCGGAGGGACGTTGTACGGCCTTGGCACACGTGCGCATCTGGCGCATTCGGCCAGACGGGAGTGCCTGCCCGCTTCCGTCTGAAGAGCACCTATGGGGCCGTGCGCGTCAGCCTCGGAGCGCGCATGCTGGCGACCGTGATCGATCGCCGCCGCCCCTGGTCAAAGTGGTTCCAGCGGTCGGCAACCACCGGCAGAGGGCAGACGTGAGCAGACAACCGCATAGGCCCCCGCACGCGCATTCCCGCACGCGCTGGCGCCCGTTTCAGACTTTCACGGCCCGGCCGCGGCTGAGCCTTGCGACGGCGGTGTTCGTTGCAGCCTGTGCCGGCTGCCTGCTGGTCGGGGCCCGGTGGCCGGTTGCGCTGTTGCTGGGGTTCGACGTCGGTGCGCTGGTGTTCCTGGGTGCGGCATGGCGGTTGTTCGATACCGCCGGTCCTGAGCGCATGCGCGAGGTCGCCGTGCGCCAGGACGCGGGCCGCTGGGGCATCCTGTGGAGCGCGATCGGGCTGGTCGCGATCTTGATGGTGGCGCTGGGCACCGAACTGTCGGCGGGAAAATCCGGGGGGATCGCGTCGATCGGTATCGCGGGCAGCAGCATCGTGCTGTCCTGGTTGTTCATGAATGTCATGTTCGCGCTGCACTATGCGCATGGGTTCTATGGAGATTATGGCGACGACCATCGCGGCCTCGATTTCCCCGGCGACAAAGCCCCCGATTACTGGGATTTCGCCTACTTCGCCCTGGTGCTTGGCATGACCTTCCAGGTGTCCGATGTGCAGATCACCAGCCGCATGCTGCGGCGGATCGCGCTGATGCACAGTGTGATCGCGTTCTTCTTCAACATGTTCGTCATCGCGGTCACCGTGAACATCCTGGGCGGGCAGGCCTGAGCCCGTCGCCGACGCGAGCGCCAGCGCGGCGGCGATAGGTCGCGGGCAGGGGCGATGCCGGTAGGGCATGGGGCGCTCCGCTTCCGCTGACACCCCAGACGCGTTAGACCGGCGGCACCGCAGGCGCGGCTCGGCGCGCGCGCCAGGCGGCAATCCGCTCACGTGCGCCCAGCACCGCGACGAAGAAGACCGGCACGAAGAACACCGCCAGGACCGTGCCGCTGACCATGCCGCCGAAGACGCCGGTGCCGATCGCGCGCTGGGTCTCGGCGCTGGCGCCCGAGGCCAGCATCAGTGGCACGACGCCGAGCGCGAATGCCAGCGAGGTCATCAGGATCGGCCGAAAGCGCAGCCGCGCCGCGGTGATCGCCGCGTCGGCCAGACTCCGGCCTTCGGCATGCAGCTGGCGGGCGAACTCGACGATCAGGATCGCATTCTTGGCCGACAGCCCGATGATCGTGATCATGCCGACCTTGAAGAACACGTCGTTCGGCATGCCGCGCAGCATCACCGCCGCGACCGCGCCGAGCAGGCCCAGCGGCACCACCAGCATCACCGAAAGCGGAATCGTCCAGCTTTCGTAGAGTGCGGCCAACACCAGGAACACCACAAGGGCCGACAGCAGCACCAGCAGCGGTGCCTGGGCCGCGGCCTGCCGCTCCTGCAGCGATTGCCCGCTCCAGGCCGCGGCGTAGCCCTGCGGCAGTTGCCCGACGAGGCGCTCCATCTCGGCCATTGCCGAGCCGCTCGACGCGCCCGAAGCGGGCCTGCCCGCGATGCGGACTGCCGGGAAGCCCTGGAATCGCATCATCTGCTGCGGCGCGGCCGTCCATTGCGCGGCAACCACTTCACGCAGCGGCACCATGCCGCCCGAGGCGTTGCGCACGCGCAGGCCCAGCACATCTTCCAGGTGCAGGCGCGCGTTGGCGTCCGCCTGCAGGATCACCTGCTGCATCCTGCCGCGATTGGGGAAATCGTTGACGTAGAGCGAACCCATGGCGGCGGACAGGGTGCTGCTGACGCTGTTGAACGACAGGCCCAGCGCCTCGGCCTTCGCACGGTCGATATGCAGCGCGATGCTGTCGCCGGGCGGCAGGCCGTCGGGGTAGACATCGGCGACCACCTTGCTGCCGGCGGCGAGCTTGAGCAGTTGAGCCTGTGCGTCGAGCAGCGCCGCCTGACCGCGTCCACCTCGATCCTGCAGCATCATCGTGAAGCCCGACGAGGTGCCGAGTTCCTCGATCGAGGGCGGCATCAGGCTCATCACCGTGCCCTCGCTCGTCGCGGCCATCGCGTCCTGCGCAAGCGCGGCCTCCCCGGCAGCGGTCGCATCGCCACGCGCGGACCAATCGGCGAGCATGGTGAAGGCCATGGCGGCATTGGGGCCCGAGCCTGCGAAGCTGAATCCCTGGACGACCAGGTTGCTCTTGATCGCCGGACGCGAGGCGACATGCGCCTCGAAGGTTTTGACGACCTCCAGTGTCCGCGCCATCGTCGCGCCGGTAGGCAACTGGATCGAGGTCATGAAGTAGCCCTGGTCCTCTTCCGGCAGGAAGGAGGACGGCACATGACGCAAGCCGAGCACCAGGACGACACAGAGGGCCGCAAACACGAGCATGACGCGGCCGCTGCGCTTCACCAGCCCGGCCACCTTGCCTGCGTAGCCGGCCGATAGGCGCTCGAAGCCGAGATTGAAGGCGCCGAAAACGCCACGACGCGCGTGATGGCCCGCCGGGACCGGTCGCAGCAGCGTGGCGCACAGCGCCGGCGTCAGCGTCAGCGCCAGGAATGCCGAGACTGCGATCGAGACCGCCATCGACAGCGTGAACTGTTTGTAGATCACCCCCACCGAGCCGGCGCCGAACGCCATCGGAATGAAGACGGCGATCAGCACCAACGTGATGCCCACCACGGCGCCGGTGATTTCCTTCATGGCCTTCGAGGTCGCCTCCCGCGGCGACAGGCCTTCGCTCGCCATCAGTCGCTCGACGTTCTCGACCACGACGATGGCATCGTCGACGATGATGCCGATCGCCAGCACCATGCCGAACATGGTGAGGGTGTTGATCGAGAAGCCGGCTAGCAGCATCACGGTGAAGGTGCCCAACAGCGCGATCGGCGCCACGATCGCCGGGATCAGCGTGTAGCGGACGTTCTGCAGGAACACGTACATCACCACGAACACCAGCGCCATCGCCTCGAGCAGCGTGTGCACGACCTTTTCGATGGAGATCCGGACAAAGGGCGCGGTGTCGAACGGAATGGAGTAGGCCATCCCGGCGGGCATGGCCGGCGCGAGTTCGGCCATGCGTGCGTGGATCGCCGCCGCCGTGCGGACCGCGTTGGCACCCGGCGCAAGCTGGACGGCCGCGCTCGTCGCCGCCATTCCATTCTCGCGGTTGGCGAACGCGTAGGACTGCGCGCCCAGCTCGACCCGCGCCACGTCGGCCAGGACGACCTTGGCGCCGTCGGCGCCTGCGCGCAGTACGATGGCCGCGAACGCCTCCGCGCTGGTCAACTGGCCTTGCACGGTCAGCGGCACGGTCAGCCGCTGGCTCGCGGGGGCGGGTTCGTCGCCGATCCGGCCCGGCGCGATCTGCGCGTTCTGTTGTTCGATCGCGCGCGCAAGATCGGCCATGGTCAGGCCGAACGCAGTGAGCTTTGCCGGGTCCACCCAGATGCGCATGGCCTGCTCAGCGCCGAACAACTGGACGCGACCCACGCCGTCGATTCGACGCAACTCCTGCACGATGTTGCGTGCCAGATAGTCGTTCAGGGCGACCTCGTCGAAGCGGCCATCGGGCGAGGTCAGGCCGACAATCATCAGAAAGCCTGAGGCAGCCGATTCGACCTGCACGCCGGACTGGCGCACCGCCTGGGGCAGGCGGGGCTCCACCGACTTGAGTCGGTTCTGGACGTCGACCTGGGCCATCTCGGGATCGGTGCCCGGCTTGAAGGTCGCGGTGATCTGCGCGGTGCCGCTGGCGTCGACCGACGAGTCGAAGTAGAGCAGGTGCTTGACGCCCGACAGCTCGCGTTCGATCGGACCGACCACCGAGTCGTCGAGGGTCTGCGGGGTCGCCCCGGGATAGGTCGCATAGATGGTGACCGAGGGCGGCGCGACGGACGGGTAGCGTGCGATCGGCAGCTTCGGAATCGCCAGCAGGCCGCCCAGCACGATGAACAGCGCGATCACCCAGGCAAAGACCGGGCGGTGGATGAAGAATTGCGACATGCGAACGTCCTCAGTCGCGTCCGGGCGTGCCGGCCAGATCGGTGGCGTCGGTCGATTCGGTGCGGGCCTGTGCGATGCCGCCTTCTTGCAGGCGCTCCATGCCCTTCACGACAAGGCGCTGTCCAGGCTGCAGCCCGTCGGCGATCCGGTAGCGGCCCTCGATGCGTTCGCCGAGGGTGACGGGCAGCAGGCGTGCATGATTCGAGGCATCGAGCACCCACACGCTGGCGCGTTCCCCGGCCCTGACGATGGCCTCTTCGGGGGCAGTCAGCGCCGTGGGGTACTGGGCATCGACCATCCGTGCCTGCACAAACATGCCGGGCAACAAGGTACGCGCCGGGTTCTCGACCTCGATGCGCAGCAGCACATCGCCTGTGCCGGCATCCACGCGCGTGCCCGAGAACAGCAGCCGGCCATGCAGGCCGGTCGGCTGTCCGTCTACCAGGATCTCGACATCGGAGGTGTCGCGTGCATCCAGGCGCCGGCGGAGCGCCGCGCCATGTCCCGCCGGCTGGCGGACATCCACATAGACCCGGTCGATCTGCTGGATTGTGGCCATGGGCGTGCTGTCGCCCGCGGTGACCAGCGCGCCTTCGGAGACCAGGGCCTGGTCGATGCGGCCGGGGATCGGGGCACTGACCCGCGAGAACCCCAGATCCACGAGCCGCCGCGCCAGGCTCGCTTCGGCCTGTGCGACATCGGCCTGGGCCTGGTCGCGCTGCGCGACCACGTCGTCGTACATCTGGCGGCTGACCACCTGGTCGCGTGCGAGGGTCGCCAGGCGTTCGCTGTGCACGCGCGTGCGCCTGGCTTCGGCCTGGGCACGGCGCAAGCTGGCGCGCGCGGTGTCGACATCCGCCCGGAGTGGGGCGGGGGCGATCTGGAACAGCGGCGTGCCGGCCTCGACTTCCGCGCCCTGCTCGAACAGGCGCCGTTGCACGATGCCGCCGACCTGCGGCCTGATCTCGGCCGTCCGCAGCGCGGTCACCCGTCCCGGGAGGTCCACACGGACGACCACCGGGGTCGGGGCGAGGGTCTCGACGGTGACACTAGGCGGTGGCGACGCGCCGTCGGCGTCGCGCTGCGCGCTGCACGCCACGAGCAACACGACCGACGCGGCCAACGGGAGGGTGCGTCGAAGGCAACGGAAGGGGGACATGGACCGCAACTCCTGCACGCGGGGCCGATCCGGGACGGTCGGCCGCTCGAGGCTGCGCAGTCTGGTCGGCAGGCGTTGGGATTGAGTGCCGTCTGTATGGAGATAAGATGGACGCCGCGTCCCGTTCAGTCCCCGGAAACCCGATGCCCTCCCGCGGTCCCAGCGTCCCGGCCGAATCCCTCGTGCTGATCGCCGAGGACGAGCCGGACATCGGCGAGATCCTGGCGGCCTATCTGCGCCGAAGCGGCCTGCGCAGCGTGCGCGCTTTCGATGGCGCCGATGCGCTGGCCAAGCACCGGACCCACCGGCCCGATCTCGTGCTGCTCGATGTGCAGATGCCGGTGCTCGATGGCTGGCAGGTGCTCAGGGAGATCCGTCACCGCGGCCATACCCCGGTGATCATGCTCACCGCGATGGACCAGGATGTGGACAAGCTGACCGGGCTGCGGATCGGCGCGGACGACTACGTGGTCAAGCCGTTCAATCCGGCCGAGGTGGTCGCCCGCGTGGAGGCGGTGTTGCGGCGGACCCGGGTGTCGGCGGCCGATGCTGCACCGACGTTGCGGGCGGGACCGATCGAGATCGATGCCGACCGTCACGCGGTGACGCTGCATCTTGACGACGGCCTGCACGCGATCGATCTGACCCTCACCGAGTTCAAGCTGCTCGCGCATCTGCTGCGCGCGCCCGAGCGGGTCTGCAGCCGCGCCGAACTGCTGGCAGCGTGCCTGCCGGAGGGCGACACGCTGGAGCGGACCGTGGACAGCCATGTCAGCAAGCTGCGGCGCAAGCTCGAGGCAGCCGGTCTGCAGGGCGTGCCGGAGAGCGTACGCGGCGTGGGCTATCGCGTCGGCCGGGCCGCATGACGCGCGCTTCGGGGTTGCGGTCCCAGATCGCGACATCGCTGGCAGTGATGTCGCTCGGGTTGATGGTGCTCTCCTTCGTCGGGTCCTATGCCTTCTACGCATGGGCGTCGGCCTACGCGCCGTCGATGCTCTCGCAGAGCTGGGTGCCATCGGGCGCCGAGTTGGCCTGGATCGTGACGACCGTGGTCGCGGCCGTGGTCATTTCGGTCTGGGTCGCGATCCGGCTGTCGCGGCGCATCCTCAACCCCTTGAATGCAGCGGCCCACGGCCTGCGCGACATCGCGCAAGGCAACCTGCACATCCGGGTCGCGCTCGATGCACGCGCCACCGGGGAGACGGCGCAACTGGCGCAGGACGTCAATGCACTGGCCGAGCGACTGCAGGACGCCATGCGGGAACAGACGTTCTGGAACGCCGCGGTCGCCCACGAACTGCGCACGCCGGTCACGATCCTGCGTGGGCGCCTGCAAGGCCTGGTCGACGGAGTGTTTGCGCCCGAGCCGGCGGTGTTCGCGGGCCTACTCAAGCAGGCCGAGAGCCTGTCGCGGCTGGTCGAGGATCTGCGCGTGCTCAGTCTGCAGGACAGTGGGCATTTCGAGATCGACTTGGTGGCGGTCGATCTCGCCCAGGAGCTGCACGGGGTCGCCGAGTCGGTCTCCGACCGCCTCGCCGCGGCCGGGTTCGACTTGCGCGTGGAGACCAGCGTGCCGCCGCGGGTGACGTGCGACCCGGCACGCATCCGGCAGGCACTCACCGCGCTGCTGGACAACGCGCTCAAGCATGCGACGCCCGGCCCGCTGCTGCTGTATGGCCGCGTCGCCGACGATGAAGCTTGCGTTGGCGTCGTGGATAGTGGCCCCGGGGTGCCGGAGGCGCTGCGGCAGCACGTGTTCGACGCGTTCCGGCGTGGCGATCCGTCACGATCGCGCGCCGGTGGCGGGTCGGGACTCGGACTTGCGGTCGTGCGGACGATCGCGATCGCGCATGGCGGCCACGCAGGGTGCCGCTCAGCCCTGGGCTGCGGCAGCGATGTCTTTCTTGCATGGCCGGTGACCGATGCGCGGCAGACGCGTGTGGACGGCAGGCTGCCGCCGCCCGCCCTTGCCGGAGACGCGCAATGATCCAGCTCATGCTGGTGTTTCTCGGCGGCGGCCTGGGCGCGGCGTTGCGTCACGGCGTCAACATGCTGGCGCTGCGTGCCGGCACGACGTTTCCCTACGGCACGCTGTGCATCAACGTCGTCGGCTCGCTGCTGATGGGGGTGGTCGTGGCCTGGTTCGCCGCGCGCAGTGGCCTGTCGCCATCGCTGCGGTTGTTCCTGATGACCGGCGTGTTGGGCGGCTTCACGACGTTCTCGGCGTTCTCGCTGGAGGCGGCGCTGCTCTATGAGCGTGGGCAACCAGGCCTGGCAGCCATCTATGTGCTGGCGTCGGTCGTCCTGTCGATCGGCGGGCTGTTCGTGGGGATGGCGCTGGTGCGGGCGGCGCTATAGGCCCCGTCAACACAATTGATATGTCGCATATGTTTGACATTCTGTAAGCCTGGCGTACGATCCCGGTATGGGCGCGATCCATGAACTCGGGCAGGCGATGCGCATGCGGCGGGCCGAAATGGGCCTGAGCCAGGCGCAGGTGGCCGCGCTGAGCGGGCTTTCCCGGCAGACGGTGAACCAATTGGAAACGGGCGCGGTGCCGGACCTCGGGCTCAATAAGGCCGAACGGCTCGCCACGCTGCTCGGATTGGCGCTACGGGTCGATGTCGGTCGCGCAGGACCACCCCGTCCCCAGAGGATGACGCCTTTGATGCGGGCAGCGGCCACGGCGAGTGTGAGCTACAAGACGCCGATCACTGCAGCCAAGCTCAAGCGCATGCTGGTGACGGGACGGGTTGTTGAGGACTATGCCCCGCATCTGCACGCGTTTCTCGACGAGGCGCCGGTGTCGTTGCTGGCATCGGTTGCCGATCAACTGCATGACCAGGTCGGCCTCGACCGCGGTGCTGTCTGGAAGACCTATCGACGGTTGGCGCACGAAGTGAAGAGTCAGCGCGAGATCTGGGTGTGAGTGCGGTCGATCTGGAGCGCCCCGGCCTCTGGCATGATCTGTTCGTCTCTGCACTCGAGCTGATGGCCCACTTGGAACAGCAGGTCCCAGGCGCCATCTGGACGTTCGGCGGTGGCACCGTGTTGATGTTGCGTATCGCCCATCGGCAGAGCAAGGACATCGATCTCTTCGTTCCCGATCCCCAGTACCTGGGTTACGTGAATCCGCGTCTGAGCGAGGTGGCCGAGAAGGTCAGCGCCGATTACGAGGAAGCTGCCGAGTACCTGAAGCTGTTTCTGCCGGGGGGCGAAATCGACGTGGTCGTTGGCGCTTCATTGACGGCTGCGCCCTACGAGACGGTGTCGTATCGAGGCAGAGCGATCAGGGTCGAAACCTCGGCGGAAATCATCGCGAAGAAGATGTGGCATCGCGGCAATCGTGCAAAGGCGCGGGACCTGTTCGATCTGTGCGCAGTGGCCGAGGTGCAGCCGGATCAGATCGAATTGGCAGTGCCCTTCATGCGCAAGCATGGCGCGGCCTTCCTCCGAGGGCTCGGCGAGCGGCGGGATGCGCTGCGACGCGAGTTCGCGCAGATCGACACCATCGGTCCTGAGCTGGATTTCGAGCATTGCGTGGCGCAAGCGGAGGCGATGATTCGCCCATGGCTCGCTGAAGATGTGAGACGTCGTTAAGGGCGTGGACGGGTCCATCGTATGTTCAACCGATCAGTCCTTTCTGCGCGTCGCGTCGCGCGCGAGCGCGCGTGCCTTCTCGTACAGCGCGTTGGCTTGCACGTCGTCGCCCTTGGCCGCGTACGCCTCGGCGAGGCTGTCCCAGGCATTGGCCGACATCGGAAACAGGTCGGCGTTCAGTGCGAACACGCGCAAGGCAGGGTCGATGCCGAAGTTCTCGCGGACGGCATAGCCGGTGGCGTTGACGGTGCGCTCGAACGCGATGTCGTCAAGTGGGCTGGCGGCGCGGATCGCGCGCGCGCGTGCGCGCAGATCGTCGTCTTGGCCCGTGTCGAGGGCGAGGCTGCGTAACGTCTCGGCCAGGGCTTCGGCCGGGAAGCGTTCGGGTGCCATCGCGGCCAGAATGCTGTCCACCAGCGTGCGCGACCAGACGTTGCGTGCGCTGCCGTTGGTCAGGTAGACGACCGTGTCGACGTCGCCGTCGAGGCTGCCCGCGAATAGCACGCGCACCCGGACCCGGGTGCCGCCGTCGTGGCCGACCTGGCGATCGATGCCGTTGTCGCCGTACTCCCAGCCGGCCGCGAACCAACCGCGCTGGCCGTCGGGCAGGGTGCGTGGCTGCCACAGCGCCTGGAGTGTCGCCCGGCCGACGAGTTCGCCGTCGGTCATGGCCTGCAGAAAGCGGGCGAGGTCGTCGAGGGTGGTATAGAGCGCGGCATGACCGAGCGCATCGTCGGGCCAGGCGAGGTCGGGGTCGGGCATGAGCTGGCCGTTCCGTCCGGTGTAAGCGGTTGCGACGCCGTGCTTGGGCAACGCGGCCGGCCCGAGCCAGGTATGGCGCAGTTGCAATGGGCGCAGGATGCGGTCTTCGACGAGTTGCGGGTAGGGCTTGCCGCCGTCTGCCGCGAGCAAGGCCGCCAGAACGAGGTAGTTGGTCTGCGTGTAGCGCGTGCGGGTGCCCGGCGCGAACTGGAGTGGGGTCTGCGCAAGGGCGGCGAAGACCGCGCGCGCATCCGCCGGAAGCGGCGCGGCCAGCGTGCCGTTCTGCGGGGCCTCGAAGTACTCGGGCAGGCCGGAGGTGTGGTCCAGCAGGTCGCGCAGGCGGATGCCCTGCCAGTGTGCCGGCAGACCGGGTAGGGTCGCGCCGATCGGGCCGTCCAGAGTCAGCGCGCCCTGCTCGATGCGCTGCACCGCCAGCGTGCTGGCGAACAGCTTGGCCAGCGAGTAGACAGGGAATACGGTGGTCTCGATGACCGGGGTGTGGGTGGCGATGTCGGCCTCGCCATCCGCGCCGCGGAACAGCACCTGGCCGTTGCGCGCGACCAGCACGGCCTGGCCGGCGATGCCGTAGCGCTGTCGGTTGGTTTCCAGTTGCTTGGTCATGGCATCGGCGCGCGCGTCATCGGCGGATGCGCTGCACGGGAGCAGCAGAGCCAGGAGGAGCCAGGCGGGCAGGATGTGTCTGGGGAGCATGGTGGTACGCCTCTCGCGCTGCGGATCGGCCCTCCCCAGACCCAGTGGGTCGGGGAGGTCGGCGCCAAGTGGTCAGGTCAGCGGACGAAGAAGGCGGTCCGTGCCACGCCGGCATTGTTGCTCGGTGCCATCCAGGCGCGGATCTCCAGTTCGTACAGGCCCGCGGCCTGGGTCGGCAGTTCGCCGACGAACAGCGCCTGGGTCGGGTCGAAAGCAAGTCGATGCCGAGTCGGGGGCCCGCCGTCGATGCGCAGGTAGGCATCCACTTCGGTGTCGCCCGCCCGCCAGGGGCCGTCCTCGGACATCGGGCAGCCGCACAGCAGGGTTACGCCTGCCCGCAGGGGAACGGTCTGGCCTGCTTGCACCCACTGGTAGGCGAGTGGACTGGCGAGGTCGACGATCAAGCCGGGCAGTTCCATCCGCCAGCCATCGCCCGCGGTGAGGTGATGTCCGGGCAGCAGCCACTGCGTGCTGGTCGCCGTGGTGGTGGCCTGGGGTTGGCTGAGTGGACCGGTCACGCTCAGGGTCACCTGACGCGGGCGGTCGAGGTCGAGCGAAGTGCGGAATGCGGCAGTCGCCTCGTTCGCCAGTGCAGCGCCATGGACGTGGGCGGTGTTCATGATCGTTTGGGTGTCGCCGGTGGTCCCCGAGGTCAGCCCGCGCGCGAGGAGCTCGCCGGTCTCCGCATCGGTCAGAGTCACGCGGACCGGGGCACTGTAGCCGCCCATGAACTTGGCGCCGCGTGCCATGACGCGGACCTCGACATCCGTTCTTTCGGCCAGGGCCTGGCTGAATGGAGTGACGAGGGCCGGCAGTCCACACAGGGCGGCGAGCAGGTAAAGGCGCATTGACAGGATCCTGAAGACAAAGGGGAGGACGCGGCCGGGGCGGGCCCGTGGCGCCGCTCGGACAAGCCTAGGGCGTTCTGCCAAAATGCCCCAATGACATGTCGTGACATTCGCTGACAGGCCGATGACGCGGCGCGTCGACCGGGCCGGGAGAACCACGATGCTGCGCTTCGACGCCTTCGGGCTGGACCCTGCGACCCTCCAGATCTTCCGAGGCGAACAGCCGCTCGACACCCCGCCCCAGGCCGTGGAGGTGCTGGCGTATCTGATCGAATGCCGGGACCGGGTGGTGCCCCGGCGAGAACTGCTCGACCGGTTCTGGCCGCGCGCGGGCACCGGCGGGGATGCCGCGCTCAATACCTGCATCCGGCGCATTCGCGCGCTGCTGGACGACGATGCGGACGCGCCGCGCTACATCCAGACCCGCCCGCGCGCGGGCTATCGTTTCATCGGCACCCTGGCCGGCGATGCGCAGGGCGCCGTCGCCAGCCCGCCACCGCGTCGCCACCGGCAGCTCGGGCTCGCGTCCGGCGTCCTCGCCGTCGTGGCGCTCGCGGTCGGCGGTGCAAGCTGGGGATATCGAGCGCTGGCGCTGGCACCGCCGCCTCACCGCATCGCCGTCGAGCCGGTGCAGGGCCTGTGCGAGTACGTGATGTTCCCCCAGTTCAATGCCGGACTGCGCGAAAGTCTGGTTGCACAGCTCAGCGGCAGCCTGCCGACCGGCTACCACATGGCCACCGAGGGGGCGCCTGCTGACCTGCATGCGCGCGTCAGCGTTCGACAGACGCCCCAGCAGACAGTGGCGGTCGTGACGCTGATAGACGACGCCGAGGGGCATCTGGTGTGGTCTGGCGAGTTTGCGGCCGACACCGACACAGAGGATTACGTGCCGCTGCAGCGCGCGCTGGCGGCGCAGATGGCGACAGGGTTGGTGCGAGCGCTCGAGTGAGCGATATGCGTGGAGTCAGGGCGCCCCGTCCCCCAGGGGCGCGCTTGCGTGGCCGTTGCGCCGTGGCTGGGAGCGGCCGGACCGATGCCACCAGCGTCGGTCCGCGTCGGGTCGTGACTCGCCCCGATGCGGACCGTCCGATGCTCGCCGTCAGAGCGCCTGCCCGCCCGAGACCTCGATGCGCTGACCGGTGACCCAGCGGTTGGCGGCGCCGAGCAGGCTGGCGATCATCGGGCCGATGTCGTCGGGCACGCCGACGCGGCCAAGGGCGGTGATGCCGGCGAGGTGTTCGTTGACCTGCGGGTTGTCGCGCACGACACCGCCGCCGAAATCGGTCTCGATGGCGCCGGGCGCCACGGTGTTGACGGCGATGCCGCGAGGGCCCAGTTCCTTGGCCAGGTATCGGCTCAGCACTTCGACTGCACCCTTGGCCGCCGCGTAGGCGGCGTAGCCGGGGTAGGCGAAGCGGGTCAGGCCACTGGACAGATTGACGATCCGGCCGCCATCGGCGATCAGCGGCAGCAGCGCCTGGGTCAGAAAGAACGCGCCCTTGAAGTGCACATCGACGAGGCGGTCGAACTGCGCCTGGGTGGTCTCGCCGAACGGGGCGGTGTCGCCGTGGCCGGCATTGTTGACCAGGTGGTCAACGGTCTCGCGCTGCCAGGTCTCGCGCAGCGCGGCGCGCAGGGTCTCGGCGAAGGCCGGGAAGCTGGCGGCGTCGCCGACGTCGAGTTGGAACGCGCGGGCCTTGCGGCCGAGCGCTTCGATATCGGCGACGACGGCCTGGGTGTCGGCTTCGCCGCTGCGGTAGGTCAACACGACGTCGCCGCCGGCACGCGCGACGGCGAGGGCAGTATTGCGGCCGAGGCCGCGGCTGGCACCGGTGATCAGGGTGATGCGGGACATGGGGAATCCTGGTGTGCGTGGCGGGGGAGCCACTATCGCGCCGCGTCGGCCACCGCGGTTGCCGGAAGCTCGGCGATGCTTGCCTGATCCTCCAGCCGTCTGTCCGGCGTTGGTCCGGGAAGCGTAGGCTGGCGCCATGACCGCATTGCTCGATCTGGTCCGCCGCCATGCGGACGCCCACGCACCAGGCGGCGGCATTGCCGCGACCCCGATCCCCGGACTGGCGGCGGTGCACGCGCTGGCACCGAGCGGGCTGGCCCACGACATCCAGCGTCCGCTGGCCTGCCTGGTGCTGCAGGGCGCCAAGGAGGTGACGATGGGGACGCGCACGTTCGCGTTCGCCGCCGGCGACACACTGGTGATCGCGGCTGATCTGCCGACGCAGAGCCGGATCGTGCAGGCCAGCGCCGCGGCGCCGTACTGCTCGCTGGTGATGGAGATCGATCCGGCCGTGGTGGCCGATCTGGTCGCCGACATGGATGCCGCGCCGGATCCGGGCGCAGCGCCGATCGGGGTGGAGCCGACCGATGCCGAGCTCGCCGAGGCGGCGCTGCAGTTGATGCGGCTGCTCGCCCGCCCGGCGGCGCTGCCGGTGCTGCAGGCCCAGCATGTGCGCGAGATGCATTACTGGCTGTTGGCCGGGCGGCATGGGGCGGCGATCCGGCGGCTGGCATGGCCCAGTGGCAGTGCGCAGCGAGTGGCGCGTGCGGTGGCGGCATTGCGTGCCGGCTACGACCGGCCGTTACCGGTGGAGCGGCTGGCGGCGATGTCCGACATGAGCGTGTCGGCGTTCCATGCGCATTTCCGCGCGGCGACGTCGCTCACGCCGTTGCAGTTCCAGAAGCGGCTGCGGCTGATCGAAGCGCGTCGCCGCATGCTGGCCGAGGGCGTTCCCGCGGGCATCGCCGCGCATGGTGTGGGCTATGCGAGCGTGCCGCAGTTCACCCGCGAGTACGCGCGGATGTTCGGCCAGCCACCGGTGCGCGAGATCGACGCGGCGCGACAACGGGCGCAACTGCGATGAGCACGGGCGCTGGCGTGCGGGTGTTGCTGGTCGGTGCGACGGGTCTGGTCGGGCGCCACGTGCTGGCCCAGGCCTTGGCAGATCCACGCGTGGCGGCGGTGATCGCGCCGGTACGCCGCCACCTGCCAGCGCACCCGAAACTGCAGTCGCCGCAGGTGGACTTCGACCGCCTGCCCGGCGATGCCCCATGGTGGCGAGTCGATGCGGTGATCTGCACGCTCGGCACGACGATCCGCAAGGCCGGCTCGCAGGCGGTCTTCTACCGCGTCGACCACGACTATCCGCTGGGGGTGGCGCGCCAGGCGCAGGCGCATGGCGCGCGGGCGTTTGCGCTGAATTCGGCGCTGGGCGCCGATCCGGCGTCGCGCGTGTTCTACAACCGGGTCAAGGGCGAACTGGAACGCGAGCTGTCGGCGCTCGGCTTCGAGTCGCTGACCTTCGTGCGGCCTGGGCTCATCGGCGGGACGCGCGACGAGTTCCGGCTGGGCGAGCGGGTGGCCGGCGTCGTGCTCGGCGCACTCGGTCCGCTGCTGCCACCGCGCTGGCGCATCAACCCGGCACCGCGGATCGCGGCCGCGCTGCTGGACGCCGCGATCGATGCCCTACCCGGCGTGCACGTCGTGGGCTCTGAGCGGCTGGCTGAGGCTGTGTAGGCCGCACCAGGGCGTGCCCCCACCCCAGCCCTCCCCCGCAGGCGGGGGAGGGAGTCGAGCGGCGCGTCGGCGAGCGGCACGCAGATCGGTGTCGGCCATGCAAGATGCTGCTTGCAGGACACGCTGAGCGCGAACAGCTGCGCGGCTGCAGATCGCATGGAAAAGCCCTCCCCCGCGCGCGGGGGAGGGTTGGGTGGGGGCGCGCTTGTGTGGAGCGCCCCCAGCGTTGACCGCCTAGCGCGCGAACCCCGGCCCAATCGTTTGCACACGCACGCGCGCGAGAATGTCGTCGGAGGTCATGTACAGCGTGCGGCCGTCATCGCCGAAGGTGCAGTTGGAGATCGCGCCGCCGGTCTCGATGCGGCCCAGCCGGGTGCCGTCGGGCGCGAACACCAGCACGCCGCCAGGGCCGGTTGCGAACACCGTACCGTCGGCGGCGACGGTCATGCCGTCGGGCAGCCCGGGCGCGTCATCGGCCATCAGGTCGCTGGCGTCGGCGAACACGCGGCGCCCGGACACCGTGCCGTCCGCGTCCAGCGCGTAGGCGTACCAGAGCGGGGCCTCGGGATCTGAGCTGGCGACATACAGGGTGCGTTCGTCGGGCGAGAGCGCAATGCCGTTGGGGAAGGGCACGGTGGCGTCGAGCAGATGCAGGCCACCGTCGGGCGCGATGCGGTAGACGCCGTTGAAATCGAGTGCCTTGGCGGGCGAATCGTTCATGCCCACCAGGCCGTAGGGCGGGTCGGTGAAGAACACGCTGCCGTCGCTGCGCCGCGCGATGTCGTTCGGGCTGTTCAGGCGCTTGCCGTCGAAGCGTTCGGCCAGCGGGGTCTTGCGCCGGGTCACGAGGTCCAAGCGTGCGACCAGCCGGTTGCCCGAATCGGCGAGCAGCACGCTGCCGCCGGGCTCGGCGAGCAGGCCGTTGGCACCGGCCTCGCGCAGTTCACCGGTGTCAGGACCGTCGTAGCCGGACGGTTCGAGGAACACTGAAACGCCGTCGGCCTCGGACCAGCGGTGCATGCGGTTCTCGGGCACGTCGGTGAACAGCAGATAGCCGCCGTCGGCGATCCATGCCGGCCCCTCGGACCAGGTGAAGCCATCGGCGAGGCGCTCGACGCGCGCATCCGGCGCGACGACCGCATCGAAACCGGCATGCCAGCGGGTCAGCCGGCCGAACGTCGACGCGGCATCGACATCGGCATCGACAGATGGCGTCGGCGCCGCGCAGGCGGCGAGCAGGGGCAGAGCGAACAGCAGTGCGGGCCATCGCATCGGTGTGCGGTCTCCGATTGGGGGCCAGACAGCATGCAACGTCCGGCGGGCAGTGGCGAATCGCCGATGCGCGGGCACCCTTTCGAATGCAGCATGAAGCGAAGCCTGGCTGCAGCCTGCTGCGCGCCGTCGGGCGATGGCGACCCTGGAACGGACATGCGAAGCTTCCCGCTCGTGGCCGGCCCCCGCCGTGCCGACCACCGCACAGGACCCGTGTGAAGACTCCCCAAGGCCTGCAGGCACTGATCGACGACGGCGTGATCGACGCCGTCGTACGCCCGCTCAAGAGCGGCAAGGAAGCGGCGGTGTACGTCGTGCGCAGCGGCGACGAGGTGCGTTGCGCGAAGGTCTACAAGGACATGGCGCAGCGCAGTTTCCAGCAGCGCGTGCAATACCAGGAAGGCCGCAAGGTGCGCGGCAGCCGCGAGGCGCGCGCGATCGGCAAGGCCAGCAAATACGGGCGCAAACAGCAGGAAACCGCCTGGAAGAACACCGAGGTCGATGCGCTGTACCAACTGCGCGCTGCCGGCGTGCGTGTGCCCGAGCCCTTCGGCTACGTGCATGGCGTGCTGGTGATGGAGCTGGTGACCGATGCCGATGGCTTCTCGGCGCCGCGGCTGGGCGAGGTCGCGCTCGACGCCGACCAGGCCCGCGACTATCACCGCGCGCTGGTGCGCGAAGTGGTGCGGATGCTGTGCTGCGGCCTGATCCATGGCGACCTGTCGCCCTACAACGTGCTGGTCGACGCGCAGGGGCCGGTGGTGATCGATTTCCCGCAGGTGGTCAGTGCGGCGGGCAACAACGCCGCACGCACGATGCTGCTGCGCGACGTCAACAATCTCACCGCCTATCTCGGACGCGCGGCGCCCGAACTGCTCGATACCTGGTACGGCGAGGAGATGTGGGCGCTGTTCGAGGCCGGGGCACTGGCCCCCGATACCGTGCTGACCGGGCGGTTCACCCCGGAAGCCGGTGCGGTCGATGTCGACGGTGTGCGCGATGCGATCGAGGATGCCCGGCAGGAAGCGCTGATCCGCCAGCAGGGCCGCGAAGCCGCGGACGCGGACGACTAGGCCGCAGCCTCAGAACTTCTCGCCGACCGGAAGGTAGCGCCAGGCGCCGGGCGGCATCGCCCCGGCCGGGCCCTTGCCGAGCGCGATGCGACCGATGCGCAGCCGGCGGATTGACACCACGTCCAGGCCGACCTGCGCGCACATCGCGCGCAATTGACCGTTGCGTGCGCCCTTGATCGCGAAGCGCAGCCGGGTTTCGTTCTGCCAGCTGACCTTGCACGCCGGCAGTGTGCGACCGTCGATCTGGATGCCGTGCGCGAGCTGACCTAAGCCGTAGGGGCCGAGCGTGCCGGCGACTTCGACGATGTACTCGTGCTCGATCTGGTCGGCGTCCTCGGTCAGGCGGCGCCAGACGCGGCCATCCTGGGTCAGCACCATCAGCCCGCTGGCCTCGGTGTCGAGGGGCACCAGCGGCGTCAGCCGATGGAAATGGCGCTGCAGCAGGCGCACGCCGCTCGGGTCATCGGCCCAGCGTGTCTCGGGCGTGGCCAGCGTGACGGCTGGATGCGGCCCGTCGATCGCGTCGATGCCGGCCGGCTTGTGCAGCAGCAGCGTGGCCGGCTCCACCGCTTCCACGCGGGCCGCCGGGTCGAGCACGACGTGCTCGACGGTGACGCGATGTTGCGGCGCCTCGACCACGACGCCGTCCACCGACACCCAGCCGTTGCGGATGACCTGTTCGGCCTCGCTGCGGGACAGCGTGAACAGCTCGGCGACGCGATGGGCGAGACGGACGGGATCAGGCATGGTGGGTGTCGGGATCGGGGGCCGGGCAGTGTAGCGGCCGGCGCGCCGCGGACTGGCCTTGGCCGCGCCCGGTGTCACCGCGCCCGACGCAGCAGGCACGCCTGAAGGCGACACTCGCCGTCTAGCGCGCCGCCAGCCGCATGCGCAGGTCTTCGACCTGGGCCGCGTCCAGTGCCCGCTTGGGAATCAACTGAAAATTGTTGTCGGTGAGGAACAGCACGAACAGGTCCGGGCTTTCCCGCCAGGCCACGTAGGTGCCCCATGCCACCCGGCTTTCGACACCGCCCTGGCGCGCCTGATAGGCGGCCTCGTCCCAGTGCGCGACGACCGGCTCGCGCACCAGCGCCTCGCGCCGGAAGCGCTGGCGCACGGTTAGCGGGGCGAGGAGCAGTGGCAGGCCGAACGCGAACACCACGATCGTTGCCGCTGCGACGAGCGCGATCCACGGCAGATCGCCGGCGAGCTCGGACCACGGGACGCCGAGCATCCGCGCAAGCCCGCTCACCACGAGCGTTCCGACCAGCCACAGCAGCGCCAAGCGTAGACGCGTGCGCCGGTCGCGCATCGCCCGCGCCAGATGGAGGCGCGCACCGCGCCGGTGGTCGCGCTGATCGAGGATGAAGGTCGTCGTGCGATCCATGGCCTGCACAGCAAGGGCGTTACGCCCGATGCTAGCGCGTCGTCGCCCCCGGCACCGACAGGACCGCGCCCAGTGCGGGTCTGGGCTGACGATCGCGGTCGAACAACAGCGGGTAGTTGGTGCGGTTGGGCACGGGGTAGTCGTTCTTCCACGACATGCCGTCGTGCACGCCCCAGACAGTGACGCGGTCGATGACGTCGCGCTTGCGATGGAACAGCGCGAACAGCTCGGCATAGCGTTGCGCGAGCTGACGCTCGACATCGGCAGGCAGACCATCGGGGTAGGGGTCGAGGTAGCGCTCGAACTCTTCCAGCTGGAACTGCGGGTGCGTCAGCCCGGTGCCGATCACCTGGCCCTCGCGCGTGAGCGGCAGCACGTCGATGTCGAGCTCGGTGATCATGACCTTGACCCCGAGCGCGGCGTAGGCGTCGATCGAGGCTTCGATGTCCTCCAGCGACGGGTAGTGCAGCCCCCAGTGTGCCTGCATGCCGACGCCGTCGATGCGGATGCCGGCATCCTGCAACATCGTCACCAGGCGCACGATGCCGGCGCGCTTGGTCGGGCGCCAGGTGTTGAAATCGTTGTAGTAGAGCTCGGCGTCGGGGGCGGCGCGCGCCGCGGCGGCGAAGGCTTCGCGCACGACGGTGTCGCCGTCGCCAAGCGCACGTGTCCAGACAGTGTCGCGATACGCACCGTCCTCGCCGACGATCTCGTTGACCACATCCCAGGCGTGCACGCGTCGTACATAGCGGCCCGCGACCATCCCGACGTAGTCGCGCAGGCGCGCGGTCATCGCGTCGGGCGCGAGCGGGGCGCCGGCGGCGTCCTGGAAGAACCAATCCGGCGTCTGGTTATGCCAGACGAGGGTGTGGCCGACGATGAACTGGCCGTGGCGCTGGCCGAAGTCGACGAAAGCGTCGGCTGCGGCGAAATCCCAGGTGTCCGGCGTGGGGTGCAGCACCTCGGCTTTCATGACGTTCTCGGCAGTGATCGCATCGAAGTGCAGCGGCACCAGCGCCTGCGCGCGCCGGTCACGGCCCGCGACGATGTCGTCGTTGACCGCGGTGCCGATCCGGAATGCACTGGCGTAGGCGCCCTTGAGCGTGCTCGGCGCCGGCGCCTGCAACGGTGTGGCGCTCGCGTCCGGGGCGGCGGGTGGCGGCAGGGCATGCGCGGCGACGGACCACGCGAGCAGCGCGCTCGCCAAGAGCAGACGAGGCGGGGTGACGGACATGCGATCTCCGGTAGCGAGGGGGAACATGGCGCGCTGCATCACAGCCGATACGCCTGTTTGGGCAGCCGGTAGGCGAGATCGACCGCGACCTCGGCCGCCGCGTCTTCGTTCAGACGGTGCTCGGCGACGAGCTTGGCCAGGAACGCACAGTCGACGCGCCGGGCGACATCGTGACGTGCCGGGATCGACAGGAAGGCGCGGGTGTCGTCGTTGAAACCGACGGTGTTGTAGAAGCCGGCGCTGCTGAGTGTCTGTTCACGGAAGCGCCACATGCCTTCCGGGGCGTCGTGGAACCACCACGCCGGCCCCAGCGACAGGCACGGCCAATGCCCGGCCAGCGGTGCGAGCTCGCGCGCGTAGGTGCTCTCGTCGAGCGTGAACAGGATCAGGCGGAAGTTGGGCGCGTTGCCGGCGACGTCGAGCAGCGGCTTGAGCGCGTGCACGTACTCGGTGCGCACCGGGATGTCGGCACCCTTGTCGCGGCCGTAGCGGTCGAACAGGGCGCGGTTGTGGTTGCGGAAGCAGCCTGGGTGGATCTGCATGACCAGGCCGTCGTCCAGACTCATGCGCGCCATCTCGGTCAGCATCTGCGCGCGGAACAGTTCGGCCTGCGCCGGCGTGGCATGCCCGCGCACGACGGCCTCGAACAGCCGACGTGCCTCGCCGGGCGGCAGGTCCGCGGTCGCGCAGGTCGGGTGGCCGTGATCGGTCGAAGTCGCGCCCATATCGGCGAAGAACGCGCGTCGCCTACGGTGTGCGCGCAGGTAACCGGCCCAATCGTGCACGTCCTCGCCGGTCAGCTCGCCGAAACGCGCCAGTGCTTGGTGGAACTGTTCGTGCTCGGGGTCGATCACTGCATCCGGGCGATAGGCCGTGATGACCCGGCCGGTCCAGCCGCTGGCACGGATCGCGGCATGATGCTCGAGCGGGTCGAGCGGCGACTCGGTGGTCGCGATGACTTCGATGCCGAAGCGTTCGAACAGGGCGCGCGGCCTGAACGCCGGCGTCGCCAGCGCGTCGGTGATGCTGTCGTAGTAGAGGTCGGCGGTCGCCTTGGATAGCCGCACGCGCAGGCCGAAGACCTCGAAGAACACATGATCGAGCCACAGCGCGGACGGCGTGCCGCGGAAGAGGTAGAAGCGCTCGGCAAGCAGGTGCCAGGCCGCACGTGGGTCGACCGCTGCGCGCGAGCCGTCGGCGCGCGGGATGCCGAGCGCGTCGAGGTCCACGCCCTGGCTGTGGAGCATCCGGAACACGTAGTGGTCGGGCACCAACAGCAGCTCGGTCGCATTCTCGAATGGCGCGTCGGTCGCGAACCAGGCCGGGTCGGTATGGCCGTGCGGGCTGATGATCGGCAGCCCGGCGATCTGCCCGTACAGCCGGCGCGCGATCGCACGCTGGGTCGGCTCCGGCGGGAACAGGCGATCGGGGTGAAGGGCGAGTGGGGCGTGGGCGGTCATGGGCGGTCTTCTTCGAAACGGTGCAGACGTGGATAAGCGCGTGACCGGGCTGACCGGTGCCAGCGTGTCGTGCATGCGCTGGTGGGGGCGCTCATCGCCTCGTGCTCGTCGGCGGTCCGAGCAGCGCCTTGGGCACGCCGTCGCGGACGATCTCGATGCGCTGCACGACCACGCCCGGATCGACGCGCCACAGGCGCAGCGTCTGCGCACCGGCTTCGACCCGATGGCGCGAGGTGGCCACGTGCACGCTATCGGCGACCGCACGCTGCCACGCCGGGAAGTCCGGGTGACCGGGCGTCGGGTCCAGGCGCATGGTCAGCAGCTGTGGCGCGGCGGCATCGAACGACACTGCGAGGCGTTGTCCGCCGCGGTCGGCGTAGTCGAGCGTCGGCGACACCACCACGCGGACCTCGACCTCGCCGGCAGTCTGCAGATGCACCGGATATTCGAGCCAGGCGCCGCCGGGGCCAGGCTCGCCGGATGTGGCGGTGACCGGCACGGTGGTCACGCCCGTACGGCTGCGGCCCAGATGCGGGATCGTCTCCCAGGCCAGGCCGTCCGGCGCGACGGCACGCGTGTAGTCGCCAGCCTCGATCGCGACGACCCCACCGCTCTCGACGAAGCCTGTCATCGGCCCGGTCGATGCCGGCCGGGTCACGGGCACCACCACACGCACTTCGGTGCGGTCGCTGCCGAGCAGGTCGAGATAGGCAACCTGCGTCCCGGTGGGCACCGCCTGCCAGTCGACCTCGATGCGCAGCGGCTGGGCGTCGGTGACCTCGGCAGCGGCTGGCGTCACCTGCAGCCAGGCTGCCGATGAGGTGGCGGTGTAGCGGAACGGCGCCGCGCCCCGGTTGAACACGACGACCTCGGGGGCGCGCGTGGCCTGGGGATCGAGCATTGGCAGCCGGGCGATCTCGGCCGGCACCGGCCAACCGCGCGGATCGCCCTCGACCGCGACGCCCATCGTGCCGCGCTCGCGCACATCGATGCGCGCCAGCGCCGGCAGCACGTTGCGGTCGGGCATCTGCCAGTGGGTGTAGCCGATGCGCGGCTGCGACATCATGTGCACCCACTTGCCGCCGGCGATGTCCTGCTCGTAGATGCGCGCAAGCTCCGCGTCGCGCGCGAACAGGCGCGTCGCCTCGTCCGCCCAGGCATTCGTCGACGCGCGGCCCTGGTCGGCGTACAGCCGGTTGCGCGCGACCGCGATGTGGAAGCGATTGAGGTTGGCGCTCGCCAGCACCGGGTAGGCGACCAACTGGTACCAAGCGTCGCGCTGCGCAGCCGGCAGCGCAGCGCCGACGCGCTCGGTCTGCGCGACCAGCGCGTCCCATTCGGCCAGCACGCGCTCGGCCTCGCCGAAATGCAGCAGGCTCCAGGTGTCGGCCGACACCAGCTCGGGCTTGCGGCGTGCGTTGTACTGCGTGTAGCGAGTCAGGATCTCGCCGATCTCGCTGGCGTGGGCAGTACCGAACTGCTGCGCGGCCCACGCGGCGGGATAGGCCGCCAGCGCGTCTCGAGTCATCGCGTCGGGGTTCCAGGCCTGGTCGAGGAAGAAGCCGATCGGCAGCTCCATCGGCTTGATGTCACCGACATTGACCACCCACAGCCGATCGACGCCATGCGCATAGGCCAGGCGCATCTGCTCCCAGACACGCTCGATCTGGGTGGTATTGAGCCACTTGTAGTTGCGCGGCCCGCCGACGTAGTCGAAGTGGTAGTAGACGCCATAGCCACCGGCGCGACGGTCGCCGGGCGCTGGCAGCCGGCGCAGATTGCCCCAGTTGTCGTCGGCGAACAGCAGCGTGACATCGTCGGGCACCCGCATGCCGGCATCGAAGTAGTCCTGCACCTCCTTGTACAGCGCCCAGACCTGTGGCGTGTCTTGCGGCGGCCGGCCAGTGACGTCGGCGAGGATTCGCCGCTGGTCGGCGACGATGCCCTCCAGCAACGTGATCGCCGTGCCCTCGGCCATCGGCTCGTCGCCGTCGCCGCGCATGCCCAGGGTCACGACGCTCTCGTGGTCGCCCATGCGCGCGATGCCGGTGCGCCAGAAATCGCGCAGTTGCTGGGTGTTCTTGGCGTAGTCCCACGGTCCTGCACCATGGCGCGACCACTCGACGTGCGCGCGCATCATCGGCTCGTGGTGACTGGTGCCCACAACCACGCCCATCTCGTCGGCGAGCGCGGCGTTGCGCGGATCGTCGTCGTAGAACGCGCGACCCCACATCGCCGGCCACAGGAAGTTGCCCTTGTGGCGCAGGATCAGCGTGAACACGCGCTCGTAGAAGCGATGGTTCGGGCCGCCATAGGTCGCCTGCATCCAGCCGCCGAGTGCAGGGTCCTCGTCATTGATGAAGAGGCCGCGGTAGCGCACCCCGGGCGCATCGACGAAGCGGCCGGGGGCGACATGCAGCGCGGCGTGGCGAGGTGGCGGCACGTCTGCCCACCAGGTCCACGGCGACACGCCGATGCGACGCGAGAGTTCATAGAGACCGAAGATCGTGCCGCGCCTGTCCGCGCCCGCGATCACCAGCGCCCGGTCGATGCCCGGCTCCGGGGCGTCGACAACCTGCAGCAGGTGGCCTTCCCAGGTGCCGGCGACGCCGGAGACGTCGAGGCCACGTTCGCGCACGATGCGGTCGATGCGCGGGCTGTGGCCGAGCGTGCCGGCGATGATCGCCAGCGACGTCGCGGCCTGGGGCGCATCCGCACCGGCGACCGCGGCCAGGTCGGCGCGCAGGTCGCCGGCGGCGCGCAGTACACCCGGATCGTCGGCCGCGTCGACCAGCACCGGCAGCGGCCGGCCGCCGACAATCAGCGGCAAGGCGCCGGGCACCGCGGTCTCGCAGACCGCGGCCGGTCGCGTGCAATCGTCTGTGACTGGGGTCGGCACGGTGGCCAGCGCCGGGCAGGCCACGGCGATCAGCAGCACGACGGCTGCGGACAGCCGCCTTCTGCGCGCTGCGCACGCGAACGGCACCATCAGTTCGCCTCGCCGCGCAGGTAGCGGCGCAGCCAGGTCAGCGCCGGCCGTTCGCTGCCGTCCTCGCGGACCAGATAGGCGCCTTGCTCATCGCGCCACAGACCGCGGCGGAAGCCCCACAGGGTGACGCCCTTGACCGCCGGGTGCTCCCAGAACATCGGGAAGATCCGCTGCATGTCGCGCAACTGGGTCGCGTCGTCGGGTCCGTCGATGTCGAGCTCGGTCACATAGACCGGCAACCCGGTCGCGCCGAGCGCATCGAGGTTGCGGCGGTGCACCTCGATCGCGGTGTCGGTCGTCGTCGAGAACGCATGGCCCTGCACGCCGATCGCATCGACCAGGCCCTCGGCCTGCAGCAGGTGGACGATCTCGAGATAGCGCCGGGTGGCCTCGGGATCGTTGGTCACGCTGTATTCGTTGATCATCAGCTTGGCGTCGGGGAAGTGCCGGCGGGCGAGCCGGAACGATTCGAGGATCCAGTCCCAGCCGCTCTCGCCGTCGCCGCCCAGCGCTTCGATGTAGTGGCCGCCGCCCTCGTCATCCTTGGACGGCGGGTCGTGCAGCGGCTCGTTCACGACCTCGACGAAGTCGATGCCCGGATAGCGTGCAGCGACGGCCGCGAACCACTGCTCGATCTCGACGCGCTGCTCGTCGGGCGGCAGGGTCTTGATCCACTCCGGCTGCTGGTTGCCCCACACCATCACATGCATCTGAAACGGCAGGCCGTGGTCCTTTGCGACCTGCCAGGCGGCATCGAGCTCGTCCCAGACCATCACGTCGCGTTCGGCCTCGACCTCGCCCCATTTGCCGCCGTTCTCCGGCGTGATCTTGTTCCAGTAGTCGGTGAAGCCCGGCGCCTGTGGCGGGCTGTAGGCGCCGCCGAGGAACTTGTCGTGACCGTGGGCCAGCGCCGTGGACGCGGAGGCTGAGGCTGAGGCTGAGGCTGAGGCCGGTTCGGCGGTCTCGGCGGCTGGCGCGGCATCCGGGCGCTCGCCGCAGGCGGCGAGGGCAAGGACGAGCGCGCCGAGCAAGGGCAGGGAAGAGGTCTTCATCGTGTCAGGCTCCCGAAATCGAACAGAACATCGCAGTGGCACCGGTGCAGACTCATGCCGCGCCGTCGTCCAGCCGTGCCGGCGCCAGCTGCGGCGCAAGCAGGTGCACGATCAGCAACGCCACCAGGTAGGCCGAGCCGGCCATCAGGAACACCGGCAGATAGCTGCCGGTGGTCTGCAGCAACCAGCCGATGAACGTGGCGATCATCATGCCGCCGACCGCGCCAGCGAAGCCGCCGATGCCCACGACCGAGGCCACTGCGTGGCGCGGAAACATGTCCGAGGTCAGCGTGAACACATTGGCCGACCAGCCCTGGTGACCTGCGGTCGCAAGTCCGATCAGCGCCACGGCCAGCCACAGATTGTCGGCCTGCGCGGCGAACACGATCGGCACCACGCACAGCGCGCAGACCAGCATCGCCCCCTTGCGTGCGCGATTGACGCTCCAGCCCAGGCGCAGGAAGCGCCCGGCCAGCCAGCCGCCGAGGATGCTGCCCACGTCGGCCAGCACGAAGATCGCCACCAGCGGCAGCCCGAGCGCGAGCAGGGTCAGGCCGTACTCGGCATTGAGGAATTTCGGCAGCCAGAACAGGAAAAACCACCAAATCGGGTCGGTGATGAACTTGGCGGCGACGAAGGCCCAGGCCTGGCGGTGGCGCAGGATGCGCCGCCACGGCACCTTGGCCGACGGTTCGGGCGGATCGCTGCGGATATGCGCCAACTCGGCGACCGACAGTGCGGGCTGCTGCTCAGGCGTGCGATAGGTCAGCAGCCACACCGCCAGCCACGTCGCGCTGAGCGCACCGGTGAACAGGAACGCCGCCTGCCAGCCCCAGGTCACTGCGATGACCGGTACCAGCAACGGGGCGACGATCGCGCCGATGTTGGACCCGGAATTGAAGATGCCGGTCGCGAACGCGCGTTCGCGCCGGGGAAACCACTCGGCCACAGTCTTGATCGCGGCCGGGAAATTGCCGGCTTCGCCCAGTCCCAGCAGGAAGCGCGCGATCATGAAGCCGGCGACGCTCGCCGCCAGCGAATGGCTCATCGCGGCGATGCTCCACACGCAGATCGCAATCGCGTAGCCGGCCTTGGTGCCGAGCCGGTCGATGACGGCGCCAGCGCACAGCAAGCCGATCGCGTAGGCGGCCTGGAACGCGGTGACGATGGCGCCGTACTGCATTTCGCTCCAACCGATCTCGTCCTGCAGAAACGGCGCAAGTACACCCAGCACCTGGCGATCGACGTAGTTGATGGTGGTGGCGGCCAGCAACATCGCGCAGACGCGCCAACGGTACATGCCGACCTTCGCGGCCGGTGAGGCGAGCGCGGCCCGATCACCGCCGCTCATCCGCATCGCTCCGCACGCTCGCTGTGAGCGGCCGTCCGTGGCCGCGCGCTCCCAATCGCTGTCATCGCCTCCCTCCAGGCGTCGTCCGCGTCGCCGAGACGTGGTAGCGCTATCATTAGCACAGCGAGTTTCGGAATGCGTTCTGCGCTGCACCACGCCGGAATTGCATCGCCGATGCGCGCTAGATGCGCCATTTACCGTGGAATTTACGTGGATTACGGCGCGTGCGCATCCATGCTGCTACGCAGCGTGCGGTCTGTTTTTGATAGCGCTACCATCATTTTCGAGCGCGGCGCCGGAGCGGATGTCAGGCCGGGCAGGGGCGAAAAACCAACACCACACCATGGCACGGTCAACGCAAGGCGCGCCATGTGCGGTCACCAGAAACGGGAGGGGAGTACGGTGTACAAGCAAGTCTCGAAGAATGCGTTGTCGCATGCGCTGGGTCTGGCGCTGCTGGGGGTGGTGGGCACGCCGGCACTCGCGCAGGACACGGCACCGGCGGGAGCGTCGGCCACCGATCTCGATGCGGTCGTCGTCCGCGGCTACCGACAGAGCCTGCAGTTCGCGACCGAGGCCAAGCGCGACTCGACCGGCTTCACCGATTCGATCTTCGCCGAGGACATCGGCAAGTTCCCCGACACCAACATCGCCGAATCGTTGAGCCGCATCCCGGGCATCCAGCTCAACCGCGACGTCAACGGCGAGGGGTTGAACATCGCGATCCGCGGCCTGCCCAGCAGCTTCACCAAGACCACGATCAATGGCGCGTCGGTCGCGACCGCGTCGATCGGCCTGGATGCGACCAACCAGAACCGTGAGGTCGATCTCAATATCTTCCCGACCGAGTTCTTCAACCAGCTCACCGTCTACAAGTCGCCCACCGCGCGCCTGTCCGAAGGCGGCGCCTCGGGCGTGGTCGACATGCGCAACATGCGTCCGTTCGACGTCAACGGCAGCCAGCTGACCTACTCACTGCAGGCCGACTACAACGACATCAGCGAAAAGACCAGTCCGCGCGGCACCGTGATCGGCAGTTGGACCAACGAGGACGGGACGTTCGGCGTGCTCGCCGGCGTGACCTCGCAGCGCGGCAAGATCGGTGTCGAAGGCTACGAGACCATCGGCTGGACCAATCCCAACCTGACCAATGCGCAGTGCGGCAACGGCGGCGCGCCGGCAGGCTTTCCGTCGCTGGGCAGCCCCTGCAACGTGACCGGCGGCAATGGCTGGCGCATCCCCGATGTCGTGCCGGGCAACCGCTCGACGCTGGGTGCCGGACTGGTGCCCGGCCAGGTGATCGATGCCGCGTGGCTGCAGGCTGCCAATCCCGGCCTGACCCCCGAGCAGATCGGCGAAGCGTTGATCCCGCGGCTGGGCCGGCCGGTGCACATGAGCGGCGACCGCGACCGCGACGCGTTCCTGGGCTCGGTGCAGTGGCGCCCGAACGACCGCGTCGAACTGTACATGGACGTGCTCTACACCAAGGCCAAGCGGACCAATGACCGCATCGACATCAACCTGATCGGTCGCAATGGCAACATCATTCCGCTGGACATGCAGCTCGATGGCAACAACGTCGTCACCAGCGCCACCTTCGCCAATGCGCAGTTCTTCATGGAGGCGCGGCCCTACACCGAGGACGTGCAGTACTGGCATCTGACGCCCGGAGGTACGTTCTGGTTCGGCGAGGGCCAGGACATCAAGCTCGACGTGCAGGCCAACATGAGCCGCAGCTGGATGTTCCGCGACTCGCCGACGATCGGCTTCAATTCGCCGTTCACGACCTTGCAGTACCGAAACGACGGCAACGTGCCGACCTGGGACGGCGACCTGGATCTCAACGATCCGGGCCTGGGCTGGACCTGGACCGGCGGCCGCGTCTGGGCGCAGAACGAGAAGCGCGTCACCGAAACCAGTGGCATCCGCGCCGACCTGCAATTGGGCGAGGATCGCAACAACGTGAGCTTCGGCGTGTCCTGGGACAACAACCAGCGGCGCATCCAGGGCTTCGGCGACACCGGCACCGACTGGCAGCCCTATGCGCTGTCGCAGGTCAGCGATGCCCAGTTGGCGAACTACATCCTGCCCGGACCGAGCGGGTTCGTGACGGTGGATTTCGATCGCTTCATGCGCGACACCAATTACGAGCAGTACCGCGACCGCGCGCCGGAGGCCGCCGGTCCCAATACAGGGGGCGCCACCGGTGGCTTCGACGAGACCACCAAGGCCGCCTATGTGATGGTCAACGGCGAGTCGGAGATCTGGAACCGCAACCTGCGCTACAACATGGGCGTGCGCTATGCGACCACCGATCAGGAGATCAGCGGTCCAGTCACCATCGGCGGGGTCCGCCAGTGGCAGACGCTGACTGGCGACTACGCCGAATGGCTGCCGTCGTTCAGCGCCGCCTGGGACGTGGCCCAGAACGTCGTGCTGCGCACCTCGGCCTCGCGCACGATGACCCGGCCCAACCCCAGCTCCATGTTGCCGGCGACCACCTTCACCGACATCTCGGCCCAGGTCGCCACCCAGGGCAATCCCAACCTCACGCCCTACACTTCGACCAACTTCGATATCGGCGGCGAGTGGTATACGGGCGGTGAGGGCTTCGTCGGCCTGACGCTGTTCAACAAGCGCATCGAGGGCTACACCTACCAGGGCGTGACCACCAAGCCGTTCCGCGAGTTGGGTATCCCGTTCGACACGCTGGTCGACGCGCAGCAGCAGGCGATCAACTCGCGCGGCGGCCCGGATGTGGCGATGGTCAACGTCAACCAGCAGGTCAACGCCGATGCCGAGCTCGAAGTCCGCGGCTGGGAGGCGATCTGGGTGCAGCCGCTGAGCGTGGTGCTCGAAGGCCTGGGCTTCATGGCCAACTACACCAAGCTCGACATCAAGGCCCTGGGCAACGATGCCAATGCGCTGGCGGGCAACGTCTATGGCGTGGCGCCGTCGATGTGGAACGCGACCGCCTACTGGGAGAACGCCGTCGCCTCGGTGCGCCTGTCCTATACCTGGTCCGAGGGCGCAGTGGGCTCGGGGCCGAACCAGCAGGGCATCCCGTTCGCGCAGATCTATGGCGAGGATCGCGGCCAGCTCGACCTGTCGGCCAGCTACACGCTCAAAGGGGTGCGTTCGGAGCCGCAGCTGACCTTCAACGTGCTCAATATCACCGGCGAGGAGCGCCGGTCGTACTTCGCCTACCCGAACGCAGTCAACGACTTTTACGACCCGGGCACCACGTTCACGGTCGGGATCCGCGGTACGTTCTGAGGCAGGGCGGGCCCTGCGCGCCGGCGTCTTCCTCCCGGACGTCGGTGCGCAGGTGCCTTGCAGGTGGCGATGCGGGCACCGCGCCGGTGCCGTCCGGGAGCAGTGGGGAACATCGATACAATGAGCAACGCATCGCAGGTCCTCTCGGTCAGGGAGAAGGTCGGCTACAGCCTCGGCGACCTCGCCGCGAACCTGATCTTCCAGACCCTGATCACGTACCTGGCGTTCTTCTACACCGACGTCTATGCGTTGCCGGCGGCGACGGCGGCAACGATCATCTTTGTCGTCGGCCTGCTGGGCGCGTTCGTGTTCACGCCGATGATCGGCCTGCTGGCCGACCGCACGCGCACGCGCTGGGGCAAGTTCCGGCCGTGGATCCTGTGGACGGCGGTGCCGTTCGGGGCGCTGGCGTTGCTGGCCTTCAGCACGCCGGAACTGGGCGAGCGCGGCAAGGTGGTCTATGCGCTGGTGACCTACACGCTGCTGGTGCTGGTCTACGGTGCCAACAACCTGCCGTATGCGGCGCTGAGCGGCGTGCTGACCGGCAACATGGCCCAGCGCAACAGCCTGTCGGCGTACCGCTTCGTCGCAGTGATGATCGCGCAGTTCGTGATCCAGGTGCTGCTGCTGCCGCTGGTGCTGATTCTGGGCGACGGCGACCGGGTGCGCGGCTTCGAGAGCGCGATGACGCTGTTTGCGATCGTCGGCACGGTGTTCTTCCTGATCACGTTTGCGACCACGCGCGAGCGCATCGTGCCGACACCGGCGCAGTCGTCAGGCGTGCGCCAGGACCTGGTCGACCTGGCCCGCAACCGTCCTTGGCAGGTGATGCTGCTGCTGACGATCCTGGTGTTCGTCGCGCTTGCCCTCAAGGGTGGCATGACCATCTACTACTTCCAGTACTACCTCGACCCCACCGCACTGGCCGGGTTCCTGGAGCGCACGGGCTTCGAACGCGCGATCGACGGGCTCAACGCGCTGCTGACCGGCGCCGGCATGGCGGGCTTTCTGTGGCCCGAGGACGCGCCGACCTCGGCCTTCAGTCTGTTCAACGCCGGCGGCATCCTCTGCATGATCCTGGGGATCGGGCTGTCGCGGCCGCTGGCCAATCGCTTCGGCAAGCGCAACGTGTTCGGCGGCGCGCTGACGGTCTCGACGCTGTTCCTGCTGGCGTTCTATCTCTATCCGCCCGATGCGATCGGTCTGGTGTTCGGCTCGCAGATCCTGCACGGCTTCTTCTACGGCATCACGATCCCGCTGCTATGGGCGATGATCGCCGATGTCGCGGACTGGTCGGAGTGGAAGAACGACCGCCGAGCGACCGCGATCATCTTCTCGGCGATGTTGTGCGGCCTGAAGGTCGGCCTGAGCATCGGCGGCGCGCTGGTCGCCGCGGTCCTGGCGCGCTACGGCTATGAGGCCGGCGCAAGTGTTCAACCCGCGGCCGCGATCGACGGCATCCGACTGGCGGTGAGCGTGTACTGCTCGCTGCCGTTCCTGGCCGGCGTGGCCCTGCTGTTCCTCTATGAGATCGACAAGCCGATGGAAACTCGGATCGAACATGAGCTCGGTGCGCGTCGTGCGCGCGCTGCTGGAGCTGCGGCATGACCGCGTCCGCCGAGGACGCATCGCCGGCCGGCGCGCCCACAGCCGATGCGATGCCCGCGCCGGACCTGCAGGCGCTCGCCGACCGGGCGATCTCGACGCCGCTGGTGACCCACATCCACACCGCCGATCCGTCGGCGCACGTGTTCGAGGGCAAGCTCTATATCTATCCCTCGCACGACATCGATGCCGGTGCGCCGTTCGACGATGAGGGCGGGCATTTCGGCATGGAGGACTACCACGTGCTGCGCCAGGACCACCCCGGCGGCGAGGCCGTGGACTGCGGCCGCGCATTGCATGTGCGCGACGTGCCGTGGGCCGCGCGACAGATGTGGGCACCCGACGCGGCCTGCCGCGATGGCCGCTACTACTTCTACTTCCCGGCCAAGCGCGCTGACGGCCTGTTCCGCATCGGCGTGGCGGTCGGTGACCGGCCGGAAGGCCCGTTCGTGCCCGATCCCGAACCGATCCCCGGCACGTACTCGATCGATCCGGCGGTGTTCGCCGACGACGACGGCGAGCAGTACCTGTACTTCGGCGGGATCTGGGGTGGGCAACTGCAGAAGTACCGCGACGACGTGTTCGATGCGGGCCACGAGGAACCGACCGGCGCGGCGCCCGCATTGGGGCCGCGCGTGGCACGGCTGCGCGCCGACATGCGCGGGCTTGCCGAGCCCACGCGCGAGGTTGCGATCCTTGATGCGGGCGGCCAGCCGCTGCGCGCCGACGATCACGCGCGCCGCTTCTTCGAAGGCCCGTGGCTGCATCGCCACGGCGGTCGCTACTATCTGTCGTACTCGACCGGCAACACGCACCTGCTTTGCTACGCGATCGGCGACAGTCCCTACGGGCCTTTCGTCCATCAGGGCGTGCTGCTCGAGCCGGTCGTGGGCTGGACGACGCAACACTCGATCGTCGAGTTCGAGGGACGCTGGTGGCTGTACTACCACGATGCCTTGCGCTCGGGCGGCGTGACCCACCTGCGCGACGTCAAGGTCACCGAACTGCATCACGACGCCCAGGGCCGCATCCGCACGATCGCGCCCTATGGCGGCTGAGACCGACCGGCCGCGCGCCCGGAATGATGCGACCGCGCCGCTGCCGCCGGGGCCGGTGCTGCGTATCGGCAGCGGCGCGACCGAGGTCGTCGTCGCGCCCGAGGCGGGCGGGCGCATCGCGCAGATCGTGCACGAGGGCGTCGCGCACCTGGTCGGCCCCGACGACGGCTGGCCGGCGACGATCGCCTGGGGCTGCTATCCGATGCTGCCGTGGGTGGGGCGGATTCGCCGCGGCAGGTTCCGCTTCGATGGCCGGGCGTACGCGCTGCCGACGAATTTCGGCGGGCACGCGATCCATGGCGTGGGTTTCGCGTTGCCATGGCAGGTCGAGGCGCGGACGCACGATGCGATGGCGTTGTCGCTGGCGCTGCCGGCCGATGCGGAGTGGCCGTTCGGCGGGACTGCGGCGCAGCGGATCGAGGTCGCGCCGGGGCGGGTGAGGCTGACGCTGTCGCTCACGGCCGGCGCGCACGCCATGCCGGCCGAGATCGGTTGGCACCCTTGGTTTCGCAAACCCGAACGCGTGGACTTCGCGCCGACGCAGGTCTATCCACGCGACGACGACGGCATCGCGACCCGGCCGCTTGCGCCTGCATTGCCCGGGCCTTGGGACGACTGTTTTCCGGGTGGCGACGACATCGTGCTGTATCGCGGCGAGCAACGCCTGCGGTTGCGCTCGGACTGCGACCATCGGGTCGTGTACGACGCCGCCCCGCATGCGACCTGCGTGGAACCGCAAAGTGGACCACCGGATGCGTTCAATCTCGCACCACGCCGACTGGCGCCCGGCGAACAACTGACGCGGTGGTTCGAGCTGGTGTGGGTGTGATCGTGCGGGCTCGCGCCGCCTGTCCGCGTGATCGGATGCAGGCGATCGCGGACGCGAGGTCGCGGATACGACGGGCCGCCGCGTCGCGCTGGCCATGCGGCGGCGCGACGCGGCGGCTGCGGCTGCTTCGACTCAGTCCTCGTTGCCGAAACTGCGGCTCGAATGCGCCGGCCGCGTCGTCGGCGCATCGGGCACTTCGCGATCGGGCCCGCCGACCTTGATCGCATCGCCGTGTGGCGGCGTGCTCCGGCCATCATCGAGCGTGCCCGACGCTGACGTGCTCGCAACGGTCTGGCGCTTCTGCCAGGCGTTGTAAGCGAAAGCCCCTGCGGCGCCGAGCGCCAACCATCTCAGCATTCCCATCGTGATCTCCGTGGTGGATTGCGAACGCTGCAAGCGTCGCGGCTGGGCCGTGAGCCGGCCGTGACTTGCGGCCGCACTGTCCGCGGCTGGATCGCAACCGCTGCACTGCAGTCCGGCGCCCGCCGCAGCCCCAATGCAATGTCCGCAAGACATTGATTCGCTTGATTGTCCTCCGGTGGTCATTGTTCGCTGGCGTGTGCATACTCCAGTTCCCCCCCCGTCCGTCGGCATCCGGTTTCGTGGATCGAATTCCGGGGCTAGCCCCGCTTCGCAGGAGGTGACGGAGATGAAAGCGACAAGGCAGTGGCTGTTGGCGGCGGCATTGGGCGTCTGCGCCGTGTGCGGCGTACAGGCGCAGACAGGCCCCAACCTGAGCCTGGGCGCGAGCGCCGATGGTTCGAGCAAGGGCGGCGGTACGAGCTACGGCAACGCCATCGACGGCGATGCCGGCACCTGGTGGTCGCCCAGCGGCACGACGGGCCGGATCTCGGTCAAGTGGAGCGCGGCCCGCAGCGTGGGCGCGGCGGTGATCCGAGAGCCGAGCGGCCAGCAGGGCCGCATCGGCAACTGGCGGTTGGTGAACAACGGCAACGGCCAGGTGCTGGCGACCGGCAGCGGCGCAGGCACGATCGCATTCGCGCCGGTCTCGCTCAGCAAGCTCAACTTCGAGATCCTCAGCGCCAATGGCACGCCCGCAGTGGCGGAATTCGAGACCTATGCCGGCGATGGCACCGTGAACCCGCCTGGCTCGCCCTGGACGGTCACCCTGTCGGCCACCGCGTCGGGCGCGATCGCGCAACTGGCGTGGTCGGTCGACGGCGGTACGCCGGCGCGCCAACAGATCTACCGCGATGTCGATGCCGATCCGGCAGGGCGCACGCTCATGGCCGACCATGTGGTCGGCGGCAGCTACGCCGACGCGGACCTGGCGGCGGGCACGTACTTCTACTGGGTCCGTGTGCTCGACGGCAGCGGCACCGCCTACGAGTCGGCGCCGGTTGCAGTGACGATCGCGCCGAATGGCGGCGACGGCGGAGGCGGCGGGCCGGGCACTGGAATCGCCGCGGCCTGCCGGCAACTGCTGGAGACCCCGTCGATGAACTGGCGGCAGTCACCGGTGCTGACCACCGACCAGGCGATCGTCCAGTGCCTGTCCGAGTCGTTGGGCAGCCCGGTCGGCTTCGGGCACCGCACCACCGGCGGCTATGCGCCGGCCGGCGGCAGCACCTTGGTCGTGGTGACCAAGAGTGGGGCGGTGCCGCCCGAGCAGCAGATCCTCGAGGCGATCGGGACCGACACGCCGACCTGGATCGTCTTCGACAAGGTCGATTTCGCCACGCCGACCGAGATCGGTATGTACCGTAACGGCTGTGCGGACCCGAAGGTGCGCACCGCGTTGGGCAATGCCAGCATCGCCGAGTGTCGCGATCACCGGCTGTGGTGCAGTAATCGGGGCGTATCGACGGCCGCGTGCGAGGACACGTTCTTCAATGCGCGGCTCAACGATGCCAGCCTCGATGCGCTGAAGCTGCCGATGGTGCGCGCCAACACCACGATCGACGGCCGCGGCGCGAACGCGCACTTCATCTTCAGCGGCTTCAAGATCGGCGCCGACAGCAGCGGCAGTCCGACCCACAGCACGCGCAACGTGATCGTCACCAACAACCGCTTCGTCGGCGTCGGCCATACCGAAGACCACGACCTCGACCCGGACATGGTGCGCTCAACCGGCGCCTCGCATGACATCTGGATCCACCAGAACACGTTCGAGAACACCGGCGACTCGGCCTACGACGTCAAGGTCGGCGCGTACGACATCACCGTGTCGTTCAACCGGCTGCACAACGTCAAGCGCGCCGCGCTGCACGGCTCGAGCGACAGCCACACGATCGACGCGCAGATCACCAGCACCGTCCACAACAATCTATACGTGACCACCGACGACGTGTTCGGCGACAGCGCCTACAACGGCCTGCGCCGCGTGCCGCTGTTGCGGCGCGGGCAATCGCACATGTTCAACAACGTCTTCTACGGCTACCGCAAGGACGTGCTGAGCGTGCGCGTGGGCGGACGCCTGGCGTTCGAGGACAACCTGCTGCTCAACAACAGCGTCAACAGCAAGGGCGACGATCTCGACGACTGGATCGCCGTGCTGCTGCGCGACGTGCGCGATACGTCGGGATTGCGCGTGGCGGGCAGTGTGGTCCGCTACTCGGACGCCAACTGCCAGGCACACGGCGTGCCCGGGGACCTGACGCGTTCGGTCGGTTCGGTGCCGGACATGCTGGCGCTCTACGACGCGCGTTCGCTCGAGTTGTTCGAGGACAACTGGCTGCCGGCCGACATGGATCTGGCGCGCTATGTGTTTGCGACCGCGGGCAAGGGCGGGCTGACGCCGTACGTGTCGCCCGCGACGCCGGGGTTCGCCGCGATCGTGGCTGCGGCGCCTGCGGGCTGCCAGTAGCCCCCACCCGGCCCGCGGGTGCGGGCCGACCTCCCCCGCGGTGCGGGGGAGGTGGTGCATCGCCGAGGGCGGGGGAGGTGGTGTATCGCGTGGTGAGCTTACCGCTCGGTGTGGGGAGGTCGTGCGTCGCAAGCAGGGCGGTAAGGCGCATCGCGTGGCGGGCGTTGCCCGCGGCGCGGTGTGGCTCAGCCGTCGCCGCGTTCCAGCGCTTGGCGGCCCGCGTCGGTCAGGTGCGCCAGGGTCCGCGCGCCGTCGTCGACGGTGCGGACCCAGCCCAGGCCCTGGGTGCCGCCGATCATGTCCTCGCCCAGATAGGCGAGCATGCGCAGCAGCACGCTCATGCGCAGGCCCAGGCGCTTGCACAGTCGCGGCAGCGAGACGCCGCCGGGGGTGTCGGCGAGCGTGTGCAGCAGCGCTTCGAGCAGGGCGGTGTCAGCGGACAACGGCAGCGGGGATGTCGCGCTGGCGCGGGGCCGCGGCGTCGGTGTCGGGTACGTGCGGGGTCACGATCACCGGCACCGACTTCGATGTCGGCGTCCGCGATTCGTCGGCGTAGCTCGACAATGGCACCAGGGGGTTGGTCTCGGGGTAGTAGGCGGCCAGGCAGCCGCGCGGAATCGCGTACTCGACCAGCAGGAAGCGCTTGGCCTGCCGGCGCACGCCATCCTCGCTGAGGCTTTCCAGGTCCACCCAATCGCCGGCGCGCATGCCGAGCGCGGCGATGTCCTCGGCGGCGATGAACAGCACGCGGCGCTCGCCAAACACGCCGCGGTAACGGTCGTCCAGCCCATAGACGGTGGTGTTGTACTGGTCGTGCGAGCGTGTGGTCGCCAGCGTGAATACCGGCCGGTCGCCGTGCATCCGGCGTGCGCGGTGGATCGGATTGTCGGTCGGCACCCGGGCCGGCACGAAGTTGGCCTTGCCGGTCTCGGTGAGCCAGCGGCGGTCGCGCGCCGTGTTCGACAGGCGGAAGCCGCCGGGCACCCGGACCCGGGCGTTGAAGTCGTGGAAATCGTCGAAGGTGCGGGCGATCAGGTCGCGGATGCGATCGTAGTCCTCGATCAGCGCCAGCCACGGCACCCGGCTGCGTTCGCCGAGCGTGGCGTGGGCCAGGTGGGCGACGATCGCCGGCTCCGACAGCAGGGTGTCGGAGGCCGGCGGATTGATGCCCGACGACAGGTGCACCATGCTCATCGAGTCCTCGACGGTCACGCCCTGCGCGCCGCGGGCCTGGATGTCGATCTCGGTCCGGCCCAGACACGGCAGGATCAGCGCCTCGCGGCCGTGGGTGAGGTGGGTGCGGTTGAGCTTGGTGGTGACGTTGACGGTGAGCGCGCAGTTGCGCAGTCCGCGTGCGGTGGCCTCGGTGTCGGGAGTCGCGATCGCGAAGTTGCCGCCCATGCCGAAGAACACCTTCGCGCGGCCGTCGATCATCGCCTCGATCGCGCCGACGGTGTCGTAGCCGTCTTCGCGCGGCGGCTCGAAGCCGAACACGTCGCGCAGCCGATCGAGGAACGCGGCCGGCGGCTTTTCGTAGATCATCATCGTGCGGTCGCCCTGCACGTTGCTGTGGCCGCGCACCGGGCAGGCACCGGCACCGGGGCGTCCGAGGTTGCCGCGCAGCAACAGCAGGTTGGTCAGCATGTTGATCGTCGCCACCGAATGCTTGTGCTGGGTGATGCCCATGCCCCAGCACGCGATGACCCGTTCGGACTTCAGGTACAGCTCGCCGGCGCGGCGGATCTGCGCCTCGTCGAGGCCCGATTCCTCGACGATGATCTCCCAGGGCTCGGCCATCACGTCGGCGGCGAACGCGTCGAAGCCGGACGTGTGCTCGGCGATGAAAGCCTGGTCGAGCAGCGAGTCGCCGCCCTGGCCGGTGACTTCGACGTCGCGCTCGAGCACGTGCTTGATCATGCCCTTGATCGCCGCCAGATCGCCGCCGATCTTGAGCTGGAAGTAGTCCGACGAGATCTGCGTCGAGCCGTTGGTCAGCATCGCGACCTTGTCCTGCGGATCGGCGAAGCGTTCCAGGCCGCGCTCGCGCAGCGGATTGAACGAGGCGATCGCGCAGCCGCGCCGCGCCGCCTCGCGCAATTCGCCGAGCATGCGCGGATGGTTGGTGCCCGGGTTCTGGCCGAAGATGAAGATCGCATCGGCCAGCTCGAAGTCGTGCAGCGACACGGTGCCCTTGCCCACGCCGATCTGCTTCTTGAGCGCCGTGCCCGACGACTCGTGGCACATGTTCGAGCAGTCGGGGAAGTTATTGGTGCCGTACTCGCGCACGAACAGTTGGTAAAGGAAGGCGGCTTCGTTGGAGGTGCGCCCGGAGGTGTAGAAGATCGCCTCGTCGGGCGAGGGCAGGGCGTTGAGGTGGCGGGCGATCAGCGCGAAGGCCTCGTCCCACGTCGTGGGCACGTAATGGTCGGTGGCCGCGTCGTAGCGCATCGGCGTGGTCAGCCGGCCCTGGCCCTCGAGCCAGTGGTCGCTGTAGCCGCGCAGTTCGGCAACGCTATAGCGCGCGAACAGGTCGGGGCCGGCGCGGAACTTGGTGGCTTCGGCCGCGACGGCCTTGGCGCCGTTCTCGCAGAACTCGAACGTCGAGGTGTGGTCGCGATCGGGCCAGGCGCAGCCGGGACAGTCGAAGCCGTCGGGCTGGTTGGCGCGAAGCAGGGTCTTGGCGCCGTCGACCGCGATGTTCTGGTCCATCAGCGCCTTAGCGACGCTCTTGAGCGCGCCCCAGCCGCCGGCGGGGGCGTCGTACTTGCGGATCGGATGCTTGCTCATGGCGTGGAACTCCTGCCGGGGCGAGGGGCTGCGGACGGCGACGGCGCCGACTCGGGCAGCAGCCGCTGCGCGTGGGTGTACACGGCGTGCCCGTCGTCGCGGGCGAAGCCGATCAAGGTGAGGTTGGCGCGCTGGGCGAGCGAGATCGCCAGCGCAGTGGGAGCGGAAATCGCGGCCATCAGGGCGATACCCGCGCTGGCGGCCTTCATCGCCATTTCGTAACTGGCGCGGCTGGTGACGACCAGAAAGCCCGCGTCCAGTGCCTGACCGGTGCCATGCAGTGCGCCGATCAGCTTGTCGAGCGCGTTGTGCCGGCCGATGTCCTCGCGCACCAGCAGCAGGCTGCCGTCGGCCGCGGCCCAGCCGGCGGCGTGGGTGGCGCCGGTCAGTGCATTGATCGATTGGCTGTCGCGCAGCTGTCGCAGTGCGCGTTGCAGGGCGTGGACCGCGATGCGGACATCGGCCGCGACCGGCGGCGGCACGCGCAGCGCGGCTTCCAGCAGCTCGCTGCCGCAGACACCGCAGCCGCTGCGCCCGCTCATGCTGCGTCGGCGTGCGGCCAGCGCTTCGGCACGCGCGTCGGGAATGCGCAGGCGGATCTCGATGCCTTCGAGGAGATGCTCGATACGCTCGATCGCGACATCGTCCGGATGTTCGACGATGCCCTCGCTCAGCGCGAAGCCGCGTGCGAAATCTTCCAGATCGGCCGGCGTGGCCATCATCACCGCGAACGGCGCATCGTTGTAGACGAACGCCACCGGCACTTCCTCGGCGATGGCGTCGTCGAGCTGGCGGCCCGCGCCGCCGCGCCAGCGTTCGACCGAACGCAGCACGGCGCCTTGGGGCAGATCGGAGTCAGGGGCCTGGGTCATGGGATGACGATAGCGGCGGGCCCGTGAGGCCCGCCGGCAACGGTCAGGAGAACAGCACTAACGCTTTTTCCAGCGTCTTCCAGATGCCGAAGGCGAGCGGAATGCCGACCGCGGCCCAGCAGAACGCGACCAGCAGCGGATTGCCGCCCGAGCCGATGCGGTCCATGTCCTCCTGGGAGAGCAGCGACTTGCCACTGGCGTCGACCTTCTCGTGCGCCAGCTGCTTCTCGTGCGCCAGTTCCTCGGGCGTCATGAAGTACTTCGCGTTCACCGGGCGCACCAGCAGGTTGCACACCAGGCCCAGCGCCAGCATGCCGGCCAGGATGTACATCGTGGTGTTGTAGACCTGCGAGGGCGGCATGCCCAGGCCCAGTTGGTACTCGCGCATGTAGCCGATCACCAGCGGGCCGAGGATGCCGGCCGCCGCCCATGCGGTGAGCAGCCGGCCGTGGATCGCGCCGACGTGCTGGGTGCCGAACAGATCGGCCAGGTACGCCGGCACGGTGGCGAAACCGCCGCCGTACATCGACAGGATCACGCAGAACGCGATGACGAACAGCGCGATCGAACCGGCATTGCCCAGCGTGGGCGCAGCGGCGTACAGCGCAATGCCCAGCACGAAGAAGATCGAGTAGGTGAGCTTGCGGCCGAACTTGTCGGACATCGACGCCCAGAAGAACCGGCCGACGATGTTGGCCAGGCTCAGCATGCCGACGAAGCCGGCCGCGATTGCAGCGATCGCCGACAGTTGCTCGGCGGTGAGGTCACCGAAGCCGGCGTCGACGCCGATCAGCCGGCCGCCGAACATCTCCTGCAGCATTGGCGAGGCCAGCCCCAGCACGCCGATGCCGGCCGAGACGTTGAGGCACAGCACCGCCCACACTAGCCAGAACTGCGGAATGCCCCAGACCTTTTTCACGTGCACATGGCCCTGGGTGATCATCGCGTTGTTCGACGCGGGCGGCGGGGTCCAGCCCTTGGGCTTCCAGCCGGTCGGCGGCACCCGGTAACCGAAGGCGCCGGCCATCATGAAGGCGAAGTAGACCACCGCCATGACCAGAAAGGTCTCCTTGACGCCGACCGAGGTCGGGGTCGCGAAGTGGCGCATCAGCATGTCGGCCAGCGGGCTGCCGATCAGCGCGCCGCCACCAAAGCCCATGATCGCCATACCGGTCGCCATGCCGCGGCGATCGGGGAACCACTTGATCAGCGTCGACACCGGCGAGATATAGCCCAGCCCCAGGCCGATGCCGCCGATCACGCCCGAGCCCAGCCACAGCATCCAGATCTGATGCAGGTGAACGCCGAGTGCGGAAATCAGGAGGCCGCCGCACCAGCACAGCGCGGCCACGAAGCCGGCCTTGCGCGGACCGACGCGTTCGAGCCAGCCGCCCCAGATCGCAGCCGAGCAGCCCAGCAGTACAAAGAACAGCGTGTACATCCACTGCAGTTCGCTGATCTGCCAGTCGCAGCTGGCCGAGGTGATGCGTGCGAAGAAGCCCATCTCCGGCCCGCACGCGACCGGCGTAGTGATGCCGACAGCCATCGACAGCGGCAACCAGAACACGCTGAAGCCATAGGCCATGCCGATGCACAGGTGGATCGCCAGCGCAGCCGGCGGGACCAGCCAACGGTTGAAGCCGGCCTTGGCGATGATGCGCTCCTTCGACAGCAGGCCGCCCGAAGGTGAGGCGGCAGGAAGCGGAACTGCGGTGCTGTTGGCCATGGATCCTCCCGAATCGATCAGCCGGATGCGGCGCTGCGGCCAAATATGCTGTGATTTGCATATTGGCTGCGACAAAGTGTCGCAACGGTATCCGCATATGGACTATCGGAAAAGCGCCATTGGTCTAATAATCGGCTTTCAAGAGCCTATTTGAGCTGCCGCGCAGGAGTGGCGTCGCGATGTACAAGGTGCGTATCCAGCCGCAGTGGACCCTCGAGAACAGCGATGGCGTGGTCCTGTCCTCGCAGTTGGCCGACCTGTTGTTGGCCGTGCGGGCGACCGGCTCGCTCGCCGCGGCGGCGCGCCAGACCGGGGTGTCCTACCGGTACGCCTGGGGGCGGTTGCAGGACGCGCAGGCGGTGTTCGGGCAGCCGCTGCTGCGCATGAGCCGGGGCCGCGGCGCCTCGCTGACGGCGATCGGCGAGCGCCTGGTCTGGGCCGACAGCCGGATCGCCGCGCGCCTGTCGCCATTGCTCGACAGTCTGGCGACGGAGCTGGAGGCCGAGCTCGAGCGCACGGTAGGCGCGCATGCGCGGCCGCTGCGTGTGCACGCCTCCCATGGCTTCGGCGTGGAGACGCTGCGCCGTGCGATGGCGGCGTCGGACGTGGCGCTGGACCTCAAGTACCGCAGCCCCGACGACGCGCTGACCGCGCTACGCACCGGCGCCTGCGACATCGCCGGCCTGCACCTGCCGATCGGCACGCTCGAAGCGCCCTTGTTCGCGCACTACCGCCCGCGACTGGACCTCGATGCCGATCGCGTGATCCACCTGGCCGTGCGTCGGCAGGGGCTGGTGCTGGCGGCCGGCAACCCGCTGGGCGTGGGCACGCTGCAGGATCTGGAGCGGCCCGACATCCGCGTGATCCACCGCCAGCCCGGCTCGGGCACGCGGCTGCTGTTCCAGACGATGCTGGCCGATCATGGCATCGCCTTCGACCGCATCCGCGCCTGCGACGTCGAGGAACTGACCCATGCCGCGGTCGCCGCGTATGTCGCCAGCGGCCTGGCCGATGTCGGCTTCGCGCTCGAGCCCCCGGCGCGGCGCTACGGGCTGGACTTCCACCCGCTGGTCACCGAGCACTACTTCTTCCTGTGCCACAACGACGTGCTCGAGTCAGGCCGCCTGCGCGGACTGCTCGCCCTGCTGCGCAGCGACGGCTTCCGCCGCGAACTCGGCCTGCTGCCCGGCTACGACCCCAGCCGCTGCGGCCAGGTGCAGACCCTGCCCGAGGCCTTCGCCGCCGCCCGCCCCTGAAAACCGGGGTCAGAGTGCA
>NZ_JBBAXQ010000006.1:0-192452 GCF_037198055.1 Luteimonas sp. gir
AAGAAAGAAGAAGAAGGAGAGGGAGAGGCGACCGCGCCCTCCCCCCCCCCCCCCCCCCCCCCCCCCCCCCCCCCCCCCCGACGCTCACCCGCGCCGAGATCCACGCGCTGTTCTCACGCCTGCGCGCGCTCGATCCCGAACCGAAGACCGAGCTCGAATACACCACCCCGTTCGAGCTGCTGATCGCGGTGATCCTGTCGGCGCAGGCCACCGATGTCGGCGTCAACAAGGCCACGCGACGACTGTATCCGGTGGCCAACACGCCCCAGGCGATCCTCGACCTGGGCGAAGACGGCCTCAAGCGCCACATTGCGACGATCGGGCTGTTCAACGCCAAGGCCAAGAACGTCATCGCGACTTGCCGGATCCTGGTCGAGCAGCACGGCGGCGAGGTCCCGCACGATCGCGCCGCGCTCGAGGCCTTGCCCGGCGTCGGCCGCAAGACTGCGAACGTCGTGCTCAACACCGTGTTCGGCGAGCCGGCGATCGCCGTCGACACGCACATCTTCCGCGTGTCCAACCGCACCGGCCTAGCACCGGGCAAGGACGTGCGCGCGGTCGAGGACCGGCTGCTGCGCGTGGTGCCCGAGGAATTCCTGCTCGGTGCGCACCACTGGCTGATCCTGCACGGCCGCTACACCTGCAAGGCGCGCAAGCCCGACTGTCCGAAGTGCGTGATCCGCGACCTGTGCCGGTTCAAGGACAAGACACCAGGCACGCCGGACTGACCGCGCCACCGTCTCGTCAGCACGCGCCCCAAGCGCCCACCGCGTCCGCCTGGGCAAGAAGACGGTGCGCCGGATGACAGGACGATCGGGCGCGCGATCGACCGACAACACGCAGGCCGGCACATGGGCCGGCCCGCGTTGTCGCATCACTCGTCGCGTTCGACGAACGGCTTGCGTGGCAACCGCTGTTCGCGCATCGCGGCGTGATAGGCGAACGAGGCGATGATCGCCGCCGCCTGCTTCAGGTCCTCGGGCACCACGTGATCGTAGGTGTCCAGATGGGTGTGATGGACATGGCTGAAGTAGTCGGCCGGGTCCTGCACGAACTGGAAGCCCGGCAGGCCGACGCGATCGAACGAGATATGGTCGGTGCTGCCGGTATTGCGCGTGGTGACGATGCTCGCGCCCAGGTCGGCGAACGGCGCCAGCCATGCCTGGAAGATCGGCACTGCGGCATGGTTCTCCTGCGCGTAGATGCCGCGGATGCGGCCGGTGCCGTTGTCGAAGTTGAAGTACGTGGAGAAGCGGTCGTAGCCGCGCTGGCGCTGCAGCGGACCGGTGCCACGCTGGAACGACTGCGGCAGCGCCCGCTGCTCGGGATCGGTCGGTTCGGGATAGGCCGCCAGGTGCCTGGAGACGTAGCCGGCCGAGCCATGCAGGCCCTGCTCCTCGCCGCCCCACAGCGCAATGCGGATGGTGCGCTTGGGGCGTGCATCGATCGCTTTGAGGATCCGCATCGCCTCCATCATCACGACCACGCCAGCGCCGTTGTCGGCCGCGCCGGTCCCGGTGTGCCAGGAGTCGAGATGGGCACCGATGATCACCAGTTCATCGGCCTTCGAGCTGCCGGGCAGGTCGGCGAAGGTGTTGCTCGCCGGCAGATCGCCATCGCTGGTGAAGCGCGCATCGACATCGACCCGCAGCCGCGGCGCCTGTCCGCGCTCGACCGCCCGCACCAACTGGTTGTAGTGCTCGGCGGCGACGACCAGATCCGGCACGCCGACCGGCTCGCCAGCCTTGCGCGCGCCGCCGCCCATCACCCGGACGATGCCGTTGTCCCAGGAGCTGATCGACAGCGTGGCCAGCACGCCTTCCTCGGCGAAGAACGTATTGAGCGCCCGGTTGAGCGCCTGGCGCTTGCGGTACTCCTCCAGGCGCTTGTCCTGCGCGTCGCCGGCCGGGTCCTGCGGCACCGGGAAGGTCTGCAACTCACCCAGGTCTTCCTCGGTGTAGCGGCGGAAGTCGGGCTTGTCGGCCGGCTTGTAGGCGCGCGCCTCATCCAGCAGCACGATCTTGCCGGCGAGCTTGCCGCGCTGCTTGTCGATGTCCTCGAGGGTCTTGAACGTCGCCAGCACCACCTCGCCTTCGACCGGGCCATCGGTGCCAGGCGTCCAGGCCTTGGGCAGTGCGTGGATCGGCAGCTCGCGCGGCGCGATCATCTCCACGCGCGAGGCACGGAAGTCCCAGCCGCGGCCGAACGCCGGATCGTAGACCTCGTCCTGCACCCGGCTCAGGCCATAGCCGCGCAGCTTGTCGCGCGCCCATTCGCTCGACCGCACATAGGCCGGCGAATTGGTCAGTCGCGGCCCGACGGTCTCGGTGAGTTCCTTGAGATTGGCGGCCGCCTGCGAGCGATGGAAGGCTTCATGGCGGATCCGGGCCACGACATCGAGGTCGACCGGCTCGATGGCCTGGGCGGATACCAGCACCGGCACCAGGACGACGGCGGCCAGTGCCGCCTGCAACAGGCGGAAAACGTTGGTTTGCGTACTCACAAGACTCCCCGGGACTGCAGAACGAAGGCCCGCGCAAAGGACGGGCCGGCGACGGCACCGTCCCCGCGGCGCCGGACCGCCATGCTAACCGCAGCCGCGGGTCGCGGCGCATCCCGCACGCCCCGCTCCATGTCGACGCGCGGCGTGCATGCTGCCGATCGCAGGCGCCCGGAACGCAGGAGGCCCGCGGTGCTCGCCGCGGGCCTCGTGCGTGGCGCAACGCGCGTGAATCAGAACGCGAACTGCGTGCGCAGCGCGTACTGCCCGGTCTCATCGCCGGTGAGCGTGTTGTCGCCCTTGGTGTAGTTGAACATGAAGCGCAGATTCGGATTGACGTAGTAGTTCATGCCGACGATCCAGCTGCTGACGTCCATGTTGCGCACGTCCTTGTTCTCGATCGTGTCGTAGCGTGCGGTCAGCTCCCACAGCCCGCGGTCGGCGACCTTGGGCGAGGCGAAGATGCCGTTGCCCGGCTTGTAGGCCTTGTGGCCGCCGTTGAGCAGCCAGCTGCCCTGCACGTACCAGGTCGCGACGTCCTGATCGGGGCCGACCGGCTGGCCGAACGTGGCATTGGCGTACTCGCCCTGGAAGAACAGCGGCCCGAACGAGCCCGCGGCCTCGACACCGACCGCGGTGACCTGGTTGCGGCTGGCGCCGGTGGTGGTGGCGATGGTCTGCGACGGGCCGCGACGACCGGCGTAGTTGGCCGACGCCGAGAAGTCCGCCGAGCCCTGGTTGAGGTTTTCCTGGCTCACCCAGCCGCCGAAGTGCAGCGTGCTGTCGGCGGTGTTGATCGGCGCGAAGGTCACGCGCCCGGCGGCGCCCACGCCTTCGTTGCGGCTGCCCGAGGCGCTGCGCAGGTTGAACACCGACAGGCCGGCGGTGTAGTTGCCATCGGCGCGCAGATAGCCCACACCCTGCTGGAACTGACGGCCGTTGAACAGACCGGTGGCCGAGGCGAACGGCCGCTCCATCATCAGGATCTCGTTGGAGCTGGTGAGCTCTTCCATCGAGCGGTACGGCTTGAAGTGGCCGATGGTGAACTTGCCGCCCAGCGCCGACTTGGCGATGTAGACGTCGCGGAAGCCATCCAGGCCGCTGCCGGCCGCGAAGTCCTGCTCGAACTTGTAGTCCCAGCCATAGGCCTTGCCCTGCAGCGTGATGCGCGCGCGGCGGAACTCGGTCGTGCCGGTGGTCGAGGCCTGGTCGCGATCGAAGGCGTAGGCGTCGAAATGCAGGCGGCCGCCGGCGGAGAACTCGAACTGCTTGTCGGCCGAGGTGACCTTCAGCCCGCCCTTGGTGTCGACGACCGGCATCGTGGTCGCCATCTTGTCCAGGCTCTCCTGGGTGCCGATGTTGATGTCCGACTGCGCGTCGGTGCGCACTTCCAGCGCGTCGACCTTGGCCTGCAGTTCGGCCAGTTGCGCGCGCAGCGCGGCGACCTCCGCATCGCGCGGGGACTGTGCGGCGGCAGCGAAGGAAACGGACGCGACGGCAAGGGCGACGGACGCGGCCAGGATGGAATGACGCATGGTGGATTCCCGTGGAGAGAGTGAGAGGTGTCGAAGCGCCGTTCCGTGCGTCACGCCCCGCGTGACCCGCCCCGGCGTTAAGCGCCCGTTAGCGACGCTGCGCAGACTGCGCGGGCTCGCTGACAGGCCGATGGCAACCCGATGACAGTCCGATGACAGCGCACCCCCAGAGCGCGCCACGCCCGCTCCCGGTCGCCGTCATCGCACGGTCACGGGATTGAAGCCGGAGCGTCATGCGGCATGCGTGAAATACGCCGCACGGCGCTGTGGGCCGTCCATCACTCCAGGGAACCTCATGTACGCACTGCTCAAGAACCGGGTCGCGACCTTCGCGCTGTCGACCACCCTGCTGGCAAGCGCATTCGCCGCGCCCGCATTGGCCAACGATGTCACCGGCGCCGGCGCCTCGTTCGTCTATCCGGCAATGACCAAGTGGTCGGCCGATTACCGCGCCGCGTCCGGCAAGCAGGTCAACTACCAGTCGATCGGCTCGGGCGGCGGCATCGCCCAGATCAAGGCCGGCACCGTGGACTTCGGCTCCTCAGACGCACCGCTCTCGCCCGAGGACCTGGCGAAGTCCGGCCTGGTGCAGTTCCCGTCGGTGATCGGCGGCGTGGTGCCGATCGTCAACGTCGAAGGCATCGCCGCCGGCGCGATGAAGCTCGACGGCGACACGCTGGCCAACATCTTCCTGGGCAAGATCACTCGCTGGAACGACCCGGCGATCGTCGCGCTCAACGGCGGCCTGGCGCTGCCCGATGCGCGCATCACCGTCGTCCATCGCTCCGACGGTTCGGGCACCACCTTCAACTTTGTCAACTACCTGTCCAAGGTCAGCCCGGAGTGGAAGAACGGCGTGGGCGAAGGCACGACGGTCAAGTGGCCGGTCGGCATCGGCGGCAAGGGCAACGAGGGCGTCGCCGCGTACGTCAAGCAGATCAAGGGCGGCATCGGCTACGTCGAACTGTCGTATGCGGTGCAGAATCGCCTGGCCTATTCGCGCCTGAAGAATGCCGCGGGCAACTTCGTCAATCCGAGCGAAGAGACCTTCTCGGCCGCGGCCGCCAGCGCCGACTGGGCCTCGACGCGCGACTTCCACCTGGTCATGACCAACGCCCCGGGCGAGAACGCCTGGCCGATCACCGCGACCAATTTCATCCTGATGCACCGCGCGCCGAGGAACCGTGCCGGCGCCAAGAATGCGCAGGACTTCTTCCGCTGGGTCTACGCCAACGGCGGCCCGCAGGCCCGCCAGCTCGGCTATGTGCCGCTGCCGGCCTCGCTGGTGCAGCAGATCGAGCGCTACTGGACCCAGAACGCGCGGTACTGACGTCTTCGACGCATCGCGCTGGCGACACCGCGAGCCGGTTGCCCTCTCCCAGCCGGCCCGTGGCTCCGCGCTGCGTTCTTTCTTCCTCGACGGGCCTTCGGGCCCGTTTTTCATTGCGCCAGCGAGCGCCCCCACCCAACCCTCCCCCGCACGCGGGGGAGGGCTTCACAACTGCTCACCTCCCCCGCACGCGGGGGAGGTCGACGCGCGCAGCGCGGCGGGTGGGGGGGGGCAAACCCCGTCCGCGCCACCACTTGGGCCGATACCCGACGCGACACATCCAAGCGTCCATCCGCGTCCGCCCCCGACGTCATACGCCTGTAACAAAAACATCATTTCATGAGCGCACCCCGGCGGCGCGCTGCGTCGCCTCCCCCCACCTGGAGCTTGCGCATGTCCCGTCACCCGGCCCGCATCGGCGCACTCGCGCTGTCTTCCCTGCTCTTCCTCGCCGCCTGCGGCGGCAACGACACCTCGGCGGGCCAGACCGCCGATGGTGCGCCTGCCGCACAGCAGGGCGCGCGCGATCGCGTCGCCGCCGAGATCTCGGGCGCCGGCGCTTCCTTCATCTACCCGCTGGTGTCCAAGTGGTCGGCCGACTACAACGCCGCCACCGGCAACAAGGTCAACTATCAGTCGATCGGCTCGGGCGGCGGTATCGCGCAGATCAAGGCCGGCACCGTCGATTTCGGTTCGTCCGACAAGCCGCTCGACAGCGCCGAACTGCAGGCCGCGGGCCTGGGCCAGTTCCCCTCGGCGATCGGTGGCGTGGTGCCTGTCCTCAACGTCGAGGGCCTGGCCCCCGGCCAGCTCAAGCTCACCGGCGCCCTGCTCGCCGACATCTTCCTGGGCAAGGTCGCGACCTGGAACGATCCGACGATCGCCGCGCTCAACCCCGGCGTGACGCTGCCGGCCGGCAAGATCAGCATCGTCCACCGCTCCGACGGCTCGGGCACCACGTTCAACTTCTCCAACTACCTGTCCAAGGTCAGCCCCGACTGGAAGTCCAGGGTCGGCGAAGGCACCTCGGTGCAGTGGCCGACCGGCGTGGGCGGCAAGGGCAACGAGGGCGTGGCCTCGTACGTGCAGCAGATCAAGGGCTCGATCGGCTATGTCGAACTGGCCTACGCGCTGCAGAACGGCATGCCGTACGCCTCGCTGCAGAACGCGGCCGGCAACTGGGTGCAGCCGAGCGAAGCGAGCTTCGCCGCGGCCGCCGCGACCGCCGACTGGGCCAGCGCGCAGGACTTCAACCTGGTGATCACCAACGCGCCGGGCGCCGACGCCTGGCCGATCACCGCGACCAACTTCATGCTGATGCACAAGCAGCCCAAGGACGCGGCGCGCAGCCAGGCGACGCGCGACTTCTTCAAGTGGGCATTCGAGTCGGGGCAGGCACAGGCCAGCGAACTGCACTACGTGCCGCTGCCGCCGGAACTGGTGCAACAGATCGAGGCCTACTGGGCCGCCGAGTTCAAGTGATGGTCCGTCCGCGCCCGTGCGAGCGGGCGCGGACACGCCGCGTCATCGTGGCGATGCGGGTGGCGCGGGTGTCGTTACCACCCGAGCCGGTCGCGACGATGCCCCAAGTCCCTGGATGACCAGCCGTTGAAGCGCGTTTCCCGCATTGCGCGGGCATGACGGCACCCGCCACCTGCGGCCCCACCTGCTTTCGGACCTCCCCATGAACGCCGCCACTGTTTCTGCCGCGCTTCCTGCTCCGAGCGACCGCGACCTGCGCGACGCGCGTGCCGATCGCCTGTTCCGCTTCGTCCTGACCACGACCGTGGTGCTGGTGATGCTCGCGCTCGCCGGCGCCGCGCTGTCGATGCTCTGGGGTGGCCGCGATGCGCTCGCCTCGCAGGGCCTGTCGTTCTTCACCAGCGCCGACTGGAATCCGGTCGAGAACCGCTACGGTGCGCTCGCACCGATCGCCGGCACCATCGTCACCGCGCTGATCGCAATGATCATCGCGGTGCCGGTCAGCTTCGGCATCGCGTTCTTCCTGACCGAGGTCGCGCCGCGCTGGCTGCGCGGCCCGGTCGGCACGGCGATCGAACTGCTCGCCGGCATCCCCTCGATCATCTACGGCATGTGGGGCCTGTTCGTACTGGTGCCGGTGATGACCACCTGGGTGACACCCTGGCTCAACGACCACCTGGGCACGCTGCCGGGCATCGGCCTGCTGTTCCAGGGCCCGCCACTGGGCATCGGCACGCTGACCGCCGGCTTCGTGCTCGCGATCATGGTGATCCCCTTCATCTCGGCGGTGATGCGCGAAGTCTTTCTGACCGTGCCGACACGCCTGAAGGAATCGGCCTACGCACTGGGTGCGACCAAGTGGGAGGTCAGCTGGGACATCGTGCTGCCCTACACCCGCTCGGCGGTCATCGGCGGCATCTTCCTCGGGCTGGGCCGCGCGCTCGGCGAGACGATGGCGGTGGCCTTCGTGATCGGCAACTCGGTGCGGCTGACGCCGTCGTTGCTGGAACCGGGCACGACGATCGCCGCACTGATCGCCAATGACTTCGGCGAAGCCACCGAGACCTATCGCTCGGCGCTGCTGCTGCTGGGCTTCGTGCTGTTCATCGTCACCTTCGTGGTGCTCGCGATCGCCCGCCTGATGCTGATGCAACTCGCCCGCCGGGAGGGCAAGTGATGACCGCTGTCGCTACCGTCACCGAGCGCGAACGCCAGGTCGCAGACCGCCTGTACGCGCGCCGCCGCGTGCGCAACGGCATCGCGATTCTGATGGGCTGTCTGACCGCCGCGTTCGGCCTGTTCTTCCTGGGCTGGATCCTGTGGACGCTGGTCAGCAAGGCCGCCGGCGGTATCAACCTGCAGTTGTTCACGCAGATGACGCCGCCGCCGATGCAGGACGGCGGCCTGCTCAATGCGTTCTTCGGCAGCGCAGTGATGTGCGCACTGGCGATCGCGATCGGCACACCGCTGGGCGTGGCCGCCGGCACCTGGCTGTCGGAGTACGGCCGGGCACGCAAGGCCGGCGTGGTCGTGCGCTTCATCAACGACATCCTGCTCTCGGCGCCGTCGATCGTGCTCGGCCTGTTCGTCTACACGCTGTTCGTGATGCAGACCGGCGGCCGCTTCTCGGCGTTGGCCGGCGCGATCGCGCTGGCGTTCATCGTGCTGCCGGTCGTGGTGCGCACCACCGACGAGATGCTGCAGTTGGTGCCCACGCAGATGCGCGAAGCCGCACTGTCGCTGGGTGTGCCGCACTGGAAGGTGGTGGTGCAGGTGCTCTACCGCAGCGCGTCGGCCGGCATCGTCACCGGCGTGCTGTTGGCGCTGGCGCGCATCAGCGGCGAAACCGCACCGTTGCTGTTCACCGCGTTCGGCAATCAGTACTGGAACAGCGACGTGCTGCGCCCGATGGCAAGCGTGCCGGTGGTGATGTACCAGTACGCCGGCAGCCCCTACGAATCCTGGCAGCAGCTGGCCTGGGCCGGCGCGCTGGTGCTGACCTGTTTCGTGCTGCTGGTGAGCCTGGGCGCCCGCGCGATCCTGCTGCGCAACCGGGTGACGCATGACTGACGCCGCGCCCCGCCTTCCCGACCCTACTCCCTCCTTTACACCGGATCCGGCCATGAACGACCTGCATACCGCGCCGTCGCAACGCATCCAGCTGGCGACCCATGCCCGCGAAGCGCTGGCCCCGCGGCCGGTCAAGATCGCCGCGCGCGGCCTGGATTTCCACTACGGCGACTTCCACGCGCTCAAGGGCATCGATCTGGAGATTCCCGAAAAGCGCGTGACCGCGCTGATCGGCCCTTCGGGCTGCGGCAAGTCGACGCTGCTGCGCATTTTCAACCGCATCTACGCGCTGTACCCCAAGCTGGTGGCCAGCGGCGAAGTGCTGCTCGACGGCGAGAACATCCTCTCCCCGCGCTACCCGATGAACCGGCTGCGCTCCAAGGTCGGCATGGTGTTCCAGAAGCCGGTGCCGTTCCCGATGACGATCTTCGAGAACGTGGCCTATGCGATCCGCCACCACGAAAAGCTCTCCAAGGGCCAGCTCGCCGAGCGCGTCGAGCAGGCGCTGACCCAGGCCGCGCTCTGGACCGAGGTCAAGGACAAGCTCGGGCAGAACGCATTGGGCCTGTCGGGCGGCCAGCAGCAGCGCCTGTGCATCGCACGCGCGGTGGCGCTGCGCCCCGACGTGCTGCTGCTCGACGAGCCGACATCGGCGCTCGACCCGATCTCCACCAGCCGCATCGAGCAACTGGTCGAGGAACTGAAGGTCGATTACACGATCGTCATCGTCACCCACAACATGCAGCAGGCCGCGCGCGTGTCCGACTACACCGCCTTCATGTACCTGGGCGATCTGATCGAACACGACACCACCGAGACGATCTTCTCCAACCCCTCCAAGCGGCAGACCGAGGACTACATCACCGGCCGGTTTGGGTGAGGGGCGCGCGTGGTCGAGGCCCTCCGGCCTCGACCGCGCCCCGAACGCCCGGCCAGGGATGGCCGGGCCGGACGATCCGACGCCGGCGACACCCCGCCATGGATGGCGGCGCCCTTCCCAAGACGAACGCTTCTGCGCCTTCCTTTTCAGGTAACCACCATGCCCACCCAACCGCACGACCACATCGTCAAGAGCTACGACGAAGAACGCAGCCGGCTGACCGGCGAGATCCTGCGCATGGGCGAGATGGCGGCCGCGCAGCTCGAATCGGCGCTGGACGTCGTCGAGCGCCGCGACGACCGCGCGGCCGACCGGATCGTCGCCAACGACGATGCGATCGACATCCTCGAGCGCGAGATCAGCCAGGACGTCATGAAGCTCGCGCTGCGCGGGCCGATGGCGCGCGACCTGCGCGAAATCCTCGCCGCCCTGCGCATTGCCGCTGACATCGAGCGCATCGGCGACTACGCGGCGAACGTGGCCAAGCGCTCGACCGCGCTCAATCTCGCCCCGCCGCTGCCGCATACCCGCGGCCTGGCGGTGCTGGGCGAACTGGCCGTGCGCCAGGTGCGCGAAGTGCTGGCCGCGTTCCGCGACACCGATGCCGACGCGGCACAGCGCGTGCGCGCCCAGGACGTGGAGATCGACACGGTCTACACCAGCCTGTTCCGTGAACTGCTGACCTACATGATGGAAGATCCGCGCGCGATCACGCCGAGCACCCATCTGCTGTTCATGGCCAAGAACATCGAGCGCATCGGCGACCACGCGACCAACATCGCCGAGAACATCTGGTTCCTCGAACACGGCGACGATGGCCTGCCGCCGCGCGAGAAGCGCGACGGGACCAACACGGTCGTCTGAACGGAGGGCGGCGGGACCGCTGCGGCGGCCGAACCGCGGGCGGCGCTCTGCTAGGCTTGCGCGCATGCCTGAGATCGACGCGCCGGCCGCTGCCGCCCCCACTGCCCTTCCGCCGATGGCCCGCCGCTTCCGCGGCTTTCTGCCCGTCGTGGTCGACGTGGAGACCGGCGGCTTCGACGCACGCCGGCACCCGCTGCTGGAGATCGCCGCGATCCCGCTCGACCTCGATGCCGACGGGCGCCTGTTTCCCGGCGAATCGGCACATGCGCACGTCGAGCCGGCGCCGGGCATGACGATCGATCCCAAGTCGCTGGAAGTGACCGGGATCGACATCCATCATCCGTTCCGCTTCGCCAAGCCCGAGCGCGATGCGCTCGAGCACGTGTTTGCCCACGTGCGTGCGGCGGTGCGACGGCACCAGTGCCAGCGCGCGATCCTGGTCGGCCACAACGCGCATTTCGATCTGGGTTTTCTTAATGCCGCAGTCGAGCGCAGCGGCCACAAGCGCAACCCGTTCCATCCCTTCAGTGTGTTCGACACCGTGACCCTGGCCGGCGTGGCCTACGGTCAGACCGTGCTGGCACGCGCCGTGCAGGCCGCCGGCCTGACCTGGGACCAGTCGCAGGCGCACTCGGCGCTGTACGACACGACACTGACCGCGCAGCTGTTCTGCCGCATCGCCAATGCCTGGCCGGCCATGGCCGCGCCCGCCGACACCGACGCGCCGGCGGCGCTCAGTCCGCCGCCCGACGCAGCGTGATCAGCGTGATCTCGGACGGCACGCCGATCCGGGTCGCAAAGCCCGGCCACAGCCCGGCACCATTGCTGACATACAGCTGCATGCCGTCGACTGGGTAGAGCCCGGATACGAAGCCGCCATTGGCGCGCGCGATCACGCGATCCATGCCGATGATGTGGCCGCCATGCGTGTGGCCCGAGAGCTGCAGCGCGACCCCGCGCGCGGCATGTGCGCGGGCCTCGCGCGGGCGGTGATCGAGCAGGATCACCGGCGCATCCGGATCGGCGCCAGCCAGTGCAGCCGCAGCATCGGGTTTGGGCATGCCATAGCGCTCGGCGACCGGATCGGTCACGCCGGCGATGGTCAGCGCGGCATCCCCGCGCGCGATGCGCAGGTGCGCGTTCTCGAGCACCGTCATGCCCAGCGCAGCAAACGCATCCATCCATGCGCGGTACTGGCCGTAGTACTCGTGGTTGCCGGTGATCGCGATGACCCCGTCGGGGGCGCGCAAGTCGGCGAGCGGACGTACGTCGTCCCTGCGCGCACGCACGCTGCCGTCGACCAGATCGCCGGTGATGACGATCAGGTCCGGGCGTTGCGCATTCGCACGCGCGACGACCTCGGCGACCCAGTCGCCGGTCAGCAAGCGGCTGGTGTGGATATCGGTCAGCTGCAGCAGACGATAGCCCTCGAAGGCCGGCGGCAGGTTGGCGATCGCAATCTCGACCTGGCGCACCTGCGGCACCACCATCGCCTGCCAGGTGCCGTACAGCGACAGCAGCAACGCCAGCGCCGCCGCACCCGGCCGCAGCCAGCGTGCGCGCAATGCCGACAACGCACGGCGACGGCGCAATGCCCAGCTCGCGAGCGTCGCAAGGTCGAGCAGCAGCACCAGCAGCGCGGTGAGCAACAGCGCCACGAAACCGGTGCCGAGCGCGGCGATGACCAGCTTCGGCAGTTCGGGCGACGCCATGCTGCCGGCGAAGCGCGCGACGATGCGGTGATGCAGCGCCAACCCGTAGATCAGCGCCGCCAATACGACGCGCAGCGGCCAAGCGCAGCGCAAAGGCAGTACCAGCCGCAGAGCAAGATAGGACGCGAGCAGGAGGGCGACGACACTGAGCACGACGGATTCCAGGCAGCGGTGGGCCGGCGCGTGCGCAACGTGCCGACGTGGGGCTGGCTATGGTCTTCGATGCGGGGCGCCGGTGCCAGAGGCGCGGCGGCGATCACGATGCACTCAGGCCGAAGGCGCTCGACTTCTTCCAGCGGGCGACTTTGCCTCTATCCGAAGTCGGGTTGTATACGTCCGCAGCAGCGGACTGACGGTCGGTGGCCGCGTCGAGCGCGCCATGGGTGAGCCCGCTTTAGCTTGCGCGGCATGCCGCGCGAGCGGGCGAACGCCCGGCGCGCTGCGCCGGGCCGGACCGATCCGAGAAGCGGAGCGGGCGCGTGCCCGAGTCAAGGCAGGGTGAGCATGGATGGTCTGCGCGGCATGCCGCGCATCCATGCGAACGCCACGCGTGCTTCGCGTGGCCGGACCGCGAAGCGGCCTTGCCGAGGGGAGAGCGGCTTCCGGCTGGCAGGCGGCTGCCCACTCGAAGTGAAACGCCCTCTCCCGCATTAAAGAGCAGCGCCTCACTTCGACGCGCGCCGCGCAGGTCAGCTGGCGAGCTTGAGCCCAATGATGCCGGCGACGATCAGCGCCAGGCTGATCAGGCGCCCCGGACTCGCTGCATCGCCCATCAGCACGATGCCCAGGATGACGGTGCCGACCGCGCCGATGCCGACCCAGACCGCATACGCGGTGCCGACCGGCAACGCGCGCATCGCGATGCCGAGCAGACCGACACTGATCACCATCGATGCCACCGTGCCCACTGTGGGCCAGAACCGGGTGAAGCCTTCGGTGTACTTCAGACCGATCGCCCAGGCGATCTCGAACAGACCGGCCAGCACAAGAATGATCCAGGACATGACGCACCTCCATCGTGGCGATGGGGCCGTCCCCGGATGTGGATGGAGCGGCGGGGTCGTCCCCGCTTCCTGCGCGGCATTCTGGCGCAGTCGCTGCCGCGACGGATGACCGCGGCCTGACCCGCCGCCGCCAAGATCGGACGCACCGCGATCGGACGCGTCGCCGTCAGTGCGGACCGGTCGCCCGGCTGCGGGCGCTCAGCGTGCGGACGATGCCGAACAGGCTGATTGCGATCCACGCCAGCTGCATCGCCAGCACGGTCACATCGAAGCCGCCGTAGAGCGAAAGCACCACGCCGATGGCGCCGAACAGATTCAGCAGCAGATACGGCAGGCCGGCGCCCGACAGCCGCGTGACCTGCAGCAGGAAGTACGCCAGCACGATCAGCGACGCACCGACGATGCCGCACCATTGGTGCCAGAGCAGGTCCATGCCGTTCTCCTCTACGCGGAAACCGACCGCATCATCCGCCCGCCTGCCCCGGCGGGCAAGCACGGCTCACCCCAGGCGCTGGCGCACCGCTTCGAACAGCACCACACCCGAGGCGACCGACACGTTCAGGCTCTCCACGCCGCCCGCGGCATCGGCGCCGGGCATCGGAATGGTCACCAACTGGTCGCAATGCTCACGAGTGAGCCGGCGCAGACCATCGGCCTCGCCGCCGAGCACCAGCGCGACGTTGCCGCGCAGGTCCAGGCCATACAGCGAGGCGCTCGCCTCGCCTGCCAGACCGTAGATCCACACGCCGAGCTTCTGCAGGTCGCGCAGGCTGCGCGAGAGATTGGTCACGCGCACGACCGGAACATGGTCGGCGGCGCCGGCCGAGGTCTTGCGCACCGTCGCATTGACCTGGACCGCCTTGTCCTTGGGGATCAGCACCGCGGTGACCCCGGCCGCGGCGGCGCTGCGCAGGCAGGCGCCGAGGTTGTGCGGGTCCTGCACGCCGTCGAGCACCAGCAGCAGCGCGCGGCCTTCGGCCGCTTCCACCAGGCCCTCGAGTTCGTTCTCGTCCCAGGTCCGGGCCGCTGCGTAGCGTGCGACCGCGCCCTGGTGGCGCAGGCCGCCGGCGACGCCGTCAAGCGCCTGCTGCGCGACCCGGCGCACGTCGATGTCGCGCCGGCGCGCGGCGGTCTCGATCTCCACGATCCGCGGGTTCTTGGCTCCCGCCTCGAGCAGCACTTCGCGTACGTTCTCGGCGTCGTGTTCGACGGCCGCGGCGACGGCATTGATGCCGACGATCCACTGGTTCTGTTTGCTGCTCATGCGTCGGGCTTCGGGCTCAGGAGGGCTCAAACGTTTCGGGGCCGAGGCGTGGGCCCCGGCCCCGAAGGGGCGTCCATTCTACCGGTAGGGCGCCTTCTCGCGCTTCGCCGGCTTGCCGCGCGGCGGTGGCGGTTTCGGCTCGCCGGGCTGCGGCGCCCCATCCTCGACCAGACGGAAGTCGATCTTGCGGTCTTCCAGACTGGCCTTGAGCACGAGGATGCGCACGCGGTCGCCGAGCCGGAACTCGCGGCCGGCACGCTCGCCGATCAGCATCCGGCGGATGGGATCGAAGCGGTAGAAGTCGTTCGGCAGCTGGGTCACGTGCACCAGGCCGTTGACCTTCGACTGGTCGAGCTCGACGAACAGCCCGAAGCTGGTCACGCCACTGATGACGCCGTCGAACTGGCCGCCGACATGCTTTTCCATCCACGCCGCGCGGTAACGCTCGTCGACCTCGCGCTCGGCTTCGTCGGCACGGCGCTCACGCTCGGAGCATTGCAGCGCCAGGCTTTCCATCATTCGCGGGGTGTAGTCGAACTTCGCCAGCGGCTTGCCCGAGAGCACGTGCTTGATCGCGCGATGGACCAGCAGGTCCGGGTAGCGGCGGATCGGCGAGGTGAAGTGGGCGTAGGCCGCCAGCGCCAGGCCGAAGTGGCCCAGGTTCTCGGTCGAGTAGACCGCCTGGCTCTGGCTGCGCAGCAGCACCGACTCGAGCAGCGTCGCATCGCTGCGATCGCGGATCTTCTTGAGCAGATTGGTGAAGTCCTTGGGCTGTACCTTCGCCCACGGCGGCATGCGCAGCGCGAACTCCTTCAAGAACTCCAGCAGATCCGTGTACTTGGACTCCGGCGGCTTGTCGTGCACGCGGTACGGCGCGGGAATGCCGGCCTCGAGCAGGAAGCGCGCGGCCTCCACGTTCGCGGCGATCATGCATTCCTCGATCAGCTTGTGCGCGTCGTTGCGCACCAGCATGCCGGCCTGGGTGACCTCGCCGCGGTTGTCGAGCACGAAGCGCACTTCCGAGCTCTCGAACTCGATCGCGCCACGCTTGGCCCGCGCCTTGGCCAGCACGCGGAACAGCTGGTGCAGGTGCTCGACCTGCAGCAGCAGCGCGCCGATCGACGCGCGCGCATCCTCGTCCTGCTCGCCCACTGCCTTCCACACCTGGGTGTAGGTCAGGCGGGCGTGCGAGTTCATCACCGCCTCATAGAACTTCGCGCCGCTCACCTCGCCGTCGCGACCGACCTGCATGTCGCAGACGAAGCACATGCGGTCGACCCGCGGCATCAGCGAGCAGATGCCGTTGGACAGCGTCTCGGGCAGCATCGGTACGACGAAACCAGGGAAATACACACTGGTCGCGCGCAGTTGCGCTTCATCGTCGAGCGGCGTGCCCGGCCGTACATAGTTCGAGACGTCGGCGATCGCCACCACCAGACGGAAGCCGTCCCGGTTGGGCTCGCAGTACACCGCGTCGTCGAAGTCCTTGGCGTCCTCGCCGTCAATCGTCACCAGCGGCAATGCGCGCAGATCGACACGGTCGCCAAGCATGCGTTCTTCGACCGTCAGCGGCACTGCCGCGGCTTCCTCGAGCACCGGCTGCGGGAACTCGTGCGGCAGATGGTGGCCATGGATCGCGGCCTCGACCACCAGCGACGGGGTCAGCGCATCGCCGAGCACCGCGAGCACCTTGCCGATCGGCGGTCGGCGCGCGTCGCCCGGGGCGACGATCTCGCAGACCACCAGTTGGCCGTCCTGCGCATCGAGCCGCGCGTCCTGCGGGATCTGCACGTTGCGCTGGATCCGGCGGTCATCGGGCACCACGAAACTGATCCCCGACTCCACCGAGAACCGGCCGATCAGCCGGGTCGTGCGGCGTTCGAGCACTTCCACGATGACGCCGGCGCGGCGGCCGCGTGCGTCGACGTTGGTCAGGCTGGCCATGGCGCGATCGCCGTGCATGACCTTGCGCATCTCGGCCGGCGGCAGGAACAGGTCGTCGCCGCTGCCGCTGTCGGGGCGCAGGAAGCCGAAGCCCTCGGGGTTGGCGATCACCGTGCCGGGGATCAGGTCCAGCCGCTTGGCCGGCACCAGCCCGCCACGGCGGTTCTGCAGCAACTGGCCCTCGCGCAGCATCGCCGCGAGCCGTTTGCCGAGCGCGTCGAAGCGCTCCGGGTCGGTCAGATCGAGCGCCTGCGCCAGTTCGGTCGCGGTCTGCGGTCCGGGGGCGTCGGCGAGCAGTTGCAGGATCGCCTCGCGACTGGCGATCGGATTGGCGTAGCGGGCCGCTTCGCGGTTGGCGTGCGGATCGTCGATCCGGCCGCCACGCAACACGGGCGGGCGTGGAGCTGCCGGGGTGGGTTCGGCAGGCGGGCGCGCTCCGGGGCGCGCACCCGAGCGCAGCGCACGCTGCAGACCGGGATCGGGCATCCATGGCGGCAGCGGGGCCGCCGGCTTGCCGCTGCGGGAGGATCCGCCGGCGTCGCCGCGCTTGGCGGCGGGGGCGGGACGTTCGGAATCGCGGCGGCTGCCGCGCTTGCTGGGAGGTTTTGCCATTCCGGCCATGGTACACCCGGCGCTGCGAGGCCCGCGTCGAGAGCGGCCTCGCCGCTGCGCGCGGGGATACGATTAAGGACAGAAGTGAGTTTCCGCTCTCGAGTGCGGGAGGGGTTCACTTCGGATGGGCAGCCGCCTGTCGGCCGGAAGCCGCTCTCCCCTCGGTCAAGGCCGCTTCGCGGTCCGGCCACGCGAAGCACGCGTGGCGTTCGCATGGATACGCGGCAGTGCCGCGCACGCCATCCATGCTCACCCTGCCTTGACTCGGGCGCGCGCCATCCTTGGCGCGCTTGACGCGGCCACCGGCCGTCAGTCTGCTGCTCAGGACGGCTGCCCCCCCCGACTTCGGGTCGATGAAACATCGCATGCTGGGGCGGACGTCATGCGCCTTTTTCGGCAACCGTGCTGGGCCGAGCTGAGATAGCAGGCACACGTGAGCGAAGGACGTTCCGCGCACGCCAACGCACCGATGCGAACGCCACGCGTACTTCGCGTGCCGGATCGCGAAGTGGCTCTGAGCGAGGGGAGAGCGGCGACCGGGCGGCGGGCCGATGCCCCACCGAAGTCGAACTCCTCCCATGGAACTGGAAAAGGGCCAGAGCGACCCGGGAAGCTTGGGCGAACCGAACGCCCCTTGCAACGCGGGCGACAGGCACAAAAAAACCCGCGCTCGGCGGGTTTGTTGTCGCAGTCGGTAAGGCTGCGTGACCTGGTGCCCAGGAGAGGACTCGAACCTCCACGGAGTTGCCCCCGCTAGCACCTGAAGCTAGTGCGTCTACCAATTCCGCCACCTGGGCAGGTCAGACGCGCATTCTGCGGTGCGCGTGCGCTGCTGTCAACGCACCAAGTCGACCGGTTCGCCAAGGGCATCAGGCGCGCGGTGCATCGTCGGCCCGCGACGCATCCTCTTCCTGCTGCTCGCGATCGAGCGAGGCCTGCACCATCGCCTCGCTGACCCGGAACTCCGCACCGATCGGCGAGACCTGCACCACCGGCTCGAACGGGGCGGCCGGCAGCGGCGCCGGCGACGTGCTGCGTCGCCACAGAAACACGCAGGCCAACAGCAGATTGAGCACCAGGAACGACCAGAACAGCCCCTGCGCGCCGACCCGGTTCATGACCGGCGCGATGACGAGTGGGCTGAGTGCGGCGCCGACGGAGTTGACCAGCAGCAGGCCCTGGATCAGCCGCACCAACTCGTCGGACGCGGCGCGGTCGGCCGAATGGCTGACGGCAACCGGATAGATCGCAAACACGCCACCGCCGAGCAGGAACAGCAAGGCCGCCAGCAACCAACGCGCGTCGGGCAACCACAGGATCGCCAGCGCCAGTACCGCGCACGCCAGGCTGAGCACCAGCAACACCACCTGCCGGTTCTGCCGGTCCGACCAACGGCCGACCGGGTACTGCAGCACCATCGCGCCGAGAATCGTGCAGGCCATCAACTGACCGACTTCGGCCACGTCCATGCCCACGCGCTGCAAGTAGATCGGCAGCAGGGTGTAGATCGCCGCGATCGCGACGCCCGAGCCGAAACAGCCGAGCACGCCCGAGGGCGTCACCCGCAGCAGGTCGCGCGGCGTCAGCGGCTCGATCGCCCCGGTTTCGGGCGAAACCCGCGGCAGGATCACCACCGGCAACACCGACAGCGAGCCGAGCATGCCGGCGACCATGAACGGCGCCATCGCCCCCCAGCCGTCGATGATCCCCAGCTGCAGCTGGCCGAGCATGCCCGAGCCGTACAGCGCGATCATGTAGACCGCGAGCAGGCGCCCGCGCATGCGCGAATCGCCGGCGAGCAGCAACCAGCTCTCGACCACCAGGAAGATGCCGACGATCGCCCAGCCGTTGATCAGCCGGAACACGAACCAGGCCCAGGGATCGAACACCAGCCCCTGCAGCAGGAATGTCACCGCCGTCAGCGAGGCGAAACTGCTGTAGGCGCGGATATGCCCGATCCGTGCGATCAGCCGGTCGCTGAACATCGCGCCCAGCGCCAGGCCGACGAAATACGACGAGGACACAATGCCGATCATCGTGTCCGACACGCCCGCCGCGTCCAGCCGCAACGCCGTCAGCGACGAGACGAAGCCGTTGCCCAGGCAGACGATGAACAAGCCCAGCAGGGGGCCCAGCACCAGCTTCAGCAAATCTCGGGACACGACGCGCGCGCTCCTGTCCGCCGGTGCCGGGACCGTGCGGACCGGTCGGCAGAACGATCGCCGTCGGACACGCCCGGCGCGTGTCGCGACGCCCTTCCTGGCCGCCGCAGGCGCGTGTCAGGAACGGCAGGGACAAAAAAACCCGCACTTGGCGGGTTCGTTGTCGCAGTCGGTAAGGCTGCGATGACCTGGTGCCCAGGAGAGGACTCGAACCTCCACGGAGTTGCCCCCGCTAGCACCTGAAGCTAGTGCGTCTACCAATTCCGCCACCTGGGCAGGTCAGGGCGCGTATGTTGTCGATCCGCGCACGGCTTGTCAACGCGTTTGCACACGGCGTTCGAGCGCAATCGCGCAGCCCCGGCGCAAGGCGCACGCGGAAGGTCGGTTTGCAATGGCTTCCGGCAGTCACCGTGCACGCGAACGGCGCTGCACGCACCGGCGACATGGCCGCCGCTACACCGCAGTGGTGGATGTGCCGTCGCGCGCCGCTGGCGACGCGCCCTCCCCCCGGCCACAGGACGACCCGATGGCGCCGCCACAGCCACCGATGGATGCCCAAGCCAGGCACGCCGCCTGGCTGCACGACCTGCGCAATGCGGCCAATGGTGTCGGCATCGCGCTGGAAATGATCGAGCTGTTGCTCCAGCACGACGATCGCCCAGCCGTCGTCCGCAGCCTTGCGCGCGCGCAGCGTGGCTGCGCGCACCTGCTCGCCCTGGTGCGCGCGCCGATTGAAGACGAATCGGACGCGTCGTTGTAGCCGTTGCAGCGGTGCCGGGCCGGCGCGACGGCTCAGCCGGCGTCGCGCGTGGACTTGCGCAGGCCGCGTGCAGCGCCCGCATCGCCCCGCGGCGGGGCGCCGTCGACCGCACCGGGCTGCACCGCCGGATCGTTGTGCTCGTCCTGGTCGCGCTTGGCGGGCGACTCGCCGGGCGCGCGCGGCCCGTCCGGCGCGCGGTCGCGTTCCAGCGGCCCGCGCCGGCCATCATTGGATTCGTCACGGCCCATGATGGACCTCCGTCGGCAGGAGCCGCCATCGTCGGGCAGGCGGTGCGAGCGCAGGTGACACGCGCGCCGCCGACGCCGCCGCAGGCTGCAATTGCTGCGCAGGCTCAGGCCTGCGGTTGGCGTTTGGCTAGCACGTCGCGCATCGCCGCCGCCAATGCATCCATCGACAGCGGCTTGCTCAGGTGCGCATCGAACCCCGAGGCGCTCGCCTCCTGGATGTCGCAGGGCCGGGCATAGCCGCTCAGCGCCACCAGCGCGAGCCGGTCGGCACCGGCCAGCGCGCGCGCCTTGCGGGCGAAGGCGTAGCCGTCCATGCCGTCCATGCCGATGTCCGACAGCACGACATCGAAGGGCCGCGCCCCCAGCCGTTCAAGCGCCTGGGCCGCATCGTGGCAGACCACGACCGAGGCGCCCTGCAGTTCCAGCAACTGCGCCAATCCGTCGGCCGTGCCGACATCGTCGTCGACGACCAAGAGCCGCAGTCCGTCCCAGCGCATCGATTCGTGTCGACCATCCGACTCGCCCGGCCCGAACAGCGGATAGGTGAAACGCGGCAGCCACAAGGTGAACGTGGCGCCCCTCCCGGGGCCGTCGGAATGGGCTTCGATCCGGCCGCCGTGCAGGTCCACGAGTTGGCGCACCAGCGAGAGCCCGATGCCCAGGCCACCGCGCCGACCGACCGCGCGACCGGTGCCCTGCCCGAACAGGTCGAAGATCCGCGGCAGCGACTGCGCATCGATGCCCTGCCCGGTGTCTTGCACGCACAGGCGCACGTAGTTTTCCTCGACTCCGACCACCAGCGAGATCTGCCCGCCCTGCGGGGTGAACTTGATCGCGTTGCTGAGCAGGTTCCAGACGATCTGCTCGATCCGCGACGCATCGCCGCGCACCATGATCGGTGCGTCGGGGATCTGCATCCGGAACTCGATGCCCACCGACGCCGAATCGAGCCGCGCGACCTCCACCAGCTCGGTGACGACCATGCCCACGTCGACCGGCTCGGGCTTGAGCGCGAGCTTGCCGGTGCGGATGCGCGACATGTCGAGCAGGTCGTCGATGATCTTGGTCTGGCTGCGGATGGCACGTCGCACGGTTTCGATCGAGGCGATCGCGCTCGACGACTCACGCACGCCCGGCAGCCGGGCCATCAGCTCGGTGTTGACGCTGATCAGGTTCAGCGGATTCTTCAGCTCGTGCGACATCACCGCCAGGAACTCGTCGCGCAAGGTGACCGAGGCCTCGGCCTCGTAGCGCCCCGCCCACGATGGCGCGCCGCCCTTGCGCCTGGCGCCGAGCAGCAATACATAAGCGACGACTTCATCCTGCGCGCGGATCGCCGATAACGCGACCCGGCATTGGGTGCGGTCGCCGCGGCGATTGCGGTACCAGCGCAAGCCCTCGACCGCCATGCCGGCGCCAGCCTGGGCAAAGTCGTGCTCCGGTTGTCCGCTGTCGCGTTCCTCCTCGCCATAGAGCGCGTCGACCCGCATGCCCAGCAGTTCGCGTTCGCCGTAACCCAGCAGATCGACGACGCCACCGCTGGCGGAGATCACCTGTCGCTGGCCATCGGCGACCAGCACCGCGACATCGGTCGGGGCCAGGACGCTGGCGTCGGCCTGGCCGCGCCGTTCGCCGGCCGGGCGCAGGCTGGTGGTGTCGACGAAGGTCAGCACCGCACCATCGATCCGGTTCTCGGCCGTGCGGTAGGGCACCACGCGCGCGACGTACCACTTGCCGTCGGTGCTGCGGATCTCGCGCTCGATCAGTTGCAGGGTCTCGAACGCATTGCCGGCATCGTCGGCCAGTTCCGGATACTCCAGCCGATGGGTGATGTCGAGCAGACAGCGGCCGACATCGCCGGGGATGATGTTGAAGATCAATTCGGCCTTGGGCGTGTAGCGCTTGATGCGCAGCCCGGCGTCGACGAACACGGTGGCGATGTCGGTGGAGCTGATGAAGTTCTGCAGGTCGTCGTTGATCTTCGCCGTTTCCTCGACCTTCGACTTCAACTCGTGGTTGACGGTGATCAGTTCCTCGTTGACCGACTGCAGCTCCTCCTTGCTGGTCTCCAGTTCCTCGGTCGCCGAACGCAATTCTTCGTTGATCGACTGCAGTTCCTCGTTGGAGGCCTTGAGCTCCTCGTTCGAGGCCTCGGATTGCTCGATCGTGGCCTGCAGCCGGTCGCGGGTGCGCTGCAGTTCCTGCTCCAGGTGCAGCAAGGCCCCGCCGTCGTCGGCCCGGCGATCGTCCGCGGGCGGCGGTGCCTGGGCCGCATCGCGTTCATCGAACATGACCAGCAGGAAATCCGCACCGGCGGTCTGGTCGCGGAACGGTTGCGCGGACAGACACAGCTGCCGCGCCGGCGCATCGCCCGTCTCGCCCGCGTCGAGCCGCACCATCGTCTCGGCCCGGCCGTTGCTGTGCAGGGCCTGGTAGAAGGTCGTGCGCAGGTCCAGCCGCAGCGCCGGGTCGATGACCGCCATCAGGTTGCTGCTGGGCTCGCCGCCGGCAAATCGCAGGTAGCGGCCCGCACCGGGCGACATGTGCAGGATATTGGAGTCGGCATCGACGATCAGGCTCGGCGGCGCATAGGCCTCGAGCACACGCTGGTGCACGTCGGCGAACGAGAACTCCTTGCGCCGGGTCCGTGGCGGCGCCTCTTGCAACGGGCCGGCCTCGACCACCCGCGAAGGCGGCATCGCCAACGGACGCATGCCGCGGGCCTGGGCGCGCGCACGGAAGATCCGATTGCGCTTGTCCACGACCTCGAAGTACTGCGCCGCCGCGTCGGCCGATTCGGAACTGCCCAGAAACAGCAGCCCGCCAGGACGCAGCGCGAAGTGGAACAGCTCCAGCAGACGCATCTGGATGTCGCGATCGAGATAGATCAGCAGATTGCGGCAGCTGATCAGGTCCACGCGCGAGAACGGCGGGTCGCGCAGCGCGTTGTGCAGCGCGAACAGCACGCGGTCGCGGATCGCCTTGTTGACCCGGTAGCGGTTCTGTTCCTTGGAGAAGAACTGCCGCAGCCGCGCCGGCGGCACGTCGGTGAGGATCGCCTCGGGGTAGAGACCCGTTCGGCCGGTCGCGATCGCGTGTTCATCGATATCGCTGGCGAAGACCTGGAAGCCGCGCGGCGATGCCAGGCTGTCGGCATGGTCGGCCAGCAGGATCGCGATCGAGTAGGCCTCCTCGCCGGTGGCACAGCCGGGCACCCAGACCCGTGGCCCGCTTTCGCGATCGTCAAACAGGCCGGGCACCACGTCGCGCTCAAGCGCTTCGAAGGCCTCGCGATCGCGGAAGAAGTTCGTCACGCCGATCAGCATGTCGTCGAGCAGCGCCCGCGGCTCGTCGATGTCCCGGCGCAGGTGCTCGCAATAGGCCGACAGGTCGCTCTGCAGGCTGACTTGCATGCGCCGCTCGATCCGACGCAGCACGGTGGCGCGCTTGTAGTGGCGGAAATCGTGCCCGGTACGGCTGTGCAGGATCTCCAGAATGTCGCGGATCGCCCGCTCGGGGGCCTCGCCGGTGGCCGGCGCCGTCTGAAGGATGTGCTCGGCCTGCGGCTCGGGCCGCGGCAATTGGATCCGGCTGGCATTGCGCCACAGCTCCACGAGCTTGCCCGGGATCTCGACCGCCGGCAGCACGAAATCCACCCGGCCGCTGGCGATCGCGCTGCGCGGCATGTCCTCGTACTCGGCGTCCTCGGGCAGTTGCGCGATCGCCACCCCGCCCTGCTCCTTGAGACGGGCCAGGCCAACGGTACCGTCGCTGCCGGTGCCCGAGAGCACGATGCCGATCGCCCGATCCATGTGCGCATCGGCCAGGGTGCGGAAGAACCGGTCGATCGCGATATGCCGCCCGGGCGGCCGGTCGACGTCGCTCACCCGCAGGTAGCCGTCGTTCATCGTCAGCGACTTGGCCGGCGAGATCACATAGACGTGGTTGGGCTCGATCGGGGTCGGCGTGTTGACCTGGATCACCGGCATCCGCGTGCAACGCTGCAGCACCTGATCGGCCTGGCTCTCGTGCCGCGGCGATAGATGCAGGATGACCACGTAGGCCATGCCGCCGGTCGCCGGCGCCTGCTCGAACAGGCGACGCAACGCGACCAGGCCGCCGGCAGAGGCGCCGATGCCCACCACCGGAAAGCTCAAGTGGCTGCGCAATGCCGCGTCCTGCCCGTACGGCACGCCGGTGTAGCGGTCGGTCATCGTGAATCACGCGGGGTCGTCATGACCGGCATCATGCGCTGCCAGCGCGGTCAAAATCCAACACACGGCCGCGACGCGGCCATCGCCATGCGGCGCCTGTGAGGCGCCTGCGGACGGTTACAGCCCGGCGGTGGCGCGCAGCGTCGCCAGGTCGACCAGATCGATACGACGTGGATCGTCGAAGGCGAGCGCGCCGGCCTGACGCAGTTTGGTGAAGCTGCGGCTGACGGTCTCGATCGTCAGCCCGAGGTGGTCGGCGATGTCGGCGCGGGTCATCGGCAGATCGACACGATCGACGCGACCGCCGCGGCGCTGCTGGCGCTCGGCCATGTCGACCAGGAAGCCCGCCAGCCGTTCGCTCGGGCCCAACCGGCCCAGCAGCATGAGACTGGCGCGGGTCGCGTCGAGCTCGGTGCAGGCCTGCGCGAGCATGCCGGCCTCGAGCTCGGGATAGCGTTCACACAGCCGACGCATGTTCTGCATCGGGAACACGCACAGCACGCACTCGGTGATCGCCTCGATCGTGTGCTTGTAGTGCGCGGCGCTGCTGAAGCCGATGAAATCGCCTTCCATCAGGAAGCCGGCGACCAGCCGGCGGCCGTCGGGCAGCAGCCGGACCCGGCGCAGCATGCCGCGGGTCACGGTGTAGACGTCCCGACGTGGGCCGCCCTCGTGGACCAGCGTGGCACCGGCCGGCAGCACGACCTCGCCGGCCGCGGCCTCCAGGGCATGGGTCTCGGAGGCCGGCAGTGCGGCGCAGACCGCCAGATGTCGGCTCAGGCAGGCTTCGCAGCCCGAGTGGGAGGCGCGCCGGGGCGAGCCCGACAGCGGATGGCGGGCGCCAGAGGAGGCGGGGTCGGAGACTCCGCGCGCGCGCAGCTTGGTATCCATGGGACCGCATCATAGCGCGACCGGGCGCAATTCCTGTATCCGGCCCCGCTCGGCCCAACCGGGGGCGGCTCGTCCCCTGCGACCGGCACCCGCTAGAATCGCCGGCTCCCCCGCAGCCGCAGTCCCGATGACCGAGTCCGTCCGCCCCGCCTTCCATGGCTTCGAGCAGCTGCCGCTGCGCGAGTTCGCCGAGCGCGCCTATCTCGACTACTCGATGTACGTGGTGCTCGACCGTGCGCTGCCGTTCATCGGCGATGGCCTCAAGCCGGTGCAGCGCCGCATCGTCTACGCGATGAGCGAGCTGGGCCTGGGCGCGTCCGCCAAGCCCAAGAAGTCCGCGCGCACCGTCGGCGATGTGATCGGCAAGTACCACCCGCATGGCGACAGCGCCTGCTACGAGGCGCTGGTGCTGATGGCCCAGCCGTTCTCGTACCGCTACCCGCTGATCGACGGCCAGGGCAACTTCGGCTCCAGCGACGATCCCAAGTCGTTCGCGGCGATGCGCTACACCGAGTCCAAGCTGACCCCGATCGCCGAGATGCTGCTCTCCGAGCTCGGCCACGGCACGGTCGACTGGACCGACAATTTCGACGGCACACTCGAGGAGCCCTCGTGGCTGCCCGCGCGGCTGCCGCACCTGCTGCTCAACGGCACCACCGGCATCGCGGTCGGCATGGCCACCGACGTGCCGCCGCACAACCTGGGCGAGATCGTCAGCGCCTGCGTGCGCCTGATCGACGATCCCGACGCCAGCGTGCGCGACCTGTGCGAGCACGTGCGCGGTCCCGACTACCCGACCAGCGCCGAAATCATCACCCCGGCGTCCGACCTGCTGCAGATGTACGAGACCGGCCACGGCAGCGTGCGCGCCCGCGCGACGTTCGAGAAGGAACACGCGAACATCGTCATCACCGCCCTGCCCTACCAGGTCTCGCCCTCGAAGGTGATCGAGCAGATCGCCGCACAGATGCGCGCCAAGAAGCTGCCGTGGCTGGAGGACATCCGCGACGAGTCCGACCACGCCAATCCGGTGCGCGTGGTGCTGGTGCCGCGGTCGAACCGGGTCGATGCCGAGCAGCTGATGGGCCACCTGTTCGCGACCACGGATCTGGAGAAGAGCTACCGGGTCAACCTCAACGTCATCGGTCTGGACGGCAAGCCGCAGGTCAAGAATCTCAAGGCGCTGTTGAGCGAATGGCTGCAGTTCCGCACCGACACCGTCACCCGCCGGCTGACCCATCGGCTGGAGAAGGTCGAGCGCCGCCTGCACCTGCTCGACGGGCTGCTGATCGCGTTCCTGAACCTCGACGAGGTGATCCGCATCATCCGCACCGAGGACGAGCCGCGCCCGGTGCTGCAGGCGCGCTTCGGGCTCAGCGACGAGCAAGTCGACTACATCCTCGAGACCCGTCTGCGCCAGTTGGCGCGACTGGAAGAAATGAAGATCCGCGGCGAGCAGGCGGAGCTGGAGGCCGAACGCGATCGCCTGATCGCCACGCTCGACAGCAAGGCCAAGCTGCGCAAGCTGATCAAGGACGAGTTGCTGGCCGACGCCAAGAAGTTCGGCGACGCCCGCCGCTCGCCGCTGGTCGTGCGCGGCAGCGCGCAGGCACTGGCCGAGACCGACCTGGTGCCCAGCGAGCCGGTGACGATCGTCGTCAGCGAGAAGGGCTGGGTGCGCGCGGCCAAGGGGCACGATGTCGACCCGGCCGGGCTGTCGTACCGCGAGGGCGACCGCCTGCTGGCATTTGCACGTGGACGCAGCACACAGCAGGTCGCCTTCCTCGACTCCAACGGCCGCAGCTATTCGACGATCGCCCACTCGCTGCCGTCGGCGCGCGGCAACGGCGAGCCGTTGACCGGCCGCTTCTCGCCGGCCGCGGGCGCCGCGTTCCAGACGATCGCCACTGGCGACAACGACAGTCGCTTCGTCGTTGCGTCCTCGCACGGTTACGGCTTCGTGACCCGGTTCGAGAACCTCACCGGCCGCAACAAGGCCGGCAAGGCGATGCTCTCGCTCTCGCCGGGCGCGGCCGTGCTGCAGCCGGCGGCGGTCCGCGACGCCCAGGCCGACAGGCTGGTGGTGGTCACCAGCGCCGGTCACCTGCTCGCGTTCCCGGTCGCCGAACTGCCGGAACTCGACAAGGGCAAAGGCAACAAGATCATCGAGATTCCCAAGGCCAAGCGTGGGACCGAGCAGGTCGTCGCGCTGGCCGTGGTGTCGCCGGGCGGCGCGCTGCTGGTGCAGTCGGGCGCGCGCACGATGACCCTGGCGTTCAAGGACCTCGACGCCTACATCGGCGCGCGCGCCAGCCGCGGCGGCCTGCTGCCGCGCGGCTGGCAGAAGGTCGAGGGCCTGTCGGTGGAGTGACGGCCTGCGCCGTCACCCACCATCGATTTTTTTCGGAAGACCGCCATGCATCCCGAGTTCTGGCATGAGCGCTGGCGCACGCAGCGCATCGGTTTCCACCGTGACGCGCCGCTGCCGCTGCTGGTCGCGCACTGGCCGACCCTGCGCCTGCCGGCCGGCGCCCGCGTCTTCGTGCCACTGTGCGGCAAGTCGCTGGACATGGTGTGGCTGGCCGAACAGGGCCATCGCGTGCTCGGAGTCGAGCTGTCGGAGCTGGCTGTCCAGGCGTTCTTCGACGGGCGTGGGCTGACGCCGCAGATCCACGACACCGCGGCTGGCCGGCACTACACCGCCGGCCCGTTCGAGCTGATCGTCGGCGATGCCTTTGCGCTCGATGCGAGCGTGCTGGCCGACTGCGCGGCGGTCTACGACCGGGCCGCGATGATCGCGCTGCCGCCGGACCTGCGCGCGACCTACGCCGCGACCGCGTGGCGCCGGCTACCGGCCGGTTGCCGTGGACTGCTGGTCACGTTGGTGTATCCGCAGCACGAAAAGGCCGGGCCGCCGTTCTCGGTGGACGCCGACGAGGTGCATGCGCTGCTCGATGCCGATTGGCATGTGAACCTGGTCGAGCACCGCGACATCCTCGCCAGCGAGCCGGACTTCGGCACGACCGCGCTCTCGACCGCGGTCTGGCAGGTCGCGCGCCGCGACTGACGCGCCGCGCAGCGCGCGCATGCGTGGCGCTTTCAGCCCACGCCGGCGTGCGTGCCTTCCGCCTCGCCCATGCGGCTTTGCTGGTAGTTCTGCAGGCCGATCATCTCGATCAGGCGCAGCTGCTTCTCCAGCCAGTAGGTGTGGTCTTCCTCGGTGTCCGAAAGCTGGGTCACCAGCACCTGGCGGCTGACGAAGTCGCCATGGCGCTCGCACAGCGCGATGCCCTGGGCCAAGTGGTCGCGCACCGCGTACTCGAGCGCGAGGTCCTTGCGCAGCATCTCCTCGACCGTACGACCGGGCTCGAACGCCTCGGGGCGCATGTCCGGATCGCCCTCCAGGAACAGGATGCGGCGCAGCAGCGCATCGGCGTGCTGGGTCTCCTCCTCCATCTCGTGGTTGATCCGCGCATAGAGCTGGTGCAGGCCCAGATCCTCGTAGCGGCGCGAATGGATGAAGTACTGGTCGCGTGCGGCGAGCTCGCCGCGCAGCAGGAACTTCAGGTAGTCGACGACTTCGGGATGGCCTTTCATCGGGGGGCTCGCAGGTCCGGGAATGGGCGCAGTATGCCCAGTCGGCCGCGACGATGATCGGATGCAAATGCATGCATTTCGCATTCTCAGGGCCAGCCACGTAGACTCGCCCGCCCCTCCGCCTCCCGACCTGCGCAGATGAAGATCGGTATCGACTTCGGCACCAGCTACTCGGCCGCCGCCGCGCGCATCGGCGACCGCCTCGAACACATCCGCTTCGGCGGGCAGGCGCAGTTCCGCACCGCGGTGTATTTCCCGCGCGCCGTGCCCGACGTGGCCGACTTCGCACTGACCGACGCGATGGAGGCGCAGGTCGCCGAGATCGTGCGCGACCTCAAGGCCGCGCAGACCCGCGCCGGCACCGCGGCACGCAGCGAGGCACAGCTGCGCGGCGACGCGGTGCGCATCGTGCGCAGGCAGTGGATGGAACAGCAGATGCGCGAGGCCGAGACCTCGGTCGCCGATCTGCAGGACGCGGTGTTCGGCGAGGAGGCGATCGAACGCTACCTCGAGGACGGCACTGGCAACCTGGTGCAGTCGCCCAAGTCAATGCTCGGTTTCAATCTGCATCCGCGCGCCCGCGCCACCATCGCCGGCATCGCCGCACACATCCTCGAGCACATCCGGCTCACCGCGAGCCGCCAGTTGGGCACCGTCGTGCGCGAGGCGACACTGGGCCGGCCGGTGCGCTTCCGCAGCTCGATGGGTGAGGCCGGCGGCGAGCAGGCGCTGGCGATCCTGCGCGAGGCCGCGGGCATCGCCGGTTTCGACACCGTGCACTTTCTCGAAGAACCGGCGGCCGCTGCATTGCATCACCACGCGATCAGCCCACAGCGCCAGACCACCCTGGTCGTCGACATCGGCGGCGGCACCACCGACATCGCGCTGGCGAGCATCGGCGGCCACGATGCGCCGCAGGTGCACCGCGCCTGGGGCATCGCCAATGGCGGCACCGACGTCGACATCGCGCTGAGCCTGGCCCGCGCGATGCCGCTGTTCGGCAAGGGCGTCACGCGTACGCCGGTGCACCACTTCGTCGAGGCCGCGACCGTGCAGGACCTGCCGCGCCAGCGCGAGTTCCACCGCCACGACTACCGCGACGTCGTGGCGCCGTACGGCGCGCGCCTGCAGGCGCTGCAGGACGAGGGCGGCACCACCCGGCTCTACCGCGGCATCGAGGCCATGAAGGTCCGGCTCAGCGACGTCGCCACGGCGGTGCAGCCGCTCGACTTCATCGAGCCGGGCCTGCGGGTGGACGCCGAGCGCGCCGATCTCGAGGCCGCCGCCGCGCGCTTCCTCGACCAGATTGGCGGACTGCTCGACGAGGTCCGCGCCGACCTGCCGCAGCCGCCCGACACGCTGTTCCTGACCGGCGGCATGTCCGGTGCGCCCTACGTGCAGGCTGCCGCGCGGGCGCGGTTCCCGCAGGCCCGGGTCGTCCGCGGCGACCCGTCGCTGGGCGTGGTGTCGGGTCTGGCCGAGCACGCATACAACGCGCCCATCGCCGCGGGCTGAGCGCCGCGGCACGCCCGCACCATCACGCGCGGAACCTGAAACAATCGGACCGCGGCAGGCGGCCGCGACAGGGGAGCTCGGCAATGCGCAACCGGTGGCGCACTTGGAGCCTGCGGGCGCTGCTCGCCCTGGCAGTCGCCGCACTGGCGATCGCCACGATGCTGTGGTGGCAACTGCGTGGCAGCCTGCCGGACCTGGCGGGCACACGGACGCTGCCCGGGCTCGAGGCGCAGGCGACGATCCAGCGCGACGCCTTGGGGACGGTGACGATCACCGCCGACAGCGAGACCGATGCGATGCGCGCGCTGGGCTGGGTACATGCCCAGGAGCGCTACTTCGAGATGGATCTGATGCGGCGCCTGCCCGCGGGCGAACTCTCGGCGCTGTTCGGCGAGCGCGCGCTCGACACCGATCGTCGCCATCGCCTGCACCGCATGCGCGCCCGCGTCGACGCTGCCTTGGCCGAGATCGCCGGCGAGCGCATGCCGCAACTGCGCGCCTACACGCAAGGCGCGAACGCCGGGCTGGCCGCACTGCGGGCCCGGCCTTGGCCCTACCTGCTGCTGCGTCAGCAGCCGGCGCCCTGGACGCCGGCCGACTCGGCGCTGGTCGGCTTCTCGATGTACTTCGACCTGCAGGATGCCAGCAACGCACGCGAACTGGCGATGCATCGGCTGCGCCCGCACCTGCCCCCCGCGTTGCTTGCACTGGTGGCCTACGACGGCAGCCGCTGGGATGCTCCACTGGAGGGCGCAGCGCGCGGCGATGCGCTCTTGCCGGACGCCGACGCGGTGGATCTGCGCCGCTTGGACGTGACGGACGGGGGCAGCGCCGGCGCGCGATCCGCGGCGGTGGCCTGGGCGGCCCCCACGCCACCGCTCGCGTCGCAAGCGGTTCCCCTCTCCCCCGCGGTGCGGGGGAGAGACGGTGGCGGGCCGCCTGCGACGATGGTTCGATTCCCCCCCACTCCACCGCTCGCGCTGCGAGCGGTCCCCCTCTCCCCCGCGGTGCGGGGGAGAGACGACGGCGGGCCGCTTGCGGCGGCCGATCTTGCCGTGGGGAGCAACAACTTCGCGGTCGGCGGTGCACTGACCGCCGACGGCCGCGCACTGGTCGCCGACGACATGCATTTGGGCCTGCGCGCGCCCAACCTGTGGTTCCGTGCGCGGTTGCGCTATCCCGATGCCCGCGCGCCGGGCGGCCGCGTCGATATCACCGGTTTCACGCTGCCGGGCCTGCCCGCGGTCATCGTCGGCAGCAACGGACACATCGCCTGGGGCTTCACCAACAGCTACGTCGACACGCTGGACTGGCAACGCATCGTGCCCTGCGACGCATCCGTCCCGCCGGCGTCCGGCTGCACGCCGCTGCGGCGCCATGCCGAACCCATCGCCATCGCCGGTCGCGCGGCGGAGGTGCTGACCGTGGACGACAGCGACTGGGGACCGGTCGTCCATCGCGAAGCTGATGGCAGCGCGCTGGCGCTGCGCTGGACGGCGCACCTGCCCGGCGCGCTGAACTTCGGCCTGGCGGACTTCGCCCACGCCCGCGACCTCGACGACGCACTCGCGATCGCCGACCGCACCGCGACCCCGACCCAGAACCTGGTGATCGGCGACCTGCACGGCGCGGTCGCCTGGCGTTTGCTCGGGCCGGTCCCGGTGCGTGCGCCCGGCTGCAATGGCCGCACAGTTTCGCATCCACCCGGGGCCGGCGCGTCGGGCGATGCCGGCAACGTCTGCGCGCCGTGGCCGATCGCCACCCACGCCTCGCCGATCGTGCGCACGCCCGACGCGACGCGGCTGTGGACCGCGAACAGCCGCGTCGTCGATGGCGCGGACTTCGCCCGACTCGGCGATGGCGGTGCGGCCCTGGGCATCCGCGCCTGGCAGATCCGCCAGGGGCTCGATGCCCGCAACCGCTTCAGCGAGCGCGATCTGCTCGCGATCCAACTCGACGATCGCGCGCTGCTGCTGACGCAGTGGCAGGCCCTGCTCGTCCGCGCAGCCGACGCGGCCGGTGCCGATGCCACCGCGCTGCGCGCCCTTGCCGACGCAAGCGGTGACTGGCGCGGCCGCGCCGCGGTCGATTCGGTCGCCTACCGCATCGTCCGCGCATGGCGGCTGGCGGTGCATGCACGCATCGCCGACGGCCTGCTCGCACCCGCACGTGCAACCGCCGGCGACGCGATCGCCTGGCCGGACCCGCCGAACTTCGAAGGCGTGGTCTGGCCGCTGGTGCGCCAGCGCCCCGAGCACCTGCTGCCACGCCGCTTCGCGTGCACCCCGCAGACTCAGCAGGGGCGCTGCGCGCCGGTCGCCGATGGCTGGACCGCGTTGCTGGAGGATGCCGCGCGCGAGGTCCGCGACACGCTGCAGGCCGAAGGGCCCTTGGCGCAACGGACCTGGGGCGAGCACAACACCGCGGCGATCTGCCACCCGCTCGCGGCCGCGATCCCATTCGTCGGCCGGCGCGCCCTGTGCATGCCGGCGCAGCCGCTGCCCGGCGACGGCACCGTGCCGCGCGTGCAGGCCCCGGCGTTCGGCGCCTCGCAGCGCATGGTGGTCGCGCCCGGGCATGAAGCCGACGGCATCGCGCACATGCCCGGCGGCCAGAGCGGCCATCCCCTGTCACCATTCTGGGGCGCCGGCCATGACGACTGGGTGCAGGGCCGCGCCTCACCGTTCCTGCCGGGCCCGGCCACGCACGTGCTGCAACTGCAGCCCGCACACCGCACGGCGTCACCCGACGCGGCGCGCCGCGACTAGCGGTCCAGCGCCCCCTGCCAATGGGTGCCGTAGAGCCCGGCGGCCATTTTCTCCGCCGGGCGCGCACGGAACACTGCACTGATCCGTGGTCCAACTGGACGCGTGGTCTTCGCGATCCCGTGCTCGTGGGTCAGCTGCGAGGCATGGCTCATCGCCAGCACGCTGCCGGGCGCGAGTTCGATCGCGATCGCCTTGCCACGCCCGGCCTTCGCGCGGATCGACATCCGCCGCGCGCCGCCCAGCGACAGCAACGCGATCGGCTGGCCCGGCACCAGCGTGTGCAACTTGTCGTGGTGCATGGCCACGCTGTCGCGGCCGTCGCGGTAGAGATTGAGCCCGACCGCGGTGTACGGCGCAGGCACCAACCGCTGCACGACGCCGCACATCTCAGCCAGCGGCAAGCCAGGCGGCAGCGCATCGAGCCGATAGGACGCCAGCAGCCGCGGGACCGCGACCACGCGGTCGTACATCGGCCGATGCTGGGCCTCCCAGTGCGCCCCGTCGCGCAGCGCCTCGAACCACGCCGCCGCAGTTGCCGGATCGACCGCATCGGCCCAGTAGCGGATGCCGCCCTCATCGTCGTCGACGAGGATCCGCGGCGCGGCGCTCGGGAACAGGTCCATGGTCCCGAAATGGGGCCGCCCGACACGCCGGGCAAGCCGCTCGGGCCGACGCGGGGCGATCGCATCGGATCCAGCGCCCCGCGACATCGCATCCACCCGATCCCCGGCGCCGTGCCGGCGCGCCATCGTCGACGCACCGCCTCCAAGCACACCTCGCCGATGGGCGATCAGGCGCCCCCACCGGCCCCATCGACCCGGCGCTTCGCCATGCCAGCCATCGTCACCTGGAACGCACGGGGCAACCCCCGCCATGGCGAAGCGCCAGGTCCGTGACGCACTGCCGCACCGGTGTCACAAGGCCGCCAACGCCATTGCATCGGAACTGTCACTGCCTGTGCAGTTCGGCCATTTCGAGGGCCAATCGCTCCGCCACCGATTGACCCCGAGCCACCGCGTGCGCAGGGTCTAGGCACGATCGAACGCAGGAGGCGGTCGCATGCCACGTCGCATGCCATGGATCTGGTTGGGCTTGCTGGGCGCCTGCGCGCTGGTGGCGGTGCTTGCCTGGCAGAACCGAGAACTGCGCGAGGAACGGCGCTGGTTCGTGACGCGCACCACCGAACCTTATCTGGGCATGTATGTGCCGCAAGTCGAGGCGACCACGCTCGACGGCGCCGCGCACGTGCTCGGCGCGCCCTCCGGCACGTTCCAGGTGCTGTACTTCTTCACCCCGACTTGCCCGTACTCGCGACGCTCGCTGCCGCGCGTGGCCGAAGCCGCGCGGCGCATCGCCCAGGCGCATGGGCCGGACGTCGAGGTGCTGGGCGTGTGCCATTGCACGCCGGCGCAGGCCCGCGCCTATGCGGATGCCCATCGCCTGCCGTTTGCGGTGACCACACTGACCGACCGACGCCACGTGATGCTGTTTCGCGCGCACAACGTGCCGGCGCTGCTGGCGCTCGATCGCGACGGCCGGCTGCGCTACGCGCGCGTGGGCACCTTCGATACCAAGGAGCGGATGCAGGAGCTTCTGGCCGCGCTGCAACGCACGGATGCGTCGCCGGCCCTGGCCACTGTCGAGGAGCGATGAGATGACACGTTACTGGAAGACGATGCGCAACGCTGCGGCTGCCGCCCTGTTCGTGGGCTGCATGGGCTTCGGTGCGATGCAGGCGATGGCCGACGACGGCGAGGACCGCGAGGCCTCGTGCAGCGCGTGGGCCTGCGCCCAGGAATGCGCGCCGTTCGGCGGGCAGCTCGGGCCCGGCGGCCCCGGTCAGCCGCTGCAGTGCTACTGCTGCGGCTGAGTGCGGACATGCCCGGTGCCGGCCAGTGCCGGCGCCGGGCACGCGCTGCGGTCGCGCGCGCTCAGTCGCGCAGTTCGATCACGTCGAAATCGACCACCGGATCGACGTCCGCGTCGTAGTCGACGTCGTCGCGCTCGAAGCCGAACAGCTTCAGGAACTCGTGCTTGTAGCCCGCGTAATCGGTCAGCGCGGTCAGGTTCTCGGTCGTGACCTGCGGCCACAACGCCTTGCACTGCGCCTGCACGTCGTCGCGCAACTCCCAGTCGTCCAGACGCAGACGGTGCTCGTCGTCAAGCTCGGCCGGCGCGCCGTCGGCGCGGTACATGCGCTCGCGGAACAGACGGTCGAGCTGGTCGAGCGTGCCCTCGTGCAGGCCGAGCTCCTTCATGACTTTGAAGACGATCGCGATGTACAGCGGCAGCACCGGGATCGCAGCACTGGCCTGGGTGACCACCGACTTGAGCACGGCGACGTTGGCGCTGCCGCCGGTGGGCTTGAGCTGCGCATCGAGCCGGCGCGCGGTCGCATCGAGGTCGGCCTTGGCCCGGCCCAGCGCACCGTGCCAGTAGATCGGCCAGGTGATCTCGGTGCCGATGTAGCTGAAGGCGACCGTCTTCGCGCCATCGGCAAGCACCCTGGCATCGCGCAGCGCATCGATCCACAACTGCCAGTCCTGACCGCCCATGACAGTCACCGTGTCCTCGATCTCCTGCTCGGTCGCCGGTTCGACGGTCGCCTGGATCACCTGGTCCTTGTTGGTGTCGATCGCGGTCGAGGTGTAGGCCTCGCCGATCGGCTTGAGCGCCGAGCGCTTGAGCTCGCCGGTGTCGGGCAGCTTGCGCACCGGCGAGGCCAGCGAATAGACCACCAGGTCCACCTGCCCGCCCATCTCGTCGCGGATCAGCGCAATCGCCTGTTCGCGCGCGGCGTCGGAGAACGCGTCGCCATTGATCGAGCGGCTATAGAGACCGGCCTGCTTGGCGGCCTTGTCGAACGCCGCTGCGTTGTACCAGCCGGCGGTGCCGGGCTTCTTCTCGGTGCCAGGCTTCTCGAAGAACACGCCCAGCGTGTCGGCGCCGAAGCCGAAGGCCGCGCTGATGCGCGCCGCCAGTCCGTAGCCGCTGGATGCACCGATCACCAGCACCTTCTTCGGGCCGTCGTCGCGCACGCCGCGCGCCTGCGTCGCCTCGATCTGGTCGCGCACATTGTTGGCGCATCCGGTGGGGTGCGTGGTGGTGCAGATGAAGCCGCGGACCTTGGGATGGATGATCACTGTGCTGCCCGGTTGTCGTGGAAATCGGGCGCCAGTTTAAGGCGTGCTGCGGTCCCGGTCCCGTACGGGGGGCAATGGTGCGCAGAGATGACGGAAGCTGCATCGCGTCGACGCGATTGACAGCACGCGGGCTGCCGGCTGAACTGGGGGCCCGGGCGCACCCGCGCCTGCTGCGGATCCCGCTCCCGATGTCGTCCCGTTGGCTCGATTCCCCCGCCCGCTATGGCGTGGTCACCCGCCTGCTGCACTGGGGCATGGCTGCGCTGTTTGCGTGGCAGTTCCTCGGCATGGGCGTGAAGCTGGCGCTCGGGCGCCATGCCTTGACCGCGTTCCTGGTCGGCACCCACAAGCCGGTCGGCACGCTGCTGATGCTGCTGATCCTCGCGCGCGGCGTCTGGGGGCTGTCGCAATGGCGGCGCCGGCCGCCGCACCCGCCGACCTGGGTCGGCCGCGCGGCGCTGGCTGGGCATGCGGCGCTGTACGCGCTGATGGCCTGGGTGCCGACCGTGGCGTTGCTGCGCGAGTATGGTTCGGGCAAGGGCTTCGCGCCCTGGGGCGTGCCGCTGTTCCCGGCCACCGGCGTGAAGCAGGCGGCGTTGATGGCGCCGGCGAACCTGACGCACGGCGTGCTTGCCTGGACGCTGCTCGCACTGGTGGTCGGCCACGTGCTGATGGTCGCACTGCACCATCTGCTTTGGCGCGACACCACGCTCGCACGGATGGCCGGCCGGCTGTAGGCGCGGGGCGCTGCCCAGGCCCCCTGCCCCCACCCGGTCCGCGATGCGGACCGACCTCCCCCGCCAGGCGGGGGAGGTGGTCCCCATTGCTGCGAGGAATGACGTGGCGTCAGGCCACCGCAGCGTGGTGCACGCCGGCGACTGCGCGGCCCGACGGGTCGGCGGCGTTCGCGAAGGCGGCGTCCCAGGCGATCGCGGCGGGCGACGAACACGCGATCGACTTGCCGCCGGGCACGGTCGCCGCTGCGGCAGGCGTCGGGAACGCCTGTTCGAACAGGCTGCGATACAGATACGCCTCCTTGGTCTGCGGCGGCGCATGCGGGAAGCGACTCGCCGCGGCCGCCAGTTCGCGGTCACTGACCTGGGCCTCGGCGTGCGCCTTGAGCCCGTCGATCCAGCCGTAGCCTACGCCGTCGCTGAACTGCTCCTTCTGCCGCCACAGGATCTCGTCGGGCAATGCGCCGTCGAAGGCGGCGCGCAGCAGGCCCTTCTCCATGCGCTGATACCCCGCGCTGCCGCGATCGATCATCTTGTATGCGGCGTCGATGTCCATCGCCACGTCGAGGAACTCACGGTCGAGGAACGGCACGCGTGGCTCGACGCCCCAGGCCATCATCGCCTTGTTCGCACGCAGGCAGTCGTAGCCGTGCAAGGCGTCGAGCTTGCGTACCAGCTCTTCGTGGAACTGCCGCGCATCGGGCGCCTTGTGGAAGTACAGATAGCCGCCGAAGATCTCGTCAGAGCCCTCGCCCGACAGCACCATCTTCACGCCCATGGCCTTGATCCGCCGCGCGAGCAGGAACATCGGCGTGGATGCGCGGATCGTGGTCACGTCGAAGGTCTCGATGTGCCGGATCACGTCCGGCAACGCGTCGAGCCCTTCCTCGAACGTGTACTCGAAGCCGTGGTGCACGGTGCCCAGCGCCTCGGCCGCGACGGCCGCCGCGGCGAGGTCCGGCGAGCCGGTCAGGCCGATCGCGAACGAATGCAGCCGCGGCCACCAGGCCTCGCTGCGGTCGCCGTCCTCGATGCGATGGCGCGCATAGCGCGCGGCGACCGCGGCGACGAGCGAGGAATCCAGCCCGCCCGACAGCAGCACGCCGTAGGGCACGTCGGTCATCAGCTGCCGATGCACGGCGGCCTCGAAGGCCTCGCGCAGCGCCGGCAACGACGGCGCGTGACCGGCCACCGCGTCATGCTCGCGCCAGGGCCGCACGTAGTAGCGCGTCAACGTGCCGGTCGCGCTGTCGTACCAGTGGCCGGGCGGGAACTGCGCGACATCGGCGCAACTGTCGACCAGCGCCTTCATCTCCGAGGCCACGCGCAGCCGGCCCTCGCGGTCGTGGCCCCAGTACAGCGGCACCACGCCAATCGGGTCGCGGGCGATGATCGCGCGGCCGGAGGCGCGGTCCCACAGCGCGAACGCGAAGATGCCGTTGAGCTGTTCGAGCCACGCCGTCGGGCCCGCAGGGTCGGCCGCATGCTCGCGATACAGCGCGTTGATCACCTCGCAGTCGGACGCGGTCGTGAACGCATAGGGCGCACGCAGATCGGCGCGCAATGCCTGATGGTTGTAGATCTCGCCGTTGACCGCTAGCACCAGGGCGCCATCGACCGAGCGCAGCGGCTGGGCACCGCCGGCCGGATCGACGATCGCCAAGCGCTCGTGCACGAGGATTGCGCGGTCGTCGGCATGCACGCCGCTCCAGTCGGGACCGCGATGGCGCTGGCGTTGCGAACAGGCGAGCGCCTGCCGGCGCAGAGAGGCGATGTCATCGCCGGGCTGCAGGCCGAAGATGCCGAAGATCGAACACATGGTGAGGCTCCTTGGGGGTGAGGAGCCGCGCGCGGGCCACAAAAAAACCCGCATCGCGGCCGATGCGGGTGGTGTGTCTGGTGCCTGGCGCGTGTTGCCTTATCTCCGCGCCCGCTCCCACACCCGCCTCGGCCGCGCACGATTATTCGTGCGCGGGGCGTTGCGGTTGGTATTGCGGGCGGACAAGCGCGACATGGGATCGACCCTACCCGGTGCGCGCGTGCCGCGCAACGGTTGCGTGCGCAACCGCTCGCATCCGTGCGTCAGGCCGGCCGCGCCGGCGCCGTCCCGACCGACCGGCCCGCATCGCGCGCCGCCTGCTCGGCCAGCACGCGATCGGGATCGACCAGTTGCGGGTTGTCGAGCACCGTCGCCAGGCGCTCGCGGTCGAGCTGACCGGTCCAGCGCGCGATCACCAGGGTGCCGATGCCGTTGCCGGTCAGGTTGGTCAGCGCGCGGCCCTCGGACATGAAACGGTCGATGCCGACGATCAGCGCGATGCCGGCCAGCGGGATCACGCTTTCGAACGCCGCCAGCGAGGCGGCCAGCGTCACCAGCCCGGCGCCCGACACGCCTGCCGCGCCGTTGGAGGAGATCAGCATGAACACCAGCAGCGCGATCTGCGTGCCGATCGGCACTTCGATCCCGAACGCCTGCGCGATGAAGATCGCGCCCATCGCCATGTAGATCGCAGTGCCGTCGAGGTTGAACGAGTACCCGGTGGGAATCGTCAGGCCGACCACCGACTTGGGCACACCGGCCGCTTCGAGCTTGGCCAGCATGCGCGGCAGCACGGTTTCCGACGACGAGGTGCCGAGCACGATCAGCAGTTCGTCGCGGATCATGCGGATGTACTTGAACACGCTGAAGCCCGACCACCAGCAGATCGGCCCGAGCACCAGCAACAGGAACAGCAGACAGGTCAGCCAGAAGCTGAGCATGAAGTAGCCGAGCGAGCCGAGGATCGCACCGCCGTACTCGCCGATCGTGAACGCCATGCCGCCCATCGCGCCCAGCGGCGCAAACCACATCACGATCTTGATCACGCCGAACATCACCTGGGCGATGGTGTCGAGTGCGGCGACCGCCGGCTTGCCGCGCTCGCCGAGCATCGTGATCGCACAGGCGACCAGGATCGCCATCACCAGCACCTGGATCAGCTGGCCCTCGACGAAGGCCGCGAAGAACGAACTGGGCACCAGATGCAGCAGGAACCCGGCGATGCCGTCGCCGGCCGCAGCCCCTGCGCTGGCGAGCGTGCCCTGCGCGGCCGAGGCATCGAAGGTCTCGATGTCCAACCCAAGGTTGCGGCCGGGCCCGAGCAGGTTGACCACAACCAGGCCGATGCCCAGCGCAAACACCGTGGTGACGTTGAAATAGACCACGGTCTTGAGCGCCAGGCCGCCGGCCTTGGCGAGATTGCCCAGGCCGGCGATGCCGACGGCGACGGTAGCGAAGATCGTCGGTGCGATGACGACCTTGACCAGCTTGATGAACATGTCGGCCAGCCATTTCATCTGTGCACCGACCTGCGGCGCGGCCAGACCGATGACGATGCCGGCCGCGATCCCCAGCAGGACCCAGAAGTAGAGGTGGTGCCACAGCGGCTTGCGCGGGCGGACGGGGGTGCGGAGCGTCGCGTCGGGCGCGATCGGAGGCGTGGTATCGGTCGGCATGGGTCGAGCCTGCCAGACCATGTCGCCCGGCGCGGTCATACATTCGAACTAGACCGCGCAGTCAGGAACGGCCGGCAGCGTGTTTCGGGGCCGCCATCGCCGACACGGCGCAGCGCATGCGGGCGCAGCGCGCTACCCTGTGCGCCGCCCGCCTCCGCCCTGCCGCATGTCCCCCGCTCCCGATCTCGTCGAACGTCTCGATCGCCTGCTGCCGCAGACCCAATGCGGCCAGTGCGGTTTCGACGGTTGCCGCCCTTACGCCGAGGCGATGGCGCGCGGCGAGGCCGACATCGACCGGTGCCCGCCAGGCGGCGATGCCGGCGCACGGGCGTTGGCGACCCTGCTCGACGTTCCAGCGCGACCCTTCGATCGCAGCCGCGGCCCGCACCATCCGCGCCCGCCGGTCGCGCTGGTGATCGAGGCGGACTGCATCGGCTGCACCAAGTGCATCCAGGCCTGCCCGGTCGATGCGATCGTCGGCGCGTCCAAGCTGATGCACACGGTGGTCGAGCCGCTGTGCACCGGCTGCGCGCTGTGCGTCCCGGCCTGCCCGGTCGACTGCATCGTCATGATCGAGGCGGCCTGAGGCCGATCACGATGGCCGTCGCGACCTGAGGCCGGGGCGCGATGGTTGCGGCGGCCTGCGGCCGCCAGGTTCAACGTGTTGGCGTGGCGGAGTCGCGCGCGGGCAGCTCGGGCTGCGGCGGCGGTGCGGCGTCTGCATCGGCCGGCGGCATGGGCAGCTCGTCCTTCGGCGCCGTCACCGGCGGCGTTGCAGGCGTGCGCTCCTCGGGCACCGGTGCGGTGCCGTCGCCGATCTCGATCGCCGGCGGCGGCGCGCAGGCGCTGCAGATGCGCTCGACCTCGTAACCCTTGGCAGCCAGTTTCTCGACCACGCCATCCTCGCCCAGCAGGTGCAGCGTGCCGACGACGACCAGGATCTCGCCGTCCTGCTGCAGCATCTGCTCGAGCTTGGGCAACCAGGCATCGTTGCGCTCGGTGTTGATCCGCCGATACAGCGCGGGAAAGCGCGCGCGCATGTCCAGCGCCATGCCGTTCCACAGCTGCGCCGCATCGCCCGCGCGCCAGGCGCCATGCAGCGTCTCGATCGACGCCTGCCCGCCCTGCGCCTGATCCAGCGCCTCGCGCAGCATCTCGACCTGCTCGACCTGGCCCAGGCCGTCGAGAAAGCCGATCTGCTCGGACGCGGTCTCCAGCCCCGCGGTCGCCTTGCCCGCCTCGCGCGCCTGCCGCGCCAGATACGCATCCATGCCCAGTTGCGCCTTGAGGCCGTAGCGCCCCAGTTCGGTCGTGGTCACCAGCAGCGAAGCGAACCACGGCTTGAACAGTTGCAGGCTCTGCGCGCTCATGCCGCCGGTCGGTTGTGCGGCGAGGTTCGCCTCGCCCCAGGCCGCCAGGTCGGCGGCGAGCGCCGGCGGCAGGTCGTCGTCGAGGCGGCTGCCATCGCTGCGCAGACCGGCCTGCATCATCTGCATCGCCAGCGTCGGCGACTCCAGTTCCTCGGGCGACAGCTCGAAGACCACCTCGCCTGCCGCCGCCAGCGTCCGGGCGACGTCCTCGGACAGCGGATAGTCCGCGGGCTGCAGGAAATGGAACGAGCCCAGCAGATAGAGCGCGCCGTGATCGCCCGAGACCTTCCATAGCAGCGGGACCGGCGGTGCCGGCACGGGCACGTCGGCGATGTGAGGCACCGCGGACGGCGCGACTTCGCCCGTCGCGGCGGGCGACTGCGCCCATGCCGTCGGTGCCAGACCCAGGAACACGAACGCGAGCGCAGCGACACGGGCGGCGCGCAACACAGGGAGCAAACGCATGCGGACTCCAGAATGAAAACGATTCGGAACGCGGACAGTCGCCGTCGCGCACGCGTCTTCGGACACGTGCCCAGGCGCTGCGAGCGGACGTGCGCTCAACGCCCGCGCAGGAACCAACGGTCGATCTCCGCGAGCGGGAAATGTGCCCAGGTCGGGCGACCATGATTGCATTGCCCCGAGCGCTCGGTCGCCTCCATCTGCCGCAGCAGGGCGTTCATCTCGGGCACCGTCAGCCGCCGGTTCGCGCGCACCGCGCCATGACAGGCCATCGTCGAGAGCAACTCGTCGCGCGCCGCGCGCACGCGACGGCTCTCGCCGTGCTCGCGCAGGTCGGCCAGCACATCGCGCAACAGCGCCTCGGTGTCGCCATCGACCAGCAGCGCCGGTACGCCGCGCAGCAGCAGCGATTGCGGCCCGGTGCGCGTGACCTCGAAGCCCAGATCGGCAAGCGTGCCCGCTTCCTGCTCGGCGACATCGGCTTCGCGTTCGGAGACCGCGACGGTCTGCGGCACCAGCAGCGGCTGCATGCGCACGCCCTCGCCGTCGTGCGCGGTCTTGAGCCGCTCGTAGCCGATGCGCTCATGGGCGGCGTGCATGTCGACGACGATCATGCCGTCGGCCGCCTGGCTGAGGATGTAGATGCCGTGCAGTTGCGCGACCGCATAGCCGAGCGGCGGGACGAAGGCGGCGCTGTCGGCGGCGGTGCTGCTGTCCGCAGCGATGTCATGCGCGCTCGCGCCGGCGGCGCCCGTCCACGCATCGCCGACCGCGGGCCCCGACGCGAACGTCGCATCCGTCCCTGCGTGGCTCTCCGCAGTATCGCCGCCGCCCATGCCGCCGCCGTAGAGGCTGGCATAGGCCGCACGCGCTTCGCCCACGCGCAGCGCCAGGTGCGTCTGCGGCATCGGCCGCGACCAGGCGGCCGCAGCGGTGCCGGTCGCCGGGCCGGCGGCGAACGTCGCGCCGGGCGACGGCACCTCGGTCGCCACCTCGCCGGCCTGCCCGGCGCGGGTGTCGGCCAGCGCCTCGTGCAGCGTGCGATAGACGAAATCGTGCACCAGCCGCGCATCGCGGAACCGCACCTCGTGCTTGGCCGGATGCACATTGACGTCGACCCGGGTCGGATCGAGTTCGAGGAACAGCACGTAGGCCGGCTGCCGCCCGTGGTACATCACATCGGCGAAGGCCTGCTTGACCGCGTGCGCGACGCTGCGATCGCGGATCGATCGGCCGTTGACGTACAGATACTGCTGATCGGCACTGGCGCGCGAATACGCCGGGCGCGCGATCCAGCCCGACAGCCGCAGACCCGCCGCGGCATGGTCGATCCGCAGCGCGGCATCGGCGAACTCCCGGCCCAGCGTCTCGACCAAGCGCGCGCCTGAGAACAGGTCTTCATCGCCCTTGTAGCGGCGCGCGGGCTTGCCGTTGTGGCTCACCCGCAGCTCGACATCCGGCCGCACCAGCGCCAGTGCACGCAGCCATTCCTCGATGTGGCCCAGCTCAGTGCGCTCGGCGCGCATGAACTTGCGGCGCGCCGGCACGTTGTAGAACAGGTCGCGGACCTCGACGGTGGTGCCGCGCGGATGCGGCTTGGGGGCCAGATCACCGACGCGCCCGCCATCGACCTGCAGCACGCTGCCGTGCGCATCGTCCTCGCGCCGCGAAGCCAGCGAGAAGCGACTGACCGAGGCGATCGACGGCAACGCCTCGCCGCGGAAGCCGAGGGTGGCGACCGATTCGAGATCGTCGAGCGAACCGATCTTGCTGGTGGCGTGCCGCGACACCGCCAGCGGCAATTCCTCGGGCGCGATGCCGCCGCCATCGTCACGGACGCGGATCAGACGGACCCCGCCTTCCTCGAGCTCGATGTCGACCCGGCGCGCACCGGCATCGAGCGCGTTCTCGACCAGTTCCTTGACCACCGAGGCCGGTCGCTCCACGACCTCGCCGGCGGCGATCTGGTTGATCAGGATGTCGGGCAGTTGGCGAATGGGCACGGCACGGCGGCGCCAAGGCGCTTTGAGAGGGGGACCGGGATGATAGCGGGCGCTGGACGCGACTGCCGGACAGCGCGATCCGGCCGGTTCAGGGGCTGCCGCCGCCGCTGCTGGCCCCGGCCGCCGCGGCCGCGGCGCGCGCCGCGTACAGCGTGCCCGGCGGCGGCTGGCTGGTGAAGAAGGCATTGATCCCCTGCAACACCGCAGCGGCAACGCGCCGCTGGTGCGCCGGATCGAGCAGCCGCTGTTCTTCCTCGGGATTGGAAATGAAGCCGGTTTCGACCAGCATCGCCGGCATGTCGGCGTTGCGCAGCACTGAGAAGTTCGCGTACTCGACGTTCGACTTGTGGGTCTTGCCGACATCGCGCAGCCCGGTCAACACGTGCGTCGCGGCCTCCTGCGATGCGCGCATGTGCCCGCTTTGCGCCATCTCGAGCAAGACATTCGACAGCGTGTCCTTCTCCAGGCGCACGCCGCCGACCAGGTCGGCACTGTTCTCGCGGTCGGCCAGCCAGCGCGCCTGCTGCGAGGACGCCCCGCGCAGCGACAGCGTGTAGACCGAGGACCCGTAGGCGGCGCGATTGAGCGCGGCATCGGCATGGATCGACACGAACATGTCGGCCTTGGCCTGGCGCGCGCGCCGCGCGCGCTGCGGCAGCTCGACATAGCTGTCGTTGTCGCGGATCAGATGCGCACGCATGCCGGGCGTGGCGTTGATCTGGCGCGCCAGTTCGCGCGAGATCGCCAGCACGACGTGCTTTTCGTAGGTGCCGCTGGGTCCGATCGCGCCGGGATCCTGGCCGCCGTGGCCCGGGTCGATCGCGATCACCAGCGGACGCATGCCCGGTCCGACCGTGGTCGGCAGCGGCGGGGCGGTACTGCGCGGCGCCGGCGCGGCGGCCTCGGGCGTCGGCACCGGCGCCTGGGCGACGGGCGCGGCCGCAGACGCTGCCGGCACCGGAGTCGGCGCGGCGGGCTGCGGTGCCGGCGTGGCCGGCGCACGGGCGCGCGCCATCTCGGCGATCAGCCGCGAGGTGGCATCGTTGGAGGCGAGCGCAGGATCGGGCGGCGGCGTGCGCGCGGCAGGTGCGCTGGCGGCGGGCACGGTGCCGGCCGCAGCGGCCGGCGGTGTCACGGTCTGCGCGGCGACCCGCGCGATCGGGTCCGCATCGCCGTCGCCCGGCCACTCGACGACCAGGCGGGCGCCGTCGCCGCCTTCTTCCAGACGTGGCGCCATCGCCACGATCGGGCTGGCGAGATCGAACACGATCCGGGTGGTGCCGGCCACCGGCTGGCCGGTCCGCACACTGCGCACGACGCCGCGCGCGGCCGGGAGCGCCAGGCCGCCGCGGAGCTTGGTGCCGGGCAGATCGACCACGAGGCGATCGGGATTGGCCAGCGAGATCACCGAGAACTCGGCCTTGCCGTCCAGCCGCAATTCGGCCCGCGTCCCGGTCGCACCGGTCTGCAGGTCGACGCCGCGCAGTTCGGCGCCATAGGCCAGGTTCCAGCACAGCGCCGCGAGCAGCGCGAGCGCCAGCAAGGCCTGAGACAGATTGATCCCCCGGATACGCATGGGGCTAGTCAATCATCGCCGTCAGGACAATGCAAGACGTTTTCCCTTGCAAATCCGCAGCCTGCGTGTCCTTCCTACGGTTTCGGTTCAGCAACAGTTGGCAAACGGACCGCTGCTGCGACCCTCGCGCGCCAGCGCAGCCCGGCGTCCGAAAGCGCGTCGAGGCGGGCACTGCGGCCTTCGCCGGACAATGCCAGCGCGACCCGCAGGTCCGGCTTGGGCAACGCGTCGGCGCCACGCTCGGGCCATTCGATCAACCACAGCCGCGCGGCGACATCGTCCAGGCCGAGAAACTCCAGTTCGCCGATGTCACCGATGCGGTACAGATCCAGGTGCAGCGCCTCGCCGCCCGCCACCGGGTAGCGCTCGACCAGCGTGTAGGTGGGACTGCGGACCGTGCCGGTCACGCCGAGTACGCGCAGCCAGGCGCGTGCCAGCGTGGACTTGCCGGCGCCCAGATCGCCTTGCAGATGGACCACCGCCGGCGTGGGCGCCGTGGCGGCGAGCGCCTGTGCGAAGGCCTGCGTGGCGGCCTCGCCGTCGAGTTGCCAGAGGCTCATCGCCACGTCTCCAAGGGCATTGGATTGGCCAGCGGACGCAGCGCGGCGACCAGGTCGACCGGCAACAACCCGCGCTCGCCACCGCTGCGCGCCGCGAGATCACCGGCGGCGGCATGCAGCAGCGCGCCACAGGCCGCGGCGGCTTCGGGGTCGAGGCCCTGCGCGCGCAGTGCGGCAATCACGCCGGTCAGCGCATCGCCCATGCCACCGGTCGCCATGCCCGGATTGCCGGCGGCGACCAGCCAGGGCGTGCCGCCCGGTGCACAGACCAGTGTCCCCGCCCCCTTGAGCACGACGACTGCGCCGCTCTGGGCGGCCAGCCGGCGCACCGCGGCGGGCCGGTCGCGCTGGATGTCGGCGGTCGCGGCGCCGAGCAGGCGCCCGGCTTCCCCCGGGTGCGGGGTCAGTACGGTCCCGGACGGGAGCGCACGGGGCATGCTGGCCAGCAGACTCAGCGCATCGGCATCGAGCACCAGCGGCCGGCCGCTGCCCAGCACCTCGTCGTACAGCCCGTGGCCCCAGGCGCCGCGCCCCAGCCCCGGTCCGAGCGCAACGACATCGGCGGTCGCGAGCAGATGCGCAAGCGTGGACGTGTTGTCGATGCGGCGGGCCATCGCCTCCGGACAGCGCACCAGCAGCGGGGCGACGTGCGCCGCCTGGGTCGCGACCGACACCAGCCCGGCCCCGGCGCGCAGCGCAGCCTCGGTGGCCAGCATCACCGCCCCACCCATGCCGTGGTCGCCGCCGACGACCAGCACGCGGCCGGACGTCCCCTTGTGGCTGTTGCGCAGACGCGGGCGCAGCCAGTGCGCCAGGTCATTGGCCTCGATCCGGCGCGCGGCGCCGGGCCCGGCGGCGGCCATCAGCGCCGGATCGACGCCGAGCGGATCGAGTGTCAGGTCGCCGGCATGGTCGGGGCCGTCACCGGTCTGCAGGCCGACATGCGCGGCGAGGAACTGCAGCGTGACCTCGGCATGCACCGCGGCACCCGGCACGCTGCCGCGATCGCCGTCCAGGCCGCTGGGCACGTCGAGCGCCAGCACCGGCGCGGGCGCCGCATCGATCGCGGCGATCAAGACCGCGGCATCGGCGTCGGGCGCGCGCGACAGGCCGATGCCGAACACGGCATCGACGACCAGTCCGGCCGACGGGAGCGGGTCGCCGTCGAATGTCACGATCCGGCCGCCAGCCTCGACGAAGGCCGCGCAGGCGGCGCGCGACAGCTCGGTCCGTGGCGCATGCGTGTCGAGCCGGACCACCTGCACCTCGCAGCCGGCCGACTGCGCGTGGCGCGCGAGCACGTAACCGTCGCCACCGTTGTTGCCCGGTCCGCAGACCACGACGAGCGTACGCACCTGCGGCCAGCGGCTCTGCACCAGACGCCACGCGGCCTGCCCGGCGCGCGCCATCAGCACGCCGGCATCGCCGCCCTCGGCTGCGATCGCCGCGGTCTCGAGCGCGCGCAGGGCGGCCGCGTCGTACAGCAGGGTTCCCGGCATGGAGACCGCGTTCGAGGCACAGGGTGGGCTCATCGCGCCGATTCTATACTTCACGCATCGTGAGTCCCCGCCCCGACATCCCCGATGCCGCGCCACCGGCACGCGCCCTGCCCGAGCCGCAGCATGTGGCTGCGCGCATCCGCGCGATCGCGGCCGAGATGGGCTTCCAGCGCTGTGGCATTGCCGGGATCGAACTCGCCGAAGACGAGGCGCACCTGCGCGATTGGCTGGCCCAGGGGCTGTACGGCACGATGGACTGGATGGCGCGCCACGGCACGCTGCGCGCACGTCCCGCCGAACTGCTGCCCGGCACCGTGCGGGTGATTTCGGTGGGGCTCGACTACGGTCGCAACGACGACGACAGCGCCTGGGACACGCTGGCCGACGGCCGCCGCGCCTACGTCGCGCGCTATGCGCTCGGCCGCGACTACCACAAGCTCATGCGCAACCGGCTGCAGAAGTTCGCGCACCGTATCGCCGAGGAGATCGGCCCGTTCGGCCATCGGGTGTTCGTCGATTCGGCACCGGTGCTCGAACGCGCGCTTGCGCGCAACGCCGGCCTGGGCTGGATCGGCAAGCACACCTGCCTGATCGACAAGCGCGGCGGTTCGTGGTTCTTCCTCGGCGAGATCTACGTCGACGTGCCGCTGCCGATCGATCCGCCAGCGAGCGCGCATTGCGGTACCTGCACGCGCTGCATCGATGTCTGCCCGACACAGGCGATCGTCGCGCCCTACCGGCTCGATGCGCGCCGCTGCATCTCCTATCTGACGATCGAACACGACGGCGCGATTCCTGAACCGCTGCGCGCACCGATCGGCAACCGCATCTTCGGCTGCGACGACTGCCAGCTGGTGTGTCCGTGGAACAAGTTCGCCAAGCGCCACGACGAACCCGACTTCCGCGCCCGCAACGGTCTGGACAGCGCAACTCTGGCCGATCTGTTCGCCTGGGACGAGGACGAATTCCTGCAGCGCACCGAAGGCTCACCGCTGCGCCGCAGTGGCCATCGTCGCTGGCTGCGCAATATCGCCGTCGCACTGGGCAACGCGCCGACCGCCCCCGACACCATCACCGCCTTGCGCACGCGCCGGCATTCGGGCGATGCGCTGGTCGACGAGCATGTCGAATGGGCGCTGGCGCAGCACGACGCGCGGTGACGACGCCGCACATCGCGTGTGGCGTTCGGTCGATCGCGGCGTCGCGCGAACGCCGGTTGTCCGGCGGCAGGTCAGCGTTGGCGGGATGACAGGGCCGTAAGGGCCCGCCCCCCGCCCCCACCCAGCGCGCTGTGCGCGCTGACCTCCCCCGCACGCGGGGGAGGTGACTTCAGCCTGCGGCGCGCCGCCGACATCCCACGCGCACGGATATGCCTGTGCTCCTTCCCGCACGCGGGGAACGCTGGCTTATGCTCCTTCCACCGCACGCGGGGAAGGCTGGCTTGCGCTCCTTCCCCCCCACGCGGGGAAGGCTGGCTTGTGCTCCTTCCCCCGCCCGCGGGGGAAGGCTGGGATGGGGGCGCTTTGTGCGACAAGCCATGCCCCACCTGACGCGCTACGCGTGTCGCCCCGAACGCGCGCGGGAGGTCGACGCGGATCAGGCGTTGCGGCGTGCGCGCAGTTCGTCGAGCAGGGCGCGGGTGACCGGGTCGGCGATCTCGACGTCCTGGCCCTGGACCGCGGGCAGCAGTTCGCCGGCGATGCGCTTGCCCAGTTCGACGCCCCACTGATCGAAGGCGTTGATGCCCCACAGCACCGACTGCGCATAGACGCTGTGCTCGTAGAGCGCGATCAGCGCGCCGAGGCTGCGCGGGTCGAGCCGGTCGAGCAGCAGCAGCGTCGATGGCCGATTGCCGGGGTAGGACTTCTGCGGATCGTCGGCGGAAAACCCGTTGGCCAGCGCTTCGGTCTGCGCGAGCAGGTTCGACAGCAGCGCGGCGTGGTTGTCTGCATGCGGGTGCGCCGGATTCACCACGCCGATGAAATCGGCCGGCACCGTCTGCGTGCCCTGGTGCAGCGCCTGGAAGAAACTGTGCTGCGAGTTGGTGCCCGGTCCGCCCCACAGCACCGGCACGGTGTCGAGTCCGACCGGCTCGCCCTCGGGCGTGACCGACTTGCCCAGGCTCTCCATCACCAGTTGCTGCAGGTAGGCCGGCAGCAGCGCCAGCCGCTCGTCGTAGGGCAGCACGGCGTGCGTGGCCAGGCCCAGCGCATTGCGGTTCCAGATGGCGGTCAGCGCGTGCAGCAGCGGCAGGTTGCCGGCCAGCGGCGTCTGCAACGCGTGCGCGTCCATCTCGGCCGCGCCATCGAGCAAGGCATCGAAACCGTCGGCGCCGATCGCCAGCGCGATCGAGAAGCCGACCGCCGACCACAGCGAATAGCGGCCACCGACCCAGTCCCACATCGGCAGCACGCGCTCGGGCGCAACGCCGAAGGCCTGCGCGCGCGGCACGTTGGCACTGACTGCGTACAGCCGCTCGCTGCCGCCCAGCCAGTCGCGCACGACCGCGCCGTTGAGCAGGGTCTCCTGCGTGCCGAAGGTCTTGGAGACCAGGATCGCCGCGGTCTTCGCCGGATCCAGCTTCGCCAGGCGGTGCTGGGCGTCGCTGCCGTCGACGTTGGTCAGAAAATGCACACGGAAACGCCCGGTGCCGAAGTCCTTGAGCGCATCGACGACCAGGCGCGGGCCCAGATCGGAGCCGCCGATGCCGACATTGACGATGTCGGTGACCTCGGAGGCCTCGAGCTGCGCGACCAGCGCGCGCATGCGCGTGCGCGCAGCGAGCGCCTGCTCGCGTGCGTCACGCGCCGCCGGCGCCTGCGACAGCGCCGAACGCAGTGCGACGTGCAGCGCCGGGCGCTGCTCGGAGGTGTTGACAATGGCGCCATCGAACAGCGCGCGCATCGCGGCCGCCAGTTCGGCCGACGCGCCGAGCGCGAGCAGCGCATCGCGTGCCTCGCGGTCGAAGCGCTGGCGCGCGAAGCTGGCGTAGAGCCCGCCCACGCGCAGCGCGAAGTCGCGCGGACGCGCGGCATCGGCGGCGACGAGGTCGGCGATGCGCGCCGCGTCCAGGCGCCGCGCATGGGGCGTCAGCGTGTCGCGGAGCAGTCGCGCCGCCATCGTCATCAGGCGGCCTGCGCCGGAATCGAATCGTTGGTGTGGGTCATCCGATTCTGCCGGTCGACATAGACCAGGGTCGGCTTGAACTTGGCGACTTGCGCCTCGTCGAGCGCACCGTAGGCACAGATGATCACCAGATCACCGACGCCGGCCTTGTGCGCAGCGGCACCGTTGACCGAGATGATGCCGCTGCCGGCCTCGGCGCGGATCGCATAGGTCGCGAACCGCTCGCCGTTATTGATGTTGTAGATCTCGATGCGCTCGTACTCGCGGATGCCCGACAGATCGAGCAGATGGCCGTCGATCGCGCACGAGCCTTCGTAATGCAGCTCGGCGTGGGTCACGGACGCGCGGTGGATCTTGGCTTTGAGCAGGGTCAGTTGCATGGCGGCGGCCGGGTGCGGCCGTTGGCAGACGCGGGCGTTCCGCAGGAGTCGGCAAGTATAGGCGCCGCGTGCGGCATCGCAACATGCGCTATGGCCGCGCGGGCGGCGATTCAGCCGGCCGCGGACGCCGGTGCCAGGCTGAATTCGAGGTTGTCGATCAACCGGGTCGTGCCCAGCCGGGCCGCGAGCAAGGCGACCGCCTCGCGATCGTCTGGCGCCAGTGCACCGAGCGCGGGGGTGCGCACGACCGCATAGTCGACGTCGAAACCGTGCGCGCTGAGCTGGGCCAGGGCGTCGGCCTCGACCTCGGCCGGCGCGCGACCGGCGCGCAGGCCCTCGCGCATTGCCTGCAGCGTGCGATACAGCTGGGGCGCCAGTGCGCGCTGGTCGGCGTCCAGGTACTGGTTGCGCGAGCTCAGCGCCAGCCCGTCGGCATCGCGGGCGATCGCGACCGGCAGCAATTGCACCGGAAACGCGAGCTCGGCGACCAGGTGGGCGATCACCGCCAACTGCTGGTAGTCCTTGCGCCCGAACGCAGCGACATCGGGCTGCACCTGGTTGAACAGGCGCGCGACGACCGTCGCCACGCCATCGAAGTGCCCCGGACGGTGCGCGCCGTCGAGCACCTCGGTGATCCCGGGCACGCGCACGGTGACCGTGTTCGCCAGCCCCAGCGGATACATCGTCTCCACCGACGGCTGCCACAGCAGGTCGCAGCCCGCAGCGGCCAGTCCCTGCGCGTCCTGCTCGGGCGTGCGCGGATAGCGCGCGAAATCCTCGTTGGGCCCGAACTGGGTGGGATTGACGAACACGCTGGCGACGACCCGGTCGACCTGGGCGCGCAAGGCCGCGACCAGCGAAAAGTGCCCCGCGTGCAGATTGCCCATCGTCGGCACCAGGCCCACGCGCAGGCCTGCGCGCTTCCACGCCGCGATGCGCGTGCGCAGGACGGTCAGACTGTCGACGGTTTCGATCATGGGGGCGTGCGGATTCGGGCGAAGGCCGGCGGCGCGGCGCTCAGCTGTAGGAATGTTCGGGGCCGGGGAAACTGCCGTCGCGCACCGCGGCGACGTAGGCACGCGCCGCGCCCGCAACCGAGCCGCCATCGGCCAGGAAGTCGCGGACGAACTTCGGCCGGCGATGGCCGCTGTCCAGGCCCAGCATGTCGTGCAGCACCAGCACCTGGCCGTCGCAGCCCGGGCCGGCGCCGATGCCGATTGTCGGCACCGCAGAAGCCGCGGTGATCTCAGCCGCCAGCGCAGCCGGCACGCCCTCGAGCACGATCAGCGAGGCACCCGCCTCGGCGATCGCGAGTGCATCTTCGCGCAGCGCCTGCGCGGCCGCCTCGTCGCGGCCCTGTACCTTGAACCCGCCAAAGCGCAGCACCGACTGCGGAGTGAGCCCCAGGTGCGCGCAGACCGGGATCTCGCGCTCGACCAGGAAGCGCACGACCTCGCGCTTGTTCGCGCTCGCGCCTTCCAGCTTGACCATGCCGGCACCGGCCTGCAGCAACCGCGTCGACGCGTCGAGTGCGCGCTCGGGCGTCGCATCGGCCTGGAACGACAGGTCGGCGACGATGAGCGCGCGCCGGGCTCCCCGCGCCACGCAGGCGGTGTGATAGACCATGTCGTCGGTGGTGACCGGCAAGGTCGAGCCGTGCCCCTGCACCACCATGCCCAGCGAATCGCCGACTAGCAGCAGCTCCACCCCGGCGGCATCGAATGCGCGCGCGAACCCGGCGTCATAGGCGGTGAGCATCGAGAGCCGGCGACCCGCGGCGCGGGCCTCGAACAGCGCGGGCACGGTCACCGGCGCGGAAGTGTTGGGCGTGGTCATCGCCCTAGGGTATCGCTTCGATGCCGCTTCGATCCATGCCCGCAAGCACCTCGACGGCTGCGCCGATGCCGGGAATCTGTATATCGGGCGCGACATCGAGCAGCGGCACCAGCGCGAATGCGCGCGCATGCAGATGCGGATGCGGCACGGTGAGTCCCGGCAATGCGAGCACGGCATCGCCGTACAGCAGCAGATCCAGGTCGAGTGTGCGCGGCCCCCAGCGGTCGCTGCCATCGGCTGCGCGGCGTCGCCCCAGCGCTGTCTCGAACGACAACAGCGTCTCGAGCAGTGCAGTTGCCGGCAGGCCGGTCTCGAACGCTGCCGCGGCGTTGATGAAATCCGGCTGATCGGTCACGCCCCACGCGGGCGTGCGATAGAAGCGCGACAGCGCAAACCCCGAAGTACCGGGCAAGGCCGCCAGCGCGCGCGCCGCGTCGTGCAACGTCGCGACGGCGTCGCCGAGATTGGCGCCCAGCCCGACGCAGGCGCGCACGCGCGGCGCCTCCGCCGGCCCGGCGCTCATCCTGCTGCGGGCGCGCGCCGACGGCGGCGCTTGCGGCGCGGGGCCTGCCCCTCGCTGTCGCCGTCCTCGTCGCCGGGAAACAGCGCAATCGCGTGGTCGGGATCGCGCTGGGCTTCCTGCCAGAACGCGACATCGGCGGCATGGGCCTCGGACGCGGCGCTGCGCAACACCAGGAAATCGAAGGCGGCGCGAAAGCGCGGGTGCGACAGCATCCGGGTCACCCGCTTGCGCTGGCGCTGCGGGAAGCGCGCCTGCAGCAGCCAGATCTCCTGCATCGGCAGCGAGAACCGGCGCGGCAGCGCGACCGTCGACAACTGGTGCAGCGTCACCCGATCCGCGGCCCGGCGCTGCGCATCCACCGGCTGTACGCCCTCGGCCTGCAACTTCATCAACGTGCGGCAGTACGCCGGCCACAGCAGGGTCGCAAACAGGAAGGCCGGCGACACCGGATCGCCGGCAGCGATGCGGGCATCGGTCGAGCGCAGGCCCGCGACCACCATCGTGCGCAATGCGCCGCTGCGATTGCTCGCCAATGCCTTGGCGGTCTCGGGGAACAGCGCGCCCAGCAGGCCATGCCGCTCCAGGCCCTCGAAACTCGCCACCGCATGACCCGACAGGAACAGCTTCAGGCATTCCTCGAACAGCCGCGCCGGCGCCGCTTCGGACAACAGCCCGGCAAGGTACGGAATCGGCGCCGCGGTCTCGGGCGCGATCGAGAAGCCGAGCTTGGCCGCCAGCCGCACCGCGCGCAGCATCCGCACCGGGTCTTCGCGGTAGCGCGTCTCCGGATCGCCGATCAGCCGCAGCACGCGGTTCTCGACATCCTCGAAGCCGCCGACGTAGTCGCGCACCGAGAAGTCGGCGATCGCGTAATAGAGTGCGTTGGCGGTGAAGTCGCGCCGGACCGCATCATCCTCGATCGTGCCGTAGACGTTGTCGCGCAGCAGGCGACCGTCGTCGTGCACCTCGCGATCGCCGCTGCCGTCGTCGACGTTGGCGCGGAAGGTGGCGACCTCGATGATCTCGCGGCCGAACACCACATGCGCCAGCCGGAACCGCCGCCCGATCAGCCGGCAGTTGCGAAACAGCGCCTTGACCTGCTCGGGCGTCGCGTCGGTCGCGACGTCGAAATCCTTGGGCGCCAGGCCGACCAGGATGTCGCGCACCGCGCCACCGACCAGATAGGCGGCATGCCCGGCCTCGTGCAGCCGGTACAGCACACGCAGCGCACTCTGGCTGATCTGCCGGCGCGAGATGATGTGCTGGTCGCGGGGGATGGTCCGCAACGCGGAGCCCGGAGTCGAAGTGTCGTCGTGCATCAAATGAAAATTTTCCGTGGGCGACCCGTTGCGGGGCCCGCAAGCCTGCTATACTAGCAAGCTGCACACGTCTTTCCGATGTTCTGCAGACCGGTCGTCCAACCGGTCGCCGCTTCGGCGGTACACCCAGCTCCCTTCGTCTAGAGGCCTAGGACGTGGCCCTCTCAAGGCTAAAACACGGGTTCGAATCCCGTAGGGAGCGCCATCTTCAGAGAAAGGCCCGCGCAAGCGGGCCTTTTTCGTTGAGGTGTCCGGCAACTGTGCTTCGCTTCGCAGGGCCGCCCCCACCCGGCGCACAGACGCGCCGACCTCCCCCGCACGCGGAGGAGGTGACCGCGGCACCGCTACGCATCGACGCCATCGTGCGCGGCGGCCTTCCGCTGCGGAAGCGCATCGAGTGCCCGCCGGGTGCCGGGCCCACCAAGCGGATATCGGGCCGCGACTCGGCACGACACCCGGCGGGCACCACGCATGGCCACTCCAGTCTGCCAGCGTGGCACGCGTAACGCCCGCACCGAACGCGCAAATGCGAATCCTTTCCACCGGAGCGCGGAGCGCTGCCTTAAACTTGACGCATTGCCGCGCGCTCGAAGATCTCCATGCCTTTCGTCGTCACCGAAAACTGCATCAAGTGCAAATACACCGACTGCGTCGAAGTCTGCCCGGTGGATTGCTTCCATGAGGGCCCGAACTTCCTGGTCATCGACCCGGACGAGTGCATCGACTGCACCCTGTGCGAGCCCGAGTGCCCGATCAACGCGATCTACCCCGAGGACGATGTCCCCGCCGGTCAGGAGCAGTACGTCGCGCTGAACGCCGAACTGGCCCAGGTCTGGCCGGTGATCACCACGCGCAAGGACCCGCTGCCCGACGCCAAGGACTGGGAAGGCAAGCCGGGCAAGCTGCCGCTGCTCGAACGCTGAGGCCAGACCGGGCATTGCAACGAAAACGGGCGCCGCGAGGCGCCCGTTTTGCGTTTGCAGCCCGACGCCGGCCCGAACCGACCGGCGCCTGGCCTCAGTTGGCCAGCGCCGCGCGCAGCGCCGCGATCACACGCTCAGGGCCTGCGCCGCTCGCCGCGACACCGCGCGGATCGACCGCCGACACCGTCGCCCCGCCCTGCCCGGCGCCCACGCGCACCAGGAACTGACTGCCCGCATCGCTGACCTCGTAGGTGCCCAAGGCCTGCGACTGGCTGTTGACGGCCACACCCTCGATCCCGGCCAGCGCCTGACCGACGCGGGCGAACACCGCGTCGCGCTCGCCGGCCACGGTGAACGCGACATTCGACGAGGCGGCCGCGACCGTCGCCGACTGGGTCGCCGAGCCGCCGGTCTGCGGCAGCGCCATCGCGCCGTCGGTGCGCGGCTGGTCGAGGTCGGGCGGCACTTCCAGCGGCCGGCTCTCGGGACTCTGCGCATACAGCGCGTTGTCCTTCTTGAACCAGCGGCAGCCGCTGGCGCCCACGACCGCGACGGCCAGGACGGCGATGGCGACGTAACGGATGGGGGAATGGGATCGACGCATGGGTGGAGTTCTCCTGGGAAATCAGGCGGCGCGTGCGCGGCAGGACCCTTCCAGGTCCGCCGCCAGTCGCGTCGCGTCGTCGGCCTGCGCGCGATGCGCCTCGGCCAGTGAGGTCAACGGCAGGCGCAGCCCGTGGCCGAAGCCCTGGCGCGCCAGTACCGCCTTGACCGGGATCGGATTGGATTCGATGCCCGAAAACGCATGGATCGGTTGCAACTGCGCATCCCAGGCCATGGCCTCGTCCGCACGTCCGGCGCGCGCCAGATCGCACAGGCGACGGAATGCGGCGGGCACGATATTGGAGACCACCGAGATCGTGCCATCGGCACCGGCCAGCATGGCGCGCGCGGCCGTGGGATCATCGCCGCTGAGCACCGCAAACGTGTCGCTCTGCAGCGCCAGTAGCGCCTGCATGCGCGCCTGTCCGTTGTGCGCCTCCTTGATGCCGACGATGCGCGGATGCGGCGCGAGCGCGGCGACGGTCTCGGGCAGCAGGTCGGTGCCGGTCCGCCCCGGCACGTTGTAGAGCACCACCGGCACGTCGCCGTCATCGGCGACCGCGCGGAAGTGGGCGTCCAGCCCCGCCTGGGTCGGGCGCACGTAGGCCGGCACCACGACCAGCGCAGCATCGATGCCGAGCGCCGCCGCGCGACGGGTCAGCGCAATCGTCTTCGCCGTGCCCGGCTGCCCGGTCCCGGCCAGCACCGGCACACGGCCGGCGACCCGCGCGACGGTGTCGGCGATCAGCCAGTCGTACTCCTCATCGTCCAGCGTCGCCGCCTCGCCGGTCGAACCGGCAACCACCAGCCCCTGGGTCCCCGCCGCCAGTTGCGCATCCACCAGACGTTTCCACGCCGACCGGTCGAGCGCGCCGGAGGGCGAGAACGGGGTGGCCAGAGCGGTGATGCTGCCGGAGAGTCGCAAGATGAGGCATCCAAGGCGTGAGGACGGGACGGGCGTGCTCGCCGGAACGCGCCCGATGGGCGCACGAGTGGCGGAAACACGGGGAAAATGCCGGCCGATGTTACTTGCGGCCGCGAAGCGCGGGCAAGTATGCTGACCGCAGCACCGGCCCCGGCCGGATCGCCGTTCACCCTCCAGTCGCCCCCGACGCGCTTGCCGTCGACCAGATTCCCGCCGCGGACGCCGCCTTGACTGATTCCGATACCGCTTCACGGCCTGCGCCGAACGAGAACTACCTGCTCATCAACGCCTACACCACGCATCCGGCCTCGCCGCTGCTGTCGGTGTCGCGCCGGATCGCAGACAGCGGCTGTAACCTCGTCGACACCCGCCTGTCCACCGTGGGCCGCGATGTGTCGGTCACCGCACTGGCCAATGGCCCCTGGGACGCGGTCGCCAAGCTCGAGGCGATGCTCACGCGCCTGGAGCGCGAGGAAGGCCTGAAACTGATCTGGTACCGCACCGGCCCCAAGCCGGTGCAGTCGAACCTGCTGCCCTACGTGGTGGAAGTCGTCGCGGCCGACAAGCCGGGCATCCTGTACCAGTTGGCGGACTTCTTCGACCGCCAGGGCATCACGATCGAGAGCCTGCACTCCTCGCGCTACCGCGCGATGCAGACCGGCGCGGACATGTTCTCGGCCCAGGTCACCATCGGCATTCCCTCGAACATGCACATCGCCGCATTGCGCGACGATTTCCTCGAGTTCTGCGACCACCTCAATCTCGACGCCATCATGGACCCGATGAAGTTCTGATGCCGATGGTGCACCGCTTGCCTCCCGCATCGGCATCGCGCATCGTGATGCGCAACGCCACCGGCATGGAACGGCCGACTGTTCGATGAGCGCCACGCCCCTCGCCGCCTCGACGTTGCAACTGCCGCTGGCCCTGTCCGGCGGCACGACCACCACGCTTGCCGCCTATGCGGGTCGCTGGCTGGTGCTGTACTTCTACCCCAAGGACGCCACGCCCGGCTGCACGACCGAGGGCCTGGATTTCAATGCGCTGCTGCCGCACCTGCGCGAACTGGGCGCCGACGTGCTCGGTGTGTCGCGCGATTCGGTGCGTGCGCACGACAACTTCTGCGCCAAACAGGGCTTCGCCTTCCCGCTGGTCAGCGATGCCGACGAGGCGCTGTGCCGCGCGTTCGATGTCATCCGCGAAAAGACCATGTACGGCCGCAAGGTGCTGGGCATCGAGCGCAGCACGTTCCTGATCGACCCGTCGGGCTGCATCGCAGCCCAGTGGCGCAAGGTCCGCGTCGCCGGCCACGCCCAGGCCGTGTTCGACGCGCTGCAGGCCGCGCAGTCCCGGTGATCGCCCTTGCCCGCCCCGGCGGCCGCCATCCCGGATTCCGGGCCATGGCAGCGCTGCCGTGCGCGGTCGACCGCGGTCGGATGGCCGGCCTCACCCGTTCTCGACCGCCGGCGCGGATGCTGGCCCCGATCCTGTCTCCCTCCCCGCCCCGCCACGGAGCGCCGCGACCACGATGATGACCCAAGGCAAGCGTGTGTACGTCCTCGACACCAACGTGCTGATGCACGACCCCACGGCGCTGTTCAAGTTCGAGGAGCACGATGTCTACCTGCCGATGCAGGTGATCGAGGAGCTCGACAACGCCAAGAAGGGCACCAGCGAATCGAGCCGCAATGCCCGGCAGGTCAGCCGGTTCATCAACGAGCTGATCGAAGCCTCGGGCAGCGAGCGGATCGCCTCGGGCTTGCCGCTCGCCCGCCCGCAGGGCCTGCAACTGCGCGGCGCCGCCAGTGTCGGCCACCTGCGCTTCCAGACCACGGTGCCCAAGGAGGACAAGACCTCGTTCGGTGCGGTCGCCCCCGACAACCGCATTCTCGGCGCGATCCTCGCGCTCCAGCGCGATGAGCCCGACGGCACGGTTGTGTTCATCTCCAAGGACATCAACCTGCGGATCAAGGCCGCGATCGCCGGCATCGCCAACGAGGATTACGAAAACGATCGCGCGCTCGACGATTTCAGTCTGCTCTACACCGGCGCGACCGCATTGCCGGAGGACTTCTGGACCCGGCATGGCAAGGACCTGCGCTCTTGGACCGACAAGGGCCGCACGTTCTACGAGCTCGCCGCCGACGAAGAGGACGGCTGGTATCCCAACCAATTCCTCTACCTGCCCGGCGACGAGGAGTCGGAGTTCCGGGTCGTGGCGGTCGAGAACGGCCGCGCGACGCTGCAGATCGTCGACGATTTCCGCCACAACCAGCATGCGGTGTGGGGCATCCTGGCGCGCAACCGCGAGCAGAACTTCGCGCTCAATGCGCTGATGGATCCGGACGTCGACTTCGTCACCCTGCTGGGCACCGCCGGCACCGGCAAGACCCTGCTCGCGCTGGCGGCGGGTCTGGCGCAGACGATGGACCAACAGCGTTATCGCGAGATCATCATGACCCGCGCAACGGTCAGCGTCGGCGAGGACATCGGTTTTCTGCCCGGCACCGAGGAAGAGAAGATGACGCCATGGATGGGCGCGCTCACCGACAACCTCGAGGTGCTGACGCACAACCAGGACGGCGGCAGTTGGGGCCGCGCGGCGACCAACGACCTGCTGGCGTCGCGGATCAAGATCCGCTCGCTGAACTTCATGCGCGGGCGCACCTTCCTCAGCCGCTACCTGATCCTGGACGAGGCGCAGAACCTCACGCCCAAGCAGATGAAGACCTTGATCACCCGCGCAGGCCCAGGCACCAAGATCGTGTGCCTGGGCAACGTCGAGCAGATCGATACGCCCTACCTGACCGAGACGACCTCGGGCCTGACCTACGCGGTGGACCGTTTCAAGCAGTGGGCGCACAGCGCGCACATCACGCTGCGCCGCGGCGAGCGCTCGCGCTTGGCCGATTTCGCGTCCGAGGTGCTTTGAGCCCGGCGCAGGCATCCGCTGATCGACCGCAGCTGACACGACGCCGGCACCCGCGCATGCGGGTGTCGGCCCGCGTGCCTGCGCGGCTCGCCGCACTGCCATGTCGCCTAAGGCTGCGCCGGCCAAAGTGATGCATCAGCCATCGATTTGAACCTCTCCGGCTTGCATCGGCATGCGCTGCGATGCAACATGCGGGCATGCGTCCAGGGCCGTCCGCATGATTTCCGCCACCCAATTGCGCGCCGCGCGCGCGTTGCTCGGGCTCGACCAGCGCGCGCTGGCGGCGCTGTCGGGCGTCTCGCTGCCGACGATCCAGCGCATGGAGGCCAGCGCCGGCGACGTGCGCGGCTCGATCGCGACGCTGACCAAGATCGTCGACGCACTGGAGGCAGCCGGCGTCGAGTTGATCGGCAACGACCGCCCCAGCCATGGACGTGGCCGCGGCGTGCGGCTCAAGGACCCGGCATGAGCATGTCCCGGCAGCCGCGGGCGGTGCGCTGAGGCGATGGGGATGCAGCTGCCACGCTGGGTCTGGGTGGGTGCGGTGACGCTGGCGTGTATTGCCGGCATGGTCAATGTGACCGGCTACCTGGGCTTCGAGCATCTGGCCGTCAGCCATCTCACCGGCACCACCAGCCTGCTGGGCGCCGCGCTCGCTGACGGCGACTGGCGCTCGGTGCGCCATCTGTGGGCGATCCTGATCGCCTTCAGCCTTGGCGCGATGCTCAGCGGCCTGATCATCCAGGACAGTGCACTGCGACTGGGGCGGCGCTATGGCGCCGCGCTCGCGCTCGAGTCGGCGCTGTTGCTGGCCGCGGTGCCGCTGTTCTCGTCCCAGCCGCTCAACGGCGCGTTGCTGGCGGCGATGGCCTGCGGCCTGCAGAACGCGATGGTGACCACCTACAGCGGCGCGATCGTGCGCACGACCCATCTCAGCGGCATGTTCACCGACCTTGGCATCGGCTTGGGCCATCTGATCCGCGGCAAGCCGCTGCCGATGCGCCGGCTCACGCTCAGCGGGCTGATCATCAGCGGTTTCCTCGGCGGCGGCGTGCTCGGGACCTGGTTGTTCCGGGCGCTGCATTACCACGCGCTGTTGATCCCGGCCGCACTGACCGGCCTGACCGGCCTGGGCTATGCGGGCTATCGGCACTGGACGCTGGTACGCGATGCGCGACGCGTCGACTGACGTTAAGCGCGTGCGCGCCAACCGTTGCGGCAGAATAGCGCCATGTCCGACACCCCTCGCCCCCCTTCCGCGCTCACCATCGCCGGCTCCGACTCGGGCGGGGGTGCGGGTATCCAGGCCGACTTGAAGACCTTCGCCGCGCATCGTGTGCACGGGCTGTCGGCGATCGCCGCGCTGACCGCGCAGCACACCCGCGGGGTGAGTGCGGTGCACGCACCACCGGTCGCATTCCTGCAGGCGCAGATCGACGCCTGCTTCGACGACTTCGACGTGCGTGCGGTCAAGATCGGCATGCTCGCGACCGCGTCGATCGTGGTCGCGGTGGCGGACGCGCTCGCCGCGCATCCGCACGTCCCGGTGGTGCTCGACCCGGTGATGATCGCGACCTCCGGCGCGAAGCTGCTCGACGACGATGCGCTCGAAGCGCTGCGTACCCGGCTGTTGCCGCGTGCGACCGTGCTCACCCCCAACATCCCCGAAGCGGAACTGCTGCTTGGTTCATCGATCGCCGATGCCGACCGCGCACGCACCGCAGTGGGCGCGCTGCGCGCGCTCGGTGCGCGCGGCGTGCTGCTCAAGGGCGGCCACCTCGACGAAGGCGACCGCGTGGTGGACCGCTACGCCGATGCGCAGGTGCAGTTCGAACACGATGCGCCGCGGTTGGCGATCGACGGCCACGGCACCGGCTGCACGCTGTCGTCAGCGATCGCCGCGCAGTTGGCGTTGGGGGCGTCGCCGGCGGATGCCTGCCGCCAGGGCATCGACTACGTGCACGCGACGATGCGCGACGCCTACCGGCCAGGGCGCAGTACGGTCAGCGTGCTTGGCCACCTGGGGCCGATCGCCCGATGAGCACGCCGTCGCCGCCACTGGCCTTGGTCGCAGGCGACGGTCACCGCTACGAACTGATCGCGCGCGTGCCGACGGCGCCACGGCGCAGCCTGCTCTGGCTGCCCGCGCTGGGCGTGGCGGCGCGTCACTACCTGCCGTTCGCCGAACGCTTGGCTACCCAGGGCATCGCGGTGTTCCTGCACGAATGGCGCGGCATCGGCTCGAGCGCGCTGCGCGCCGGGCGACACGTCGATTGGGGGTATCGCGACCTGCTCGGCGACATCGCCTGCAGCGAGGCGGCGATGCGCACGGCCGTGCCCGACGCCGACCGCATCGTCGGCGGCCACAGCCTCGGTGGCCAACTCGCCTGCTGCCATCTGGCCTGCCGCCCCGAGGCGGCGCAGGCGCTGTGGCTGGTCGCCAGCGGCGCGCCGTACTGGCGCGCGTTTTCCGGCCCGCGCGCGCTCGCGTTGCCAGCGCTGTATCGGTTCATGGCCTGGCTGTCGCGGGTCAACGGCGCACTCCCCGGTCGCCGGCTCGGCTTCGGCGGCAACGAAGCCCGCGGCGTCGTCGCCGACTGGACGCGCAGCGGGCTGTCGGGCCGCTATCGCGCCGCCGGCCTCGATCTGGATCTGGACACCGCGCTGCATCGGGTCGACGTTCCGGTCGCGGCCGCCGTGCTCGCCGACGACTGGCTGGCGCCGGTGTCCTCGCTGCGCTACCTGCTCGGCAAGCTCGCCACGCCAGCACCGACGATCACGACCTTCGATGCCCGGGCCCTGGGCATTGCCGCCGACCATTTCGCCTGGATGCGGCAGCCCGACACGATCACCGACTGGCTCGCGCAGCGCTGACCCGGTCGCCCCGGAGCGCTGCGCTAAACTGGGCCGTCCTCTTGTCCGAACGCCTTCCCCCATGAGCGCAACGCTGCCCGCACGCGACGACATCCGCATTTCCGTCGTCGGCCTGGGATACGTCGGCCTGCCGCTCGCGGTCGCGTTCGGGCGGCGCCACCCCACGCTCGGCTTCGACATCGACCAGGCGCGCATCGAGCAGTTGCAGGCCGGCCATGACCATACCCGCGAACTGTCGGAAGGCGAACTGCGCGCGGCGACGCACCTGCACTACAGCGCCGACCCGGCAGCGCTCGCGCGCTGCAATGTGCACGTGATCACGGTGCCGACGCCGGTCGACGACTACCGACGCCCGGATCTGTCGGCGCTGGAGCGCGCGAGCCGCGCGGTCGGCGCCACGCTCGCGGCCGGTGATGTGGTGATCTACGAATCCACGGTGTATCCGGGCGCGACCGAGGAGGTCTGCGTGCCGATCCTCGAGCAGGCCTCGGGCCTGCGCTACCGCGACGATTTTCATGTCGGCTACAGCCCCGAGCGGATCAACCCGGGCGACAAGCTGCACCGCCTGGAGAACACGCTGAAGGTCACTGCCGGCTCCTCACCGGCCGCGGCCGACTTCGTCGATGCGCTCTACCGCGACATCGTCGAGGCCGGCACGCACCGGGTCTCGAGCATCCGCGTGGCCGAGGCCGCGAAGGTCATCGAGAACACCCAGCGCGACGTCAACATCGCGCTGGTCAACGAACTGGCACTGATCTTCGAACGGCTCGGCATCGACACCCACGAGGTGCTCGAAGCGGCCGGCACGAAGTGGAACTTCCTGCCGTTCCGGCCCGGCCTGGTCGGCGGCCATTGCATCGGCGTCGATCCCTACTACCTCACCCACAAAGCCCAGCAGATCGGCTACCACCCGGAGGTCATCCTCGCCGGGCGCCGCATCAACGACAGCATGGGCCTGCACGTGGCCCAGCGGTTGGTGAAGCTGATGCAGCAGCGCGGTATCCAGACCGCCGGCGCACGCGTGCTGGTGCTGGGCCTGGCGTTCAAGGAGAACTGCCCGGACCTGCGCAATACGCGCGTGGTCGACGTGGTCGCCGAGCTGCGCAGCTACGGTGTCGAGGTGGACGTGCACGACCCGTGGGTGGCCCCGGCCTACGCCGAGCACGAATACGGGCTGCGCCCGGTCGCGACCCCCGAAGCGGGCGCCTACGACGCCATCGTCCTGGCGGTCGCGCATACCCAGTTCCGCGAGCTCGGCAGCACCGGGATCCGCGCCTACGGCAAGCCCGGCGCGGTGCTGTTCGACGTCAAGGCGATTCTGCCGGCCGACGAGGTCGACGCGCGGCTGTAGCGCGTGTAGCGCGGCGCCCACGCACGCGAGCGCCCGCCGTCGCGGGCGCCCCGCGTCAGGCGCGGTGATAGGGATGGTTGGCCAGCATCGCCGCGGCCCGATAGAGCTGCTCGGCCAGCACCAGCCGCACCAGCATGTGCGGCAGCGTCAGCGGGCCGAGCGACCAGCGCTCGTCGGCGCGCGCCAACACCGTGTCGGCGTGGCCTTCGGGTCCGCCGATCAGGAACGCCAGATCCCGCCCCTGCGCGCGCCAGTGTTCCAGCCGCTGGGCGAGATCCTCGGACGAATGCATGCGGCCGCGGCCGTCGAGCGCGACCACCAGGGCATTGCGCGGCAGCGCGGCGAGCACGCGCGCACCCTCGTCGGCCATTGCACGCGCGGTGTCGCGACCCTTGCCACGCAGGCCCGGCTCGACCTCCACCAGGTCCAGCGGCAACCAGTGCGACAGGCGCTTGCGGTACTCGCCGAAGCCATCGGCCACCCAGGCGGGGGCGCGCTCGCCGACCGCGACCAGCCGGGCCTTCATGCGGTCACGCGCGGCGGACGGTCATCGGCCGTGGCCGAGTGCCGTTTCACCCGTCGCTGCGCGGCTCGCCGGCGCCCGGCGGCTGGTCGCCGACGGTCCACAGGCGTTCGAGCGCGTAGAACTCGCGCACGCGCGGCAGCATGACGTGCACGACCACGTCGCCCAGATCCACGAGCACCCACTCGGCCTCGCGCTCGCCCTCGACGCCGAGCGGCTGGCAGTCGAGCTGCTTGGCGCGCTTGACGACCTCGTCGGCGATCGACTTCACGTGGCGGCTGGAGGTCCCGGAGGCGACGACCATGAAGTCGCAGACGCTGCTGCGGCCGCGCACGTCGATATCGACGACGTCGACAGCCTTGAGATGATCGACCGCGTCGAGCGCGGTCCGGAGCAGGACATCTGCCGCCGGCGGCGGCTCGGGCAGACGGGTCTTGATGACGTGGGCGGTATCGGACAAGGGATCGGGACTCGAAAAGTGCGGCAGCGATTATAGCGGAGCGCCCGCCTGCGGCCGGTACAGCCCCTTCTCCTCGATGAATGCGGCCACCGCGTCCGGCACCAACCCTGCCAGCGGCGCGCCGGCCGCCGCCTGCGCGCGGACCTGTGTGGCCGAGACCGGATGCAGCGGCTGGCGCAAGCGCAGCACCCGCCCGGCCGGGGTCGCCGACAGCGCGGCCGGTGCGTCGGTCCAGCGATCGGCCAGGCAGGCCGCCAGCTCCGGGGCCAATGCGCCGTCCAGGCCGCTGCCCGGCCGCTCGGCGACCACCAGGTGCGCCAGCTCGAACAGCGCCTGCCAGCGATGCCAGTGCGGCAGGCCGAGCAGACTGTCGGCGCCGACCAGCCACGCCAGCGGCCGGGCCTCGCCGAGGCGTGCGCGTAGCGCCGCGAGCGTGTCGACGGTGTAGCTGCGGCCGCCACGCAGCAGTTCCTCGCGATCGAGCAGCAGGCCCGGCTCGCCGTCGATCGCCAGCGCAATCATCGCCGCGCGCTGCGCGGCATCGGCGCCGGGCGGGGCGCGATGCGGCGGGTCGGCAGCCGGCATCAGCCGGACGGTGCAGCCCAGCGCGTCGCGCGCGGCCCGTGCGATCGCCAGGTGGCCGCAATGCAGTGGATCGAAGGTGCCGCCGTAGACCAGATAGAGCATCGCCGGGATCAGGCCGCCAGCAATGCGCCGGCCCGGGCGTCGGCCACTGCGATCAGCAGCCGCTCCAGCGCAAGCCAGGGGTCGGCCGGGTCGATCCCCGGCCGACCGCGCCCCTTGGCGATCCGGTCGATCCTGCCGGCCTCGGCGACGAAGCGCTCCCAGCGCGCGGCCGGATGCCGCTGCAGCGCACGCCGGTAGCCGGCCTGGCGCGCGTCCCAGATGCGCTGGGCCTTGAACTCGGCGGCCATGTTGCCGCCGCGCGCCTGGACCTGCGCCAGGCTGGCCGCGCGCGTGAGCTCCATGACGATCATGCCCATCAATGCAGGAATCGCCGCACCCTCGGCGCGCAGACCCGCCAGCATCCGGGCCGCCTGGGCCGGCTGGCCGTTCATCGTCGCATCGAGCAGCCGGAACACGTCGTAGCGCGCGGCATCAGCGACCAGTGCCTGCATCCGCGCCGCATCCAGCGGCTGGCCGTCGGCCAGCAGCGCGAGCTTGTCGACCTCCTGCGCGGCGGCCAGCAGATTGCCGTCGACGCGCTCGGCCAGCAGTTGCACCGCGGCGCGCTCGGCAGGCACGCCGCGACTGCGCAGGCGCGCTTCCATCCAGCCTTCGAGTTCGTGCGGCTTGACCTGCCAGGCGACGACCAGGTGCCCAACCGCGGCCACCGCTTCACTCCATTTGCCGCCGTGCTGGCGGCTCCACTCGCCGCCGGTGATCAGCAAGGTGACATCGGCCGGCGGGTCGGCGCAGAAGCCGGCGATGACCTGCGCGCCCTCCTTGCCGGGCTTGGTCGTGGGCAGGCGCAACTCGATCAGCCGTCGGCTGGCGAACAGGCTGGGCGCGCGGAACGTCGCCTCGAGCGCATTCCAGTCCACGTCGCGGCCTTCAGGCTCGAACACCTCGCGCTCGGACACGCCCTGGGCCCGCGCCGCAGCCCGCACCGCGTCGGCGGCCTCGAGCACGCGCAGCGGCTCGGGCCCGGCAATCAGATAGGCCGGCCGCAGCGGTTCGCGCGCCAATTGCGCAGGCAGGCGCTCGGGGGTCAGCTCCACGGCGAGGACGCGCCGCTGGCCGGGACTGTCGCCATCAACCGCGCTCGCGTTCCTGCGGGTTGCGGAACACCGCATCGATGCGGCGGATGATCGAGGCGGTCATTTCGCGCTCGAGCTCGCGCGACAGCAGCTCGCGCTCGGAATCGGCACCGATCGAATCGGTCGGCAGCGCCAGGTAGTCGCGCGCCAGCTCGATCGCCTGCTGGGGCACGATGTCGCGGCCGTCGGCATCGCGCATCGAGAACACCACCGCATAGCGCAGCGTGTACTCCTGCGCGCGGCCCTGGGCATCGAGGCTCGCCGGCAGCGAGGCCCAGCGCTCGGAGCGGATGTCGAGCACGGCGACATCGACCGCGTCCTGCTCGGCGATCTGCGCCCCGGCCGCGGCCAGCGCGCGCTCGACCGAGCGCGCAAGCCGGCTGTAGGGATCGGACGAGACGATATCCACCGGCCCCAGCTCCGCCGGCAGCGTCAGCGCGTTGCGCAGATGGAAGCCGCAGGCCGACAGGGTCAGCGCAAGGACCGTGGCGACAGCGGCCAGACGGAGGGAAACCGGGCGGAGGATGCTCATGGACGGAGTCTGGACGAGGCGGTGTTGGCCGGCAAGCGGCGCGCGGACGCGCCGCCCCGGCAGGTTCAGGCGGCGACGATATTGACGATCTTGCCGGGCACCACGATGACCTTGCGCACGGTCATCTGGGCCAGGAACCGCGCCACGTTTGGCTCGGCCAGGGCCAGGGCCTCGACCGCGTCCTTGGCGGCGTCGGCGGCGACCTCGATCGTGCCGCGCAACTTGCCATTGACCTGGACGGCCAGCGTCAGCGCATCGCGCGCCAGCGCGGCAGGGTCGGCACGCGGGAACGGCTGGTCCTCGAGCAGGGTCTCGGGATGGCCCAGCAGCTGCCACAGCGCGTGCGCGATATGCGGAGTGATCGGGTTGAGCAACAGCACGATCGTCGAGAGCGTCTCCTGCAGCAGCGCACGTGCGTTGGTGTCGTCGGCCTCGAACTTCTGCACATGGTTGAACAGCTCCATCACCGCGGCGATCGCGGTGTTGAAGCTGTGGCGGCGGCCGTAGTCGTCACTGACCTTCTGGATCGCCTCGTGCAGCTGACGGCGCAGCGTCCGCTGTGCCGGGGTCGCGGTGGCGACGTCGAAGGCGCCGGACGGGCCGGCCTCGACATGCCGCTGGACCTGCATCCACAGCCGGCGCAGGAAGCGCGCCATGCCCTCGACGCCGGCCTCGTTCCATTCCAGCGACTGCTCGGGCGGGGCGGCGAACATCGAGAACAGGCGCACGGTGTCGGCGCCGTACTTGTCGATCATCGACTGCGGATCGATGCCGTTGTTCTTGGACTTGGACATCTTCTCCACGCCGCCCACCCGCACCGGCGCGCCATCGCGCTTGGACACCGCGCCGACGATGCGGCCCTTGTCGTCGCGGGTGACCTCGACCTCGGCCGGATGGATCCAGTCCTTGCCGCCGTTGTCCTGGTCCCGATAGAACGTCTCGGCGATCACCATGCCCTGGGTCAGTAGGTTGCGCACCGGCTCGTCGCCCTGCACCAGGCCCGCGTCGCGCATCAGGCGATGGTAGAAGCGGAAGTACAGCAGGTGCAGGATCGCGTGCTCGATGCCACCGATGTACTGGTCGACCGGCATCCAGTAATTGGCGCGCTCGTCGACCATGTCCGCGGCCCCGGGCGAGGTGTAGCGCGCGGTGTACCAGCTCGATTCCATGAAGGTATCGAAGGTGTCGGTCTCGCGTTCGGCCGGGCCGCCGCAGTCCGGGCAGGTGGTCTTGCGCCACTGCGGGTCGGACTTGATCGGCGACTGCACCACGCCCGGGTTGGCGAATGCGTCCTCGACATCCTCGGGCAGCAGGACCGGCAACTGGTCCTCGGGCACCGGTATCGCGCCGCAGGCCTCGCAATAGATCACCGGAATCGGGCAGCCCCAGTAGCGCTGGCGGCTCACGCCCCAGTCGCGCAGCCGGAAGTTGACCTTGCGTGCGCCCTGCCCCTGTGCGCCCAGGTACGCGGCCAGCGCGTCGAACGCACCGTCGAAATCCAGCCCGTCGTATTGTCCGGAATTGATCAGCACGCCACGCTCGGTGTAGGCGCCGCGCTGCTCGATGCCGTCGAGATAATCGCGGACCACCGCGACGGCCGCCGAGGTGTCGTAGGCATCGACCGAACCGCCCGACAGTGCCGCCTGGAAGGGGTCGGCATCGTGCGCGACATCGCCGATCACCTCGCGCAGCGCATCGCGCACCGCCAGCGGCACGATCACCGGCCGCACCGGCAGGCCGTAGGCCTTGGCGAACTCCCAGTCGCGCTGGTCGTGCGCGGGCACCGCCATCACCGCGCCGGTGCCGTAGCCCATCAGCACGAAGTTGGCGACGTAGATCGGCACGTCCTCGCCGGTGACCGGATGGATCGCCCACAGGCCGGTCGCCATGCCGCGCTTGTCCTGGGCCTCGAGCTCGGCCTCCGACACGCCACCCTGACGCAGATCGGCGAGAAACTCGGCCAGTTCGGGGTTGTCCTGCGCGGCCTTGAGCGCCAGCGGATGCTCGCCGGCGATGCTGAGGAAGGTCACGCCCATCAGCGTGTCGGGACGCGTGGTGTAGACGGTCAGCGGGGTCGCTTCGCCGTCGACCGCAAACGTGATTTCCAGGCCCTCGCTGCGGCCGATCCAGTTGCGCTGCATGGTCTTGACCGAGTCCGGCCAGCCCTCGAGCGTGTCCAAGCCGTCGAGCAGTTCCTGCGCGTAGTCGGTGATCTTGAGGAACCACTGCGGGATTTCGCGCTTCTCCACGACCGCGCCCGAGCGCCAGCCGCGCCCGTCGATGACCTGCTCGTTAGCGAGCACGGTCTGATCGATCGGGTCCCAGTTGACGACTGCGTTGCGGCGGTAGGCCAGGCCCTTCTTCATCAGCCGCACGAACATGCGCTGTTCGTGGACGTAGTAATCCGGGCTGCAGGTGGCGAACTCGCGGCTCCAGTCGATCGCATAACCCAGCGCCTGCAGCTGGCCGCGCATGTGGTCGATGTTGGCGTAGGTCCACTTCGCCGGCGCCGTCGCGTTCTTGATCGCCGCGTTCTCGGCCGGCAGGCCGAACGCGTCCCAGGCCATCGGCTGCAGCACGTTCTTGCCGGTCATGCGCTGGTAGCGGCTGATGACGTCGCTGAGCGTGTAGTTGCGCACATGTCCCATATGCAGCGCGCCGGAGGGGTACGGCAGCATCGACAGGCAGTAATACTTGGGCCGGTCGCTGCGCTCGACGACCTCGAAGGCGCGGGTGTCGGTCCAGAACCGCTGGGCGTCGGCCTCGACGCGGGTGGGCTGATAGGCGTTGACGGACGGAGCGGCAGGATCGCTGGACACGGACAGTTCTGGCGGCAGAGGACAGCCGGCAAGCCTACCCCAGCGCCCCCGCGTCCGCCACGCGAGCCCGGTACGGCCGAACGGGCTGCTAGACTCGTCTGATGTCTCGGACATCACCTCTCTCCCGCTCCCGAGCCCTGCGCCTGCCGGCGATCCTGCTGGCGTTCGCGCTGCTGGTGGGCGCCGCCGCCGCGGCGATCGTGGGTGTGCGCAGCCTGGAGCGGGCGAACGGGTCGCTGGAGCACAGTTATCTGGTGATCAACCTGCTTGTCGCCTCGGAGGCGGCGCTGCACGAGGCCGAGTCCAAGGCGCGCGGCTACCGCCTGACCGGCCGCGAGAGTTTCCGGCCCGAGTACGGCGACGCGGTGGCGCGCGCCGGCCAGTACAGCCGCAGGCTGATCGAACTGACCGCCGACAACCCCTCCCAGCAGGCGTTGGCGCGCACCTTCGATGCGGACATGCAGCGGCATCTGAGCACGATGGAGATCCTGCTCGATCCGGTGCAGATGGCCGCGCTGCCCGACGACGAGCGCCAGCGACGGATCAGCGACAACGTCCGCCGCGCCACGGCGATGTCGGCATTGCGCCAGCAGCTGATGGACGAGGAAGCCCGGCTGCTGGCCGAACGCCAGGTCACCAGTCAGCAGCGCGCGACCTTGCTGGTGGTGTTCATCGTGCTGGCGTTCGTCGTCGCATTGGGCCTGCTGATCTTCATGCTGTGGAGCCTGTCGCGCGAGAACCGGCGCAGCCGCCGGCTCGAGCGCGACGCGCGCAATGCGATGCGCGACCTGCATGCGCTGTCGGAACAGCGGCATACCCAGAGCGAGTACGCGGGCATGCTGCAGAGCTGCCAGAGCCGCGAAGAGATCGTGGCGCTGACCACGCGCGCGGTCGTCGAGCTGGTGCCCGGCGCCAGCGGTCGCTGCTACCTGGCACGCCCGTCGCAGAACTTCCTCGAAAGCGCCGGCACCTTCGGCGAGCACCCGATCAGCCACGAAGACACCGTCACCCAGGACGATTGCTGGGCGCTGCGTCGTGGCCAGCCGCACTATCTGCGCGGCCGCAGCGGCGGGCTGCGCTGCGCGCACATCGACCGGGATGTGCCGCTGGACGGTGTGTCGACGCTGTGCGTACCGCTGATCGCGCAGGGCCAGTCGCTGGGCATGCTGCACGTCAGCGCAGCCAGCGATCCGTCGGGCAGCGACAACGACGCCTCGATCCTGGCCTCGTTGTCGGAACAGATGGCGTTGGCGCTGGCCAACCTGCAATTGCGCGAGACCCTGCGCACGCAGTCGCTGCGCGATCCGCTGACCTCGCTGTTCAATCGCCGCTATCTCGAGGTGAGCCTGGCGCGCGAGCTCCAACGTTGCGAGCGCCGCCAGCTGCCGCTGTCGCTGATGATGCTCGACGTCGATCACTTCAAGCGCTTCAACGACACCCACGGCCATGCCGCCGGCGACGCCGTGCTCAGCCAGGTCGGCCGGCTGATCCAGGCCGGCGTGCGGACCGAGGACATCGCCTGCCGCTACGGCGGCGAGGAGTTCACGGTGGTCCTGCCCGAGCTCGACGCGGCGAATGCGCGCCTGCGCGCCGAGCAGATCCGCCGCGCGGTCGAGATCTCCAGCGTGCAGCACATGGGCCAGACCCTCGGCCCGGTGACGCTGTCGATCGGCATCGCGACCTTCCCCGCCAACGGCACCACGCCCGAACTGCTGCTGCAGGTTGCCGACGCCACGCTCTATCGCGCCAAAGCCGAAGGCCGCAATCGGGTGCTGCACGCCTCGCAGACCGACTGAGCGCCGCGCGGGCGCACGCCCTGCAGCCGTGCTTCAATCCGGCTTCCTGTCCTGGCCGCCCGGAGCCCGCCGCATGACCAGCCGCCTCACCGCACCGTCGCCGGTGCTCGCCCTGCTCGCCGTCGCCCTGCTCGCACCCGCCGCGCAGGCGCAAGACCGCACAGCCCTGCAGTGCGAGCGGTTGTTCGACGCGCGCAGCGGCCGCGTGCTCGGTGCGCATACGATCGTGGTCGCCGATGGCCGGATCGAATCGGTCGCCGCCGGTCACGCGGCGCCGGCGGGCTCGGCGCGCACGATCGCGCTCGCCGGGCGCACCTGCATGCCCGGCTGGACCGACCTGCACGTGCACCTGGGCTCGCAGTCCGGCCCGCAGAGCTATTCGGAAGGCTTCCGCCTCGACCCGGTCGATTTCGCCTACCGCTCGGTCGGCTACGCGGAAAAGACCCTGTTCGCCGGCTTCACCACGGTGCGCGATCTCGGCGGCGAAGTCGCACCGCATCTGCGCGATGCGATCGAACAGGGTCTGGTGCGCGGCCCGCGGATCTTCGCGGCCGGCAAATCCATCGCCACCACCGGCGGCCATGCCGATCCCAGCAACGGCTACAACTCGATGCTCTCGCATCTGCTCGGCCCGCCGGGCCCGACTGAAGGCGTGATCAATTCGATCGACGATGCCCGCCAGGCCGTGCGCCAGCGCTACAAGGACGGCAGCGACGTGATCAAGATCACCGCGACCGGTGGCGTGCTCAGCTACGCCAGATCGGGCGATGCGCCGCAGTTCACCGTCGACGAAGTCCAGGCGGTCGTCGACACCGCCAAGGACTACGGCTACCGCGTCGCCGCGCATGCCCACGGCACCGAGGGCATGAAGCGCGCGGTGCTGGCGGGGGTGACCAGCATCGAGCACGGCACCCATATGGACGAGGAGGTCATGCGGCTGATGAAGCAGCGCGGCACCTGGTACGTGCCGACGATCTACGCCGGTCGTTTCGTCGCCGACAAGGCGCGCGAGCCGGGCTACTTCCCCGAGGTCGTGCGCCCGAAGGCGGCGACGATCGGCGCGCAAATCCAGGACACCGCCGCGCGCGCCTATCGCGCCGGCGTGCCGATCGCCTTCGGCACCGACCAGGGCGTGGGCCCGCACGGCGACAACGCGCGTGAGTTCATCTACATGGTCGAGGCCGGGATCCCGGCGTCGTACGCATTGCAGTCGGCGACGCTGCACGCCGCGACCGTGCTCGGTGTCGACGACCAGGGCATCGTCGAGCCCGGGCGGCGCGCCGACATCATCGCGATGCCGGGCGACCCGGTCGCCGACATCAATGCGGTGCTGGCGGTCGACTTCGTGATGAAGGCCGGTCGCGTGTACCGCGCGCCGGAGGCATCGGCGACGCTCGACTGAGTCAGCCGACCCGGCGCGGCAACCGCCACGCCAGCCAGGCCGTCCAGCCGCACCAGGCCAGCAGCAACACGCGGTCGGCCGCACCGGCGGCCGCGACCGCCGGCGATGCCAGTGCGGCCACGACCGCGAGCGCGGCCAACAGCGAGACGAGCCGCACGCCCGGCATGGCGATGGCGGCCAAGGCTGCCCCGGCACCGAAGGCCAGGGCCCACAGCATCCACGCGCTGGCGTGCGCCCGGCTGCCGCCGCCGTCGAGGTCGCCGGCATCGAGCGGCAATGCGCCCTGCAGCGCGAACAGCAGCGCCGCCAGCAGCCACAGCCGCAGGGCGATGCCGACCGCCAGGCTCGCATCCGGCCACCAACGCGCGCGCGCGCACCACGCCACGACGGCCAGCACGAGGCCGGGCAGCACGAACGCGAGCAGATTGAACGCAGCCGCATGCGGCAGCGCGTGCGCACCCGGCAATGCCAGCGGCACGCCTGCCGGCAGGCCCGCGACCCGCGCGAAGCCGACCATCGCCAGCCAGGTCGCGACATGCGCCACAAGCACCGGCCCCAGCGACCGCCACCGCATCGTTGTTCCCATCCACCCCACTCCGGCCATGTCCGGGCCGGATGATAGGCGCCTGGCGTGCCGCCGCGCCGATGTCGCTGGGGATCCACAGATCGCGCGGTCTGCGCTTGTATCCTGCGCAACCGTCGCCACCTCTAGTCGGGCCGCTCCGGCGGCTCCCCGACCGCAACTGGAACTTCCGCATGCTGCTCAACGGCCAGGCCCCCGCTCCCCAACGCTCGCCCCATATCGTCGATGTCACCACCGAGACCTTCGAGTCGGCGGTGCTGCAGGCCTCGCTCGATGTGCCGGTTCTGGTGGACTTCTGGGCGGAATGGTGCGGCCCGTGCAAGACCCTGGGCCCGGTGCTCGAAAAGCTGGCGGCCGAGTACAACGGCGCCTTCATCCTCGCCAAGGTCGACGTCGACAAGGAATCGCAGATCGCCGCGGCGTTCCAGATCCGCTCGGTGCCCACGGTCTTCCTGATCGCCGGTGGCCAGCCGGTGGACGGCTTTCCGGGCGCGCTGCCCGAGGGCCAGTTGCGCGAGTTCCTGCAGCGCCACGGCATCGTGCCGGCGCAGGGCGATGGCGCCTCGCCCGACGACGACGCCCCGCTCGATCCGCAGGCCGAGGTCGCGCGGCTGCGCGAGGCGGTGGCCGCCGAACCCGACAAGGCGGAGCTGCGGCTCGACCTGGCGCTGGCGCTGCTGCAGACCGGCGCGGCGCAGGAAGTCGAAGGCCTGCTCGACGGCCTGCCAGCCAACCTCGCCACCGACGATCGCGCGGTGAAGGCGCGGGCGCGCCTGGACTTTGCCGCGCTGCTGGCCGACGCGCCGCCCATCGAAGCCTTGCAGGCGGCGATCGAACGCGATCCTGCGGACCTGCGCGCCCGCCACCTGCTGGGCGTGCGCCAGATCGTCGCCGGCGATGCACAAGCCGGCCTGGACCAGTTCATCGAGATGCTGCGCCGCGACCGCGATTTCGACGACGGCCTGCCGCGCAAGGCGCTGATCGATGCGTTCCGCATCGTCGATGACGCCGAGCTCGTCGGCCGCTACCGCAGGAAGATGGCCTCACTGCTGTTCTGACGCGCCGATGCGCCAGTCGCCTGCATCGGCCCTGCCGGTGCGGGCAACGCTAAACATACAGGTGCGTATGGTAATGTTCCAACGCCCTGGTCATGTCCGCCCGCCATGTCGCCGCGCCTCGCCCGTCTGCTGTTCAATCTCTGGCCGCCGTTCCTGTTCACCGGCATTCGCGTCACCGCGCTGACGCCCGGGTTTTCGCACGCCCGGGTCGAGCTGCGCCGGCGCTGGTACAACCGCAACTACGTCGGCACCCACTTCGGCGGCAGCCTGTTCGCGATGACCGACCCGTTCTGGATGGTGATGACGCTGCGCGCGCTCGGCGACGACTACGTGGTCTGGGACAAGGCCGCCGAGATCGAATTCATCCGTCCTGGGCGCGGCACCGTACATGCCACGTTCGATCTCGATGCGGCCACCGTCAACGCGATCCGCGAAGCGACCGCGCACGGCGACAAGCACCTGCGCTGGTTCACCACCGAGGTCGTCGATGCGGCCGGCGAACCGGTCGCCCGCGTGCGCAAGCAGATCTACGTGCGCCGCAAGCGCGACCGCGGCAGCGCCCCAACGCCCGCCTGAGCCGCGCGCACGACGCCCCAAGCCGTCAGCCGGTCGGTATGCTGTAGCGCTACGGGGAACACGCATGTCGCAGACCACAAGCGGATACGAGTCGCCTGCGCTGCCGCAGATCGCGGGCTATCGCCTGCTGCGCGTCATCGGCCATGGCGGCATGGCCACGGTGTACCTCGGCACGCAGCTGTCGCTGGGACGCGACGTCGCCATCAAGGTCATGCGCCCCGAGACGCTGGCCGACGAGGTCAGCCGACGCCGGTTCGAGAACGAGACGCGGACGATCGCACGCCTCGAGCATCCCAACATCGTCGGCATCCACGATGTCGGTCGCACCGCCGACGGGCTGCCCTGGTACGCGATGCCCCACTTGCCGCATGGCCACCTCGGCCAGCGCGACCTCCGGGGCGACCAGGCCCGGGTCCGCGCGATCCTGCAGGCCCTGCTGTCGGCGCTGGCCTATGCGCATGCGCGCGGGGTGATCCACCGCGACGTCAAGGCCGAAAACGTGCTGTTCGACGAGACCGACCGGCCGCTGCTGGCGGATTTCGGCATCGCGCTGCGGCGCGGCTACGGCACCCGGATGACGATGGTCGGGCTGGCAGTGGGCAGCACCGCGTACATGGCGCCCGAGCAGGCCCGCGGACAACAGGTCGACTTCCGCGCCGACCTCTACAGCGTCGGCGTGCTGGCCTGGGAAATGCTGACCGGCGCACTGCCGTTCGCGGGCGAGGACGCGCTGTCGATGGCGCTGGCGCACGTGCAGAACCCGGTGCCGCGCCTGCCGCCCGAGTTGCGCCACTGGCAGCGGTTCCTGGACCAGGCACTGGCGAAGTCGCCCAAACGGCGGTTCGCCGATGCCGGGCAGATGCTGCGGGCGCTCGAGCAGGTGCCCCAGCGCGATGGTGAGGCCCGGATCACCGGTCGGATCCGCCGGATCGGTCACGACGGACGCCGCCTGTTGCCATGGCTGGCGCTCCCGATCGTGCTGCTGGCCGGTGTCGGCGTCTGGCGCGCCTGGGAGCGCCCCTCGGCCACGACCACAGCGGCCGACGAGGCCGCGCCGACCGCATCGATCGCGAGCGCGCCACCGGTCGCGGACCAGGACACCGCCGACGGCGACGCCGCTGCCGATCTCGCACCGCAGGCCGATCCCGACGCGGTGGCGGCCGCCGCCGGCATCGAAGCCTCGCAGGCGGCGCCCGTGTCGGAGGCCGACCGCCACCTCGCCGCCGCCGAACGCCTGCTGCGGGCCGGAAAACTGGCGGCGCCGCACGACGACAACGCGCTCGAGTGCCTGCGCCGCGCGCGCGCGGCCGATGCCCAACACCTGGGACTGCCGTCGCTGACCACGCGCGTTTTCGCCGCGGTCGGCAACCGCGCGGCCGCGCTGATCGCGAGCCGTGACGATGGCGCGGCCACCGAACTGCTGCAGGCCGCGCGCGCGCATGCCGGCAGCGCCGAGGAAATCGCGGCGCTGCAGCCGGTGCGCGCGCAGGTCGCCGATGCGATCGAGGCGCGCATCGCCGACGCCGTGACCGCGGTCGATCGCGACGACGCGATCGCCAGTCTGGCCGCGGCCGATGCCGCCGGGCTCGACGCCGCGACCAAGGCGCGCCTGCGCCGCGAAGCGCAGGCCATTCCCGATCTCAACGCGCTCGCGGCGAAGATTCCCGGTGGCGCGCGGGTGGTCCGCAGCGGCGACACCAGTTTCGCGATCGCCAACGCGCCGGTCAGCCGTGGCGATTACGCGGCTTTCGTCGCCGCGACCGGCCGCAAGTCGGCACCGTGTCGCGCGCGCGGCTCGGTCCTGCGGGCGCTGGCACCGCGCGACTGGGAGTCGCCGGGCTTCGACCAGAGCGCGGGCGATCCGGTGGTATGCGTGTCCTGGCATGACGCGGTCGACTATGCACGCTGGCGCAGCGAACGCGAGGGCCGCAGCATCGTCGTGGCCTCCACCACGCAAGGCGCAGCCGCCCCGGCGTCCGCCGATGGGCCGGCGGAATGGCGCAGCGACTGCGCGGCGGCATGCAAGGATCGCATCGCCGCCGGCCGCAGCCGGCGCGACGCACTCGACAGCCGCGCGCTCGATCCCAAGCGCGGCTACGACGACGTCGGCTTCCGGCTCGTGCATCTGCCATGAGTTCCCGGGCATGATGACGCCCCCCCTTTTGCCTCGCGGATCTTTCATGAGTGCCCACTCCCTGGGCGGACGCCTGCAGCGCCTGTTCCTCACCGGCCTGCTGACGCTGCTGCCGATCTGGCTGACCTGGATCGTCGTCAAGTTCGTCTTCGTGCTGCTGTCGGATATCAGCACGCCCTGGGTGGTGCCGCTGGCGCACGGCATCTCCGCCGCGTTCCCGGCGCTGGGATGGATCAATGTCGCCTCGGTCCAGGCGACGGTCGCGATGATCGCGACGATCGTGCTGATCCTCGCCGTCGGCTGGCTGACCCGCCGCGTCGTCGGCCAGCGCATGCTCGGCTGGGTCGACGCGCTGGTGCGCCGCATCCCGCTGGCCAACATCATCTATTCGAGTGCGCGCAAGCTGCTCGACATCCTGCAGACCAAGCCCGACGGCACCCAGCGCGTGGTGCTGATCGATTTCCCGCACAGCCAGATGAAATCGGTCGGCTTCGTCACCCGCGTGATCCGCGAACAGGGCACCGGCCGGGAGCTTGCGGCGGTCTACGTGCCGACCACGCCCAACCCGACCTCGGGCTATCTGGAGATCGTGCCGCTGGACAAGGTCACGCCGACCGACTGGACCGTCGACCAGGCGATGAGCTTCATCATCTCCGGCGGCGCGGTGGCGCCCGACACGATTCCCTTCGAGCCGCCGCCGGCCGCGGCGGCGTCCGCTCGCTAAAGTCCGGTGCCGGCACGTCGCCCACGCCAACGCACGCAGCCCGCAGGGGCGCGCGTGCGCGACGAGGCCGCCAGCCGGCCGGTGCCACGCGGCCAGATGCTCCGCACACTGGCCTCGCTGATGCTCGGCATGCTGGCCGCCACGACGGTGGCGCTGGGCTTCGAGTTCCTCGGCAAGCGCCTGTTTCCGCTGCCGGTCGGTACGTTGCCGACCGATGCCAACCCGGCCGAGTTGTTTGCAGTCGCACCGACCGGCATGTTGCTGCTGGTCGCGCTCGGCTGGCTGGCCGGGGCCTTGTGCGGTGGCTGGGTCGCCGCCCGGATCGCGCGCCGGCGGCCGATGCGCATGGCGCTGACGATCGGCGCGCTGATCCTGATCGCGGTACTGCTCAACGCCTGGCTGTTGCCGCAGCCGCTATGGATGACCCTGCTCGACGCGCTCGGCGCCCTGCCACTGGCCTGGTGCGGCGGTCGTCTGGGAACCCGCCTCCAATCGCGCTGACTGTCAGCGCGGCGCGTCGGCGCCGGTGTCGTCGAGCCCGACGTTGCTGCTCGCCGCCTCATAGACCTCGCGGTCGAGCAGGCCGGTCTCGCGCGCGACCAACACCGGCACCAGCATCTGCCCGGTGACGTTGGTCATCGTGCGCATCATGTCCAGGATCCGGTCGATCGCCAGCAGCAGGCCCAGGCCTTCGAGCGGCAGACCGGCCGCCGACAGCACGACCGTCGCCATCACCACCGCCGTGCCTGGCACGCCGGCGGTGCCGAAACTGCCGAGCACCGAGGCCAGCAAAATCGCCGCGTACTGCGCGAAACTCAGCTCGATGCCGAAATACTGCGCGATGAATACCGAGGCCAGCGTCGGATAGATCGCGCCGCAGCCGTCCATCTTGATCGTCGCACCCAGCGGCACCGCGAACGCGGCGTAGTCGCGGTTCACGCCCAGGTTGTGGGTGACTGCGCGCAACGCGACCGGCATCGCCGCCAGGCTCGACGAACTGACGAACGCGACCTGCATGCCAGGCGCGGCGCCGCGGAAGAACTTCAGCGGATTGAGCCCGTGCACCAGCAGCAGGCCGCTGTAGACGATGACGATGTGCGCGGCGCACGCGACATACAGCGCGATCACGAAGCTGCCCAACGGCAGCAGCTTCTCGAAGCCGTAGGTGCCCACGAGCGCTGCGATCAGACCGAAGGTGCCGATCGGGGTCATCTCGAGCACAAAGCGCGTGACCTGGATCATCGCGTCGGACGCCTGACCGACCAGCGTACGCAGGGCAGCGACGCGCTCGCCGAGCTTGACCAGTGCGAAGCCGAGCAGGCCAGCAAAGAAGATGACCTGCAGGATCCGTCCTTCCGACAGCGCCGCGAACGGGTTGGTCGGCACCACGCCGAGCAGCACCTCGACCGGGGTCGGCACCTCGCGCGGGGTGTAGTCGGCGGCCGCGGTCAGCGAGCCAGGCGCCACGCCGAGCCCGGGATTGAAGGTGTAGGCAACGGCAAAGCCGACACCCACCGCGAGCACCGCGGTGGCGGCGAACCAGCCGAACGTGCGCCCGCCCAGCGCAGCGATCGACTGCTGCCCGTGCAGGGCGGCGACCGCGTTGATGACCGCGAAGAACACCAGCGGCACCGCGATCATCCGGATCAGGTTGACGTACAGCGTGCCCAGCGGTTGCAGCCAGGTGCCGGCCGCCGGCCCGAGCAGCCAGCCGGCCAGCGCGCCGAGCACGAAGGCACCGAGCACGCGCTGCCAGAACGGAATCCTGAACCACCACGCCACTGCGTTCATTGCGGCCTGCCCGAAACGTCGAACTGCGACGATACGTGAGCGCATGGGGGTTGGCGATGCCCCTGCCGCGACGCCAGCGTCCCACCAGTGCAACGCCCGGCGGCATCAACGGCCGCCGGGCGCACGGATGCGACTACTGACGGGCGACCACAGTCAGCCCGGTATAGCTGCCGCTCAACTGCAGGTAGTACGTGCCGGCCTTGGGCGCAGTGATGCGGATCGTCTCGATGTTGCTGCCCGCACGCGCCGAACGGAACTCGTAAGCGCTCGCAGTCGGCGGCGCCCCATAACGCGCATGCAGCGTGACGTCGCCACGGCCGGCCAGCGTCATCAGCGTCAGCGTGCGGCCGGCCTGCGCCTCGAAGCGGAACAGCGCGCCTTCGCCAGTGGACGCCAAGCCAGTGACGTCGGCGCCGTTGAACAACTGCGTGCCGAGTTCGCAGGTCTCGGTGGCCGGATCGCAGGGCGTCTCCAGCGCCTTCTCGAGCGCGCGGGTCGCATCGACGATGCCCACACCGATCGGGGTATTGGCCGGCGGCGGCACGTTGAACGGACGCGCGGTGCGCTTGAGCAGGATCTCCATGTCGGCAGGCGTCATCGGTGGGCGGTCCTGCGCCACCAGCGCGCTCTGCACCAGCGCGGCGATACCCGACACATGCGGGGCCGCCATCGAGGTCCCCATCAACCCGGTGTAGAGATACTGCCCGGAGGTCGGCGTGGTCTTGCCGTCGTAGCCGGTCTGCAGCACGTAGCCGTTCCAACCGCCGTTGCCAGTGTCGAACTCGCCGCCACCGCCGGGACCAGAGACATCGACCACCGCACCGAAGTTGGAGTAATACGCGCGCCCGCTGTTGATGCGGTTGGCGCCGACCGTGATCACGTTCTTGCAGTTGGCCGGCGAATAACGCTGCGCATCGTCGTTGTAGTTGCCGGCCGCCACCACAACCACGCTGCCGCGCGCGACCGCATCGTCGATCGCCGCCTGGGTCATTGCCTCGCACTGGCCCTGCCCGCCGAGGCTGAGATTGATGACCTCGGCCGGGTGCGCATTGACCGGCACCCCCTCGACCGCGCCGCCCGAGGCCCAGACGATCGCATCGGCGATGTCGGAGTCGTAGCCGCCGCAGCGGCCGAGCACGCGTACCGGCAACACCTGGGCGTCGTAGGCGACGCCGGCACCGCCGATGCCGTTATGGGTCGCCTCGGCGACCGTGCCGGCCACGTGGGTGCCATGCCAGGTGCTGTCGATCACCGGCGAGCCGCTGTAGCACTCGCCCGCCACCGGATTCCAGTCGCCATGGTCCAGCGCGCCGGGCACGCGATCGGCGGTGTCACGCCGGGATACGAACGGATCGGTGATGAAGTCATAGCCGGGCAGGATGTTGTCGGCGAAGTCCGGATGCTCGGCTAGGATGCCGGTGTCGAGCACCGCGACCACGACGCCGGCACCGGTCGAACGGTCCCAGGCATTGGCGACGTTGATCGCCCCGGCCGAACCCTGCAGGTGCCACTGATGGCTGGCGAAGAATTCGTCGTTGGGCGTGAGCTGCGGCGAGACGGTGCGCTTGTCCACGCCGGTCGCGCGCATACGCCGGTCCACGTGCACCGAGGCCACCGCCGGGTCGGCGGACAGTTCGGTCACCAGCGCCTGCAGGTCGCGCGCCGGCAACGGGCGCGACAGCCGCAGCACGTCGAAGCCGACTGCGGTCGTGCGCAGATGGCCGACCTGCAATGCCGGCAGCGCCTTGGCCGCGCGCCCCGCCGCGGCCGGACGCTCAAGGCCCGCACGACGGATCGCGGCGGTTGCGATCTGCAGCTTGCCGCTGCGGTCGGTGCTGGCGATGCGCGTCTGCGCATAGCGCACGACGATACGATCGGACGCGGCCTCGGCTGGCGGCGCCACATCGATGCGGGGCACGATCCTGGCGGGGGTGCGGGCCGCGTCGGCGACCTGCGCGCCGAGCGTGCCGGCCAGGATCGCGGCCAGGGCCAGGCTGATGGATGTCTTGTTCATGGTCGAACTCCTCGATTGGGTCGAGCTTTCGGCAATCGCGCGTCGCGCTGCCGGGGGCATTGGGAAACGGCCGGCGGCGTCCGCCGGCCGCACGATCACAGATCGATGCCGAAGCCGATGCCGGCCGAGGCCTCGTCGCCGCTGAACGCGCCACCGAGGCTGAAGGAGCCGCGGTCGCCCAGCTTGCGGGCATAGCCGACAGACAACGCGCGCTCGCCGCTCTGGAAGCCGGCGCCGACCGCCACGCGCCCGCGCGGGCTCTGCGTGCCGGCGGCGTTGGTGGCCATGTTGAGCATCGCCGCGCTCATCGCGCCCTGCTTGTCGAGCCGGCGGTCGACGTCGCTGAAGCGCCGCTCGACATCGCCGCGATAGGCCGCGAAGTCGTCGTTCCAGGCCGCGAAACGCTGGTCGGTGTAGGCATTCGCCGAGGACAGCGTCTTGGTCGCGGTGGTGTCGGTATAGGCCTTGGCCTCGGTCACGCCGGCCTGGACCTGCGCGACATTGGCCGCGTCGGTCGCGGCAGTGCCGGCGGCGACATGGGTGATCTGCCGCGCGTTGCCGGTGCTGCCGACGGACACGGTGTTCGCCCGATCGGCCACCGAGCCCTGGCCCAGCGCGACCGCGTTGTCGGCGGTCACCGATGCGCCCTGCCCGATCGCCGTACCCGAGGCCGCCGACACCGAGGCGCCCTCGCCGACGGCCACCGCATTCGTGGCGCCGGCCGAGATCGAGGTGTTGGCGCCGAGCGCGGTGCTGCCGTCGGCGTGCACCTGCGCGTTGCCGCCGACCGCGGTGTCGTTGGGGCCATGCGCGTACGCACCGCCGCCCACGGCCACACCGTTCTCGCCGTTGGCGGCCGCGCCGCTGCCGACCGCGACACCATTCGGACTGTCGGGGCCAACGCTGGCTTCGCCGTCGCCGCCGATCGCGATCCCGCGTCCCCCCGCTTCCACCGCGCCGATGTGCGCATCGATCCGGCTGATGTGTGCATCGATCGCGCCGAGCGCCTGGCCGATCGAGCTGTAATGCACGCCCTGCAGCACATAGGCCGGCGCCGATACCGTGCCGAAGGCGGTGACCGTTGCGCCGCCGCCCAGGACATCGGCGACGCTGCGCAAGGCGTCGTGCACCTGGCCGCCGTTGACCGCCTCGCGGCTGTCGCCCGCAATCCGGCCGGCGGCGACGTTGTCCAGACGCGTGCCGTTGGCGCCACCGAACGAGACGCGCGCCTTATCGGAGCCGTCATAGCGCACCGCGCCTTCGGCCAGTTCGCCGAGGTTGCCGGACACGGCCTTGAGCTGGGCGAGGTTCACCGCATCGGTGTCCTCGGTGCCGGCCGCGACATTGATGATCTGCCGGGTGAAGGCCTGGTTGACCGTGCCGTCGTTGCCGTTCGTCCACTGCTGCGATGCGCCGACCGACACCGCGTTGCCGCGGTCTGCCAGCGAACCTGCGCCCAGCGCAACGGCGTTGTCCTCCAGCGTCAGCGATTGGAAGCCCAGCGCCAGCGCGTTGCGCCCCAGCGCGGTGCTGAAGCCGCCGAGCGCGACCGCGTACGGCGCCGCCTCGCGACCGCCGGGACCGCCCCCCAGTTCCCACGGCCGGAAACCACCGGCATTGGCCCAGGTCCCGAGCGCGAGCGACCCGTCGCCCTCGGCAATCGCCTGGTAGCCGGCCGCAATCGAGGCATCGCTGTTGGCGTAGGCGCCGTTGCCCAGGCTCACCGACTGGGCACCGTTCGCGAAGCTGAAGTTGCCGACTGCGGTCGAATAGCCACCGCGCGCAAGCGCACCGGCGCCCAGCGCCGTCGCGCCTTCCTCATAGGCGAACGCGCTACCGCCGACCGCCGTGGCGTTGTAGCCGCTGGCCCATGCGCCCGCGCCCAGCGCGTGCGCCATCTCGCCGGTCGCACTGGCGTTGTAACCGTAGGCCGTGGCCCACAGCCCCTCGGCGCTGCTGTGCGCGCCGACCGCCATGCTCGCCGGGCCATCGCTGTAGGCACCCAGGCCGATCGCCAGGCTCTGGTCGCCCAGCGCGGTCGCCTCGGTGCCGATCGCGATGGTGTTGAGGTTGCCCGCTTCGGCACCGTTGCCCAGTGCCAACGCGTTCTCGGCCAGGGCCAGCGCGTTATGGCCGACCGCGACCGTGCCGTTGGCGTAGGCAGTCGCACCGGCGCCATAGGCCGAGGCGCCGTAGCCGATCGCAGTCGCGGTCTCACCGGCCGCCGTGGCTTCCTCGCCGGCCGCGAATGCGCCGGCGTCTTCGCTCGAATCTTCGCGACCGACCGCGGCGAAGTACGGCACGGCGGCGACATCGTCGGCACGCGGCGCGACCGTGTCCGCGTCGACGGCGAACGCCGCGGCCGGTACGGCGCCCAGCGCCGCTGCCAGTGCCAATCCCCGCACCGTGCGTGCGCGGCCGCTGCGGCGCGCCAATTCGGACGCGACGACGAGCCGCCCGGTGGCCCGATGCCTGACCAGCCTGTAGATCCTGTTCATTACGCTAACCCCTGGAATGAGACGAAGACGATGGGCACGTCCGCGCACGCAGCCCCCTGCCGCGTCCGCCGTGCCGTTGCTGTGTGTCGAGTCCCGTCGACGGGCCCCACCTGCTGCGGGGCCTGAGGGCCATTGCGGCCGAGGTCCGACACTAAATTTCAGTCGCGTGACTTGTCACACTCTGAATCTGGCCGGATCATCACGACTCCTCACATTCCGTCCGCCGACGGCCACCAACATGCCGTCGAGTCTGCTTCCCCGCCTGCGTCGCCGGGCCGTCTCCGGGCTCCAGCGGATCTCGGACTGGCTGCAGCGCGTGCCGCTCGACGAGCCGATGGATCGGCGCAATGCCGCGACGTTGCAGGTGCTGTTCGTGTTCCTGGGCGTCACCGTGCCGCTGAATTGGTGGCGCCATCTGACCGCCGGCATGCTCGCGCCGCAGTTCCGTCCCTTCATCACCGCCGACATCGTCGCCGCCCTGCTGTGCTGGCTGTGCCTGTGGCTGATCCGCCGCGGCGCGCTGCGCGGTGCGATCGCCCTGTTTGTGACCGCGCAACTGGGCGCGGCCAGCGTGGGCTACGCGACCACCGGCGTGCTGATCGATCAAACCGCGCAAATGCTCACGCTGGTGATCGCCGGCCTGATCCTGGGCCGGCGCGCGCTGTGGATGGTGTTCCTGGCGGTGCTGGGCGTGGTCCTGATCGGCGTGGGCGTGGCGCTCATCCCCAATGCGGACGCCGAGCAGGCGCTCACCCGTGCGGCGGTGCTGCTGCCCTCGTTCTTCATGAGCTATCTGGTGATCACACTGGTGCTCGATCGCAGCATCGCGGCGCTGCGCGAAGCCTTGGCCGAATCGAAGGCGCGTGGCGCGCGACTGGAGAACGAGATGCGCGAGCGCGAGCAGGCGCAGGCGCAACTGATCGAGGCGCAGAAGCTCGAGGCCACCGGACGCCTGGCCAGCGGCGTGGCTCACGATTTCGACAACATCCTGGCGCTGATGGCGGCGTTCTCCAGCGAGCGCCATCGGGTCGACCCGGGCGCCGATGCGCATGCGCGTGCCGACGCACTGGCGCAGGCGCTCGAGGGCGTCGAGCAGGCCTCCCAGCGCGGCATGGCGCTGACGCGCAAGTTGCTGACGTTCGCCCGGCCGCAGCCGGCGACGCTGGACACGGTCGACGTCGGTCGCGCGCTGGCCGAACTCGCGCCGATGCTGCGGCAGACGTTCGGCCCGGATGTGCGCGTGCGCGTGCCGCGCGTCGACGCCGCCCTGCCGATCCGCATCGACCGCCACCACTTCGACTTGGCGCTGCTCAACCTCGCCTCCAACGCCCGCGACGCGATGCCGGACGGCGGCACGTTCGAGGCGAGCGCGGGGGATGCGGCCGACGGCGGGGTCGAGATCGTGCTGCGCGATGATGGCCACGGCATGCACGAGGCCGTGCGGCAACGGATCTTCGAGCCGTTCTTCAGCACCAAGGCGGCCGGCAGCGGCACCGGGCTGGGCCTGGCGGTGGTACACAGCCTGGTGACCGGCGCCGGCGGCACGATCGAGGTCGAGAGCGCGCCTGGTGCGGGCACCTCCTTCCGCATCCGCCTGCCGCGCGCGCCCGAGGCGCTGCGCGATCAGCGCAGCGAGGTCAGCACGTAACCTTCGCCGTGCACCGCCGACAACGGCAGGACGTCGCCGCAGGCCTCGGCAACTTTGCGGCGCAGGCGGTAGATCAGCGTGTCGAGCCGATGCGGGTCGAAATCGTGGACGTTGTCGGAGACCGCGGCGATCAGGCGGTCGCGTGCGACCGTCTCGCCCTCGGCGTCGACCAGGCACTGCAGCATCCGCCGCTCGGACTTGGTCAACGCCGCGCCGTGACCGCTGGGCCCGACCAGACGCCAGCCGTTGTCGGCCAGTCGCCAGCCATCGACCGGTGCAGGCGACGGCGCATCACCGTGCAGGCGACGGGCGAGGCTGTGCAGGGTCGCGGCCAGCAGGTCGATCTCGACCGGCTTGGCCAGATAGGCGTCGGCGCCCTCGTTGAGCCCGCGCACCCGGTCGGGCGTATCGCGCCGGGCGGTCAGCATCACGATGCCCATCCGCGGATGGCGCATGCGCAAGCTGCGCGCGACGTCGTAGCCGCTGGCATCGGGCAGGCCGACATCCAGTACCACGATGTCCGGCACGCCGCGGCGCAGGCGCAGCTCGAGCTCGGCCGCACTGGCCATGCCGTCGATCTGGAAGCCGAAGTCGGCCAGGCGCGGCAGCAGGATGCGCTCGCGCAGCATGTCGTCGTCTTCGAGCAGCGCAATGGTCAGCGTCATGGTCGTCGTTCCGCGCCGGCAGGCGTGGGGGAATCGCCTCGCCGGCGCTCCGATGGTAGCGCGCCGCGCGACCGACACGAGCCTGCCATGCGGGGCGGGCATAATGGAGGCGCATCTTTTCGTTTCCGGGCCGACTCTCCATGCGCGTTTTCTCCGCGGGCATCGCCTGCACCTTGACCCTGCTCTGCGCTGCCTGCGCCTCCATCGACGCCCCCGCGCCGCCCCAGGCCGGCACCGCACTGCACGTCGACGTCCCCGTCGCCGCCCGTCCCGCCGACGAGACCGCGCAATGGTGGTACCGCAGTGGCGCTGCGCGTGCGGCGGGCAATGGCGCGATGGCCGGGAACGCGAAGAACGTCATCGTCTTCCTCGGCGACGGCATGAGCCTGACCACGGTCGCCGCGGCCCGCATTCTCGAAGGCCAGCGCAACGGCGGCACCGGCGAGGAACACCAGTTGAGCTGGGAGCACTTCCCGCACACCGGGTTGAGCAAGACCTACAACACCGATTCGCAGACGCCCGACTCGGCCGGCACCATGACCGCGGTCGCCACCGGTGTGAAGTCGCACATGGGCGCGATCGGCGTCTCGGCCGGCGACCGCACCGACTGCGCCGACAGCCAGGGCCGGCACCTGCAGTCGTGGCTGCGCCTGGCCGCCGAGGCCGGTCTTGCGACCGGCATCGTCACGACCGCGCGGCTGACCCATGCCACCCCCGCCGCGACCTACGCCCACGTTCCGGACCGCAACTGGGAAAGCGATGTCGACATGCCCGAGGCCGCACGCGCGGCCGGCTGCCGCGACATCGCCAGCCAGTTCGTCGACGCGGTGCGCGATGGCTACGGCCCGCGCGTCGCCCTGGGCGGCGGTGCGCGTCCGTTCCTGCCCGATGCGGAGGTGATGCCCGGCATCCGCGGCCAACGCCGTGATGGACGCAACCTCGTCGAAGAGTGGCAGGCGGCCCGGCCCGATGGCGCATTCGTCTGGACCACGCGGCAGCTGCAAGCGGCGCGTGCATCGTCGTCGGTGCTGGGGCTGTTCGGCCTCAGCCACATGGACTACGAGCACGACCGCGACACCGGCCCTGATGGCCAGCCCGACCTGGAAACGATGACGCGCTTCGCGATCGACGCCCTCTCGCGCGACGGCAAGGGCTATGTGCTGCTGGTCGAGGGCGGCCGCATCGATCACGCCAACCACGCCGGCAACGCGTTCCGCGCTCTGGACGAAACCGTCTCGATGTCGCGCGCAGTGCAGGCCGCGGTCGAGGCGACCTCCGCCGACGATACGCTGATCCTGGTCACCGCCGATCACTCGCACACGCTGAACTTCGTCGGCTACCCGGCGCGCGGCAATCCGATCCTGGGCAAGGTCCGTGGCCGCACCGGCGAAGAGGGCGATCCCACCGCCTACGCACTCGATGCCACCGGCCTGCCGTACACCACGCTGTCCTACGCCAACGGCCCGGGCTACACCGGTGCCAGCGACCAGCAACCGGCCGGGCCCAAGACCCATGCCCACGCGCCCCGCAGTGTCGAGCCGGCGCAGGGACGGCCGGACCTGCGCGAGGTCGACACCGAGCACCCGGACTACATGCAGGAGGCGCTGGTGCCGATGAAGAGCGAATCGCACGGCGGCGACGATGTCGGCATCTGGGCACGCGGCCCGGGCAGCGACGCGGTGCGCGGCACGATGGAGCAGAACGCGATCTACCACATCATCGTGCAGGCGACCCCGGCCTTGCGTGCGCAGCTGTGCGCGGGTGGCCACTGCAACGCCGACGGCGTGCCGGTCGAGCTGCCGATACTGGCGCCGGCACGCACGCACTGACGCACGCGCTGCGGTCGAGCTAAGCTGCGCGGCATCTTCTCCATGGCGAATGCGCGCATGAATCGTCTCGACGGCAAGGTCTGCGTGGTCACCGGCGCGGCCAGCGGCATCGGCCGGCGCATCGCCGAGGTCTATGCCGCGGCCGGCGGCCGCGTGGTCGTCGCCGACCTCGCGGCCGAGGCCGCCGAGACAGTCGCCGCCGGGATCCGTGCCACCGGCGGCGACGCCCTGGCGTTGACGATGGATGTCGCCGACGAGGCGCAGGTCGTGGACGGGATCGCCCGCGCGATCGCACATTACGGGCGGATCGACGTGCTGGTCGCCAACGCCGGCATCCAGATCGTCAACCCGATCGTCGACTTCGACTTCGCCGACTGGAAGCGGCTGCTCGCGATCCATCTCGATGGCGCGTTCCTGACCACGCGCGAGTGCCTGCGCGACATGGCCAGGCGCCGCGAAGGCGGCGCCATCGTCTACATGGGCTCGGTGCATTCCCACCTCGCCTCCAAGCTCAAGGCCCCGTACGTCACCGCCAAGCACGGGCTGCTCGGCCTGGCGCGCGCGGTGGCCAAGGAAGGCGCCGAATACGGGGTGCGCGCGAACGTGGTCTGCCCCGGCTTCGTCCGCACGCCGCTGGTGGAGAAGCAGATCCCCGAGCAGGCACAGGCGCTGGGGCTGAGCGAGGACGAGGTCGTGCGCCAGGTCATGCTCAAGGACACCGTGGATGGGGAGTTCACCACGCTCGACGATGTCGCCAACGTCGCCTTGATGCTGGCCGCGTTCGAGACCAACGCACTGACCGGACAGAGCCTCAACGTCAGCCACGGCTGGGCGATGCAGTAGCCACCGAAGCGGTAAGCGCATCGCTGAATCGAGACTGGCCGAGCGGGTGTCGTACGCCTCGACCTCGGGATCACCCTAGCTGCCGTGCGCAGGCCCGACTTTTATCCTGAATAGGATTTCCCAGTCAGGTTCCGCATGAGCATTCAGCCCGCCGCAGCGCACGCACCGTCGTCGCTTCCCGCATCCCCGTCCACCGAGCCCACACGGCACATCGTGCAACCGGCCGAGAGCCTGGTCCAGATCGCGAACCAGTACGGCGTCTCGCCGCAGGACCTGCTCAAGGCCAACCCGCAGGTCGTGAACCCGGAGATGATCTATCCCAGCGACGAGCTGGTGATCCCCACGCGCGTGTCGCAGAGCGACAGCCAGGGGGTCTCGATCTCCAACTCCGGCGGCATCAGCGCCAACCAGAGCACGCGTACCGACACCCGCACCACATACACCAGCGATGCCGGCACCGTGCACCAGTCCACCACGTCGAGCAGCGGCAACGTCAGCGTCAATCCGGAGGCCGGCTCGGTCACTGCCTCGGGCGGCGTGTCCTTCAGCGAGTCGGTGAAGTCGGCCAAGGGCTATGGCGTGAGCTTTGGCGCGGGTGCGAATGCATCGGTGACCGGCGGTGTGAACACCGCCAATGGCGTGACGACCTATAAAGCCTCGAGCGATGTTTCGGTGTTCCTCAAGGGCGGCGTGAACACGCCGCAGGCCGGCGTCGAGCTCGGCCGGACCGATGGCATCCGCGCCAGCTATCAGGTCGCGATGCCGGCCGATGCCGGCGTCGATCCGCTGTCGGTCAATCCGTTCTCGCCGCGCTCGATGCCGGTCGGGTCCACGGTCACGATGAACGGCTCGGACTACACCACCAACGAGTTCAAGGCGACGTTCCGCAATCTCGCCACGCAGACCAAGATCACCGACGAGACCGGGGTCAGCACCGTGATCGCGCGCACCGGCGAGGACACGGTCCGCGTGACCGCGGGACCGACCGAAGCGATCAAGGCCTACAACGGCGTCGGCGTGGAATTCGGGATCGGCAACGTCATGCTCGGTCGCAACGACAGCCTGGCGGGTGCGACGCTGCGCACGGCCGAGTTCGACCTGTCCACCGAGGCCGGCCAGGCCGCCTACAACGACTTCCTGGCCGCCGGCCGCATGCCCGAGACGAACGGCGCCGGCGTCGCGGACGTCGCCACCATCGAGCGCCTGGACTACAGCTCGCAGACCAACCTCAGCGCCAAGCTCGGGCCGGTGAACCTGTCGCTCGACGGTGCACGCAACACCGGCAACATGGTCGTGACCACGCGTCCGGACGGCAGCATCGAGCGTAACGTCGACCTGCAATACGCAGGCAACGTGCCGATGAACGTGACCCAGCGCTGGGACGCGAACGGCAACGAGATCGCCAGCGCGCGCGTCTACAGCTACGACATCAAGGTCGACCAGAGCAACGTGCAGATGCTCAACACCGCACTGAGCGGCAACCTCGACGGCACGCCGGTGCAGGAAGGCCAGACCGTGACCCTGAGCTTCAGCGAGCAGCAGATGGCCGCGCTGGCCGACAAGACCGCCACCGCGGTCGGCAACGGCGCCCATATGAGCCTGGGCCATCTGCTGGGCTACCAGAACCGCGACGGCAGCTACCCCACGCCCGAGGCCTGGGACTTCGCGCTGTCGTTGGGCCGCAACCTGGGCAATAGCGATTACGGCCTGTCGGAGCGGCTGTTCTCGATCTCCGACGGCAGCACGGCCGGCGGCTTCGGCGACCGCAGCTACGCACGCATCGACGCCGGCGTCACCGCGCACGAGTGATCGACAGGACACGCCCCGGTCGGTCTACGCCGGCCGGGGCGTTGTGCTGTACGGAGCTTCAGAACGGCTTGGCGATCACCAGATACACCACGCCCACCAGCAACAGCACCGGCACTTCGTTGAACCAGCGCAGCGCACGCGTGGAGGGCAACGCGCGGCCGCGCCCAGCGCCCTTGAGCCAGCGCCCGCCGACGACGAAATGCGCGAACAACAGCGCCACCAGCAGCAGTTTGGCGTGCATCCAGCCCGCACCGCCGACCATCGTCGGGAAGTCCGGCAGCACCCGATAGCCCAGCCACAGCACCAGGCCCAGCGCGACCGCCAGACCCGCCATCACATGCCCGAAGCGGTACAACCGCCGCCCCATCAGCACCAGCCGCTCGTGCACCTCGACACGGCCCTGCGCCTCGACCAGGTTGATCAGGATCCGCGGCAGGTAGAACGCGGCGGCAATCCAGGCCATCACGAACACCAGGTGAAAGGTCTTGACCCACAGATAGGCTTGCATCGTGCGCTGGCTCCTTCGGCTGGCGCATAGGATCGCATGTCGACCGCATCGGGTCGCACGCGGCGCTGCCGCTTAGAATGACCGCCCCTTTCGCGCCGGCACTTTGATGGCCAAGCAATACGACCGTGCCTACTTCGACCGCTGGTACCGCGCCGGCGACATCGGCGGGCCGGCGCGCCTGGCGCGCAAGGTCGCGCTCGCGGTCTCGACCGCCGAATACCATCTCGAACGGCCGTTGCGCAGCGTGCTCGACATCGGCTGCGGCGAAGGCGCCTGGCGCGCACCGCTGCGTAAGCTGCGCCCCAAGGCGCAGTACCTGGGCTTCGATGCCAGCACCTACGCGGTCGGTCGGCACGGACGCACGCGCAACCTGCACCTGGCGCGGTTCGGCGATTTCGCGATGCTGCGGCCCTGCCCCCCGGTCGATCTGCTGGTGTGCAGCGACGTCATGCACTACCTGGACACACGCGAGCTCGATCGTGGCCTGCCCGGTCTGGCCGCGCTGTGCGGTGGCGTCGCGTTCCTGGAGACCTTCGCCCGCGAGGACGGCGCCGAAGGTGACGATGACGGCTTCCGGCAGCGTCCGGCCCGCTTCTACCGCACGCGGTTTGCCGGCGTCGGCTTTCGCCCGCTGGGCTCGCACTGCTGGCTCTCGCCGGCCCTGGCCGACGCCGCCACGGCACTCGAACTGGCGCCAATGACTGGCTGAATCCGGCCGCAATCCCGCAGGACCGGTTCATGCAGCCTAGAATATGTTGCGACGCACAACCAGTTCCCCGGATACCCGCCATGCTGTTCTACCAAATGCACGAACTCGGCCGCGCGTGGATGAAGCCATGGACGCTGCTGGCCGACGCCACCGCGCGCGCCTATGCGCCCGGCGGCACCTGGCTGTCGCAGCTGGCGGGCGCCGACCAGATCGCCGCGGCCAACGAACTGCTCTACCGGATCGGCAAGGACTACGAGAAGCCTGACTTCGACATCCATTCGGTCGAGCACAACGACCGCACCTATCCGGTCGTGCAGCTCGACGAACTGGAACTGCCGTTCTGCAAGCTGCTGCGCTTCAAGCGTTACACCGACGATCCGGCGCACTTGGACGTGATCCGCGCCCAGCCGCGCGTGCTGGTGGTCGCGCCGCTGTCGGGCCACCACGCCACCCTGCTGCGCGACACGGTGCGCACGCTGCTGCGCGACCACAAGGTCTACATCACCGACTGGGTGGACGCGCGAATGGTGCCCACCGAGTCGGGCGGGTTCTCGCTCGACGACTATGTCGCCTACATCGAGACCTTCATCCGTCACATCGGCGCCGAGGATCTGCACGTGATCAGCGTCTGCCAGCCCACTGTGCCGGTGCTCGCGGCGGTGTCGCTGATGGCCGCACGCGGCGAGCCGACGCCGCGTTCGCTGGTGATGATGGGTGGACCGATCGACACCCGACAGTCGCCGACCGCGGTCAACAACCTGGCGACCGAAAAGCCGCTGTCGTGGTTCCGGCACAACGTCATCCACCCGGTGCCGATGAACTATCCGGGGCGTGGGCGCCTGGTGTATCCCGGCTTCCTGCAGCACATGGGCTTCATGGCGATGAATCCCGAGCGGCATCTCGAATCGCACCGCGCGTTCTACGAGAACCTGATCAAGGGCGACCTCGAGGACGCGCAGGCGCACCGCCGCTTCTACGACGAGTACAACGCCGTGCTCGACATGCCGGCCGAGTACTACCTCGACACGATCCGCGTGGTGTTCCAGCAGCACCTGCTGCCGCGCGGACGCTGGGTCGTGGCCGGCGAGCCGGTCGATCCGTCGCGGATCGCCGGCACTGCGCTGTTGACGATCGAAGGCGAGCTCGACGACATCTCCGGCGAAGGCCAGACACGCGCCGCGCACACGCTGTGCACCGGCATCGCCGAAACCGACCGCGCCCACCTCACCGTCGAGGGCGCGGGCCACTACGGCATCTTCAGCGGCCGCCGCTGGCGCAACCAGGTCTACCCGCAGGTCCGCGACTTCATCGCCGCGCACGGCGGCCCGGCCGCGACGCCGCGGCGCGCTGCGGCAAAGACGCCATCGTCCCCGCGCAAGGGCAAGCGCAAGAACGGCTGACGCCAGCGCCTTTCGGCGCTCAAACCGCTCGCAGCCCGCAGCATGTCCACGCAGCGTCAGCCAACAGTCCGCCGTCGCGCCCTTTCTGCGCTGATAGGACTGTCAAGTTAGGACGGGCATCCACCTGCCAGAACTCGCGCTTCGGTCAAGGCCGCTGCGCGGCCAGGCGACGACGCACGCATCGCGTTCGTCAGCGTGACGGGCGGTGCGGCTACCGAAGTCAGGTTGCACACGTCCACAGCAGCAGACTGACGGCCGGTGGCCGCGTCGAGCACGCCAAGGGTGAGCCCGCTTCCGCTTGCGCGGCGTGCCGCGCGAGTGGGCGAACGCCCGGCGTGCTTCGCCGGGCCGGACCGATGCGCGAAGCGGATCGGGCGTGCGCCCGAGTCAAGGCAGGGTAAGCATGGACGGCGTGCGCGGCACAGCCGCGCGTTTATGCGAACGCCACGCGTGCTTCGCGTGGCTGGGCCGCGAAGCGGCCTTGACCGAGGGGAGAGCGGCTTCCGGGCGGCAGGCTGCTGCCTATCCGAAGGAAAGCGCTTCCGTACTTGGAGAGAAGGCACAAAAAACCCCGCTTCCGGCAAGCGGAAGCGGGGTTGGATACCGCGCGCCGATGGCTCAGGCGCGGGTGTCTTGGCGGGCGCCCTGCGGCCTGCCGGCGCCCTGGCGGTGCGGCCTGGGACCGGCGTGCGCATGCGCGCCGCGTTCCTGCGGCTTGCTGTGGCCGCGTGCGGCCGGCTTGCGCGGCGGACGCTGACCACCGGGCTTCTGCTCGCCCATGCGCGCGCCCGGACGACCACCGGCCGGCTGACGGCGCTGACCGCCGCCGTTCTTCGGGATCGGCGTATCCAGCCGGACCGGCTGGCTCGGCTCATACCCCTCGACCGCACTCATGTCGATCTCGGCCTTGAGCATGCGCTGGATCTGGCGCAGCAGACCGCCCTCCTCCGGCGACACCAGCGACAACGCCTCGCCCGACGCGCCGTTGCGGCCGGTGCGGCCGATGCGGTGCACGTAGTCCTCGGCGACCATCGGCAGATCGTGGTTGATCACCAGCGGCAGGTTCGGGATATCGAGCCCGCGCGCGGCGACGTCGGTCGCGACCAGAATGCGGGCGCGGCCGGACTTGAACGCGTCGAGCGCCTTCTGCCGCTGCGCCTGACTCTTGTTGCCATGGATCGCGACCGACGGCAGGCCGGACTCGGCCAACTGCTCGGCCAGACGGTTGCAGCCGTGCTTGGTCTTGCCGAACACCAGCACCTGGTCGGTGTGGCGCTTGGACAGCAGATCGACCAGCAGATCGCGCTTGCGGCTGTTGTCGACCGGGTGGGCGCGGTGGGCGATGGTGTCGGCGATCGTGCTGTTGGCCGCAACCTGCACCTGCTTGGGATCGCGCATGAACTCCAGCGCCAGCGCCTTGATCCGCGGCTCGAACGTGGCCGAGAACAGCAGTGTCTGGCGCGCCTTGGGCACCCGGCCCAGGATGCGCTTCATCTGCGGCAAAAAGCCCATGTCGAGCATGCGGTCGGCTTCGTCGAGCACCAGCAGCTCGACCGCGTCGAGCTTGGCGTGGCCCGAATCCATATGGTCGAGCAGCCGCCCCGGGCAGGCGACAAGGATGTCGACGCCACGGCGCAGGTTGTCGATCTGCGGCTGCATGCCCGCGCCGCCGAAGATCGTCGTGACGTTCATGCGCAGGTGGCGGCCATAGGCCTTGAGATTGTCGGACACCTGCATCGCGAGCTCGCGGGTCGGCACCAGGATCAGCGCGCGCGGCTTGCGCTGCCCCTTGGGCGGGGTCTCCTTGGCCAGGCGCTGCAGCAGCGGCAGACCGAACGCGGCGGTCTTGCCGGTGCCGGTCTGGGCACCGCCCAGCACGTCATGGCCGCCCAGCACCAGCGGGATGGCTTCGGCCTGGATCGGGGTGGGGGTGGTGTAACCGGTTTCGGTCAGCGCGCGCAGCAGCGCGGGCGACAGCCCGAGGGTTTCGAACGTGGTCATGCAAGGACTCCTGTGGGCCAGTCCACGTCCCGGCGGCCCGCGCGTGCGGGCAACAGCCGATGGCCGTGACGATGGCGATGGACCCCGGAGCTATCCGTAAACCGCGCTGCGAGATCCGATGTGACGGCACCGGGAACGCCCGGGCACCGTGTCTGCGCGACGAAAGACGTGCGGGATAAAGACCGAAAACGGCGCGACGCGCCGACGGCATACCAGGATCGTGACCGGGTCCAAGGACCTTGGGTGGGCGACCGCGCTGCAGGACCCGCCCATTCTAGGGCACCGCAGCCCGCGGCGCCATCGCCACCGGTCGGGTCTGTGCGTTGTGCGGCGCATATGGCACGCTCCGTCGGGTTCCCGTTCACGGAGTTCCCGATGGCTTCTGGTTCCGGCGCCCAGGGCGGCGCGGTCACGCTTGGTCGCTGGCTGCTGGCCGCGGTCTTCATCGTCGCCGGCGCACTGCGCCTGTGGGCGGCGCTGCGCGGCGTGCCGACCTCCGACACGACGCTGGCCTTCAGCCTGGCGCAGTTGCTGGTGGGCGTGCTGATCGTCGCCGGCTGGCAACTGCGCTGGACCGCGCTGGCGGCGGTGGCGCTGGTGCTCATCGATGCCGTGCTCTCGCATCCGTTCTGGGCAGTGCGCGCCTCGGCCCGCACCGGCCAGATGCTGCAGTTCCTGCAGCAACTGGGACTGGCCGGGGGCTTTCTGTTGCTCTCGGCCATGGCCCCGAGGCGCTGACCGGTGGCCGCCGACGCCCACGACACCACCGGCCAGTTGGTGCAACTGGTCGCGTTGCTGGGCGCGGCGGTGGTCGCAGTCCCGCTGTTTCGCCGCTTCCGGCTGGGCTCGGTACTCGGCTATCTCGCCGCGGGCCTGGCGATCGGCCCGTTCGGCCTGGGCTGGTTCTCCGATCCCCAGGCGATCCTGCATGTGGCCGAACTGGGCGTGGTGATGTTCCTGTTCGTGATCGGCCTGGAAATGCGGCCCTCGCATCTGTGGGCGCTGCGCCGGCAGATCTTCGGACTGGGCGCCTTGCAGATCCTGCTCGCGACCACGGCCTTGACCCTGGTGGCCTACGCCTTCGGCTTCCCCTGGCCGGTGGCCTTCGTCGGCGCCGCGGGCTTCGTGATGACCTCGACCGCGGTGGTCATGCAACTGCTGTCGGAGCGCGGTGAGATCGCGTTGCCGCACGGCCGCAAGATCGTCTCGGTGCTGCTGTTCGAAGACCTGCTGATCGTGCCGCTGCTGGCCTCGATCGCGTTCCTGTCGCCGACGCCGGAGGCCGCGGCCGACGCGCCGTCGCGCTGGATGGCGATCGCGATCGGCATCGGCTCGCTGGCCGCACTGGTCGTGGCGGGCATCTACCTGCTCAATCCCCTGTTCCGGATCCTTGCCGCCGCCCGCGCGCGCGAAGTGATGACCGCCGCCGCGCTGCTGGTGGTGCTCGGCGCGGCCTTGCTGATGCAGTTGGGCGGGCTGTCGATGGCGATGGGCGCGTTCCTGGCCGGCGTGCTGCTGTCCGAATCTGCGTTCCGGCACCAGATCGAGGCCGACATCGAGCCGTTCCGCGGCCTGCTGCTGGGCCTGTTCTTCCTCGGCGTGGGCATGGCGCTGGACGTGGCGGTGGTGGTCGAGGACTGGCCGCTGATCGTCTCGGCGGTGCTGGCGCTGATGGCGACCAAGGCGCTGTGCATCTACGTCGTCGCACGCGTCACCCGCAGCGGCCATCGCGAAGCGCTCGAACGCGCGGTGCTGATGGCCCAGGGCGGCGAGTTCGCGTTCGTGCTGTTCGCCGCCGCGGCCGCGAGCGGCCTGATCCAGGCCCGGGTCAACGCCACGCTGACCGCCGTGGTCGTGCTGTCGATGGCCCTCACCCCACTGGTCGTGCTGGCGACCGGGCGCTGGACCTCCCGGCGCGATCGCCCGTCGCTCGATGGCGTGGAGGCCGTCGCCGACCAGACCGGCAGCGTGCTGATCATCGGCTTCGGCCGCTTCGGCCAGGTCATGAGCCAGTCGCTGCTGGCCCGGGATGTCGACGTGACGATCATCGATACCGACATCGAAATGATCCAGAGCGCCGCCGACTTCGGCTTCAAGGTCTACTACGGCGACGGCACCCGGCTCGACGTGCTGCACGCTTCGGGCGCGCACAGTGCCCGCGCGATCGCGGTCTGTGTCGACGATCGCGATGCCGCCGACCGCATCGTCGAGCTGGTCACCCACGAGTTTCCCCAGGCCCGGCTGCTGGTGCGCGCCTACGACCGCGAGCATGCGCTGAAGCTGGTCAATGCCGGCGTCGACGTGCAGGTGCGCGAGACCTTCGAATCGGCGGTGCTGTTCGGCGCCGCTGCGCTGCGCGCACTCGGTGTCGACGACGACGAAGCCGATGCGATCGCCGCCCAGGTGCGCCGTCTCGACGCCGAACGCTTCGACCTGGAAACCGCGAGCAACGACACCCGCGCCGGCATCCCGCTGCTGATCAAGAACACCGACGCACCGGGGCCCAAGCCGGTGCCGTTCACCCGGCCTCGGCGCGAGGGGCGGTCGTTGAACCCCGGAGCGCCGGTCGATCCTCCGGAAGCGCCGTCCGGGCGGGAATGACCTCGGGCGCTTCGGACCTATGGAACGGCGATTGCCGGCCACCAGGTCGCGCAATGCGCCGGCAATGCAGCGGGTGATCACAGCGCAACGCGTTTGCGGTTATCCGACGAGACCCGGTCGATCAGCTTGTTGTAGGGATCGAAACCGGCTTCGTACGGCGCCGCATCGACGGTCACGGTGATCTCCGGATCCGGATCGGTGATGTGATGCCGCTCCAGGTACAGCACCTGCTCATCGCGTTCCTTGCCGGAGGGACCACGTGCGAACACGCCAACCTCGATCCAGTCGTCCATCGCACCATCCGTCTCGCGTCCGGTCCCGTCGGCATAACGCTTGGCGGCGTGCAGCTTCAAGGTGACGTCAAAGCGCCCGTCCTCGCGCCGCCTTGCCATCGCGGACTCGACCCGGTTGTCGTAGAAGCTGATCTCCTCAAACAGATCGGTGATCAGGCCCTGCTGATCTGGATGCGCTTCTGCGCGGATGTAGCCCAGCAGCTCGCGTGAGGTGGTGTACGGCGGCTGCTGATAGCCCTTGTCCTCGAGAAATCGCTTGAGCGCACGATTGAGTGCCGCTTCACCCAATTCCTCGCGCAGCCGGTAGAACACCAGCGACCCCTTGCGATAGTGGATGTACGGCTGATTCTCCACCCGGTAGAGCGGCAGTTCCTCGATGCGTTCACCGCCCCGGTCGCTCAGGTACCGGTCCAGCTCGTACTTCAGGAACTGACGCATGCGGGCGCGGCCGTATTCGCGCTCCATCACCATCAGGGCCGAGTACTGCGCCAACGATTCGGACAGCATCGTCGCACCCTGTACGTTCGCACCGATCACCTGATGCGCCCACCACTGGTGGGCGACCTCGTGGGCGGTGACGTAGAACACGTAGTCGACCTTGTCGGCATCGCGCAGGTCGGCGATGAAGCCGATCGACTCGGAGTACGGCACGGTGTTGGCGAAGGCCTGGGCGAAGCTGGCATAGCCGGGGAACTCGATGATCCGCAGTTGGCGATGCTGGTAGGGGGTGAAGTTGTCCTCGTAGTACGCCAGCGACTTCTGCGCCGCTTCGATCATCCGGTCGACATTGAACGGGTGCTTGGGGTCGTAGTAGACCTCGATCGGGATGTCGCGGTAGGTCCCCTTGCGAACCTGCCAGCGCGCCGACAGGAAGGCGTAGAAGTTCAGCATCGGCCGATCCATCGCATAGCGGAAGCAACGGCGGCCGTCACGCTCGAATTCGCGCTCCAGATAGCCCGGCGCCAGCGCGATCTGATCGGGCGCGGTGCAGATCGTGGTGGCGAAGTCGATCCAGTCCGCGTCGTCGCCGATGTACGGGTTTGCGCGCGCGGCTTCGTCTTCGAGCTTGGGCATGCGACGCGGCTCGCCAAGATCGCGCTTGCGGCGCTCGTTGCGGTCGTCGATCTCCAGCCGCGCGTTGTAGCCGAACTGGGGAAACAGGTCGCTGTCGAAGAACGTACCGTTCTCGACGAATGCCGTCTGCGCCTGATCGTTGGTGATGCCGGTGGGGTGAAAGTCGAGACGGAAGCGGAAATCGCGCTGTTCTCCCGGCGCCAGCGGCGTGGCCAAGCGGTAGATCCGGTATCCCAGCGGCACCTCATGCTCGAGCAAGGTCTGCCCACCGAGATCGACCTCGACGAGCGCGCGGTCCTCGGTCATGCCCAGATGCACGTCCTGGATGGGCGTGGGGTGTGGATTGCGCACGGTGTAGACGAGTTCGCCGCTCATCGATTGCGTCTCCGGACGCAGATCGAGATCGGACCGGCTGGCGATGATCCGGGGCTGGGGCAAGGACTCGTACCGCTTGTACTCGCGCTCGTAGCGTGCGCGCAGGTCGAGCTGGCCGTCGGGCGAGACGAAGTCATTGCGGATGTTGGTGTTCCAGTACAGAACCCCTCCCAGCCCGACGAACGCCAGCAGCGTGACCGCGAGCGCCACGCCCAGCCCACCGCGCAGTTCTGCGCGCATGCCGGCCAAGCGTTGACGCAGGCCGCTGTCGCGACCGCGCACCCACAGCGACGCGGCCAACAACAAAAGAGCGGTGACGAACAGGCTCCAGTAGCCCTGGAACGCCAGTTGGCCCACCAGGAAGTGGCCGTAGCCGTTCATGTCCGAATACGGCGCGTTCGGCCACCCGCCGATGATGTAGAGATTGTGGGTGAAGTCGAGCGTGCCGAGCACGGCCTGCGCGACCAGCACCAGGACCAGCAGGCCATAGCCGATGAACTTGTTGTTGGCGAACACCTGCAGGGCGAGCGCCAGCCCGCCCATCACCATATAGGGAATGGAATCGAGCACCAGCGCCTGCAGGTACACCGTCGGTTCGAGTTGGACTTGGCCCTTGACCAGTTGGATCGCCATCGCCATGACCATGCCCAGCGCCTGGAACAGCACCACCACGACCAGCAAGGTCAGGCATTTGGCCAACAGCGGAATGCGGTTGGCGACGGGCATCGCGTCGACGACCTCGCCGAGCTTGGCCGCGCGCTCCTTCCATACCAACTCGCCGGCATAGAACATCACCACCAGCAAGAGCAGGAAGCTGTAGCTGCCGCGCAATGCATCGAGCAACTGCGAGGTCGTCGGATAGACACCCGTGCCGTACAGGGATTGCTGCGAGAACGCCGACGGCACGAAGTTGACGATGCCAAACAGCAACATCACCAGGAACGGGACGCTGCGCAGTACCCCGGCGGTGTCGAAACGCACCTGCCGCCAGGTCTGGGTCCACGAGGTAGCCCTGCCGAACGTGGGCTGTGCACGGATCGGCGCACGCGCCGGCACGACCGTGGCCGCGGGCGGCGAGGCCACGCGCGTGCGCCGACGCCGCCACACACCGCGACCGGTCCCGGTGCGCTCGGTGCGAAACAGCGCAAAGGTCGCGACGAACAGCGCCAACCCCACGCAGATCCACAACGCCCTGTTGGCCAACAGGTACTCCCCCAGCGCCGGCAAGCCGGTATTGCGCTCCTCGGCCGACCAGTAGCGCACCGTGCGCGACAGCGCACGGCCGCCCAGCGGCTCGAGCAGCGTCGCCAGCCAGACGTTGTCGATGTCCTGAAGAAATGTGGCACTGACGCCGTAGAGCACGAAGAACGCGAGGACGCCGATATAGACCCACAGGATCGACCGGGTGGTCACCGCCAACAGCGACAGCAGCGCAGTGACGAACAGCAGGTTCGGCAGCACGATGACACCCAGCGCCCATAGATAGGGACGCAGCGACACCGGTCCCAATCGGACCGGGTCGATCCACGGCATGAACTGGGCGACGAACAGGCCGATGGCGATGATCACGAACACCGCAAAGCTGGCCAGCATCGCCGCGGCGATACGGCCGAGCAGGTAGTCGCGACGCCGGACCGGTCCTGCGAACAGCAGGTCGGCGGTGCCCTGCTCGAAGTCGCGCAGCAGCGCGGTACTGACGAAGATCGGCACGATCAGCATCGTCAGCAGGGTGAACACCCCGAACATCTGCGCGATGACCACCGGCGCGTTGCGGTGCACGTTGCCGATCGCCTCGCCCATCTGGATGGCATCGCTGGACGCGGCGCCGAAGCCCAGCAGCGCGAACAGCACAGCCAGAAACCACAGCAGCGGGGCACGCAGCTGCTGGCGCAGCTCGAAGCGGAAGAACTCGATCAGCATGTCGCGCTCCCGATCAGGCGACGGGCGCGGACACGGCCTGCTGCCTGGCCTGCAGGCGCAGCCGCTGGAAGTAGACGTCCTCCAGATCCGGTTCGATCTGCACGAAGCCCGCATCCGGGCGTTCGGCGCTGTGCACATGAATCACCGGCTGGCCGGCGACCAGGCGCGTCGACAGCACGGTGTGCGCCGCCTCGTAACCGGCCAGCGTCTCCTTGGTGACCTGCTTGCGCCAGACTTGCTGCGAGAGCGCGGCGATCGCGTCGGTCGGGCGCCCGGTCAGCAGCACCTGGCCGCGGTTCATGATCGCCATCGTCGGACACAGGTCGGTCACGTCCTCGACGATATGCGTGGACAGGATCACCGCGACGTCCTCGCCGATCGCCGCCAGCAGGTTCAGGAACCGGTTGCGCTCCTCCGGGTCGAGACCGGCGGTGGGCTCGTCGACGATCACCAGCCGCGGATTGCCGAGCAAGGCCTGGGCGATGCCGAAGCGCTGGCGCATACCGCCCGAATAGGTCCCGAGCTTGCGCTTGCGCGCCTCCCAGAGGTTCACCTGCTGCAGCAGACCGTCGACGACCTCGCGTCGGACCTTGCGCTCGGTCAGCCCCTTGAGCACGGCGAAATGCTCCAGCAGGTCGAGCGCGCTGACCTTGGGATAGACCCCGAAATCCTGCGGCAGATAGCCGAGCTGCCTGCGCACCGCCTCCTTGTCGCGCAGGACATCGATCGTGCCGCCCTCGCCCACCAGGGTCACGCTGCCGGCGTCGGCCGACTGCAGCGTCGCCAATGTCCGCATCAACGAGGACTTGCCGGCGCCGTTGGGGCCCAGCAGCCCGAACATGCCGCGCGGGATGTCGAGGGTCACGCCGTCAAGGGCGCGCACGCCGTTGGCATAGGTCTTGGTGAGGCCATCGATCGCGAGCATCGGAAGTTCCAGTCCATCGGCATGCCAGCGCCGATCGTCGCGCCCGCACCGGACCGTGCACATGGGTCGAACGTCACCCTGCCATCCGGCTCGCCTGCACCGCGGCGCCGCGGCGGCCCGCGCCCGCATGACCTTCGACACCCCCGGGCACCCGGGGGCAGGCGTAGAGTGCGCGCTCACAGGGCGCCGTCCGGCGCCGCTCTCCCGGAGACTGTCTTGATTGCCATCGTTCCCAAGCGCCTGCTGCTGACCGGCGCCGTCGTGCTCGCGCTGTCCGCCTGCTCGGGCGGCCAGGACGCCGCGGCCCCCGCCGCCGACGCACCGCAGACGGCCCAGGCGCCGACGTTCCACCTCGATGAGGCCGCGCTGCCGCCCTACAACCGCTTCCTGATCGACGACCTGGACACCACCAAGAACGCCTGCGCCGACTTCGGCGGCTACGTCAACGGCAAGTGGCTGGCGGCCAACCCGATCCCCGGCGACCGCAGTTCGTGGGGCGCGTTCGAAATGCTCGACGAGCGCTCGACCGCGGTCCAGCACCAGCTCGCGCAGCAGGCGGCCGAACATACCGACGCGACCGGCATCGAGAAGCTCGTCGGCGATTTCTGGGCGACCGGCATGGACGAGGCCGCGATCGAGGCCCAGGGGCTGGCGCCGCTGCAGGGCGAACTGGCTGCTATCGATGGCCTGACCGACAGCGCATCGATCGCGCAGTGGCTGCGCACCAGCGCGGCCAAGGGCCAGGGCTTCCTGTGGGGCATCGGCGCGATGCCGGACTTCAAGGATTCCTCGGTCAACATCGCTGCGACCGGCCAGGGCGGCCTGGGCCTGCCCGACACCACCTATTACAGCGCCGCCGACAAGGCTGGCATCCGCGAGGCCTATGTCGCCCACATCGCCAAGGTGCTCGAGCTGTCGGGCGTGCCGGCCGAGCAGGCCCAGGCGCAGGCCAAGGACGTGATGGCGTTCGAGACCCGCATCGCCAGGGTCTCCAAGTCCCGCGAGGCGTTCTCGCGCGATGTCGGGCTGTACTACAACCCGATCACCGTGGCCGAGGCCGACAAGCTCACGCCGAACTTCCCGTGGACGACGTTCTTCGAATCGCAGGGCATCGCGGTGCCGCAGACGCTGTCGCTGTCGGTGCCCGAGTTCCACCAGGAAGTCGACAAGATGCTGGTCGACGTGCCGGTCGAGCAGTGGAAGGCGTACCTGCGCTTCCATCTCGTCGACGGCGCCTCGCCGTACCTGTCGGACGCGTTCGTGCAGCAGCACTTCGCGTTCTACGACCGCACGCTCGGCGGCCAGAAGGAAATCGAGCCGCGCTGGAAGCGCGTGCTCGGCACGGTCGACAACGAGATCGGCCACGCGATGGGCCAGTTGTACGTGCAGGTCGCGTTCCCGCCCGAGTCCAAGGCCAAGATGGAGGCCTTGATCGCCAACCTCAGCGACGCGCTCAAGCAGCGCATCGAGAACCTGGAGTGGATGAGCCCGGAGACCAAGCGCAAGGCGCTGGCCAAGTGGGAGACGTTCGAGCCGCGCGTGGGCTACCCCGACAAGTGGCGCGACTGGAGCGGCCTGACGACCTCGCGCGACAGCTACCTGGGTAACGTGCTGGCGGCGACCGAGTTCAACTACAAGTGGGATCTGGGCAAGATCGGCAAGCCGGTCGACAAGTCCGAGTGGGGCATGCGCCCGCAGACGGTCAACGCCTCCTACAACCCGCTGGCCAACCAACTGACGTTCCCGGCCGCGATCCTGCAGCCGCCGTTCTTCGACCCCGAGGCCACCGACGAGATGAACTACGGCGGCATCGGCGCGGTGATCGGCCACGAGATGACGCACGGCTACGACGACCAGGGCGCGCGCTTCGGGCCGACCGGCAACATGGAGGACTGGTGGACGCCGGAGGACTTCGCCGGCTTCAAGGCACGCACCGGCAAGCTCGTCCAGCAGTTCAACGACTACCGCCTGCCGGATGGCCGCGCGCTCAACGGCAATCACACGTTGGGTGAGAACATCGCCGACCTGGGGGGCCTGGCGACGGCCTATGACGCGATGAAGAAGGCCACCGCCGGCACGCCCGACCCGATGACCGATGGCATGACCCGCGACCAGCGCTTCTTCCTGAGCTGGGCGACGGTGTGGCGCCGCAACTTCACGCCCGAGCAGCTGACCCAGCGGCTGGCGACCGACGAGCATGCGCTGTCGTCGTTCCGCGCGATCGGCGCGCCGTCCAACCTGCCGGCGTTCGCGGCCGCCTTCCAGTGCAAGCCGGGCGACCCGATGGTGCGAGACGGCGAGCGCCAGGTGGTGATCTGGTAACGCCCCGGCCAGCCCCGATCGGCTGACCAGCGAGGCCCGGCGGCGACGCCGGGCCTCGTCGTTTCCAGGCGCTGGCATCGCGGCGATGCGGGTCCACCGACCGGTGCACCGCACCCTGCCTGCGTCTGCACGTCGCGCACTTGCGCGCTTGCTAGACTTGCGCGCATCACGCCGAACGGAATCCGCAATGCCGATTCATGCCACCCTCGCCCGCCCGGCGCTGCTTGCCGCGTCGATCGCCCTGCTCGTGGGCCTGAGCACCGATGCCGACGCCCAGCGCCGGCGCGCCGCCGCGCCCAAGGGCCCGCCGCCGGTGACTGCCTGCAGCGACCTGTACGCCGTCGTCAACAAGGACTGGCTGGCCGCCAATGTCCTGGTCGCCGGCCAGGGCACGCGCTCGGCGCTCGGCGAACTGCAGGCGCTGGCGCAACAGCAGCAGTACGACCTGCTCGATGCCGCGATGCAGGCGCCGCAGAACAATGTGCAACAGTTGCTGGGCGACTTCTGGGCCAGCGGCCTGGACGAGGCCGCGGTCGAGGCCGACGGTGCCAAGCCGATCGCACCGCTGATCGCGCGCATCGACGGCATCCGCCGGACCCGCGACATCGCACCGTCGATCGCCGCGCTGCATTCGGTCGGGATCCCGGTGCTCTTCAACTTCGGTGCCGAGGTCGATGTGGCCGACCTCAGCCGCAACATCGCCTACTTCGTCCAGGGCGGCCTGGGCCTGCCCGACCCGGCGTACTACAGCCGCGGCGATGCCCAGACCCAGGAGGTGTTCGCCCAGTACACCCAGTACGTGCGCAACATCCTGGCGCTGACCGGAACCACCGAGGACCGGCTCGAGGCCGATACTGCGCTGGTGCTCGACCTCGAGCGCCGCATCGCCGCCGCCTCCAAGCCCTTGGCCGATATCCGCGATCCGCGCACCCAGTACGCGCTGGTCGACGTCGCCGGCCTGGGCAAGCAGTATCGCCGCCTGCAACTGGAGGATTTCCTCCAGGCCCAGCACGTGACCGCGCAGCAGGTCTCGCTGGCCGATGCCGCGCTGTTCCAGCAGCTCGACACGCTGGTCAATACGCTCAAGCCCGAGCAGTGGAAGGCCTACCTGCGCTTCCATATCGGCAATGCGATGGCGCCGTACCTCTCCAAGCGCTTCCGCGATGCCGAGTTCGATTTCCACGGCCGCATCCTGCGCGGCGAAGCCGTCCAGCCCGAGCGCCGGCAGCAGGTGCTGGCGGCGATCAACCGCGCCGCCGGCCCGATGGTCTCGCGCGAGTACATCGGCCGCCACCTGCCCGATGCCACCCGCGCGCGCGCCGAAACGATCGCAGGCCAAGTGCGCGATGCGCTGGGCCGCGGCATCGACCGCAGCACCTGGATGAGCGAGCCGACCAAGGCCGAAGCGCGCGCCAAGCTGGCGAAGCTGCGGATCGAGATCGGCGCCCCGGTGCAGGACATCGACTACACCGTCCAGCCGATGGGCCGCGGCAGCTTCGGCAGCAACATGCTCATCGCCGCGACCTGGCGCCACGGCCAGGAAATGCGCCGCATCGGGCAGACCAATGCCGCCCGCCGCTGGGACGTGCTGCCGCAGACGCCGGCCCTGGCCTACGACCCGGCGCAGAACCGGATCATCGTCTCGGCCGCGGTGCTGCAGGCGCCGGTGCTGGACATGGCCCAGGACGGCGCCGCGCACTACGGCACCTTCGGCGCGCTGGTCGGCCACGAAATGAGCCGCGCGGTCGACATCAAGGGCAAGTCCGTCGACAGCAACGACGCCCTGCGCAGCTGGTGGACCCCGGCTGACGACGCGGCGTGGATGCAGACGACCGACCGCCTGGTCACCCAGTACAACGGCTATCCCTATCCCGGCCTGACCGGGGTCAACGTCAACGGGGCATTGACCCGTGACGAGAATGCCGCCGACCTGGCGGGTGTCGAACTGGCCTGGGATGCGCTGCAGCAGGCCTCGCCCGAGCTGGCCAAGCCGTCGCGCGAAGCGTTCTTCCACGCCTGGGCGCAGTTGTGGCGGCAGCAGTCGGCGGTCGATACCGCGACGCGCAACGCCGCGACCAGTCCGCAGGCCCCCGGCCAGTGGCGCACCAACGGCCCGGTCGCCAACCTGCCGGCGTTCGCCGAGACCTTCCAGTGCAAGGCCGGCGACGCACTCAACCGCAAAGCCGAGGATCAGGTCCGGATCTGGCGATAAGCCGCGTTTGGGGATTCGTAGAAGCGGCGCGCGATCACCAGAAGAGACGTGGCATCCCGTCCGGCCAGGCGCGAAGGAAGACGCCTCGCCGAAGTCGCGCCCGTCTCCGGAACGCGCGTCGCGCTGGGGCCGAGGGTGCGCGACTTCTTCAGCATGTGACCCTTGGTCTACTCGAAGACAGGATGCAAACGTCCACGGCAGCGGACTGGCGGCCGGTGGCCGCGTCGAGCGCGCCATGGATGGCGTGCGCCCGAGTCAGGACAGGATGTCCTGACCGAGGGGAGAGCGGCTTCCGGCTGACAGGCTGCTGCCTATCCGAAGAGGAACTCCCGGCTCCGCCCTTGAGAGGACCCCAAAAAGAAGGCCGCACGATGTGCGGCCTTCTTCGTTTCCCAACAGTGCGCTGTCGGTCAAGGAATCCGCTTCTACGAACCCTCAATCTCGATTGCCAGGAATGCCGCTCAGCTCACAGCCTCCGCACGTGGCGCCGGCTGCGGTTGAACGGCGGACGGCCGCGCCAGTGCTGGATCAGCAGCCAGCCGAACAACATGCCGCCCAGGTGCGCGAAGTGCGCCACACCCGAGCGCGTGCCCGTGATGCCCAGCACCAGCTCGACCAGGCCGTAGACGATGACCAGCGTGCGCGCCCGCATCGGGATCGGCGGGAACAACAGCATGATCCGCTGGTTCGGAAACAGCATGCCGTAGGCCAGCAACAGACCGAACACACCGCCCGACGCGCCGAGCGTGGGATACGGGAATGCCCCCTGCGTCAGCGACCAGGTCACCACCGCGAGCTGGCACAGCCCGGCGCCGACCACGCACACAAGGTAGTAGGTCACAAAGCGCCGTGTGCCCCAGGTGTACTCGAGCTGGGAGCCGAACATCACCAGCGCCAGCATGTTGAACACCAGATGCGCGAGATTGCGCGGGTCGTGCATGAAGCCGTAGGACAGCAGCTGCCACGGCTGGAAGCCCAATCCACCGGCGTCGGCACCGCCCAGCGGCCAGAGCATGAACGGCGCGAGCAGGCTCCCGATCACCAGTTGCAGCAGGAACACCACGACATTGATGGCCAGAATCACTTTGACGGCCTGCGGCAACCTCGGAAACATCGGCACTCCTCGTTATGCGCGCCCATGATACCGGCGTGCCGTGTCGACTGCGTCGCCGTCAGTCGCGCGCGTCCGGTCCCCACAACGCCGCATCGAGCCCGTCCTCGACCGGCATGCGCACGCGCCCGCGCACGACCGTCACGCCTTCGGCGCGCAGCCGGCGCACCTGCTCCTCGAAGCCGGGCGAGCCGTCGGAAAATGCAATGCGCCCATCGCTGCGGACGATGCGGTGCCAGGGCAGCGCCGGCCCGTCGTGGTCGCGCAGCACCCGCGCCACCATCCGTGCCCGGCCGGGCAATCCGACGCGGCGTGCGATATGGCCATAGCCGGCGACCCGCCCGGCGGGCACGGCAAGGATCGCAGCCACGATGCGGGCGTGCGGGCCCTCGCCCGGCGCCGGGGACGGCGATACGGGCCGGTCGGCCCGCGCGCTCTTTGCTTGGCGGGCCGGCGTCACACCCAGCCGAAGTGGTGGAACACCCGGAACAGCCCGTAGGCGATGCCGCCCGACATCGGGATGGTCAGGATCCAGGCCCAGATCATCTTGTTGACCACCGACCACTTGATCGCATTCAGCCGCTTGGCGGTGCCCACGCCCATGATCGCCGAGGAGATGTTGTGGGTGGTCGAGACCGGAATGCCCAGCGAGGACGCCGCGAGGATCACCGAGGCGGCGCTGGTTTCGGCTGCGAAGCCGTGGATCGGGTGCAGCTTGACCAGCTTGTGGCCCAGCGTCTTGATGATCCGCCAGCCGCCGGCGGCGGTGCCCGCGGCCATGACCAGCGCGCAGGAGATCTTGATCCACAGATCGATGTCGCCGTTGTTGAGCGCGGCCTCGGACGGGTGCAGGAACGCCAGCCAGCCCGGCAGGTTGTCCAGCGTGCCCACGCTCTGCGCACTGACCAGGGTCAGTGCCACGATGCCCATCGTCTTCTGCGCGTCGTTCATGCCGTGCGCGAAGCCCATGCCGGCGGCCGAGACGATCTGGCTCTTGCCGAAGAACGCATTGACCCAGCGCGGCCGCGCGATGCGCGCCAGCACGCCGCCGCTGCGCGCCATCATCGAGATCACGAAGAACAGCACGCCCATCATCAGAAAGCCGGCCGCGAACCCCAACACCGGCGAACTGACCATCGGCACGACCACTTTCCACAGCACGCCCGCGCTCTGCCAGAACGGCGTCGCCGGTTCCGACCACACCACCACGTCGAAATTGTTGGACGCGGCGGCCAGCGCGGCGCCGATCAGGCCGCCGATCAGCGCATGCGAGGACGACGACGGCAGGCCCCACCACCAGGTGATCAGGTTCCAGATGATGCCGCCAAGCAACGCGCACAGGATCAGCTGCGAGCCGACATCGATCACGCCGGCATTGATCAGGCCCGAGGAGATCGTCTTGGCGACCGCGGTGCCCATCAGCGCGCCGATCAGATTCATCGACGCCGCCAGCCCGACCGCCTGCATCGGCGAGAGCACCTTGGTGGCGACGACCGTCGCGATCGAGTTGGCGGTGTCGTGGAACCCGTTGATGTATTCGAACACCAGCGCGGTCGCGACCACGATCAGCACGAGGGTCAGCATGGTCGGCGGCCCGTCAGGAGTTCTTGAGCACGATCTCGTAGGCCACGACCCCAGCCTCGCGGCAGCGGTCGATGGCCTTCTCGAGGATCTCGAAGAACTCCTTGAGCAGGAACATCTGCAGCGGATCGAGCTTGCCCGAATAGATATCGCGGTAAAGCTCGAGCATCAGCCGGTCGGCCTCGTTCTCCAGCGCGCGCAGCTCGTCGTTGAGCGCCTTCATCGGCTCGAGCTTCATGCTGCGCAGGGTCTTGACCATCTTCACCACCACCGCAGAGGCCTGTTCGAGCATCGCCGCGCGCGGCGCGAAGTCGATGTGCTCCAGGTGCTGGGTGGCCAGCGAGTAGCGATCGGCGAACTTCTCGATCTGCTTGGGAATCTTGTACAACGCCGACCCCAGCGCCTCGATGTCCTCGCGCTCGATCGGGGTGATGAAGCTGTCGACCAGGGCCTGGCTGATCTTGTCGGAGGCCTCGCGCTCGCGCATGCGCGCCAGCTTGAAGGCGTCGAGCGCGGGTTGCCGATCGGCTTCCTTGAGCATCGCGTGCAACGCGATGGCGCTGTCGTGCGCGGCGACCGCCGCCTCCTCGAGCAGGGTGTAGAACTGGTTGCCTTGGCCGAAGATGGTTTGCAGGGAGAACATGCCGACGCCTTTGTCCGCGCACCCGCGGGGCCGGGCGCTTGCGCAAGGGCGAATTATGACGGCTCCATGACGCCTGCGACCACCCCGGACGTGCCCGGGGTCCTCACGCGGGCACCTGCTATAGTCCGGCCCGCGCCCTTCTGCGCTGCCCGCCCCCCATGGACGACGACCCTAGACCGCCCTCCGCCCGCCGATGCCCTCGCCTGCCGGCCTTCACCTCCGGCCTTGGCCTGAACCCGGGCGCCGTCGATGCTTGAGCTGATCCTCATCGTCCTGGCGCTGATTGCCTGCAACGCGTTCTTCGCGCTGTCGGAAATGTCGGTCGTGACGTCCCGCAAGCCGCGCCTGAAGCAGATGGCCGAGCGGCGCGGCGCACGCACGGCCCTGGAGCTTGCCCAGCATCCCGAGCGCTTCCTGTCGACCGTCCAGGTCGGCATCACGCTGATCGGCGTGCTCACCGGCATGCTCGGTGGCGACGCGCTGGGCAGCGCCATCGGCAGTTGGCTGGCGTCCAGGCTGCCGGCGCTGGGCGCCTATGCGACCACCGCCGGCACGGTGCTCGCTGTTGGCCTCATCACCTTCCTGACCATCGTGCTGGGCGAACTGCTGCCCAAGCGGCTGGCGCTGCTGGCACCCGAGCGCGTGGCCAGCGTGGTCGCGCTGCCGATGCATTGGCTCTCGCGCATCGCGACCCCGGCGGTGTGGCTGCTCAGCGCTTCGGTCCGCGGCCTGTTGCGGCTGCTGCGGCTCAACGACACCGAAGCGGCCCAGGTGACCGAAGAAGAGATCCGCATGCTGGTGAGCGAGAGCCACGAGCAGGGCGTGATCGACGCCGACGAGCGCAACATGGTCAACCGCGTACTCACGCTGGGCGACCGCGATGCCGAGACGCTGATGACGCCGCGCACCCGCATCGCCTGGCTCGATGTGTCGGCCAGCTTCGAAGAGAACCTGGCGCGGATGCGCGACACACCCTATTCGCGCTACCCGGTGCTGCGCGGCAACGACGCCGACGTGGTCGGGATCCTGGAGATCAAGTCATTGATCGACCGGCTCGATGCCGGGGCCTTCGACCTGTTCAAGTACCTGCGCGAGCCGCTGTTCGTGTCCGAGTCGACGCCGGCGATGAAGCTGCTGGAGATCCTGCGCGAGAACCAGCAGTCGCTGGCGCTGGTGGTCGACGAGTACGGCGACATCACCGGCATGGTCACCATCAACGATGTCATGGAAGCGGTGATCGGGCGCACCCAGAGCAGCGGTGTGGACGCCTCACCGCTGGTGGTCACGCGCGACGACGGCTCGCTGCTGGTCGACGGCAGCCTGTCGGTCGAAGCGGTCCGCGAACTGCTCGGCGGAGGCGAGCTGCCGGGCGAGGACGAGCACATCTTCCACACTGCCGCCGGCATGACCATCGCCCAGTTCGGACGCATTCCCAACGTCGGCGAGCATTTCGACGCCAACGGCTGGCGCGTGGAGATCGTCGATCTGGACGGGCCGCGCGTGGACAAGCTGCTGCTGCAGCGGCTGCCCGAGCATGAGGCCGACGATGCGGCCTGATCGGCCGGAGCTGCGTTCGCGTGAGGAAGCTTCGACCCGGGAACTGCTCGCGGCGATGGCGGCGGGCGATCCTGGCGACCAGTTGCGCTTCCGCGACCTGCTGGCCGGCCTGGACAAGCGCGTGTTCGGCATGATGCTGTTCGTCGCCACGCTGCCGGCGTTCATCCCGATCCCCGGCGTCGGCGGGGCGGTCGGTGGCCCGCTGGTGATCTTCGTCGGGCTGCAGTTGCTGATCGGGTTGCGCAAGCCGTGGCTGCCCGGGTTCATCGCCGAACGCGGCCCGCACCGCAGCGCCGTGAAGCGCTTCGAGACCGTGCTCGAGCCCTGGTTCCGGCGTCTGGAGCGGGTCAGCCGCCCGCGCCTGCCGGGCGTCCTCGACCATCGCGCAGCCACCATGTTCACCGGCCTGTTGCTGGTGCTGCTGGGGATCCTGCTGGCGCTGCCGATCCCGTTCACCAACTATGTCTTCGCCGTGCTGCTGCTGGCCTACGCACTGGCGCTGCTCGAGCGCGACGGCGCCCTGCTGCTGGTCGCCTGGGCCGCCGGCCTGCTGGCGATCGGGGTGTTCGGTGTGCTCAGCGGCGCGCTGGCGGCCGCGGCAACGGACTGGCTCTCACGGCTCACCTAGCCTGGCGCAGCCGGCGGCTCAGCGCTCGCGGCGCTCACCGGCCAACTGCGCCATGCGCTGGGCATCGGCCAGGATGCCACGCAGCAGCCGGACCTCCTTCTCATCGAGTCCGGTGCGTACGAACAGCCGGCGCAGCTTGCGCATCGCAGAGTCGGGTGCCCGCCCCTTGTGGAAGTCGATCGCCTCGAGCGTGTCAGCCAGTTGGGCGAAAAACCCTTCGAGCTGGGCGTGCGGCACCGCGTCGGTGGAGACCGGCGCGACCGCCGAGGGAGCCGCTGTCTCACCCAGCAGCGCCAGCCGCAGCTCGTAGCTGAGCACCTGCACCGCGGCCGCGAGGTTCAGCGAGCTGTAGTCAGGATTGGCCGGGATGTGCACGGCGGCATGGCACAGCTGCAGCTCCGAGTTCTCGAGCCCGGTGCGCTCGCGCCCGAACACCAGCGCCACCTCGCCGCCGTCCAGTGCCTGCGCATGCGCCGCGGCCGCGGCGTCTCGCGGGCGCAGCTCGCGCAACTGCACCCGCCGGCTGCGTGCGGTGCAGCCGAGCACGAACCGGCAATCGGCGACCGCCTCGGCCAGGGTGTCGAAACGCGCGGCCGAGGCCAGCACGTCGTCGGCGCCGGCGGCCATCGCCTCGGCATCGGCATGCGGAAACTTCTGCGGCGCGACCAGCACCAGACGGTGCAGTCCCATCGTCTTGAGCGCGCGTGCGGCCGAGCCGATGTTGCCGGGATGCTGGGTGCCGACGAGCACGATGCGCAGACGCGCAGCGACCGTGTCGGGCGAAGAGTCAGGATTGAGGGGCGCTTGCATGCCGCGAATGGTAAACTGCTCGACCGGCCAAGCGCCGGCACCGCTCTTTTTCCCCTCGAACCCGCCCGCGCCCGGAGTCGTCCGCGATGCTTCAACCTGCTGTCAACATCATGGTCAAGGCGGCGCGTGCCGGCGGCAACGTCCTGCTGCGCAACATGCACAAGCTCGACGCGCTCAACGTCGTCGAGAAGGCCCGACTGGACTACGCCAGCGAAGTCGACGGCCTGGCCGAAGAGGCGATCGTCAAGGAATTGCGCCGGGCACATCCCGATTACGCCATCCTCGGCGAGGAAGGCGGCGCCAAGCCCGGCCGCGGCGGCGCGAGCCGCTACACCTGGGTCATCGACCCGCTCGACGGCACCAGCAACTACCTGCGCGGCTTCCCCCACTGGTGCGTGTCGATCGCGCTGGTCGAGGGCGGCGAGCCGCTGCACGGCGTGATCTTCGATCCGCTGCGCAACGAACTGTTCACCGCCACGCGCGGCGCCGGCGCCCAGCTCAACGAACGCCGCATCCGCGTCGCCGACCGCAAGGAGCTGTCGGGCGCGATGATCGCCACCGGCTTCGCCCCGCGCGAGCGCAAGCGTGCCGGTGCGCAGCTGCGCGCGGTCGACGCCCTGCTCGAGTCCGCCGAAGACGTCCGCCGTGCCGGCTCGGCCGCACTGGACCTGGCCTACGTCGCCGCCGGTCGCTGCGACGCCTACTTCGAGGCCGGCGTGCACCCCTGGGACATCGCGGCCGGCGTGCTGCTGGTCCGTGAGGCCGGTGGTCGCGTCAGCGACTTCAAGGGCCGCGCCACCGGGCCGCTCAATGTCGCCTTTGCCGGCGGCCGCCCGATCCTTGCCGCCAACGTCCGCCTGATCGAGCCCCTGCAGCAGGTGCTGGTGTCGTCGGGATACGCAAAGGAATTCGACTGACCCATCGGGCCAGTCGCAGGATCCGCAGACGCGGATCCCAGCCCCCGGAAACAGAAAAAGCCACGCATTGCGTGGCTTTTTCTTCGTCCCGGCCCGGACAAGAACCGGGGTCAAAAACCGGGGTCAGAGTGCAATTTCGCCAGGCGAATTGCACTCTGACCCCGGTTTTGACCCGGCCGCCGCCTTACGGACGGCGTGCCAGGGCCGCCTCGTCCTTGGCCTTGGGCAACAGGTCCTGCTTGGTGACGCGCAGTACGCCGTAGGTCAGCAGCGGACAGGCGATGAAGATCGACGACAAGGTGCCGACGACCGCGCCCATCATCTGCGTCAGCGCCAGGCCTTCGAGCGAACCGCCGCCATAGAGGAACAGCGCCAGCACCGACAGGAAGAACACCAGCGAGGTGATGATCGTGCGCGAGAGCGTCTGGTTGATCGAGCGGTTGAAGATCTCCAGCGGCTCGGCCCTAACGCCGCGGAAGTTCTCGCGCACGCGGTCGAACACCACGATCGTGTCGTTGATCGAAAAGCCCATGACCGACAGCAGACCTGCGAGCACGGTCAGATCGAACTCGCGGCCGGTCAGTGAAAACAGCGCAGCGACCACCAGCACGTCGAACAGCGTGGTCACGCTGGCCACCACCGCGAACTTCCACTCGAAGCGCACGCTGATGTAGAGCAGGAAGCCCACCAGCACGAAGATCGCCGCGTAGATCGCGTTCTTGCGCAGGTCGCCCGAGACCTGCGACCCGATCGCTTCGGTGCTCAGGATCCGGCCAGGGTTGCCATCGCTCGAGGCCGCCGCCAGCACCTGCTGCGCCAGCTGCGTGTTGCCGTCCACGTTCGCCTGCTCGTCGCCGCGCACCCGGATCAACAGATCGTTGCCGCTGCCGAAGGTCTGCACCTGAGCGTTGGCGATGCCGGCGGTCTCGAGCCGCTCGCGCACGTCATCGACACTCACCGGCTGTTCGAAGCGCACGTTCACCGCGGTACCACCGGTGAAGTCGAGCGCGAAGTTGAAGCCCTTCAGGCCGATCACCGCGATCGAGGCCACGAACAGCAGGGCGAACAACGAGACCCAGACATGCCGCAGCCGCATGAAATCGATGCGGGTATCGCTGGGAATGAGGGTCAACGGGAAAATTTTCATGTTCGGTCTCTCCCGTCAGATCGCCAGGGACTTGAGTTTCTTGCGCGGCGCATAGATCAGCGTGACCAGCGCGCGCGAGACGACGATCGCGGTGAACATCGAGGCGACGATGCCGATCACCAGCGTGACCGCAAAGCCCTGCAGCGGGCCGGTGCCGAAGGCATACAGCGCGATGCCCGCGATGATGCCGGTCAGGTTGGAGTCGAAGATCGTGTCCGACGCCTTCTCGTAGCCGGTCACGATCGCCGCCTTGGGCGGCATCCCGGCCCTGAGCTCCTCTCGGATGCGCTCGTTGATCAGCACGTTGGCGTCCACCGACAGACCGATCGACAACGCCAGACCGGCGAAGCCGGGCAGCGACATCGTGGCGCCGAACAGCGACATCACCGCGACCACGATCAGCAGGTTCAGCATCAGCGCCAGACAGGTGACCACGCCGAACATGCGGTAATAGAGCATGAAGAACAGCAGCGTAAACAGGAACGCGTACAACACGGCGGTGACGCCGCGCTCGACGTTCTCCGCGCCCAGGCTCGGGCCCACCACGCGCTCTTCGACAAAGTCCATCGGTGCGGCCAGTGCGCCGGCCTTGAGTTGGCGAGCGAGGTCGTTGGCCTCGTCGCGGCTCAGACCGGTGGTCTGGAACTCGCGTCCGAACACGCCGCGGATCGTCGAGGAGCTGATCACGCGCTCGACGGTCCTGGCCGAACGCACTTCCTCGCCATTGACCACGCGCACCGTCGGAATGCGCTCAACGTAGACGATGCCCAGGCGCTGGCCGACGTTCTCCAGCGTGTGGTCGAGCATGCGCTTGCCGCCCGCGCTGTTGAGCGTGATCCCGACCGACGGCATGCCGGTCTGCTGGTCGGTCTGCGGATTGGCGTTGATCAGCTGGTCGCCCGAGACGAGGATGCGCCGGGAGAGCAACAGCGGACGGTTGTTCTCGTCGTAGTACACGCGCGAGTCGGCCGGGATGCTGCCCGAGGCCACCGCAGCGGCGGCCTGATTCTCGTCGCCGGTCACCGCGCGGAACTCCAGCGTCGCGGTCGCGCCGATCAGGCGCTTGGCCTCGGCGGTGTCCTGCAGGCCGGGCAGCTGGATGACCAGGCGATCTTCGCCCTGGCGCTGCAGCACCGGCTCGGCGACGCCGATCGAGTTGATGCGGTTGGAGATCACGGTGCGGTTCTGCTCGACCGCGTCGGTCGCGATACGGGCGATCTCGCTCTGCGACAGGCGCACGGTGATGCGGTTGCCGTCGACGGCGATCTGCGGACCGCTGCCGGCCACACCCTGCCCCGATGCACTCGCCAGGCTGGTGGCGATGTGCTGGCGCGCCTGATCGACGTTGGCACCCTCGTTGAGCACCACGCCGATGCTGTTGTCGGCCCGGCGCTCGACACTCGAATAGCCGATGCGGTTGTCGCGCAGCACGGTGCGGATGCCGTCAGCGTAGCCGTCGACGCGCTTCTGCAGCGCGGCGGCCTGGTCGACCTGCATCACGAAATGCACGCCGCCCTGCAGGTCCAGACCCAGCGACATCGGCCGGGCGCCGAAGCGCGACAGCCAGTCGGGCACGGTCGACGCCAGGTTCAGTGCGACCGAGTAATTCTCGCCCAGCGCCGGACGCAGCGTGTCGGCGGCCGCGGTCTGTGCATCGGCATCGTGCAGGCGCACCAGCAGGTGGCTGTCGTCGACCTCGGTGCCGACCGGCGTCACGCCGGCGTCCTTGAGCAGGCCGTCCACCTGCTGACGCAGCGCATCGTCGATGCGCGCCTCGCTGGTGCTCGGGGTGATCTGTATCGACGGATTCTTCTGGTAGGCGTTGGGCAGCGCGTACAGCGCGGCCAGCACCAGCACCAGCAGGATCAGGACGTATTTCCAGCGCGGGAATTCGAGCATTGGCTTGCCTCGGGCGCCGCGCAGGCGGCGCCGGGAGAGTTGCCGGGGCGGGCCCCGGCAGAATCAGGAAATCAGGCCGACTTCAGGGTGCCCTTGGGCAGCACGTTGCCGACCGCGCCCTTCTGGACCCGGATCTCGACGCGCTCGGCGATCTCGACGGTGATGAAGCTCTCGCCGATCGCGCGCACGACGCCGGCGATGCCGCCATTGGTGATCACCTCGTCGCCGACCGACAGCTTGTCGAGCATCGCGCGGTGTTCCTTGGTCCGCTTCATCTGCGGGCGGATCATCAGGAAGTACATGATCGCGATCAGGATGATCGGGAAAGCCAGCGTCGACAGCATGCTCGGCGCGGCGGGCGCACCGGCGGCGGCGTGGGCGGGGGCGATCAGCAGGTCCAGCAGATTCATCTGGGCATCCATCAGGGTCGAAAAGGCAGCAGGCGATTATGCCACGGCCGGCCGGGGGCGCAGGCCGGGGCGTGGATGGGGTGTGAAAATCGGGCGATCCGGGCCGCCAGGCCCGACTCAGGCGTCCGGATTCCCGGTCCGGGCGCGATAGAAGGACTCCCGGAACGCGGCGAAGGTTCCCGCCTCGATCGCCGCACGCATGGCCGCCATCAGGCGCTGGTAGTACCAGAGGTTGTGCAGCGTGCCCAGCATCGGCCCCAGCATCTCCCCACAGCGGTCCAGGTGGCGCAGATACGCGCGGGTGTAGCCGCCGGCGCAGGCTTCGCAGCCGCAGCCTTCCTCGATCGGGCGCAGGTCCTTCTCGAACTTCGCGTTGCGGATGCGGATCGTGCCGGTGGAGGTGAAGAAATGCCCGTTACGAGCGTTGCGGGTCGGCATCACGCAGTCGAACATGTCGACGCCGCGGGCGACCGCCTCCACCAGATCCTCCGGGCGCCCCACCCCCATCAGGTAGCGCGGGCGGTCGCCCGGCAGCTGCGGGCAGGTGTGATCGAGCATCGCGTTGCGCTCGGCCTCGGTCTCGCCGACCGCCAGCCCGCCGATCGCATAGCCGTCGAAGCCGATGGCCTGGAGGCCTTCGGCCGATCGGGTGCGCAGGTCGTGGTGCACGCCGCCCTGGACGATGCCGAACAGCGCGGCGTCGTTGCCCTCGTGTGCGCGCTTGGAGCGCGCCGCCCAGCGCAGCGACAGTTCCATCGAGCGCTCGACCACGCGCGGGTCGACCGGCTTGCCGTCGACCTGCACCGGCGGGCACTCGTCGAAGATCATCACGATGTCCGAGTCGAGCGTCTGCTGGATGCGCATGCTCTCCTCGGGCCCCAAAAACACCCGCGAACCGTCGGTCGGCGCCGAGAACGTGACCCCCTCTTCGGTGATCTTGCGCTTGTGCGCCAGCGAGAACACCTGGAACCCGCCCGAGTCGGTCAGGATCGGCCCGTCCCAGCGCGCGAAGCCATGCAGGCCGCCGTGCGCCTCGATGACCTCCAGGCCCGGGCGCAGATACAGATGAAAGGTGTTGCCCAGGATGATCTGCGCGCCCAGCGCACGGATCTGATGCGGCAGCACGCCCTTGACCGTTCCGTAAGTGCCCACCGGCATGAACGCGGGCGTTTCGATGGTGCCGCGGGGAAAGGCGATGCGGCCACGCCGGGCCGCGCCGTCGCTGCCGAGCAGCTGGAAGGACATTCTGGACATCCCGCTAGTATGACCGGTCCGTCCGCTCTCGACCCTGACGCCATGACGCGCTGCAATCTGCTCCTGCCGCTTCTGCTGGCCGCGCCGCTGGCCCTGCAGGCCGCCGGCCGCACCGACCCCGACACCCTGTGCGCGCCGTGGCAGGCCGTGCCGGTGCCGGCGGCCGACGCGGGCGCAGCCGCGCAGGCCTGCGACACGATGGCGCTGTACTACGGGGCCGACGGCACCGGCGGCGACCCGATCGCCGCACGGCACTGCGCGTATCAGGAGCGCGACCGCGACCCCACGGTCCCGTTCGGTGGCAGCGGTGTGCTGATGATGCTCTATGCCAACGGCGAGGGCGTCGCACGCGACCTGCCGCTGGCGCGCCGTTTCGCCTGCGAGTACGGCGGCGCGCCGGCCGAAGTGCGGTTTCGCCTCGACCACCTGGCGCGCATCGAGGCGGACCCGCAGGCCGCGCGTATCGACCTCTGCGACGACATCACCAGCGGCCACATGAGCGGCCTGTGCGCGGGCCGCGACGCGCACTTCGCCGCGCACGGGCGTGCGAAGGCCTGGCAGACGCTGCAGGCCGACTGGACGCCCGACCAGCGCGCCGCCTGGCGCCGGCTCCGCGACGCGGCCGATACCTACTTCGAGAAGATCAGTACCTACGAGATCGACCTCAGCGGCACCGCGCGCAACGTATTCCTGGTCGGCGCGCGCGAACGCCAGGAAACCCAGCTCCTCGAGGATGTCCAGCAGTTCGAGCGCGGCGCCCGGCCCGAGCAGAGCAGCGCGTCGCTGGCGCCGCTCGACGCCACGCTCAATGCGGTCTATCGCGACGTCCGCGCGCGCCTGCAGGCAGGCGCATCGCCGCATGACACCGCCTTGCTGGGCACGATCGATGCCGACGGCGTACGCGATACCCAGCGTGCGTGGCTGCGCTACCGCGACGCCTTTGTCGCGTTCGCCCTCACACGGTGGCCGGATGTCGAAGGCGATGCCTGGCGCGCCTGGCTGACCGACCGGCGCACCGGCGATCTGGAGGCGATCCTCGACAGCCCCTGAGCCGTCACACGTGTCCTGCCGGTATGCGATCGTCCGCGCCCGGCCCGTCCGCTCAGCCAGCCGCTGCCTGCGCAGGTGCCTCCGCGCTCCACAGCAGCATCGCATCGCCGTAGGAGAAGAACCGGTAGCGCTGCGCGACCGCATGCGCATAGGCGGCGAGGATGCGATCGCGACCGGCGAAAGCCGAGACCAGCATCAGCAGCGTCGACTCAGGCAAGTGGAAGTTGGTCACCATCGCATCGACGCTGCGGATGCGGTAGCCGGGGAAGATGAAGATCCGCGTCTCGCCCGCGAACGGATGCAGTTCGCCGTCCACGCTCGCGCTTTCGAGCGCACGCACGACCGTCGTGCCGACCGCGATCACGCGGCCACCGGCCTCACGGGTGCGCCGGATCTGCGCGACCAGCTCGGCGCCGACATTGAGCCATTCGCTGTGCATGCGATGCTCGCGGATGTCGTCCACGCGCATCGGCTGGAACGTGCCGGCGCCCACGTGCAGGGTCACGTGGCCAACGTCCACGCCACGCGCGCACAGCCGTTCGAGCAGCGCGTCGTCGAAATGCAGACCGGCGGTCGGCGCCGCGACCGCCCCGACCTCGCGCGCGAACACGGTCTGGTAGCGCTCGGCGTCGTCCTGCCCCGGCTCGCGCCGGATATAGGGCGGCAGCGGCATGCGCCCGACCTTCAGCAGCCAGGACTCGAGCGCGTCGCCGACCTCGAAGCGCAGGTGGTAGAAGCCCTCGTCGCGCGACAGCACCTCGGCGCTGCCACCACCGTCGAGTGCGATCCGCCCGCCCGCCTTGGGCGCCTTGCTGGCCCCGATCTGCGCGCGCGCCTCGTTGCCGGGCAACAACCGCTCGATCAGGATCTCCACGCGTCCGCCGCTGTCCTTGTGCCCGAACAGCCGCGCCGGGATCACCCGGGTGTCGTTGAACACCAGCAGATCGCCCGGCTGCAGCAACTCGGGCAGGTCACGCACATGACGGTCGTCGAATGCGCCGTCAGCAGGCGGCACGACCAGCAGCCGACTGGCCGAACGTTCGGCCAGCGGCGCCTGCGCGATCAGCGCGTCCGGCAGGTCGAAATGGAAATCGGACTTCTTCAAGAGGCGCCGGCCATCGGAAGGGGCGGCCATTGTAGGTCGCGGCGAGGCCAGGTCAGCGCCCTGCCATCGGCTCACCGCCCGATAGGTCGACTGGGAGCACAGGCTGGCACGAGACGCCCCCATCCCAACCTTCCCCCGCAGGCGGGGGAAGGGGCCAAACGCTGTGCCGCGCGGGCTCAGCTCCCCGCGCACTCGGGGTCTAACGCACACCTTAACGACATCCGCTTGCCGAATCCCCGCGCGCGCACCGAGGAGGTCGGACCGCCAGCGTGCTGAACAGGCCGAGACCAACTCACCTCCCCCGCCTGCGGGGGAGGTCGGCGCCAACAGGCGCCGGGTGGGGGCACGGGCCGTCCCGGTCACCTTCCGATCGCATGCGCATCGCCCGGTCACAGCCCCCCACCCCACCATCGGCGCCGCCGATGGTCCCTGCCCCGTGAACGCACGCGAGACGAGGGCGCCTTCCGCCCAAGGGCGGACGACTTTTACCTTTCGAACTTGGTCGACAGAATGATCGACGAGGTCGTGCGCTCGACGCCCTCCAAGCAGCCAATCCGGTCGGTCAGCACGTCCATGTCGGCGACGGTCGGCACCACGCCGAGCGCAATCAGATCGTAGGGGCCGCTGACCGAATGCAGCGTGCGCACCGCATCGATCGCACGCAGCGCGGTCACCACCGGCGTCATCTGCCGGGGCCGGACGCTGATCATGATCTGCGCACGGATGTGTCCCTGCTCGAAATCGTCGCGGACGCGCACCGTGTAGCCACTGATGACGCCATCGCGCTCGAGTCGCTCGATGCGGCTCTGCACCGTGGTGCGCGACAGCCCGAGCCGGCGCGCGATCTCGGCGGTGGACAGCCGTGCGTTCTCGCGCAACAGCATCAGCAGTCGGACGTCGGCGGGCTCACTGGACATTTTCACGCAAGGATTCGGCGATCTGCCGAAATCCTAGCAACGATTCGGCGATCCGTCGCTACCGGTCGACGGAATCGTCCAGATAATAGAAAGGACGTACCGGCTGGGGAGCCGGTCTCGCCCATCGCCGCGAGTCCACGCCCGCCACCGGCCCGCCTGCCGACCTGGGAGTCCACCGTATGTCCGTGACCCGTATCCTCGCCCCGCTCCGTGCCCATGGCGGCGCCCGCCGCACGACCGGCCTGTCCGACGAGGTCGTCGAGACCTACGCCGCGCGCCATCCTGCACTCGTCGAGGCGCTGCAGGCCGCCGCGGACGAGTACGCGCGGATCCGTGACGAATTCGCCGAGCTGCTCGACCTCGACGAAGACGCCCAGGCGCAGGCCGTGCAGGCCGGCTACGTGAACTTCTACCCCGGCGACGCGGTGAACCCCTACGTCGCACTGGCCGCACGCGGCCCGTGGATCGTCACGCTCAAGGGCGCTGTGCTGCACGACTCGGGCGGCTACGGCATGCTCGGCTTCGGCCACACGCCGGCGCCGGTGCTCGAGGCGATGGCACGGCCGGTGCCGATGGCCAACATCATGACCCCGCATCTGTCGCAGTTGCGGCTCGACCGCGCACTGCGTCGCGAGATCGGCCACACCCGCGGCGACGGCTGTCCGTACAGCCATTTCCTGTGCCTGAACTCCGGCTCCGAATCGGTCGGCCTGGCCGCCCGCATTGCCGACATCAACACCCGCGTGCAGACCGATCCGGACGGCCGCCATGCCGGGCGCACGGTCAAGCGCATCGTGGTCAAGGGCAGCTTCCACGGTCGCACCGAGCGGCCGGCGCTGTACTCCGATTCGACCCGTGCGACCTACATGAAGCACCTGGCCAGCTTCCGCGACGAAGACTCGCTGATCGCCGTGCCGCCGTACGATGTCGAGGCGCTGCGCCAGGCGTTCGCCGATGCCGACGCGAATGGCTGGTTCGTCGAAGCAGTGTTCCTGGAACCGGTCATGGGCGAAGGCGACCCCGGCCGTGCGCTGCCGCCTGCGTTCTACGCCGCTGCGCACGCGCTCACGCGCGAGCACGGCAGCCTGCTGCTGGTCGACTCGATCCAGGCCGGCCTGCGTGCGCACGGCGTGCTGTCGATCGTGGACTATCCCGGCTTCGAGGGGGTCGATGCGCCGGACATGGAGACGTACTCCAAGGCGCTCAACGCCGGCCAGTACCCGCTGTCGGTGCTCGCGGTCTCCGAAGGCGCCGCGCAGCTGTACCGCAGCGGCGTCTACGGCAACACGATGACCGCCAACCCCCGCGCGCTCGACGTGGCCTGCGCCGTGCTCGAGCAGCTGACGCCGCAGATCCGCGACAACATCCGCAAGGCCGGTCGCCGTGCGATCGAACGGCTCGAGGCGCTGCGCGCCGACGCCGGCGGCGCGATCACCAAGGTCCAGGGCACCGGCCTGCTGTTCTCGTGCGAACTGGACCCGCGGTTCAAGTGCTACGGCGCCGGTTCGACCGAGGAATGGCTGCGCGAGCGCGGTATCGGCGTGATCCACGGCGGCGCGAACTCGCTGCGCTTCACGCCGCACTTCGCGATCGGCGAGGACGAGCTCGAGCTGCTGGTGGACATGGTCGGTCGCGCGCTGCGCGAAGGTCCGCAGAAGGCGGGCGCATCGGCCGGTGCGCGTACTGCCGACAGCCGCGAGCCTGTCGAGGCCTGATCCGCGGGGCGCGTTGCCCCCACCCCAGCCCTCCCCCGCTATGCGGGTGAGGGAGCAAAGCGTCCGCTGTACGGGGAGGGCGCAAAGCGTCCGCTGTGCGGGGGGAGAGCGAAGTGTCAGCTGTGCGGGTAGGTAGCGAAAAGCGTCAACTGTGCGGCGCAGTATGCGCAGCGGTCGCCTCACGCTCGCTGAGCCGACATCGCAACCCATGCACGCGTTCGGTTTGCCGCACGCGTCTCGCTGAGACGAGACGCGGCGACTTCGCCGCGCGCTCGATCGCATCGCCGATCAGTCGGTGGGCTTCGGTGGCATCGCCCCAACCGTGCAGGTCCACGCCGTTGCCGCCTTCAGGCAGGTCCTTGTAGACGCGGAAGAACGCCTCGATGCGCGCGCGTTCGGCGGACGGCAGGTCAGCGAGATCGCGCATTCCCGCATAGGTCGGGTCGACAGCGTCGACCGGCACGCCGACGATCTTCTCATCGGCTTGTCCGCCATCGCGCATGCGCAGCACGCCCAGCGGCCGGAACCGGAGCAACGCGCCAGGATGGACCGGCGCGCGCGTGAGCACCAGTGCATCGAGCGGATCGCCGTCGCCGGCGCGTGTCCCCGGCATCGCGCCGTAATTCGCCGGATACGCCACCGGCATCGACAGGAAGCGGTCGACATGCACCAGGCCGTCCTCGGCACCGATCTCGTACTTGACGCTGCCGCCTGCGGGAATCTCCACCACCAGCAGTGCCTCGTGCGCTGTCGGGTCGGGCTGGCGCAGGTGGAACGGGTGACGCATGGACTCGGTTGCCCAGGCCGCGGTGCCCGCCAGGGGCAGCCCTGTCGCCAGCCCGAGCATGGCCACCGCCGTGCCGAAGCGCGTGCGGCGCATCGTGCTCACTCCCAGCACCGGTCGGCACGACCTTTGAGCGAGCCCTCGCGCGTGCAGCGCCGCGTCTCGATCCTGCCGTCCTCGCGCTCGACCAGCCGTTTGCGGCCGCCGTGGTCATGCAGTTCGAACGCGTCGTACAGCCGGCCGGTCGCCGTGCGCGCCTCATAGCGCAACACCGCGCCGTCGACGTGCAACACCTGGAACAGTTGGGTGTCCTCGGCGATCGGCGCCATCGTCGCCAGCGCTTGCGGGCCGATGCGGTATTGCTTGGCGCCGGCCACGCTGACCAGCAGTTGCGGTGTCTCGCCCTCCGCATCCAGCGCGCGGCGGCCGTAAGCGTGGTCGTGCCCCTGCAGCACCAGGTCCACGTGGTGCTTGCGCAGCACCGGTGCCAGGTGCGCGCGCAGCGATGTGTAGTCACGATCGGCACGCAGCGCGTACAACGGCTGATGAATCTGCACCACGCTCCAGCGGTGCGGGTTGTCGGCCAGCACGCGGTCCAGCCACTGCGCTTGCGCCGGGCCGGTCCCAAGATCCAGGATCGAAGTGCCATCGAGCACGGCGAAGCGCACGCCCTGGTAGTCGAACCAGTACGTCGTCGCCTCCACCCCGGGCGCGCCGTTGCGCGGCAAGGCGAACGTCACCGGCCAGTGCGGCGACAGCACCCGGCGTTCCTGCGGCGTGTCTTCGTGCTCTTCATGGAACTCGTGATTGCCAGCGGCGGGCGCGGTCGCGATGTCTTCGGGCAGGCCGCTCGCCGCCTCGAACCATTCGGCCCATTCGTCGTCATCGGCGCCCTGCCCGGCACCACCGCCCGACACCAGGTCGCCAGCGAACAGCGCCAGCTTCGCGTCCGGTGCCCAACGGCGCGCTTCACGGATCACTCGCGTCACCAGCGACGTGTTCTGGTTCTGGGTGTCGCCGAAGTACAGCAGTGTCATCGGCGCCGCATCCGCGGTCGCGGTGCGGAAATGGAACCAGGGGCTCCAGGTGCCGTGGCCCTGCACGCGCCAGGCATACAGCGTATCGGGCGCCAGGCCGTCGACGTCGGCGCGGTGCTGGTGCGCAGCGCCGTTGCGCGTCTCCAGCCTCTGTGTGGTCGCGACGATCGTGCGTGCCCGCCCACCGCCGACGTCCGGCGTGTCCTCAGCCGGCGCGATCTGCAATTGCGGCGCACGCACGTGCGCATCGGTGCGCCAGGCCACCGCGAACCCGGTCGCTGCATCCTGCGCGGGCGAGGCCGCGATGCGGTCCGGATACGCGCTCGCGGCGTGCCCACGGTCGCCCTCCGGTACACGGGTGTTGGGCTCGGCCTGCCGCGGCGCCTGTGCGTGCGCGGCGGGTGCGAGCAACACCAGCGCGAGCAGCGCCGCACGCAGGGAACCGGTCATGTCGAAGCTGGTCCGCATGCTCACAGCCTCCCGCACGCGGGCAGCGACAGCGCCTGCGCAATCGCACGCCAGTCGAACGCGACCAGTCCCTGGTCGTCGTGCACCGCATAGAGCACGCCGTCGGGAAATGCCGCCGACGGCGCATCGTGCAGCCAGATGCCATCGGTGTTGGCGACCGTCTTGCCGGTCACGGCGCCGACGTGCGCCAGCGAGCGGCGGTCGAACAGGTGGAACGCGGTCCGACCCTTGCCCTGCTCGGTCGTGATCCACCAACCGCTGCCATCGGCGCACGTCTTGAGCATGATGCCCTCGGCCTGCGCCTGGAACACGTCGCGGCCGAGCGTGCGCCCGGTGTAACGGCCCGCCAGGTCGTAGACCTTCAGCTCGTTGGCGTAGGTCTCGTCTTCCTCGGCGATCAGCAGCCGGTCGTTCGCCGGGTCGCCCCAGATCGATTCGACCACGCGCAACGCACCGTCGGCTGTGGTGTCGCCGAACGCACCCAACGCTTCGACCGCAAACGTTCCGCCATTGGGACGCAGCGCATAGCGGTGCACACGCCGGTCGAGCTTGTCGAGCGCCGGCAGCACATCGTGGCCCTGCGCATCCTCGCCGTCGTGATAGGAGTCGGTGACGTAGAGCGTGTAGCCATCGCCGGCCCGGTCGATCCACAGACCGTAAGGTTTGACCAAGTCCTGCGCGGCGAACGCGAGCACCGGCGCGAAGTCCGGCAGTCGCAGCACCTGCACACGATGATTGTCGCGCTCGACGACGACCACCAGGTCGTCGATCACCGCGATGCCATTGGGGCGCCGGAACTGGCCCGCCCCGCTGCCCGAAGCACCGAATGTGCGCAGCATCTCGCCGGTCACCCCGTCATAGACGACCAGACGGTCGCTGGACTTGGCCGTCGCGATCACCAGCACCTGGCCATCGGGCGCGGTCCACGCCGCCGGCGAGTCGATGTTGTCCTCGGGCGTCAGCGCACTGACGAAGGCTTCCCCGACGATCGGCAGATCACGCCCGGCGGTCTCCGGCGCGCCCTGGGCGGCCACGGTAGATGGGTCGGCGGCATCGGGCGCGGACGCCGAACAGGCCGCGATGCACAGCGCAAGCGATGCGATCGCCCACGTTCGGGAAGGGACGGGAGAAGGCCGTGTCATGGGTCACCAGGAAGTCGTGTCATCGGGGAAGCGCGCAACGGTCACGCGATGGTCATGCCGGACTGCAGCGACCGCGCATTGTGTGGACGGACGATGACATCGGCATGTCACCGCGATGGCGCACCTGCAGCGTCGCCATCATGAATCCGCAACACAGTCGACCCAGACTTTTCGAACGTTCGCGAGGCGCTCGTGAACACCGGTCTGCGCCAAGCCAAGGGGGCGCGCAGGCCGACGCGCCCCTGCCACTTTCCGGAGTTCCGATGACATCGACCCAGACCGCGATCGCCGTGGCGATCGCCGCCGCGCTGTTCGCAGCCACCCCGTCCGCCGCCCACGCACAGACCGCCGCTGACGGCGTCGCCGCGATGGCCGGCACGATCGTCGGCCAGGTCCGCGAGGCATCGCGTGGTATCGCCCTTGAGGGCGCGCTCGTCACCGTCGGCGGCCGACAGGCCAGCACCGACGGCGAAGGTCTGTTCCGTGTCGTCGGCCTGCCCGCGGGTCGCCACACGCTGCGTGTGGATTATCTGGGCTACGGCGCCTACGAGACCGAGGTCATGATCGGCGACAGCCGCGGCACGCGCCTCGATGTCGCGCTGACCAGCACCGCCGGCGCGACCGACTTCGGCGTCGTCGAAGTCCGCGCCAGCCGCGACGCCCAGGCGCGAGCGCTCAACCAGCAACGCACGTCGACCCACTACGTCAATGTCGTGTCGGCCGATCTGCTGGGCCAGTTCCCCGACAACAATATCGCCGAGTCCACCCAGCGCATCTCCGGCGTGTCGATCGAGCGCGACCAGGGCGAGGGCCGCTACGTCACCGTGCGCGGCGCGCCCAAGGAATACACCACTGTCTCGATCGACGGCGTGCAACTGGCCAATCCCGATGCCGGCAGCCGCGGCGTGGAACTGGACACCATTCCGTCGGATGTGATCTCCGCGCTTGAGGTCACCAAGGCGCTGACACCCGACATGGACGGCGATGCGATCGCCGGTAACATCAACATCCGCACCCAGAGTGCGCTCGACCGCGACGGCCTGACGCTGCGCGCCTCGGTCGCCGGCGGCGCCTACCAGTTGGGCGACGGCGACAACGAGCGTTACAACGCGACAATCGGTAACCGCTTCGGCGCCGATCGCAACATCGGCGTGCTGATCTCCGGCTCGCTCAGCAAGCAGGGGCGATTCACCGACAATGTCGAAAGCCTGTACGAGCGCGTCGACGCGGGCTTCGCGCCTACCGAGATCCAGATCAAGGACTACGAGGGCACACGCACCCGCAAGGGCCTGACCGGCCGCTTCGACTTTCGCATCGATCCCGACAACCTCGTCTACCTGGTCGCCTCCGACGCCAACTTCGTCGATCACGAGTTCCGCGACAATCTGACCATCACACTCGACCGCCACACCGCGGACTCGGACGAAACCACCGGGACCGCGCGCGCAACCTTCGACAAGGAACTGCGCGAACGCACCTACGACAAGACCATCCGGACCTACACCCTGGGCGGCGAGCATTATCTGGGCGAGACCTGGAAGCTCGACTGGCAGGCCTCTCGCAGCGAGGCGACCAAGGTCACCGACCCGCGCCAGCAGTACATCTTCCGCGCCACCGTGCGCCCGCAGCTCGACTACGACTACGCCAACCCCGACTTCCCCGTCTGGACGATCCGCGGCCGCGACGATGCGCCGGCCACCGGCGTGAACCTGCCCGAGGACTGGTATGCGTTCCGCCGCCTCAACGACCGCTTCGAGTACAGCGAAGAGGCGGAAACCGGCCTGCGACTGGATCTGGCTCGCCCCCAATCGCTCATCGGCCAGACCGGCGACCTGCGCGTCGGCGTGCGCGCGCGGCTGCGCGACAAGCAGTTCGACGACGAGCGCTACCGCAATGGCGAGCGCGACGACTTCGACGCGTTGGGCATCGCCTATTCGGACATGCTCTGCGACAGCCTGTCCAACAACTTCGGCTACTTCCTGACCGGCCGGCGCTTCTGCCGCGACATCTTCGACCGCTACGCGGGGCCGTTGAAGGACAGCGACGCCCACGAACGCCTGATTCCCGATTCGCTGACCGGCGACTACCGCGCAGAGGAAGACGTGTACGCGGGCTACGCGCGCCTGGACGCGACCTGGAACGCGCTGACGATGGTGGCCGGTGTGCGCTACGAGCGCACCGAGACCGCGGGCATGGCGACCGCATTCGACGAGGACACGGGGATCGCGACCCCGGTCTCGGCCGGCCGCCGCTACGGCAACGTTCTGCCCAGCGTGCACCTGCGCTATGAGCTCACGCCCGACAGCATCGTGCGGGCCTCGTACTCGACCGCGCTCAACCGCCCCGATTTCATGCACACCGCGCCCTACCGCATCCTCGGCGAGGCCGACGACCGCAATGTCATCGCGATCGACGAGGGCAACCCGCAGGTGCGCGAGGCCTACGCGCATAACCTCGATCTGTCGTTCGAGCACTACCTGCGCCCGCTGGGCCTGGTGTCGGGCGCGCTGTTCTACAAGCGCATCGAGGACCCGCTGTTCCTCGCCTCGCACGACGAAGCCGCCGACGGTGGTCAAACACTGCGCATCACCCGCGCCGAAAACGGCGACCGCGGCCGGATCTACGGCGCGGAACTGACCTGGCAGCAGACCTTCGACCGGTTGCCCGGCGTGCTCGCGGGCCTGGGCCTCTACGCCAACTACACCTACGCCAAGTCCGAGGCGCAGTTGCCGTTCGGCCTGGGCGAGACCGAGCTGCCGGGCACGTCGCGCGACAACTACAACATCGCGCTGACCTACGAGCGCGCGGGCCTGGATGCGCGTCTGGCCTACAACGATCGCTCGCGCTTCATCCAGGCATTCGACATCAGCAATCCCGAACTGAACATCTACTGGGACGATCGCGCGAGCCTGGACTTCTCGGCGAGCCTGGTGCTCGGCGCGGGCTGGCGCGTGTTCGGCGAGATCAACAACCTGCAAAACACGCGCCAGGTCCGCTTCCAGGGCCAGCGCAACCGGGTGCTGGAGATGGAAGGCTTCGGCCGGTCGTGGCTGGCGGGCGTGCGCTACCAGTTCTGACCGCCCGGCGCGGCTGCACGACACCGGCACCGGACCTTACGTCCGGTGCCGGGCGGACCCAGAGACCCGCGTGCCCTATCCTGTCGGCATCGCCCGTTCCGTTCCCGATGCCCATGAAGATCGTCGAAGTCCGCCACCCACTGGTCCAGCACAAGCTCGGACTGATGCGCCGCGCCGACAACAGCACCAAGACCTTCCGCGAACTGTCCGCCGAGGTCGCCACGCTGCTGACCTACGAGGCCACCTCGGACCTCGAGACCGAGGACGCGTCGGTCGATGGCTGGGCCGGCCCGGTGCAGGTACGACGCATCAAGGGCCGCAAGATCACCCTGGTGCCGATCCTGCGTGCCGGCATCGGCATGCTGCCCGGCGTGCTCGAGCTCATCCCGGCGGCCAAGGTCAGTGTCGTCGGCATCAAGCGCGACGAGACCTCGCTGCAGGCAGTGCCCTACTACGAGAACCTCGTCGGCGACATGGCCGACCGCACCGCGCTGATCCTCGACCCGATGCTCGCCACCGGCGGCACGCTGATCGCCACGGTCGCGATGCTCAAGGCCGCGGGCGCCAGCCGGATCAAGGGCCTGTTCCTGGTCGCCGCGCCCGAGGGGCTGCGCGCGCTCGAGGCCGCCCATCCCGATGTCGAGGTCTACACCGCCTCGATCGACCAGCGCCTGGACGAACGCGGCTACATCCTGCCGGGTCTGGGCGACGCGGGCGACAAGATCTTCGGCACCCGGGTCGACTGAGCGGGGCGCCGCACGCTCGCGACCTCAGGTCCTATCCGGCCAGCGCCGGAGGAGGTCGGGCGATCCCCCGACGCGCCGACACGCGCGCGGCGCGATACCGTCGGGCAGCGCCATGCGGAACAGCGGCGCCAGGCCGCGCAGCACACGTGCGCAGGCGCGGTTGCGGATCCTCTGCAGCGGTGTGATCTGCAGCAGCGCCTCGGCCCAGGGCGGCAGCAGCGCGGCACCGGCGCCGATGAACAGCCCGCGCAACAGCGCCCCGCCCGGCACCGGCAGGCGGGTCGTGCGCAGCACCGCCAGCACTTCGCGCGAGCGCGCATCGAAGCGCAGTTCCGGGCGCACCTGGGCGAAGTAGTCGGTCATCGCCGCACCGCTCGTCGGCACCTCGCGGGCGCCCAGCGCTTCGGCGACCCGGCGCGACTCGTCGTAGTAACGGTCGTCGACCCAATCGGGCGTGGGCAGCCCGGCATAGGTCCGAAAGCCCTGCAGGAACGCATAGGCCTCGGTCGCATGCACCCAGGTCAACAGCGCGGGATCGTCGGCTGCGTAGGGAATGCCGTCGGCGGTGGTGCCGCGCACCTGGCCGTGGATGGCGGCGACCCGCGCGATCAGCTGCTGCGCCTGTGCGGTGCCGGCATAGGTGGTGCCTGCAACGAAGGCCGTGGTGCGGCGCAGCCGCCCGATCAGGTCGGTGCGGAAATCGGAGTGGTCCCACACGCCGGCCAGCGCACGCGGATGCAGCGCCTGCAGCAGCAAGGCGCACAGACCACCGGCGAGCATGCCGGGGAAATCGCCGTGGATCCGCCAGGTCACCGCCTCCGGGCCGAACAGGCCCGGATCGCCCGCTGGCGTGTCGTAGTCGATCCCACTCTGCCCACGCGGGAACACGCCCAACACCCACCTGCGGAGCGCGGCGGTGAGCGGAGCGGCAAGGCCGGGGCGAGGCGCGTCCATGCCCGCCAGGCTAGCCGGCCAGCGTCGACGATGGCGTCGATGCCGGCGAGGTCGCATGCGACAATTCACACACGTCGCCGACGCGTCCACACCCGTCCGCGCCGCTCCGTCAGCCAGGGGCCTCGGCCCTCAGCCAGCCGCGCCGCCTCCCCTTGCCGACAGGACTGCTTCGCCATGCCCGCTTTTCCGTTTCCCGCGCCGACCGCGTCGTTGCGCGCATGCCGTGCCCCACTCGCGCTCGCCCTGCTCGCCTGCATCGCGGCGACCCCCGCGCTTGCCCAGGACCTCGCGCCCGATGCGCAGACCCGCACGCTCGATACGGTGCTGGTGACCGCCGACGGTTCGCAGGTCGAACTGCCACCTGCCTATGCCGGCGGCCAGGTCGCCACCGGCGGGCGCGTCGGCCTGTTCGGCAACCTCGACCTGATGGACACGCCGTTCAACAGCCTCAACTTCACCGCCGACCTGATGCGCGACCAGCAGGCGCGCAGCGTCGCCGATGTCGTGCAGAACGACCCCGCGGTACGGGTCGCGCGCGGCTTCGGCAACTTCCAGGAGCTGTACGTCGTGCGCGGCCTGCCGGTGTACTCCGACGACATGAGCTACAACGGCCTGTACGGGCTGCTGCCGCGGCAGTATGTCGCGGCGGAATTCCTGGAGCGCGTAGAGGTGTTCCGCGGCGCCAACAGCTTCATCAATGGCGCGGCGCCCGGCGGCAGCGGCATCGGTGGCGCATTCAATCTGGTGCCCAAGCGCGCCGGTGACGACGCCCTGACCCGGCTGACGCTGGGCTACGAGAGCGACGGCCAAGGCTACGCCGCGGCCGACGTCTCACGCCGCTTCGGTGCGGACCGCGCCTGGGGGGTGCGCGCCAACGCCGTGCGCCGCGACGGCGATACCGTGCTCGACGAAGCCCGCGAGCTCGGCGTGCTGGCGCTCGGCGTCGACTATCGCGGCGAACGCGCGCGCTTCTCGGCCGACCTGGGCTGGCAGGACCACCGCATCGATGCGCCGCGACCCAGCGTCACGCCCACCGGCTTGATCCCGAAGGCGCCCGCGGCCGACGTGAACTTCGCCCAGCCGTGGACCTTCACTGACGAGGAGGACCTGTTCGGCGTGGTTCGCGGCGAGTACGACCTCAGCGACACCGCGACGGCGTGGGCGGCGGCCGGCATCCGCGACAGCCGCGAGCACAACGTGCTGGCCAACCCGCGGGTCGACACCGCCGGCAATCTGACCGCGTCGCGTTTCGACAACGTGCGCGAGGACCTGCTGCGCACCGGCGAGATCGGGCTGCGCACCGAGTTCCGCACCGGCGCAGTAGGCCACCGCGTCAGCGTGACCGGCGCGTTCTTCGATCTCGACTCGCAGAACGCCTTTGCGACCGGCACCCGCCGCGCGGCGGGCACGCTGTACGCGCCGGTCGCCACCCCGTTGCCGCCGACGAGCCCGGCAATCGGCGATATGGCCGATCCGCTGACCACCAGCCGCACCCAGACCGCGAGCGTCGCGATCGCCGACACCCTGCGGCTGGCCGATGAGCGCGTGCTGCTGACCCTGGGCGCGCGTCGGCAGACCTTGCGCCAGTCCAGCTACGACTACACCACCGGCGCCGCGCTCGACCGCTATGACGACAACGCGGTCACGCCGGTGGCGGCGGTCGTGTTCAAGCTCGGCCGGCAGGTCTCGCTGTATGCCAATTACGCCGAGGCGCTGCTGCCCGGCCAGACCGTCGCGCAGACCAGCGCCGACGGCACCCCGATCGTCAACGCCGGCGAGATCCTCGACCCGTTCCGCTCCAAGCAGTACGAGGTCGGCGCCAAGTACGACGCTGGCGGATGGGGGGCGAGCGCCGCGGTGTTCCGCATCGCCAAGCCGAACGCGATCGAGCAGGACTACCGGGTCAGCGCCGACGGCGAGCAGCGCAACCAGGGCCTGGAACTGAGTGTCTACGGCCAGCCGGCCGACGGCCTGCGCGTGCTCGGCGGCCTGACCTTGCTCGACGCCACGCTGCGCCGCACCCAGGACGGCATCAACGAAGGCAACGACGTGATCGGCGTGCCCGACGTGCAGGCCAATGCCGGCATCGATTGGGACGTCCCTGGCGTGGACGGGCTCACGCTCGATGCGCGGGCGGTGTACACCGGCCGCCAGGCGGCGCGCGCGGACAATGCGCTGGAACTGCCGTCCTGGACGCGGTTCGATCTGGGCACGCGCTACGCATTCGGGGCCGGCGGCCGCAACTGGACGCTGCGCGCGCGCGTGGACAACGTCTTCGATCGCGCCTACTGGGCCTCGACCGGCGGCACCGCCGGTGCCAACTACCTGGTGCTGGCGGCGCCGCGCACGGTCACGCTGTCGATCTCGCTCGCACTGTGATGCCGTGTGCCGAACGGACGCCGTGGCGTCCGTTCGGATGTCCTGTGCGGCGGCGGCGTGCGATCCGGGCGCCGCCGACGCGGCATCACTCGAGCGGAATGCGGACCACGCTTTCCAGTGCGCTGGCAGTGTAGTCCTTGTTGAAGGGCGCCTTGACCGTCACGTACAGCGCCTTGCCGTCGGGCGCGATCTCCAGGCTGTTGGGATTGGGCGGCAGTGTCCAGGTGCGGCGCACGGCGTAGCTGTCGGCGTCGAGTTCGGTGACCGTGCCCTGGTCGCGATGGGTCACGTAGAGCGCCTTGCGCTCGGGATGGAGCTTGATGCCCATCGAATCGCCGACCGGCAGACTGCGCTCGACCTTGCCGGTGCGCGTGTCGAACACCAGCACCGTCGCGCCCTTCGAGTGGTCGGTCACGAACAGGCGGTGGGTGGCCGGATCGTGGGCAAGGTTGAGCAGCAGGTACTCCTTGCCGTCGCCGGGCGTCCAGCGGTGCTGGATCGCATGGGTCGTGGTGTCGATCACCAGCACCTCGCCGTCGCCGTTGGCCGCGTACAGCCGGCCGGCTGCCGGATCGAGCAGCAGGCCGGTCACCCACTTGCCGGCATCGCCGATCGTCGCGCGCAGCGTCAGCGTGGCCGCGTCGACCACCCAGATCAGCCCGGGGGCGCCGACGCCGCCGACATACAGCGTGCCGCTGGCTTCGTCGAGGATCACCTGCCGCGGGCCGTAGTACGTGCCGTCGGAGGCCTTGTCCTCGAAGCGCAGCCGGCCCTTGACCTCGCCGCTGACCGCGTCGATCGCGGTGAGCCCACGCTCGACGCTGTTGGTCACGTACAGGGTCTCGCCCTTGGCGTCGGTCGCGATGGCGAAGTTGCGCAGGTCGGTGTGGGTCTGACCGCGGGTCTCCAGCGTGAGCGGGTCGAGCCGGTAGATCACCCCGCCCTTGGTGTCGGGCGCGGCCTCCGAGGACGCCACGAACAAGGCGTTCGCGGCCTGGCTGTAACGCGCCTCGTAGACTCCGCGCGCGAGATCGCGGCGCAGCACGCCCTCGGGCAGCGCGGTCGCGGTGGCCGCAGGCGTTGCGACGGTCGGCGCCTGCTGGGCATGCGCGAGCGACGACAAGCCAAGCGCGAGCGCGGTCGCGGCAGCCAGCAAGGTCGAAGTGCGGGGGGACGGGGTCATGGGCATGGACTCGGCTGGACGGGGTGGGAGGGTGCCCGCATCGGAGCCTGGCGACAGGGCCGTCGCAGGCACGGGCCGGTGCTGAGCCCGACCGTAGGCGCCGTCGAGCTCGCTGGCTCGCGACGCTTACTTATCGGGAACGATTCTCATTTTCCAGATGAGGGGGCGGCTTGTCCATGGTCGCCCACCTTCACGGCAGCCGCAGTGGTCCCACCGCATCGAGGACGCGGGCGTCGTGACCCCCATCCCCACCGCCGAACGCCGAGCCGCTCGCCTTCGGCTGCAAGGGGCGGAACCCATCGTCGTAATCCCAGGTCACCGCATGCACGCGCGCGCCGACGAGCGTCGTCGGGTCACCCAGCGACGAGGCCGGCAGCGTGAAGCGAATCGTCGCCGCGTCCGGATCGACCTCGATGCGCGCCGGCTGCGCCTGCGGCGTGCCCTCGGTGTCGGCGTCGGCGCCTTCCGCCGAGAACAGCGCGTTCGACCAGCCGTGCGCACGGATGCGGTAATGCCAACGCATCCCGTCGGGCAGGCGCGCGTTCTGCTGGGGCATCACCTCGCTGCCGCCGTCGTGTCCCGGCAATTCGATGAACACCACCGGCGCGACATGGTCGAAGCCGTTGGGCGGATTCCAGCCCTGGGTGACGCTGGCCATGCGCAAGGTGACGCGCAGCGCGCCGCCGCTGGTCTCGACCTCCAACCCACGCAGGTCGCCCTGCCGCTGCGTCCGCCACTGACCGCCGGTGGGATAGACCACGCGCCCGTCCAGGCCGTGATCGTCGCCGACCGGATCGTCCATGCGTGCCACCGCTCGCCAGTCGCGTTCGACCTGGAACGGCTGCGCTGTCGATGCGGTCCGATCAGCCTCACGCCACAGCACCAGGCGATGCCTGCGCGCCGGATCGATCCAACTGTCGGTGCGCAGCGTCGCCGTCCAGCGACCATCGGCACCGGCCACGACGCGCGGGGCGCGCTGCAGATCGCCATCGACCACGACTTGCAACACGTCGCCGGGTGCCGCACGTCCGTGCAGCACCACGTCGTCGCGCCATGGGGCTGGCGGCAGCGCATCGAGCGTCGGTTCCGCGGACTGCGGTGCCTCCGGCGGTGCCTCGCCGCCGCGCAGCCGCCAGACCAGCCCCGCACGCGGCGGCAGCACCAGCGTCAGCCGACCATCGGCGGCGACGGTCAGCGGCGCCGGATCGCCATCGAGTCCGAACACACCCTCCAGCCGCGTGCCGGCCGGCAGCCCCGTCTCCAGCGCATCGACCAGCACCGGCGCATCGGCGGTGTTGAACGCAACCAGCGCAAGCGCCGCCTCGTGGCGGGTGGCCCACACCAGCGCGCCCGGCCCACCGCCGCTGTCGCGCAACACCTCGGGCACCCCACGCGAGAACACCCGGTCGTCGAGCCGCAGCGCCGACATCGCAGCGATCTCGCGATACAGCGGTGCGGCGGTGTCGAACGCATCGCCCTGCGCGCCAACGCCGCCGGCGAACATCGCCGTGCGGCGCCCCGAAAAGCCCTGCTCGGTGCCGTAGTACAGCGTGGGAATGCCCGGCAGGGTCATCATCGCCAGCAGCGCCTGACGCAGGGCGCGCGTATCGGCACCGGCCAGGAACCGGTCGACGTCGTGGTTGTCGACGAAGCTCGGCATCCAGTGCAGGCGCGGATGCAGCGCGACCATGCTGGCGATGCGATGGCCGAGCACCGCGGTCGGCTCGCCGCGCGCGAACACGTCGCCGAGACTGCCGTAGAGCGGGAAGTTGATCATGCCGGGCAAGCGCTCGCCGCCGGACTCGGTGCGCATATAGGCCTCGAGCCGGCGCGCCTGGCGGTCCTCGAACGGCTTGTCGATCGCAAAGCCCTCGCCGAACACATGGAAGTCCTCGCGGCCGGTGGCGCGCGCGACCGCGGCGATGCCCGGCGCATCGCGCTCCTCGGCGTGCAGGAAATCGTCGAAAAACTCCGCCGGCACGTGCAGCGCAGTGTCGACACGGAACGCATCGACGCCGATGTCGCGGATCCAATCGCCGTAGCTGCGCCGCAGCGCGCGGCGGACTTCGGGATGTTCGGTATTGAGATCGTCGAGGCCGGCGAGCTGATAGGTCAGCTCCTGCGTGCGGTCGGTGAAATCGACGATGTCGGGCGTCCAGTGGTAGATCCCATCGCGGCGCTGGGCCGGATCGCGCGCATCGTTGCGGTCGAACGGGGGCTGCACCGGCGCCTGGCGCCCGCGCGCATCAATGAAGCGCACGAATCCGGCCGCCGGATCGTCCGCGCGCCAGCCGTCGGGATAGCCGAAATAGTTCGCGGTGTGGTTCACCACGATGTCCTGGATCAAGTACATGCCGCGGCCGTGCAGACCGCGCGACAGGGCGCGGTAGTCGTCGCGCGTGCCGAAGTGCGGGTCGATGGCGGAGAAATCGTCCGCCCAGTAACCGTGATAGCCACCGTAGCGCGTCGCCTCATTCCACCACTGGTGCGCCACCGGTGGAGTGATCCACACCGCCGTCGCACCCAGTCCCTGCACGTAGTCGAGCCGGCGCGTCACCCCCGCAAGGTCGCCGCCGCTGTAGCGCGCCGGATCGTTGGGATCGTACTCGCCGGTGCCCTGGTCGTTATTGGACGGATCGCCATCGTCGAAGCGGTCGATCATCACGAAGTAGACGATCTGATCGCGCCAATCGGGCGACGGCACGTGCAGGTCGCCCGCACTTGCCGCGCCAGCGACCAAGGACAGGCACGCGAGCGCGAGACCTCGCACGCACGCCCGCATGCGCTGCTGCATGTAAACGTTTTCCATCGCCGCCTCCCAGCGCCATCGACGCCCCATCGTCGACGAGCGCCACCGCATTGCGCCATGAATACGTATGCAGTGCGCTGCCGGGTCCAAACCCCGGGACTACCATGGCCGCCAATCGCGGGGCCTGTCCGATCCATCGCGTTCCGATGCCGACGGCTCGCCCCGAACACTGCCTGCTGGACACCCTTGGGAGGGGAGATGTCGAAGCTCGATCGCAATCTGCTCAGCGTTGCGCTGTCGTCTGCGCTGCTGATGCTCGCAACCGGCGCACACGCGCAGACCACCACGTCCACGTCCACGAACGAGACCGACACCGCCTCGACGCAGACGCCGACTTCCGGTGGCGACGCCGTGCAGCTCGACAGCGTGCGTGTCACCGGCATCCGCCGCGGCATCGAACTGTCGATGGATACCAAGCAAGCCGAGGACACCATCGTCGAGGCGATCTCGGCCGAGGACATCGGCAAGCTGCCCGACACTAGCATCGCCGACTCGCTGGCGCGCCTGCCCGGCATCTCGGCACAGCGTTTCGGCGGCCGCCCGCAGGAGCTCAACATCCGCGGTTTCGCCGGCGATTTCTCCACCGCGCTGCTCAACGGCCGCGAGCAGGTGAGCTTCGGCAACAACCGCGGCGTGGAGTTCGACCAGTACCCGTCCGAACTGATCAGCCAGGTCGTGGTGCACAAGACCACCAATGCGCAGCTGGTCGGCCAGGGCCTGTCGGGCACAGTCAACATGAAGACCGTCCGCCCGCTGTCGTTCGGCGAGCGCGCGATTGCGGTGAACGTGCGCGGCGACATGAACAAGCTGGGCGACGACAAGGAATACGGCAGCCGCGCCAGCATCTCGTACATCGATCAGTTCGCCGGCAACACCGTCGGCATCGCGCTCGGCTACGCCCGCCTCGACAGCCCGAACCTCGGCCACCAGTTCGAGTCGTGGAACTTCAACAAGGAGTACCCAGGCTACGCGGGCAACGCCGTGCTCGGCGGCACCGCCGCCTATGCCATCGAAGGCAGCAATCGCCGCGACGGCTACATGGCGGTGCTCGAGTTCCAGCCCAACGAGCGCCTGCACTCCACCATCGACCTGTTCTACTCGCAGTTCGATCGGCAAGAGAACAAGTACGGTCTGCAGACCGGCCTGGCCTATGGCCGGGCAACCCTCGACGACGCCACGCTGAGCCCCAATGGCACCACGATCGATTCGACCTGGTCGCAGATCGCGCCGATCGTGCTGCGCAACGACAGCAACACCATGGACGACCGCCTGCTGTCGTTTGGCTGGAACACCGAGCTGGAGGTCAACGCGAACTGGACGCTGACCACCGACGTCAGTCACTCGCGCGCGCGCCGCGCCGAGCAACTGTTCGAGGTCTACGCCACGCCGCCAGCCGGCGTCACCAGCTCGGGCCGCTACGTGTTCAATCCCGAGGGCTGGTACGACATCGACCTGGACTACGACCTCGGCGCACCGGGCGGCTTCGTCCTGCGCGATCCCGACCGCTGGGGCGGCGAGCGCGACCAGGCCGGCTACCTGAAGAACTTCGAGGTCCGCGACCAGATCAGTGCGTTCCGGGTCGACCTCGAGCGCCGTTTCGATGCCGGCTTCGTGTCCGCCCTGCGCTTCGGCGGCAACATCACCGACCGCCGCAAGAGCCGCGCCTCGACCGAGTACACCCTGTGCGTCACCGACGCCTGCACTGGCGATCTCAGCGTTGCGATCCCGGGACAGTACGTGCGCAGCAGCGCCTTCGGCTTCGCCGGCATTCCGACGATCCTCGACCTCGACGAGCGCGCGATGCTCGCCGCCGGCGTCTATCGCCCGTGGCGCAAGGACGATGCGGCGATCAACGACAAGAACTGGGAGATCCACGAAGAGATCGGCACGCTCTACGTGCAGGCCGACATCGACACCGATCTCGGCCCGGTGCCGCTCAAGGGCAACGTCGGCGTGCAGGTGGTCAACGCCAGCCAGCGCTCGACCGGCGTGGCGACGTTCGAAGGCGCGGCGCTGGAAGCGCCCAGCGAGCGCGGCGCCGACCACGTGCACTACCTGCCGAGCATGAACCTGTCCTTCGGCCTGCCCGCCGAGCAGTTCCTGCGCGTAGGCGCCTCGCGCCAGATGGCGCGCCCGCGCATGGACGAACTCACCGCAGGCGGGAGCTACAGCATCGACCGCAGCCGCGACCGCTGGACCGGCAGCGGCGGCAACCCCGAGCTCGATCCGTGGCTGGCCAATGCCTACGACCTCTCGTACGAGAAGTACTTCGGCAACGAATCGATCGGGCGCGGCTACGTCAGTGCGGCGTACTTCTACAAGGACCTCAAGACCTACATCTACCGTCAGACGACCGCGTTCGACTTCAGCCAGCTGCCGCTGCCTCCCGAACTGCCGGGCAACCTGCCGCCGTCGTGGATCGGCGAGTACAGCCAGCCGGTCAACGGCGAGGGCGGCACGATCAAGGGCTGGGAGTTCGCCGTGTCACTCCCGCTGGGCCTGCTGTGGGCGCCGCTGGAAGGCTTCGGCTTCATGGGCAACTACTCCGACACCGAGAGCGACATCGCGCCCAACGGCCCCGACAGCTCCGAGCCCCTGCCCGGCCTGTCGAAGTACGTCTCCAACGTCGCGCTGTACTACGAGCGCTACGGCTTCTCGGCCCGCGTGTCGCAGCGCAGCCGCTCCGACTTCCTCGGCGAGGTCCAGGGCGCCGGCGGCGACCGCACCAAGGTGATGTTCACCGGCGAGACCGTGACCGACCTGCAACTGGGCTACGCCTTCAAGAGCGGACGCCTGGAGGGGCTGTCGCTTCTGCTGCAGGTCAATAACCTGGAGAACGAGCCCTTCCGCTCGACCTTCGATGGCCTGCAGGAGCGCCCGAACCAGTTCTACGACTACGGCCGCACCTACCTGATGGGCGTCAACTACCGCTTCTGACCCAGACCGGCCGCGTGGCGTCCTGCGCGCAGCCGGCGGCCCACGTCAGGCAAGGCATCTGAACCTGGAGACGCTTGTGCGCCTCCGATGACTGGGCTAGAATGCGCGACCTCGCCGAAGCGGCGGGCAGCAACACCGGGCGGTTAGCTCAGCGGTAGAGCACTACCTTGACATGGTAGGGGTCACAGGTTCGAACCCTGTACCGCCCACCACGCAAGACCCAGCCTTCAGGCGTCTTCGTGGCATCAGACAAACCCGGCCATCGTGCCGGGTTTTTCGTAGGTGCACAGGTTGGATATGGATTGCCCGGCGGGCCTACGGGACGTTGACGCGACCTGTCGAACCCAGAGCCCCACCGGGAGTGCCCTCGGCGGGACATGGCCGCATGCGATCACGCGATCAGCCGGATTGTGTCCCGGCCTTCAACGGATCGCCGCTTCCGGTTCACCTCTTCGACCAGGTCTACCTCTCCGAGCTCGACCATCGCGGTCAGGTGATCGCGACTGGTCACGTTCCTCCTTGTAATTCCTTTATAACTGGTCAGCTTCACCACAGCCCCGGCCACCTTGCCCACAAAAAACCCCGCACATGGCGGGGTTTCGTGTCAATCGTGGATGTGATGGTCAGCTACAAGCCAGCTCATGCTCAATGGCCTGATCGATCAACTTGTTCATGCTCACGCCACGCGCAGCAGCCGCCACGGCGAGCTCTTCGTGCCTCTTCTTTCCGACACGAAGATTGAAGGTACCCGAGAAGTCTTTCTCCGGCTCGATGCCGCGCTCCTCGCAGATGGAGAGGAACTCACGCAGCGAGCGAGCGCCCTCCGCCTTCAGCTTGGCAACCGTGTTGGCATAGAAGTCGGCGTTTCCATTCAACCCGACGAACTCACCACGGAACATGTCGATGTCAGGATCGTAAGAAATCACGGCCCAATGGCCATCGATCTTCACCTTGTTGACGTTGCTCATGGCTTGACTCCGTTGGACTCCAGTATTCGCCTGATGCTGGCAACAGCTCCTTTATCCGTCACAGGACGAGGATGGGGGCGGTGGAAGACGAACACCTGCTCCCGCCAGATGAAGGCCACGCGGGAACCCTCTCGCTCCTCACGCTCCGCACCCAAAGCCACCAGCAGGGCTTCAACATCCGCCCAACGGATCGTGCCGAGCACCGGCCGATGGTAGATGGCGGCAAGAGTCTTGGCATGCTTTGCCTTCATGGGATCGATGGTACTGGAAAATGGTACTGAATGGCGCAGTATGGGGACAATGGCAGTTCAGGTGCTCGCCAGGAAAACGAGGTCCCGCCCGCCCCCCCCCCCCGGCGACACTGTCGCAATAGGCCATCGTGCTGTTGAAGTCGCCCACTGAGTCGAGCATAACGACTCACGACCCATCTCTTGGACAGACAGACCCACGCATTGCCGCCACGCATACGGGGAGGCTCGTCGAGCCCTCCCGGATACCCTGATAACGATCAGGGCCCAATCCCCGGCGAACCTGGCGAGACTCGGCCACTCAATAGTGATAGCGGGCCTGCGCGATCATCAGCACGTCGCCGTCGACCTTGTAGACGATCCGGTGCTCGTCATTGATGCGCCTCGACCAGTAGCCTGCGAGCGCGTGCCGAAGCGGCTCGGGCTTGCCGATGCCCTGGAAGGGATCGCGCTGGATGGCCTTGATCAGCTCGTTGATGCGCTTGAGCAGCTTCTTGTCGGCCTGCTGCCAGTAGAGGTAATCCTCCCAGGCATCCTCCGAGAATTGCAGGATCACTCGATCAGGTCCCGCACCTGTCCGCCACCGGATTCAAGCTGCGCGATCGAACGCAGCAAGCGCTGCGCGCTCTTGGGGCTGCGCAGCAGATAGGCGGTTTCCTCCATGGCCTTGTAGTCCTCCAGCGAGACCATGACCACCGACTGCGAACGCCCGCGCGTGATGATGACCGGCTCGTGATCGTTGACCACGCGCTCCATCGTGTCGGCCAACGTGGCGCGGGCGGCGGTGTAGGTCAGGGTATCCATGGCGGCCATCTCGATATGTACGGGATAACGTACATGGAAGCAGATGAACATTCAACCAATTCAGCAACTTGCGGCCCCACCCTCCACCAGCGCAGTCATCGGGCGCGGCGCGCCATGCCTCGCAAGACATGCGCACGGCCGACACGCCTCCCCTACGGGCCTCGGGAGCGTGCCGGCCGATGACGGCGCTTACCCCAGCGCCGCCGCCTTGATCTTCTGGATCTGGTCGCGCAGGCGCCCGGCCTCTTCGAACTCGAGATCGCGTGCGTGCTGGTACATCTGCTGCTCGAGCGTCTTGAGCTTGGCGGCGAGCTTGTCGGGCGACAGCACCGCGTAGTCCTCGGCCGGCTCGGCGACCTTGCGGCCCTTGCCGCGGCCTTTCTTCTCAAGCTCGGGCTCGGCGCGCGCGCCTTCCATGATGTCAACGATCGCGCGTGCGACAGACTTGGGCGTGATGCCGTGCTCGGCGTTGTACTCGACCTGCTTCTGGCGCCGGCGGTCGGTCTCGTCGAGCGCGGTCTGCATCGAATTGGTGATGCGGTCGGCATACAGGATGGCCTTGCCGCGCAGGTTGCGGGCGGCTCGGCCGATCGTCTGGATCAGCGATCCCCCCGAACGCAGGAAGCCTTCCTTGTCCGCATCGAGGATCGCGACCAGCGACACCTCGGGCATGTCCAGGCCCTCGCGCAGCAGGTTGATGCCCACCAGCACGTCGAACTTGCCCAACCGCAGGTCGCGGATGATCTCCACCCGCTCGACAGTGTCGATGTCCGAGTGCAGATAGCGCACCTTGACGTCGTGCTCGCTCAGGTACTCGGTCAGGTTCTCGGCCATGCGCTTGGTCAGCGTCGTGATCAGCACCCGATCGCCCATCGCCACGCGCTCGCGGATCTCACCGAGTACGTCGTCCACCTGGGTCGCGACCGGCCGGATCTCCACCACCGGGTCGATCAGACCGGTCGGACGCACGACCAGCTCCACCACCTGGCCCTGTGACTTCTCCATCTCGTAGCTGCCGGGCGTGGCCGAAACGAAGATCGCCCGCGGCGAGCGCCCTTCCCACTCTTCGAACTTCAGCGGCCGGTTGTCCAGCGCCGACGGCAACCGGAAACCGAAGTTGACCAGCGTCTCCTTGCGCGAGCGGTCGCCCTTGTACATCGCCCCGATCTGCGGAACGGTGACATGCGACTCGTCGATGACCAGCAGCGCATCGGGCGGCAGGTAGTCGAACAGGCACGGCGGCGCCTCGCCCGGCATGCGCCCGGTGAGGTGGCGCGAGTAGTTCTCCACACCATTGCAGTAGCCGACCTCGGCCATCATCTCCAGATCGAACTGGGTGCGCTGCTGCAGTCGCTGCGCCTCCACCAGTTTGTTCTCCGCGTAGAACTGCTCCAGCCGCGGCGGCAACTCGGCCTTGATCGCCTCGATCGCATCGAGCGTCGTGCGCCGCGTGGTCACGTAGTGCGATTTGGGGTAGATCGTGTAACGCTGCAGCGTGCGCCGGGTCTCGCCGGTCAGCGGGTCGAACTGGGTGATGCGCTCGATCTCGCCGTCGAACAGCTCGATGCGCAGCGCCTCGGCGTCCGACTCGGCCGGGTGCACGTCGATCGTCTCGCCGCGCACGCGGTAGGTACCGCGGCGCAGTTCATGGTCGTTGCGGCTGTACTGCATCTCGGTCAGCCGACGGATCAGCTCGCGCTGATCGATGCGCTCGCCCCGGACCATGTGCAGCACCATCCGGAAGTACTCGTTCGGATCGCCCAGGCCGTAGATCGCCGAGACCGTGCACACGATGATCGCGTCGCGCCGCTCGAGCAGCGCCTTGGTCGCCGACAGCCGCATCTGCTCGATGTGCTCGTTCACCGAGCTGTCCTTCTCGATGTAGGTGTCCGACGACGGCACGTAGGCTTCGGGCTGGTAGTAGTCGTAGTAGCTGACGAAGTACTCGACCGCGTTGTGCGGGAAGAACGACTTGAACTCCCCGTAGAGCTGGGCGGCCAGGGTCTTGTTCGGCGCCATCACCAACGTCGGCTTCTGCACCCGCTGGATCACGTTGGCGATCGTGTAGGTCTTGCCCGAGCCGGTCACGCCAAGCAGTGTCTGATGCGCCAGACCGGCCTCGAAGCCCTCGACCAGCTGCTCGATCGCCCGTGGCTGGTCGCCGGCCGGCTGGTAGGGCGAGACGAGCTGGAATCCGGCAGGTTGGATGGCGTCGTTCATGGCGTCTGCGATGCGAGGAAGACTGGAAATGGGGGCGACCGGCGCTGGCAACAACCGCCGGCGCGGGGAACCCCTGACGATAGCAGCCGGTGGTTTCCGACACGTGGAGGCGGCATGCACCGAGCGAAGGTGCCAGCCGGACCGGCGATGCTGACCGTTCCCGTTCAGGAGGATCGGCCATGCACAGCGAACGCGGCGTCACATTATTCGAACTGATGTGCACGCTCGGCGTGCTGCTGGTACTCGTTCTGGTCGGGGTGCCCGCCTTCGCGCAGGCAGTGGCGGCCTACCACGCGATATCGGCGGCCGAGCACCTCAGAGCCGACCTGGCCCTCGCCCGCAATGCCGCCATCACCGGCGGCAAGAGCGTCGTCGTCTGCCCGCGCACCGAGGACAACCGATGCCGCGACGACGGCGCCTGGACGCTGGGCTGGGTGGTGCTGCGGGACCCGGACCGCGATCTCACCGCCGACGCCGACCACGACCTGCTGCGCGTCGCCAGCCCGCCTGGGCTGGCGAAGGGCGAACTCGCCTTCGAGGCCAACCGCCCCTTCGTGCGCTACCGGCCGGACGGCCGCAGCGTCGGAACCAACTTGACCATCGCCGTCTGCAGCGCCGGACGTGTGCAGCGCCAGCTCGTCGTCAACAATGCCGGGCGCGTCCGGACCGAACGGGCCCGGGAGGCCGCGTCGTGCGGCGCGGGTTGACGCCCCGCCCGGCCGCGCTCGTCACCGCGGAGGCACGCGCCGTCTCAGGCGCTTGACCTCCCGCGACGAACCCTTAAACTACGCGTCCCCGCCCGAATAGCTCAGCCGGTTAGAGCACTTGACTGTTAATCAGGGGGTCGTTGGTTCGAGTCCAACTTCGGGCGCCAAATTCGAAAAAGGCCTGTGCAGTGCACAGGCCTTTTTCTTTGGCCGCCTCGCTGGCAACCAGTGCTGGACGGACCCTACGTGTCGACGAGGACCGACGGCGACATCTGCCCGCAGCGCCCTGCACTCACCAGCAACCAGCCGTCGTAGGCGCTCGCTCCCCGGTGTGGGTGATGCTCAGAATGCCGCAGCGGGTGTCCTGGGACTTCTGAGTCCCCTGCGGCTCTGCACTCAGCTTGTAACTGCGAGCGGTCACCTCAGCGAGCTTGATCGTATAGAAGTTGGCCGTCTCGCTGTCGCATGCAAACGCAGTTGGTGCTCCAGCCGCGTTGTACGCCAGCTTGCTGGTATAGAAGCGCTCCATCTCCTGCGCGGCTTGCATCAGGCACGCGGCGCCTCCGGCGCGGCGTGTCTTGACGATGTGTTCGCGATAACTCGGAAACGCGATCGCGGCGAGAATGCCGATGATTGCGACGACGATCATCAGCTCAATTAGGGAGAAGCCTTGGCTCCGCGACCATGGTGAATGCTGCATTCGAGAACCAAGCAACTGGTTGCACATGATCAATCCCTCCTGATCTCGCGCCAGGAGACGCGCTCCCAACGTGGCCTTATCGTTGGAGTTGAAGATACATCCCCTCCGCCCGAGCCGCCGACCACGAGTCGCCCACGAACCAGGTTAGGCAACGTGGGCATACCGATTCCGGGACTGATGGAGCCGATAGGCACGCCGCCCACAATCTCATCGCTAGTGCTTCCATCCCCATCCAGATCGAAGTACGAGCTTCCGGCACTCGTCCCCGTGAATGCATCCAGAGCGTTGATGTAACCGGCGCCGCCAGCTTCGCAGACACTTCCAGTCGGCATCATGCTGGCCGTCACCAGGTAGCCGGAAGTCACCTGCGAATCCTGGACAATGCGCTCGCCGGCTCCGGGAAGATCAATGTACCACCCCTTTATGGATTCGCGATTATTCGGCCTCGCCTGAAACCCCCTGACCTGCGTACCATTCTGCTCTCCGGTAACCGTGATCTTACGCGCCACCAGATCATCGCGGGTCCAAGGCGCTTTGGCAGGCTCTACGAACCCGTACATGCTTTGAGGAGTCGCATTGCTCGGATCAGCATCCGAGGCAGTGAGGAAACGACCGGTCCCGAAGAAGATCCAGCGATCAAAAGTTCTCGGACTCGTCGCCAATGCAAGCCCCCCCGTAATGGGTTGCGGCTTGCCTTTAGCATCTAATGCAGTAAAGAGTTTCGTAGAAGCCCAGGACGTGGCGCTCTCATCACTCAGATCAAACTTCCATACGTTTCCAAGCATGTCGCCCGCATAGACATAGGCGATCGTCCGGCCATCCGGACCAAACACCGCTGTCGGCGTAGAAAGGCCGTTGGGCTGATCCTTCGAACCGGCGCCTGTGTCGATCTCCTTGATAACTTTACCCGTCTCCAGATTCAGGACGACGAGCACCGCCCGATTGTTCTCGCTGTTGACGCCATTGGAAATGATGACTGCGGCGCCCCCCCCTTGCACGCGACCAAGAACAGGCCTCCCCATCACAAGACCCATGTTCTTTCCAGGCGTCTCTGCGAGCTCCCACTTTACATGCGTGGTAGCGAACTCATCCGCGCGCGTGACGTCAAGCGAGAACACACCCTTGCCACCTTTGCCTAGCGTGCCCACCAAGATGTTCTTCTTTGGTGTAAGGCTTTCCGCACTTACAACCACCGGCCCGTCAACGAAGAACCGATGCGCGTAATCAGGACGACTAATACTGGCCAACTTGGATAGATCCACGAGGCCTGGCACATAGGCAAAGACTTCAACGCCGTTGCTGGCATCGAAAGCGTGAAGCATGCCATCGTTGGCACCGACAAATACGAACTCCCCTCGCGCATTCTTGAGATAGGCGGGGGATGAGCCAACAATGTCCCCGAGCAATGAGGTTCTATTCCTCAGGCTACCTGCACCGCCGCGCTCTTCGAGGCGGGTATCACCCTTGATGTAATCGGCATTAGCCTCACCGGTGACGGGATAGGTCACATCATTCGGTCTCGCCAGCGCAGCAACCTGGGCCGTGGTTGGAAAACTGGCCCCAGCCCTCCCATCGAACGTGAATACCTTCTGGCTCCTAGTTTTGAATTCGGGTACCGACGCTGTCCACAGCTCATCTGTCGGAATGCCTGACGTCGTGACCGAACGGGCGCTGACCGAACCTGTCCAGATCCCAGAAACATAGCTGGCATTGAAGACCTTTGTCCCTGCGTCCAGTGAAACGGAATTGGTGGCGACATTGGAATAAGAACTCGTCCGCTGCGTGATGGTAGCCAGCGCAGCCCCCAGCCCCTTGACGAACTCACTTGTATTGTTGACTTGGTAGAACTGGCCTCGACTGTTGACTGCCGCATGCCAAAGATCGTCGATACGACCGGGAACAGAAGCACCGCCACTGGTATCTGAGGGCACGATACTCGGCCAGGAAACGGCGCCGGATACCAGCTTAGGCAGGTCAGAACGCGGATCGAGCACACCCTTGGCACCGATCGAAACACCAAAGGTCACCATGTGCTGCCAGAACGCAGGATTGGCCGGCGAGGACGGCACAACATTGCTCATGTCAGGGCGCAGATCGCGCTTCCAGTAGTACATCGCAACATCTGCCAAGGTATTTCCCTGGCCATCAGAATACGGCCGACCTGCCTTATAGGTATAACTCTGCCCTCGCGGGCCGGTGATCGTCGTTCCATCCGAATTATCGGAGTTCTCAGGTGCTGTGAATTTATATCCAGGCAACGCATTGGAGCTCATGACACTCGAATTCAAGTCATTCCAGAAACCGTCCGTTGTCAGGATGGAGAAATTCTGGCGGCACGCATAAGCGAGCTGGTCTTCTCCGGACAACGGACCATATGGACCACTCGCATCCGTCCGCTCGAAGTACTTGCCCGCCTGATCCAACGCACGGCGCAATGGCGTACCGCCATCCGAGGTGGCCGCAAACAGTCGCGAGTACCATGTCGATCGGCTAGTGGTCGCTGCAACACCGCGCCCCCCCGGCGTATCCACAAAACGTCCGTCATTCCCATCATTCACCGGAATGAGGAAATTGCTGCGATTTTGGATGGTCTGATAACCCACGCGGACGGCGCCACCATCCAGCCCTGCGAATGCGGCACTGGCTCCGGCCTTGGCCGCCTTCATCCTGGTCCGATGATAGTGGTACCAGTTGGCGAAGTTCTGCCGCTCCTGCTCGTCAGTCCGACCGGTCGGCGTTACGAGTTGGCAATTGACCCAATCGTTTGATCCTGTCCCGGAACCGCAACGATTGCTCACTGCGTAGGTGATACTGAGGGTAACATCCGAGTAACCGCTGTCAGCATAAATTCCTACATGATACGTTCCCGTCAGATTCGTTGTAAATTCGCAGGTTTCACTGTTCCCGCTTGAGTAAGGCCGGCACTGATAGGAATAAAGCGAAGGTGCACTCACCCGTCTTACATACAGATCCGCATCCCCCTTGCCTCCAGATATTGATATCGTTAGCCGAACTGCATCCGATGGAACCGAAAAGCTATAGCGCAGCCAGTTTCCCGTGCTGGCGGACCGACCGGTCAGCGGATAACCACTGACATTCTGGCTCCTGCTCTCCTGCACGCTGCCGTACTCGGCCCGCTCGACTGTCCCATTGGTCAGGATCGTATAGCGATAGTAGTCGCTCTGGTTATTCGACACTGCGCCGGCGGCGATCGGAACGTAAAACTCTTGATTGCTGCTGGACAGATTAGTCGAACCCGTCAGCAGGTCGGCATGCGTGGAGACCGAGGTGTACTCGGCGTTCGCCATGAGCTCGCCATCGGCCTTGGTCCAGGGACGATAGATATTGGCTGGGTTGTAATAGATGGAGTTGTGCGAGTAGGACTGACGTCGCCAGCCGGTAGGAGCGTCGTCCGGCATATAGTCGAACGCCATCGAGCCCGAATCATCCAGGATGAACAGGATGTTCGGGGCAATGCGACTGGCGGTCGTCAACGGGTCGTCTGGGATGGGAAAGCTGGCGTTCGCAGTCGACACAAGCAAGGCCATCGCGCACGCAATAGGCATTACCCACCATTTACGGTGCGAGCCGAGGTGGGTATCGCGGCGACCCTGTCGGGACTTGATGACGGCTTTCATGTTCAATTCCCCGCAGCCGGGATCCGACTGATGATATTCGCCTGCAATGTGACGTCCGCACGCCCTTCCGCGCCGCTACGCGCCGTGATCCTGTAGATGGGGTTCTGACAGTTCAGTTCGTGCGCGGGCCCCATGTTTTCGCAGGCTCCCGGAACGGCAGGCCCCTTACCGAGATATTCGACCCAGTACTCCGGCGCGACTGCCAGACCGGGGTTAAAAGCACCGCTCGGTACCTTTTTCCAGGATGCCGCCGAACCCGTCGGACACACGCCCAGGTTCTTGCAGTGCGTCGCGGTCGGCGTGATATTGTCCCAGGTCTGATCCGGCGCCTTTACATCGGGCACGACGCCGAGCACATTTTCCTGCGCATAGCGCAGGGCCGCTTCAGCGGCCTCGAACGCGAGTCCACGGTCGCGGGTATTCGCGCTCATGCGCTCCTGCAGCGTGGCACTGCGCAGGATCGCGATGCCCAGCAGCGCGGTGATGACCAACAGCACCATCACCACGATCAGAGAAATGCCGCGCTCGGAAGCGCGGCCGGACGCAAGGCGGACACCTGGCGGCATCCATCGTCCTGAAACTGTCATAGGGTTCTCCCACGCACGCTGATCACACTCGATGCGCGCCGCAGCAGCGGGCGGCCATCGACGGCTGCGCCTTCGAGCACGAGTTCGACCCGGACTGCGACTACATTCGCGAAATCCGGGTTTGTCTTGTATGGGCCGGTGTTGCTGTCCAGATACGAGAACGCGACCGATTGCACGCCTTCGATCACTTCCTCGGCCGCGGCAGCGCCGCGCTTGACGAACAACGACGGCTTGCCGTTGGCGTTGTTGGCGACAGACCAAGTGACGTCGCGAAACCGTGCCAGCGCCACTGTTGCCAGGGACGCATAGGGGTCGGCCGCGAAGTCGTATCCGGACGGCAGCGCAGCAAAGCTGATGTCTTGGTCGCCGACGGCGGTCGCGGTGACGACGAAGGTCTTGCGCGCATTGCACAGCAGCAGCACGTCACCCGTTCTGAATACGTTGGACGCCTTGGTGAGCTGGTTGGGGGCCAGCGTCAGGCCGGTGGCCGAGGCGGACGCGATCTTGTACGCAGCATCCTCACCCGACGCAACTCGCAACGTGCTGGCATCGCCCGAGATCGGGCTGTCGCGGAACAACAGCGCATTGCTGTCCGAGCTGGCGATTTCCGACGCGCTCGAACAGGCGGAGCCGCCCGCAGCACGAATGTCGCGTGCGATCAGGTCCAGCGCGATCCGCGCATTCTCCTGGATCCGGTTCAGGTCCTCGTTGGCGGTGTAACTGCGCTGGTTGGACAGGAAAATCGCGAATGCGGCGCCGACGACGAGCAGGCCCAGCACCATGGCGATCATCAGCTCGACCAGGGCCATGCCGGCGGCGCGGTGGCGCGCCTGAAAACCGGGCCGGGTCATAGCCGCGTCACCGTTTTGGCTTGACGCTGTGCATTGCCACCGGCGCGCGTGTCGTCCCACTGCACGATGACCGAGCAGGCGCCTGGGCAACCGTCAATACTGGCGCAGGTGGTTGTATCCAGCGCCGCGGCCGCTGCGCCGCCGGCGGCACTGCCCGCACCGGCACCGACCGTGGTCTTGAGGGCGATCATCCAATGGTGCAGGTCGTACCCGGCCAATGTGCCGGTTTCGGGCGGGACCTTGCACGTCATCGCCATGTTGTAGCTACTGGCTTGCGAGACGTTCGCGCGCATCGCCTCGATGATGGAATTGCTCTGCACCACCGCCATGCTGCTTTCCAGCGAGCTCTGGCCCGCACGCATCGCGACCGCCTGCAGCGCCGCAGTCCCGAGCAGGCCGATCCCCAGCACGACGACGGCGACCAGCACCTCAATCAGGCTCACACCGCGCTGGTCGCGCGGCGACATCAGGGTGCGTCTTGGGCGTCCGGTCAGGCGCATTGTCCCCTCCCTTCCTTGCTGCTGCTGCGCGCGCTTCCGCTGATGTTGATGGTGATCACGCGCTGGTTGCTCGCAGGATTCGTGGTCGGCATGCAGACAGTCAGCGACGATGCCGCCGCCAGCAGTCCCGAAGGCCGGAACACGACGCCATTGGCCGGGCCACTGATCTGAAGGCTTTCCGGCGCGACCAGTGCGCGCAACACCTCGGGCTTCGCGCCGCTTTCGTCGATGACGAGCCAGCCGGACCATGCCGCCGCCTTGCTGCATGTCACCCCGTCGGCGGTGCCGCACAGCTTGACCTGAACATTGCGGCGGACGGCCTCCGAGCGCGCGAACTGCACGGCGGCCACCAGCTCGCTCGATGCGCTCGACAGCCGGTTGGCATTGATCAGGCCGGTCATCGACGGCACGGCGACGGCCGACAGGATCGCGAGCACCGCGACTGTCACCATCAGCTCGACCAGCGAGAAACCGCCCGATCCGATCCGCCCCTGCGGGCCGCGTCCACCACTGCGCATAGCACCCCCGATTCGATCGGCCGCACAGTAGAGCTCGCCTGATCCAGATGCCAGCGGTGGCCGACCAATGGTCGCTGCGGCGCCCCGAACGGTCGCTCCGGCCTGGTTTGCGGCACGATGGCGGTTCCGCCCCGCCCGTCAGACCCCATGCCCGCGCCCCGGCCCCACCCGCTGCTTGCCCTGTTCACCGCGCCCGTGCTGGTCGCGGTGGTGCTGTCGAGCCAGGCGCTGGCGGCGATGCTCAGCCTCGCCCGGCCGCTGGATGCCGACTGGCCGATCCGGTTCGGGCTCACGTCGCTGGCGGTGCTGTGGATCGTGCTGGTGCTGCTCGGTGCGGTGCGACTCGCGCGCCCGCTGTTGCTGCGACTGCCGCCACAGGCCTGGTCGTGGGCGATGCTCGCGCTATTGGTGGTCGTCGCCTCGAGCGTCGCCTGGGCCGGCTGGCAGCTTGCCGGCGGACCGATGGCCGCCGAGTCGCCACTGCGGTTTCTGGTGCGGGTCGTGGCGTTGGCAGCGATCGCGGGGCTGCTGGCGCTGCTGATCTACCAGAACTACTGGCGGGCGCTGCAGTCGTCGGCCCGCGCCGATGCCGCCGAGCTCGAGCTGCTGCGCGCGCGTCTGCATCCGCATTTCCTGTTCAACACGCTCAACACCGGCGCGGCGCTGGTCCACGACCGCCCGGAGGAAGCCGAGCGCCTGCTGCTCGACCTGGCCGATCTGTTCCGCGCCGCCTTCAGCGGGCCGGGCGTGATCCCGCTTTCAGAGGAACTGGCGCTTGTGCGCCGTTACCTGGAGATCGAGTCGCTACGCTTCGGCAGTCGACTGGAGGTGCGCTGGACACTGCCCGAGGCGATGGCCAGGGTCGCGGCCACGCCTGTTCCGGCGCTGGCGATCCAGCCGCTGGTCGAGAACGCAATCAAGCATGGCGTCGAGCCGCGCCTGGAAGGCGGCACGGTCGAGATCGAGGTGTCGGCGCAGCCCGGTCAGGTCACGATCCGGATCGGCAACCCGCTCGCGGCGCAAGCGCCTGCTGCGTCGAGCGGCCACGGCATCGGGCTGGACGCGGTGCGCGCGCGGCTCACCGCGCTCGCACCGGGGGCCGCGCTGGTGACCCGCGCCGAGGCCGACGGCTTCAGTGCGACGGTGACGCTGCCGACCGGCGCCTGAAGCGCCGGACGGTGGCCGCCAGACTCAGGCGATGACTTCGTAGCAGGGGCGGTACTCGCCGGAGATCTTCATGCGCCGCTGTTCGACAAACGCGCGCAGCAGCGCGTCGAGCGACTGCATGATGTCGCTGTCGCCGTGGATCTGGAACGGGCCGTACTCTTCGACCCGACGCAAGCCGTCTTCCTTGACGTTGCCGGCCACGATGCCTGAGAACGCCCGGCGCAGGTCCGCCGCCAGCTCGTGCGGGCGCCGGCCGTGGTGCAGGTCGAGCGCGGCCATCGCCTCGTGGGTCGGCACGAACGGGCGCTGCAGGTCCAGCGGGATCGTCAGCGACCAGTTGAAGTAGAACGAATCCTTGTGCGCGACCCGGTACTCCTTGACCTTGCGGATGCCGGCCGACATGCGCTTGGCCACCTTCTCTGGGTCGGCGACGATGATCTCGTAGCGCGACGCGGCCTCTTCGCCCAGCGTCAGGCGGATGAACTGGTCGATCTGCTCGAAGTACGGCGCCGACGCCGTCGGCCCGGTCAGGATGAACGGGAACGGGATGTCGCGGTTCTCCTCCTGCAACAGCAGGCCCAGCAGATAGAGGATCTCCTCGGCGGTGCCCACGCCGCCGGGGAACACGATGATGCCGTGACCCAGGCGCACGAACGACTCGAGGCGCTTCTCGATGTCGGGCATGATCACCAGCTGGTTGACGATCGGATTGGGCGACTCGGCGGCGATGATGCCCGGCTCGGTGATGCCGATGTAGCGCGCCGGGTACTGGCGCTGCTTGGCGTGCGCGACGTTGGCGCCCTTCATCGGCCCCTTCATCGCCCCCGGGCCGCAGCCGGTGCAGATGTCCATGCCGCGCAGGCCGAGCTGGTAGCCGACCAGCTTGGTGTAGTCGTACTCGGCGCGGCTGATCGAGTGGCCGCCCCAGCACACCACCATGTTCGGGTCGCCGGGCTGCAGCAGGCGCGCATTGCGCAACAGCCCGAACACCGCATTGGTAATGCCCGACGACGACTCGAGATCGGCCGCGTACTCGGGCCCGAGCTCGATCGCGGTGTAGGCCAGGTCGCGGACCACCGCGAACAGCAGCTCGGCCACACCGAGGATGATCTGGCCGTCGACGAAGGCCATGCCGGGCGCATTGATCAGTTCGATCCGGATGCCGCGGTCCTGCTGCAGCACCTGGATGTCGAAATCGGGGTAGAGCTCCTGCGCCGCGCGCGGGTCGTCGGACGCGCTGCCGCTGGTCAGCACCGCCAGGGCGCAGCGCCGCAGCAGGTCGTGCATGCCGCCACTGGAGGCGTCCTTCAGGCGCGCGACCTCGTCCCGGGACAGCACATCCAGCCCGCCGCGCGGGTACACGTAGGCATTCACCACTGGCAGCCCCGTCGCCGCCACGCTCGTCTCGCTCATCTGCTTCTTCTTCGGCTTGTTTTCACAGGTGCGGCACTGTAGCGCAGCCGCCCGCACAAACGGAAACGGCCGGGTTTCCCCGGCCGTTTCCCTGAACGCCTGACGGCGCGTTGGATCAGAACTTGTAGCGGAAGCCCAACTGCAGCGACCACTGCGACACACCGGTGTTGCCGATGCTGTTGGAGTTGTTGGCGATGGTCGGCGGCTCGACGCGGCTGGGATCGAAGTTGCTGTAGACGTACTTGCCGTCGTAGATCCCGGCGGCGCTCAGCACACGACGGTTGGCGAAGAAGCCGTAGTCGTAGATGTGACCCCAATCGGAATTGATCAGGTTGCCGACGTTCATGATGTCCAGCCAGATCTCCGACTTGTGGCCGTTGAAGAAGCCGGGCAGTTCCTGGCTCACACGGATGTCGAAGCTGTTGACCCAGCTGGCGCGACCGCCGTTCTTGTCGACGTGACCGCCACGGTAGCGCTGCAGGTCCTGGTTCTGCTCCAGCCACTCGAAGAACCGGTTTTCCATCGCCGGATCCGGCGTGAACACGCCCGACGAGCTCAGGCTGCCGAACAGCACGTCGCCCGGTGCGTTGGGGACGTAGAACAGGTCGTTGCCGCTGCGGCCGTCGCCGTTGGCGTCGTTGGTGAAGACGTAGCTGAAGGGACGACCGGTGCGGCCCTCGTAGAACACGCCGACCGAGGTCTTGTAATCACCGAAGAAGTTGTGACGCCAGTTCAACGACGCCGAGAAACGATCGCGGATCTCGTAGCGCGAGGTCGAGGCCACGTCTTCGTTGGCGTTGAAGATGTAGTTGTAGTTCCAGGTCGAGCTCGCGGTCGAGCTGGTCATGTCGCTGACCGAGTTCGAGTTGGTGAACGTGTAGCCCACGTTCCAGGACCAGTGGCCGTCAGGCGACCAGGGCTTTTCCAGCGACAGCGTGAACTGCTGGCTCTCGCCCTTGTCGGTGTTGTCCAAGAAGAACACCTGACCGAAATCGGTGTTGCGACGATAGCGGTTCGAGCCCGAGGTCCAGCTGCGGCCGATGCGCGCCGGGTCGTAGTACATGTCGCGCCCATCGGGGCCCTTGAAGACCGACTCACCGATGTTGATGCTGCGGTAGAACAGCGCGCTCTTGACCTGGGTGGCCAGCAGTTCGGCCGACGCGACCAGCCCGTACCACGGCAGTTCGTGGTCGATGGCGAGGTTGGCCTTCCACACCGAGGGCTGCTCGAAGTCGGGGCCGACGAAGTTGACGTTCATCTCGCCGCCAGCACCCGCGCCGGTCGGACGCGTCTGGTCGAGGCCGTTGGGCTCGAACGGCAGCGTGCGCCAGTCGACATCGTCGCCGAGCTCGAGGTCGTAGCGGACGTAGTTCAGGCCGGTGTTGCTGTAGGCGTTGCCGAACCACACCTGCGGCGAGGTGCCGCGGAACAGGCCGATGCCGCCGCGCAGCTGCGTCGGACGCTCGCTGTCGAAGGTGTAGTTGAAGCCGAAGCGCGGCTGCACCAGCCACTCGTCCTTGCCCAGCGCGTAGCTGTTGTCGTAGCCGAAGGCGTCGAGCGCGGCCTGGTTGAAGCCCGGACGGCCACCGACGCTGGGCTTGTCGGCGCGCAGGCCGAAGGTCAGGGTCAGGTTGTTGTTGACGAACCAGGTGTCCTGCACGAACAGGCCCAGTTCCTTGTACTTGAACGCCGCGCCGACCGAATCGATGCTCGCGCCCGGCTGGGGCGCGTGCAGCTGATAGCTGCTCCAGCGACCGCTGGCGAAGTTGCCCTGCTCCAGCTGCCCGGTCTCGTAGAACTCGTAGGTGCCGTAAGCGTTCTGGACGAACATGTTGTAGACGTCGTTGGTGCTGTAGTCGACGCCGAACTTCAGTTCGTGATCGGCGAACGAGAGCACGCCGGCGCCGTAGCCGGTCCAGGTCTCGGTCGTGAGCAGGTTCAGCGGGGTGCTGACGTCCTGGCCCATCTGGATGAAGCGCCCGGTCGGGTCGGTCTCGTTACCCTCGAAGTAGATCTTGATGTTGGCGAGCGTGTTCGGGCTCACGCGCTCGGACGCATAGTCGCGGTAGGACACCTTGAACTCGGTCGAGAAGGTCTCGCTCCAGTCGCTGAACATCTGCGCGACGTAGTTCTTGATCGACTTTTCCTGCTGGTAGTGCGTCGAGCTCAGGTTGACGATCGTGCCGCTGGTGGACGGGGTCCGCAGCTGGCTCTGGTCGACCTCGCTGTAGCGGAAGCTGGCGCGATGGTTGTCGGTGATGTTCCAGTCGATCTTGACCGCACGCTCTTCCATCGTCGTGCTGCCGTCGGTGTCGCCCAGGCCGCCGGCGTCGAAGCCGTGCACGTCACGGGCGATCCGGACCGCCTCGTCGACCTGTGCCTGCGAGATCGCACCGGTGCCCACGGCGCTGTCGGCCAGGCTCGAGCCCGGCGCCTTCCATTCCTGCTTCTCGTAGTTGGCGAAGAAGAACAGGCGATCCTTCAGGATCGGGCCGCCGAACGTCACGCCGTAGGTCTGCTCCTTCTCGAAGCCGTCGAACTCGAAGCCCTCGGGATCCTTGCCGAACCAGTCGCCGTCGCGATAGGCGCCGTAGACCGAACCACTGAACTCGTTGGTACCCGACTTGGTGACCGCATCGATCACCGCGCCGGTTGCGCCGGCGATGGTCACGTCGTAGTTGGAGATGTCGACGTTGATCGCTTCGAGCGCATCCATGGCGACGGGCTGGCGGCGCGTCGGCAGGTTGTTGTCTTCCAGGCCGAAGGTGTCGCTGACCGACACACCGTCGACGCGGATCGCGTTGTAGCGCGGGTTCTGACCGCCCACCGAGATTTGGCCGTCCGCCTTGTTGACCTGGGCGACGCGGGGGTCGAGGCGGATGTAGTCCTGGATGTTGCCGCCGACCGAGGGCAGCGCCTCGATGACGTCGCGGTTGACGTTGGTGCCGGTGCCCATCTTGGTGGCGCTGAAGACTTCCGAGCCGCCGCCGATCGCCGTGGCGACCACGGTGCCGAGCGTCGTCATGTCGTTGTCCAGCGCGGCGTTGACCGTGCTGATCTGGCTCAGCGACAGGTAGACATTCTCTTCGGTCTTGGTGCCCTCGCCCGCCTTGGTGATCGTGATCGTGTACGGACCGCCGACGCGCAGGCCGCGGGCGTTGTAGCGGCCGCTGGCATCGGTGGTGGCGCGGCTGACCGTGCCCGACTCGGTATGGACGATGGTCACTTCGGCGCCCGTGACGGGCTGGCCGCCAGCGCCCGTGACCTGGCCGCCGACGCCGGCGGAGGTGCTCTGCGCGAAGGCAGGGGCGGCGGCGAGTGCGACGATCAGGCCCAGCGACAATTTGGAAAGTCGGGCGCGATTCGGGTGTTTCATGGGTGGTTAGCCTCGATGCGTGGATAGCGGCGCGCGCCTTGCGGCGCGGCGACGGTCAGGTCGGTAAGCGAGTGGGGTCCCCTGCCACGGCGCGCGCTACCGCGCGAGTGGTTAAGAACAGGTTAACACGGTAGCGGGGCTCAGTGACAGTGCCATGACACTGGGTCGATCCCGCAACCGGCTGAATCCGTTGGCTTTTCTCCGGGCACAGCGAGACGCGCCGGACCGCCCGTCGCGATCCGGTCACATCGCGGGCGCTTCAGACGGCCGGTGCATCGCGCAGGAAGCCGACGATGCCGTCGAGCAGCATCTGCACCGAGATCGCCACCAGCAGCATGCCCATCAGCCGCTCCAGGGCGGTCAGCGCGCGGGCACCGAGCAGCTTGTAGAGATAGGTGGCCGAGAACAGGATCGCGGCGGTCGCGCCCCAGGCGATCAGCAGCGCCAGGCTCCACTCACCCAGCCGGTCGGGCTCGTTGCTGCCCATCAGCATCACCGCGGCCATGCCCGAGGGGCCGGCAACCAGCGGAATCGCCATCGGCACGATGAAGGGCTCGCCGTCGGGGATCTCGCCCATCAGTCCGCCGGTCGGCGGAAAGATCATGCGGATGCCGATCAGGAACAGCACGATGCCGCCAGCGATCGCGACCGACTCCTGGCGCAGATGCATGATCTCCAGCGCGTACTTGCCGCCCCACAGGAACAACATCAGCACCAGCAGTGCGATCAGCAGTTCGCGCGCGAGCACCACGCGCTGGCGCTGCGGCGTGAGTCGCCGCAGCATGCTCAGGAACACCGGGATGTTGCCCAGCGGATCGAGGATCAAGAACAGCAGCAGTGCGGCCGAAGCGACGGTCATGCGGCAGCTCCGTCGGGCGACCAGACCTGGCCGCGATGGGCGGCGCCGGCCGCCGCCAGCAGCGTGACGCAATGCGGCGCGACGCGCGCAGGATCCTGCGCCAGCCGGTCGTCCTCTTCGACATGCGCGCGGCTACGCAAGCCGGTGCGCATCGGCGGCGGAGACAGGCCGCTCACGCGCACCGACGAGTTGGCGAGCTCGGCATGGAGCATGCGCACCAGCGTCTCCAGGCCGGCCTGGGCGATGCCATAGCCGCCCCAGTAGGCGCCGCCGGTGCGGGCCGGCGGATCGATCGCGAACACCACCGCGCTGTCGGCCGCCCTTCGCAGCAACGGCAGGCAGGCCTGGGTCAGCCACCAGCGCGCGGTCAGGTTGACGTGCAGCGCGCGCGCGAACGCCGCCGGGTCGGTGTGCTCGAGCGGCGTCAGTCCGGAGAACTGGGCCGCCACGTGCAACACACCGTCCAGGCGCCCGGTATCGGCCTCGATGCGCTCGGCCATCTGCGCGTAGTCGTCGGGCCCCGCACCTTCGAGATCGAGCGGATACAGGGCCGGCGCCTGGCCCTGCGCCTGCAGCCGGTCGTGCAGCCGGTTCAGGCGCGGCACCTTGCGGCCAAGCAGCACCAGCGAGGCACCGGCCTGAGCACACGCCATCGCCGCGGTCTCGCCCAGGCCGCCATGGGCGCCAACGATCAGGATCGTGCGCCCGGCGAGCGCGGCAGGGCGCACCGGAATATCCAGCACCGGTGCGTTCACGACTTCAGCACCTCGGCCAGGATGCGGGCCAGCTCGCCCGATTCGTGCAGCTCCAGCGTGATGTCGCAGCCGCCGATCAGCTCGCCGCGGACGAACAACTGTGGGAAGGTCGGCCAGTTCGAGAACCGGGGCAGATTGGCGCGGATCTCCGGCTCCTCGAGCACGTTGACGGTGCGGAAATCGTGCGCCCCGGCCGCGGCCAGAGCGTCGGCCGTGCGCGCGGAATGGCCGCACATCGGGAACTGCGGGGTCCCTTTCATGAACAGCACGACGGCATGGCCGTCGATTTCGGCCTGGATGCGTTCGAGGATCGACACGAGGCGACTCCGAAAGGGGCGCGTCGCCAGCGGTGGCGGCGACGGTCGGGGTTAGAATCCGCTCATTCTATCGCGTCGCACCCGACGCCATCGCCCCACGGAGCTGTCCGCGCCCCATGCCTGTCGAATTCGCCGCCCTGCCCTACGATCGCACCGCGCTCGAACCGCACCTGTCCGGCGAGACGCTGGACCAGCATCACGGCCGGCATCAGCTCGCGCACATCGAGCGCGTCAATGCGTTGGTGGCGGGTACCGATCTGGCCGAGGCCTCCCTGGAAGCGATCGTGCGCAAGGCGCATGGCGAGCTGTTCGACCATGCCGCGCAGGCGTGGAACAACGCATTCTACTGGCATTCGCTCAAGCCCGCGGCGGCCGGCGGCGGCGCGCCCAAGGGCAAGCTGGCGGAGGCGATCGCGCGCGACTTCGGCGATGTCGCCACGCTGCGCAGCCGCTTCGACACACTGGCCCAGCGTCACTTCGGCGCCGGCTGGGCGTGGTTGCTGCAGCGTCGCGATGGCCGGCTGGGCCTGGCGGTCACCGCCAATGCGGCGACACCGCTGACCGGCGACGACACGCCGCTGCTGGCCGCCTCGCTGTGGGAGCATGCCTGGTATCTGGATTACCGCGATAACCGCCAGCGCTATCTCGATGCGTTCTGGCAACTCGTGAGCTGGGACAGTGTCGCGGCACGGCTGCGCAGCTAGTCTCACCACCATGCCTGCGGCGCCATCCGCTCGCGGATTGTGCGCCTCCCCTACCGAGACGCCCGATGACGCCCGCCGCCAAAGCCCAGTGGCAGATCCACCTGTGTGTGTTGCTGTGGGGCTTCACCGCGATCCTTGGCAAGCTGATCAGCCTGCCCGCACTGCCGCTGGTGTGGTGGCGAATGCTGCTGGTCGCGGGCACCTTGCTGTTGCTGCCCCGCGTCTGGCGCGGGCTTCGCGCATTGCCTGGCCGCCTGCTGCTGGCCTACTCGGGCGTCGGCGCCCTGGTCGCGCTGCATTGGCTGACCTTCTACGGTGCGGTCAAGCTGGCCAATGCCTCGGTCGCGGCGACCTGCATGGCGCTGGCGACAGTATTCGTGGCGCTGATCGAACCGCTGGTCGCGCGCAGCCGCTTCTCCTGGCGCGAACTCGCCCTGGGTCTGGCGGTGTTGCCCGGCGTGGCGCTCGTCGTCGGTGGCGTGCCGGACGGCATGCGGGTGGGCATCGCGGTCGGCGCCCTGTCGGCGCTGTTCGTGGCGTGCTTTGGCGCGATGAACAAGCGCCTGGTCGAACGCGCCGACCCGCTTACAGTCACCGCGCTCGAACTGGGCGCCGGCACGTTGACGCTGACTGTGCTCGCGCCGCTGATGCCGCTGCTGTTCCCGGCGTTCGCCGGCAGCCTGCTGACCCTGCCCGGTGCCCGCGACGGCGCCTGGCTGCTGCTGCTCGCCTTCGCCTGCACCCTGTTGCCGTTCGCGCTGTCGCTGGTCGCGCTGCGCCACATGAGTGCGTTCGCCGCGCAACTGGCGGTCAATCTCGAGCCGGTCTACGCGATCGCGCTCGCCATCGTGCTGCTGGGCGAGCAGCGCGAGCTTGCGCCGGGCTTCTATGTCGGGGTCGCGATCATCCTGGCGGCGGTGCTGGTGTATCCAGTGCTGGCGCGCCCGCGCCGCATCGTGCACGCCGAGAACATCGGCACCGGCGAGGCGAAGTCGATCACCCGCTGAGTGCATCCCCGTCCGCCGACAGCGCACACACCCGGTTACGGCCGCTGCGCTTGGCCTGATACAGCGCCGCATCGGCGCGCGACAGCAGCGCAGCCGCATCGTCGTCGTCGGCCAGATCGGCGACACCGATGCTGACCGTCAGGGCGAAGGGCGACTGCATCGCCGCGACCGAGGCGCGCATCGCGTCACAGACCTCGACCGCCTGCACCAGGGTGCACCCGGGCAACAGACGGACGAACTCCTCGCCGCCGAGCCGAGCGATGCGGCCGCGCGCAACCTCGGTTTCGCGCAACAACGCGCCCAGCAGTTGCAGCACCCGATCCCCCTCGGCATGCCCGTAGGTATCGTTGATCGCCTTGAAATGGTCGATGTCCACGACCGCGATCGACAAGGGCGCGCCCTGGACATGCGCATGCACGATGGTTTGCTCGAGCTTGCAGGAAAAGCCGCGCCGATTGGCCAGCCCGGTGAGCGGGTCGGTGGTCGATTGCTCGGCAAGATCCGCATTCTGCATTTCCAGCGCCTGCTGGTACTGCAGCAACTGCTGCTCGTACCAGGCCCGCTCCTCGAGTTGCAGGTGCAGCGCACCGCTGACCCGGTGCAACTCCATCAAACGCGAGGCCTGCCGCGATAGCGCCTCGAGCGCCTCGCGCTGGGGCACATCGAGCGCCCGCGGATGGGCGTCGACGATGCACAGCGCCCCCAGCGCATGTCCGTCTGCCGAACGCAACGGCGCGCCGGCGTAGAAACGCACTCCAGGCGCCCTGGTGACCATGGGCAGGTGGCGGAACCGCGGATCGCGCGTCGCGTCCTCGACCACTAGGGTCTCGTCGGGCGTCAGGATCGTCTGTGCGCAGAAGGACTCATCGCGCGGCGTCTCGACCGCCTCGATGCCGGTTACCGCCTTGATCCACTGCCGCTCGCGGTCGATCAAGGTGATCGCGGCGATCGGGGCATTGCAGATCGCGGCGGCGATCCGCACCAGATCGTCGTAGGCCGCCTCGCGCGGCGTGTCGAGGATGCGATAGGCATCGAGCGCGGCCTGGCGCTCGGCTTCGTTGGCCGGCCGGTCGGGGCGGATCATGCCGCGACGATCCTGACCACAGTGGCGAGAGAATCGAACATCGAGGACTCCCGAGCATTCCGTTGCTGGCACCCTAGCGCAGCCCGCGCAAGCCGATGTCGACGACCGCGGACGATGGGCGCTCGCGCACAGCAATCGCTGCTCGCATGGCCACCCGCGCATGACGATAATGACCGCCCCTTCCGGAGGATCCCGATGCCCGCACCCGTCGAATTCCAGCTCGAAGGCGAGCATGTCGAACTCAACCAGTTGCTCAAGCTCGAAGGGCTGTGCGAGAGCGGCGGCGCGGGCAAGGCGCTGGTCGCCAGCGGCGCGGTCCGCGTGGACGGCGCGGTCGAACTGCGCAAGACCTGCAAGATCCGCGCGGGCCAGACGGTACAAGTCGGCAATCACGCGATTCGCGTGGTCTCAGCCTGAACGCGCGGTACCCAAAGCCCTCGGCACGCAGGCAAGTCCGAAGTAGAAGGGCCGCCTGACGCGCCGCGGCATTTCTTGGACAGTGCCGCAGTATCGGCAGCGACGCGATGCGAACAAGCGCCCACGTGCGGCCGCCTGGACCGGTTGGCCGGGATGCGTCAATCCGCCAAGTAGATCTCCACGCGCTCCTTGTGGGCGCCGATGTTGTTGCGCTTGAGGCGGATGCGCCCGACTTCGGCCGTGCTGCGCAGATGCGTGCCGCCGCACGGGACTTCGGCGAAGCCCGCGATGGACCAGCAACGACGCAGGCGCGCGACATCGGTGAACCGGCTTTCGATCGGCAGGTCGGCGGCGACCAATTGCGCCACGTCCCGCTCGATTTCGGGAAAGTGCTGGCTGATGTTGCCCTCGAAGGCGAAGTCGATCCGTGCCTTGCTCTGGCCGATGTGGGCGCCGACCTTTTCCATGGCCGGGAACATCTTGTAGAACAGTTCGAGCACGATCTCGGCGGCGAAGTGCAGCCGCATCAGTGCGTAGCGGCGTGGCCAATCGATCGCCACGGCAACTCGGTCGCCGACCGTGAAATCCGGATCAGCGGCGAGGCGATAGACGATCCGATCGTCGACAATGCGCGCCTGTTCGACCTCGATGCCACCAATGGTGCCGTGGTCCGACTCCTGGCCGCCGGATTCGGCGAAGAAGATGGTCGGATTGATCACGACCTCGCGCCCGTCGATGGCGAGTACATCCGCATCCAGGTTGGCGAGGTAAGGGGTATTCCAGAACGCACGTTCCATAGCGAGTGGCCTTGACACGGGTCGGGCAAAAAATCTCGGGGCAGAGCGGCGAACGATGCCGAACATATCGGATCACACGCAAGGCTGCGCTGCAGATCGATGCGCCCGACGAGAGCACGCGACCTGGGCAGACGGCCTTGACCGGATTGTGGGCGGTGGCCGTTTCTCCACCGCCCGGCCGCCCCCTTGCGGGGCCGCTTAGCGCACGCTGTAGCCCGACACGCGCCAGGTGCGGTCGTCGTCGAAGCGGAACGACACCAGTTCGCGGATCGGCTGGGCGTGGTTGGCGAACTTGGTCGGCGAGGCGACGTTGAGATAGATCCCTTCGGGCACGGCCTCGCCGGCCCCGAACCGCGACCGGCTCACCACCGGACGGTCGCGCGAGGCCGGTGCACCCAACCGACTGCGGTCGGCGGCGACCTGGCGCACGAAGTCCTCGCGCGACACCAGACCCTTCATCGTCGCCGAGGCACCGTCCCAGACCTCGCCGGCGCGGTTGGCATCGATCATCTGCATGATCTGCAGTGCGGCGGCGCTGATCTCGGCATCCTGTCGCGCGATCTGCGCCTGTTGCTCGGCGGTGAGCGCCGGCTGCTGCGCGGGCTGTTGCGCCGCTGCCGGCTGCGCCGCCGGGGCGGGCTGCTGGGCATGGGCGGCGGACACGGCCGCGGCGAGCATGGCGATCGACAGGGACAGGCGCAGCTTGTTCATGGGCGTGACGCTCCAGGCGGCAGACGGGTCGAAGGGCTCGAGTGTACGCCTCGGGCCGGGGCCGGCAAGCGGGCGGAGCGACGCTTGGCGCGGGTATGCTCGGGGTTTGACCGCCCTGCCCACCATGCCCCGCAGCCCCCGCCGACCGAGCGCCGCCGACGACACGATGCCGCCCGCCCCTGTGCATCGGGACGCGGTCTGCTCCGGCGCCCCGACGGCAAGACCTGCGCCACGGCGGGCCATGCCCGCGAGCCGGTCACCCGGGCGCTGGCGGGGCTGGGCGCTGCGATGCCAGCTACTGGCGTGGCTGCTCGCGGTGCCGACGGCCTGGGCGCAGGAGCGCATCCTGGCCGACGACATCGAGGTCCGGGTTCTCGCCGACGGCCGCCTCGACGTCACCGAACGCATCGCGATCCGCGCCGAAGGCCGGATCTTCCGCCATGGCATCGTGCGCGACATTCCGGTCCGCTACCGCGACCCGACGGGCACCCGCGTCGTTGTCGAGCTGGACGTGTACGAGGTGCTGCGCGACGGCCGACCGACGCCCTGGACGGCCGAGCGCACTGGCAACCGCATGCGCGTGCACGTCGGCGATGCCAGCCACCTTCCGACTCCGTTCACGCCGGTCTATACCTTGCGCTATCGGACCGCGCGCCAGCTCGGCTTCTTCGACGATCACGACACGGTGTATCTGCCGGCGCTCGCCCCCGCACGGGGCGTGGAGATCGAACGCGGCAGCATCTCGATCGCGCTGCCGGATGCGGTGCCGGTCGAGACGCTGCGCGCCGATGGCGCCACCGGCACTGCGAACGCGCCGGGCCGGGACTTTCACGTGGCACTGTCGGCCGCCGGGAGCGCCCGCTGGACGCTGGCACGGCCGCTGCCGCCGGAAGCGGGCTGGACAGTCTCGCTGGCCTTCCCCAAGGGCCTGATCGCGCCGCCCAGCCGACAGCAGCGCCTGGCCTGGTGGCTGCACGATCACCGCGGCCCGCTGATCGCGCTCGTCGGACTGGCGGCCCTGCTCGTCCTGTACGCCCTGCAAAGACGCCGACACAGCTGCGATCAGGCCAACGACGACACGATACGCCACGATGCCCCGCCGCCGGGCTTCTCGCCGGGCGGGCTGCGCTACCTGCTGCGCATGCGTTACGACGCGCGCTGTCTGTCGTCCGATCTGCTGGCGGCCGCAGTCGACGACCATGTGCACCTGGTGCGCGAACGCGCGCGCGGGGGCATGCACTGGCGCGTGCTGCGCACCCGCAGCGGCGCACACCGCCTGCCCACCCTGGAACAGCGCGCGCTGCTGACCGCACTGCTGCCAGGCCCGCAGGACGCGATCGTGCTCGCGCCGGAGCAGGCCGATGCCGTCGGCGCAACCTGGCGGGCGCACGAGCGCGCGCTGCGTCGCCGCTTCCAGCCGGCGTTGTTCAGCGCCCGCGGCGGCGGCATGCTCACGGCGCTTGCGATCGCGCTGATCTCAGCAGCGGGCGCGCTGTGGCTGTCCCTCGATGCCGACCTTTGGGCGACGACGCTCGCCATCGTCGCGGCGATGGGCCTGGTGCTGATCGCCTTCGCGGTGCGCGCGCGGGCACCCACGGCCGAGGGGCGCCGCCTGCTGGCGCACGTCCAGGGCCTGCGTCGCTATCTGGCCGGCGACGACGCCTCCAAGGGGGCCGTTCCCGAGGTCGCGCCGCTGCAAGATGTCCACCACTACGAACACCTGTTGCCCTATGCGGTCGCGCTCGATGTGGAGGCGGCCTGGACCCGTAGGTTCGCCATGGCGGCCGGGCCTGCGGTCGCGAGCGCATCGGTCGCTGGTCTATCTTGGTACCAGGGCGTGACGGTCACCGATCTGGATCGCTTCTGCCGCTCGGTCGGCCAAAGCCTGGCCCGGTGCATCGCGGCGGCACGCACACGGGCCCACAGGCATCGTCGTGGCGCCGAGGACGGCGCGCCGCCGTGATCGCAGCGGCCGTACTTCACCCTCCGAGGCCGACGCAGGGCACCAGGCCCCGTCTCGCGGATCACGGCTCCAGATACGGTGCGCCCGGACCCTGCGTGCCGGCCACATCGCCCGGATTGCGCAAGGGACACACCCGCAGCGACAGACATCCGCAGCCGATGCAGCCATCGAGTTGATCGCGCAATCGCGTGAGCTGGGCGATGCGGGCATCGAGGTCGGACCGCCAGTGGCGCGACAGGCGCGTCCAGTCAGCCTGGGTCGGCGTCCGCCCGTCGGGCAGGGTCGCCAGCGCCCGGCCGATGGCGGCCAGCGGGATGCCCGCCCGCTGCGCGACCCGGATCACCGCGACCCGCCGCAACGCATCGCGCCGATACCGACGCTGATTGCCGGCATTGCGTGTGCTGTGCAGCAGTCCTTGGCGTTCGTAGAAATGCAGCGCAGAGATCGCCACACCGCTGCGTTCGGCCAGTTCGCCGACCGACAACGTGTCGTGGTTCCCAGCCCCAACCTGGCCCATCTCGCATCCTCTTGACCTCAACATTTGTTGAGGTTTTACCCTGCCCGGCATTGCCCCCGCAATCCGACAGGAGCCCGTATGACACTCGAAACTCTCGCCTCGCCCTCGATCCAGGCGTCCTGCGCCTGGTCGCATGCCGACGCCGAGCCGGAGACGATGCAGGCGGTCGCCTGCGCACCGGTCGCACCGGGCGCGTGGATCGACGTGGAAACGCCGATTCCGCTGCCCGGCCCCGACCAGGTGCTGATCCGCGTGCTGTCGGCCGGCTTCGGTCACTGGGACATTCTCGAGCGCGACGGCCGCCTGCCCGGCACCGCGTCGCGAACCCCCGGCCCTTGGATCGGCGGCGCGGAAGGCGCCGGGACGGTGGTCGAGGTCGGCGCGGGCGTGCAACGGCTGCGCGAGGGCGATCGGGTCTGCGGCCTGGCGCTGCCGGGCGCCCCACGCCACGGGTTCCACGCGCAATTCGCACTCGTCGATGCCGATCGTGTCTGGCGCATTCCCGCGCGCCTGCCGCTGCCGCATGCCGCCGCCCTACCGGTCGATGGCGGCCTGGCGATGCACGCCGTCGCCCAGGTACTGGGGCTGGGCGCCGGCGATACCTTGGTGCTGCTCGGCGCCAGCGGCGGCATCGGGCACATGGCGCTGCAGTTCGCCCGTCAGCGTGGCGCGCGTGTGCTGGCGGTCGTCTCGGGTGCCGATGGCATCGCGCTGGCCGAGCGGCTCGGCGCGGACATGGCGATCGATGGCCGGCGCCACGACCTCACCGCCGCGCTGCGCATCTTCGCCCCCGAACGCCCGACCGCAGCCCTGCTGACCGCGAGCGACGCCGTGCTCGCCCAACGCGTGGTCGATGCCCTGCAACCCGGGGGCCGGATCGCATGGCCGCATGGTGTGACGCCGCCGCCGGTGCGCGCGGACATCGCCGCGACCGGCTTCGGCGCGCATGCCGGCGCGACCTCGGTGCAGGCCGCCTGCCGCGCGATCGAGCGCGGGCCTTTCCACCTGCATGTCGGGACCCGCCTGCCGCTATCGCGGATCGCCGATGCCGAGCGCGCGCTCACCGCCCATCACCTGGGCCGTGTCGTGCTCGACATTCCGTAGCGGCGCGCCCGGGCCGCCACGCACGTCGGCTGAACGCAAGCGGGCTCCCACGCCGCGACAGCCGCAGGCGCATCGCCGACAATGCCCCTCTCCCCCGACGACGCCCCGCGCGCGCTCGCGTGCCGCACTGGATCGCCCATGCTCCGCTGGTTCGAAAACCGCATCGCCCCATTCCCGTCCGCCCCGCCCGAACAGCCGCCGCGGACGCTGTTCGCGTTCTGCATGCACTACGTGCGCGGCAGCGGCCGCTGGCTGCTGCTGATGGCGCTGTTCACCGCGGCCATCGCCATCGCCGAGGTCGTGCTCTACGCCTACGTCGGCTCGCTGGTCGATCGCCTGGCGGCGCACACGCCCGCCTCGTTCCTCGACGCCGAGGGCGGTCGCCTTGCGGCGATGGCCGTGCTGGTGCTCATCGGTCTGCCGGTGATGACCTTGTTCAGCTCGTTGATCATCCACCAGACGCTGCTGGGCAACTTCCCGATGCGGATCCGCTGGAACGTGCATCGCTACCTGCTGCGGCAGTCGATGACTTACTTCCAGGAAGAGTTCGCCGGCCGCATCGCGACCAAGCTGATGCAGACCTCGCTGGCGGTGCGCGAGACGGTCATCAAGCTGCTGGACGTCGGCAACTACGTGCTGGTCTACCTGACCGGCGCGCTGGTGGTCGCGGCCTCGGCCGACTGGCGGATGATGCTGCCGTTCCTGGGTTGGGTGCTCTGCTACGCGGCACTGATGCGCGTCTTCGTGCCGCGGCTGAGCAAGATCTCCGAGAAGCAGGCCGACGCCCGCGCGGTGATGACCGGCCGCATCGTCGACAGCTACACCAACATCGCCACAGTCAAGCTGTTCTCGCATTCCTCGCGCGAGCAGTCCTATGCCTATGAGGCGATGGACGGCTTCCTCGACACCGTGCATCGGCAGATGCGCCTGGTGACGATCATCAACGTCTGCAACTACGTGCTCAACATGTTGCTGGTCGCCTCGGTCGGCGGGCTCGGCCTGTGGCTGTGGCATGGCGGGGCGATCAGCACCGGCGCGATCGCGGTGGCGATCGCGCTGGCGCTGCGCATGCTGGGCATGTCGCAATGGATCATGTGGGAGCTCTCGGCACTGTTCGAGAACATCGGCACGGTGCGCGACGGCATCAACTCGATCTCGCTGGCGCCCACCGTGGACGATGTCCCCGCCGCGCAGGTGCTGCCGCCGGTGCGCGGCGACATCCGCTTCGAAGGCGTCGATTTCCACTACGGCCAGGCCGAACGCAGCGTCATCGAAGGCCTGGATTTGCATGTGCGACCCGGCGAGAAGATCGGCCTGGTCGGACGCTCGGGCGCGGGCAAGTCGACCCTGGTCAACCTGCTGCTGCGCTTCTATGACCGTGAGGCCGGGACGATCCGCATCGACGGCGTCGACATCGCCACCGTCACCCAGGACTCGTTGCGCGCGCAGATCGGCATGGTGACCCAGGACACCTCGCTGCTGCACCGCTCGGTACGCGAGAACATCCTCTACGGCCGCCCGGACGCGAGCGAAGCGGAGATGATCGAGGCCGCGCGGCGCGCCGAGGCGCACGAGTTCATCCTCGGCCTCAGCGATGCCAAGGGCCGCACCGGTTACGACGCCCAGGTCGGCGAACGCGGCGTCAAGCTGTCGGGCGGCCAGCGCCAGCGCATCGCGATCGCGCGAGTGCTGCTCAAGAATGCCCCGATCCTGGTCCTCGACGAGGCCACCTCGGCGCTTGACTCCGAGGCCGAGGCGGCGATCCAGGAGAACCTGTACCGGCTGATGGAAGGCAAGACGGTGATCGCGATCGCGCACCGGCTGTCGACGATCGCGGCAATGGACCGGCTGATCGTCATGGAGCGCGGCCGGATCGTCGAACAAGGCACGCACGAGGCGCTGATCGCGGCCGACGGCATCTACGCGCAGCTATGGCGGCGGCAATCGGGCGGTTTCCTGCAGGACGACGCGCCCTGACCTCACGACGCGACGGGCCGCGCCCGTCGCTCAACCCGGCGTCGGCGCTGGGCTCTCGGTGCGATCATCGCCGTCGGTCGGCGCGGCCGCCTCGCTATCGTCGGCCGAGGCCTCGGACGGCCGGGCGGGCGTGTCGCCGCCCTGGGCGGTCGGCGTGCGCGTATCGCGCGGCGCCGGCGCGGCGGGGGCCTGCTCGGCGGCGCGGCGGGCCGTCCCGGTGGGCACGCCAAGAATGCGCAGCCGGCTGGCGATGCCAGCGGCCGCGGTCATCTCCCCGACCAGGTCGAATTCCGACAGCGGGCTCTCCGACGGGCACTGTGCGTCTGGGAAGCCGAAGCGCCCGCGCAGTTCCAGGCCGCAGGCGGTCATCGCCTCGACGTCGCGGTCGGGTGCATTGCAGGTCGCGTCGAAGGCGCGGATGTAGGAGTCGCGGCGCGCAACGAAGTCCTGGCCGCACTTGCGCATCAGCCGCAGCCGGTCGAGGTCGTCCTGCGCCGGATTCACCCCGTCCAGGCCATAGAGCTTGAGCTCTTCGGGAGTGAGGATGCGCAGGCTGCGGTTGGGCACGGCCATCATCAGATCGGCGACCGCGACGGCGGCGCCGTTGCGCTCGAGGTAATCGCGCACCCGGCCGTAGACCGCCCGCAGCTCACGGTTGAGTTCGGCCCGCGTCGACGCGCTCGAGCTCATGCGGATGATCCGGTGGATGCCGACCCGCCCGCCGATCAGCCGGGTGTCGCCGCCGGCGAGCAGGAAGACGCAGGAACTGTGGCAGGCCGCGCCTTCGCGCACCCAGATCGTCCAGCGCGACTCGGCGATCACGTCGCCGGCGCGGATCGCTTCCTCGACCATGCCGCCGCTCGAATCCAGATCGAGCACCCGCTTGTCGATCTTCAACTCGTCGGCGACCGCGGCCAGGCGCTGCATCAGCCGGGTGAAGTCCTGGGTCACGCGGCCCTTGAAGCGCAGCCGGAACACCCCGCGCTCGGCGCACGGCGCCATCGCCTCGCGCAGCGCTGCGCGGTCGAACGCCTTGAGCACATCGCCGTCGCCGGCATTGGCATAGTCCAGTTCGCAGCTCAGCGACGCGGTCGCGCCTTCGAGCGTCATCGGCGACCAGTCGACCTCGGCCGGATTGGCGGTTTCGGCAGGCAGCGGCGCCACCTCGGGCAGGTCCTCGGTCGCGAGCGGCGCGGTACTGACCGCCCCGCCCTCCTCCGGACTGGACACCTCGACGGTCTCCACCGCCTGGTCGACGGGCGCAGGCGCGCGCTGGCAGCCGACCACGGCCAGGCACAGGATCAACGGCAGGCACGAACGCCAGGACGACATGGACGCAATGGACTCCGGCTAGGGGGCGCGAAATGATCCGTCCAGTGTAGGGACTTGGCCGACGACCGTCCGAATGCGATGTGAATGCAACCGGAGCGCCGGCGCCCAGGGCACGCTCAGCGGGCCAGCCGCGGCAGCAGCGCCGCGTGGAACTGCTCGGGCGCCTCGACCTGCGGCGAATGCCCCAGCGCCGGAAACTCGACCAGTTCGGCATCGGGAATAACCCGGACCGCGCGCCGACCGAGCGCCGGGTAGTCGCCCAGCCGCGCGGCGATGGGCGGCGGCGCACGTTGGGCGCCCGGCGCGGTGCGGTCCTTGCCGCCGATCATCAGCAGCGTCGGTACGCGCAGCTTCGCGAACTCGTGCACCACCGGCTGCGTGAACAGCATCTCCGAGGTCTGGGCCTGGTTCCAGGCCACGATCTCGCCGTCGGGGCCGGCGTACAGGCCGGCCAGCATCTCGACCCAGCGGTCATAGCGCGGGTCCCAGTGGCCGTCGTAATAGAACTTGCGCTGATAGGCGCGGATGCTTTCGGCGGTCGTCCTGCGCTCGCCTTCCATCAACTGATCGACAGTCGCGTACGGCACACCCTCGGCCTGCCAGTCCTCGAGCCCGATCGGATTGACCAGCACCAGCTGCGCGACTGCATCGGGATACTGCAGCGCGTAGCGGGTCGCCAGCATGCCGCCCATGGAATGGCCGATCAGCACCGGGCGCTCGACGCCCAATGCCTGCAGCAGCCCGTGGATGTTGGCGGCAAGCTGGGCGAACGAGAACTGGTAGCCGCGCGGCTTGCTCGATGCGCAGAACCCGATCTGGTCGGGCGCGACGACTCGCCAGCCGTCGGCGACCAGCACCGCGATCGTGTCTTCCCAGGTCGCGGCGCAGAAGTTCTTGCCGTGCAGCAGCACGGCCGTGCGCCCGTTGCCCGAGCCCGCCGGCCGCACGTCCAAGTAGGCCATCGACAGCGCCTGGCCCTGGGAGGTCAGCGCCTGCGCCTGGCGTGGAAACTTGGACTCCAAGCCCTGCAACTCGCCGCCGTCGGACGATGCATAGGCCGACCCGGCCGACAATGCGGCGAGCAACAGGACGAGCGAACACGGGCGCGGCATGGAAAACCTCGTACGGGCGTGCGTCGACGATGATGCCATCGGCTGCCGGCAGTGCGACCGGCTCAATGCGCGGGCACCGTCCACAGGTAGATGCGCGTGCCGTCGACCTCCTGCGTGACCTCGGGCGTCCACTGGTCGGCCATGTCAAAGGCGTGGCTGACGATCCGCGTGCCGGGCTTGAGCTCGGCGAGCAGCTTGGGGCGCAGTTTCACATTGAGGCTCTGCAGCAGATACAGCGTGACCACGCTGGCCTCGCTGATGTCCTCCTGGAACAGATCGGCCTCCTTGAACGTGACCAGGTTGGTGACGCCGGCCGCCTCGGCATTGGCGTTCGCCTCGCGCACGCGCACTGGGTTGATGTCGATGCCGACTGCGCGCACGCCGAAGCGTTGCGCCGCCGCGATCGGGATGCGGCCATCGCCCGAGCCCAGGTCGTAGAGCACGTCACCCTCGCCGACCTTGGCCAGGTTGAGCATCGCATCGACCACCGGCTCTGGCGTCGGCACGTAGATCACGTCGGGCTCGCGCGACGGCGGCGGCGCGCCTTCGGCAAACGGCGAGTCCGGGCCGATCTGTGCGGTGACCGTCGGCACCGCGGTCGGCGCGCTGCCTGCACTCGCTGCTGCGGGGAGGTCCGCATCGGCCGTGGTCTGCGGCGGCTGTGGTGCCTGCGCACAGGCCGTCATCAAGGCGGGCACCAGCACACAGAGTGCGCGCGCGGGACTGGACGGGATCGATCGGATCATGGCGAGGTCTCCTCGGGGCGGATGGACGACGGTCGAAGCCTAAGCAACAGCAGCCCGCCGATGGCGAGCACGACCACGCCGACCAGCGCGCCGCGGCCGGTGTAGGCCAGGCTCGCGTACAGCAGGTAGGCGCTGGTCGCGCAGAACAGCAACGGCAGCGCGGGATACAGCGGCACCCGGAACGGGCGCGGGCGGTCGGGGTCGCGCCGGCGCAACACGAACAGCGCAATGCCCACCAGCAGAAAGAACAGCCAGAACACCGGCGCGGTGTATTCCACCGCGACCTCGAAGCCATCGCGCGCAAAGGCGCCCAGCACCACCAGGGCCAGTGCCAGCACGCCCTGGACCAGGATCGCCGCACGCGGCGCGCCGCTGCGCGCATCCCAGCGGCCGATGACGCCCAGTGCCGGAAAATCGCGCCCGACCGCATACACGCTACGCGCGCCGGTGATCAGCGTCGCGTTGGCCGAGGTCAGTGCCGCGGCGACCACGATCGCACTCATCAAGGCCGCACCGCTCGGCCCGAACACCCGGCCCATCACCTCGGCCGCGACGGCGTTGTGCTCCGCCATGCCGCCCAGGCCGAGTACGCGCAGGTAGGCCAGGTTGACCAGCACGTACAGCGCGGCGATCGCGATCAGGCTGAGCAACAACACGCGCGGCATCCAGCGGCGCGCATCGCGGACTTCGGCGGTGATGTAGACCGCCTCGTTCCAGCCGCCGTAGGTCAGCAGTACGAACACCAGGACCAGCCCGATTGCGCTGTCGCCGCCGCTGCCGGGTACCGGCGCGATGTCGGTCGGCGCGAACGCTAATCCCGCGACGACGATCAGCAGCACCCCGGCGATCTCGGTGATCGTCAGCCACGTCTGCACCACCGCGCTCTGCCGCGTACCGACCCAGTTGATCGCCGACAGCGCGATCACCGCCGCAGCCGCCACCAGCGCCGATGCGCCGGCGCCCAGATCGAACAGCTGCGCCAGGTAGTCGCCGACGATGAAGCACAGCAACGCGATCGATCCGGTCTGGATCACCGCCATCCGCGCCCAAGCGAACAGGAAGGCCATGCGCGGCCCAAAGGCGCGGCGCAGGTAGGCGTAGTCGCCGCCCGCCTGCGGGTAGGTCGTGGCCAGTTCGGCGTAGCAAAGTGCACCGACGATCGACAGCGCACCGCCGGCGACCCAGGCGAGCAGCAGCATCACTTCGCTACTGGAGGCGCCGGCCACCAGCGAGGGCGTGCGGAAGATGCCGGCGCCGACGACGATGCCGATCGTGATCGCGAACGCATCGCGCGCACGCAAGGTGGCACGCGGGGGCGCAGGGTCGGCCATCGCGGGCCGGCGTTCGCTTGCGTCCATGAGGGTCCAGAGTGACGGCAGGTCACCGACGGCGAACCGACGGCGCGGAACTGCTGGGCGATTGGATTCAACCACTGCGGCGATGGCAGGCATGTGAACGCGGCCGCAGCACCGCACGCTTCTGCGGACGCGTGCACACCAAGGCGCGACGCGCGATCCCACGCACAAGTGGCCGCCCGCGGTAGCGCCGCCGCGCGCTGTGGCAGCGGCGCGCACTGGGGCGGCGACGCGCACTGGGGCGACGGACTGAGGACCGCCTCCAAGTCGGTTTGCGCGTGTCTCCCTCCCCCGCTTGCGGGGGAGGACCGGAGTGGGGGCGAGCCGCCGACGGCAGGCGTGGCGTCAGCGGTCGCGCATCGCCTCGAGCACGCCGAACAGACTGCGCAGATCCTGCGCGTTATGCAGGCCGACACGGCGCAACTTGTCGGCGCTGCCGCCGCGCAGATAGCTCAGCCATGCCGCCGGCGCCTCGCTGCCCGGCAGGTCGTCCTCGCGCAGCACGCCGAGCAGTTCGCGCTCGACGGTCGCCAGCCGGCAGTTGGCCCAGACGCCGCGATAGCGCCGCCGCACCGGATGCAGCAGGTCGACGTGACGCAGGTCGATCAATGGATCGCGCATCCGCGCCAGGCGGTAGCGCGTGGTCAGCAGCGGACGGTCGTAGCAGCGACCGTTGTAGCTCACCAGCACGGTCTCACGTCGCAGCCAACTGGCGAAGACCTTCAGCATCTCGCGCTCGGCGCCGAGCGTGGTGATACACAGCTGACGGATGCGCAGCCGGCCGTCGACGAAGTCCGCCGCGCCAATCATGAAGGCACGCGTGCCGGTGCCGCCGGCCAGGCCGGTAGTCTCGGTGTCGAACGCCAGCAGGTCGCCGCGCTGCGCGGTGTCATGGCGGATGTCATGCAGCGCCAGTTCGGCATCGTCGTGCGGCCAGGCCGCGACCTGCTCGAGATAGCGCAGGCCCGGTGCGATCTCCTCGCCCGGCAGCGTGCGATCGACCGGTGCGGCTGGGCGCGGCGCCATCGCCGGGGTGCGCAGCTTCATCAGCTTGCGCAGTTGCTCGGCCACGAGATCCGGCGAACGCTGCGCATCGGCGCGTGGCCACTGCGCGCGCGGCGGCAGCGCGGGCGCCATCGGCCGGGCCGGCGCGACGCTCGGAAGCACCGTGCCGGCCTGGCTGCGCAGCAATCCCAGCCGCTTGGCCAGCGCGCTCATGGGTGCGCGCTCATGCGGCCACCAGCAGGTCGAGCACACGCGCGGCCAGTTGCCGCGGCGTGCGCTCGGCGTCCTCCTCGGACGCGAGGATCGGCCCCACGCAGGCCGGGCAGCCGGCGCGACAGCCGCAGCCGCCGATCAGCGCCGCGGCCTGCGCGAGCAACTCGTCGCGGCGCTCGAACAACGGCGAAGACAGGCCGACGCCGCCGGGGTAGTTGTCGTAGAGGTAAAGCGTCGGCGCGAAGCGGCCGATGTGGGCGATGTCGAGCGCCGCGCCCTCGCCGTCGCGCAATTGCCCGCGCCCGCGCTGGTCGGCGGTCGCGAACCACGTGCCATCGCCGCTGCCCACGGCTTTCTGCAGATCGCGGCTCTCGGCCATCACCGCGACCTGGGCCACCAGATGCAGCGCGTACGAAGCGCCGAGGAAGCCGTCGAGCGCCTCGTGGCGCGCGTCGAACGCGGCATCGAGCGCGCGCTGCGGCAGCTGCCACCACACCGCGCTGGTGTGCAGCTCCTGGTCGGGCAGATTGACCGGCCCGTAGCCGATGTTCTCGTGGGTGTGGAAGCGGATCTTCTTGTAACCCGACACCCGGCGCACCACATGCACCTCGCCCAGATGTGCGCTGCCCTGCCCGGCATCGGCCTGCTCGGCGTCATCGAGCACCTTGAGCTTGGTGTAGTCGATCGCGTCGGTGTAGTAATCGACATGGGTGCGCTGCACATAGGCCTTGCGGCCTTCCCAGTCCAGGCGTTCGACCTGGAACGGCTCGGACTGGATCATGTGGATCGCGCCCTCGTAGAGCGTGAGTGCAGCCGCCGAGTAATCGACCTCGGCGATGATCGTCTGCCGGCCGTCGGTCCGGTCGACGACCACGAAGTTGCCGTCGGCGACCGAGCGCAGGTTCACCGCCTGCGCCGGATAGCTGTCGGCAATCCATTCCCAGCGGTCGCCCTCGTGGTGCAGAACGCCCGACTCGGCCAGCACCTCCAGCCACGGCAGCGGCGCGATGGGGCCGAACATGTCGCCGTCGACGAACGGCAGCTCGAACGCGGCGCAGCGGATGTGATCGAGCAGGATCAGCGGCTGGTCGGGCTCGATGCGCGCGTGCTCGGGATTGGCCTGCGCGAAGAACTCGGGGTGCCGCACCACGTACTGGTCCATCGGCTCGGAGCTGGCGACCAGCACGCCGACCGAGGGCTGCTGCCGGCGCCCGGCGCGACCGAAGCGCTGCCAGGTCGCCGAGATGCTGCCCGGATAGCCGTTGAGCACGACCACGTCGAGGCTGCCGATGTCGACCCCAAGTTCCAGCGCCGACGTGCTGACGATGCCGTCGATGCTGCCCGCGCGCATCTCGCGCTCGGCCGCCCGGCGTTCGGTCGGCAGGTAGCCGCCGCGGTAGGCGCGGATGCGGCGCGGCTTGCGCGGGTCGTGGTCGAAGACCTCCTTGAGGTATTTGGTCAGCACCTCGACCATCAGCCGGGTCTGGCAGAACACCAGCGTCTTGAGGCCGGAGCGGATCGCCAGCCGCGCGATGCGGTTGGACTGCGAGCGCGCCGACGCACGCAGGCCCAGGTCCGGGTTCACCACCGGCGGGTTCCACAGCAGCACGTGCTTGTCGCCGCGCGGCGCGCCGCCGTCGTCGATCGCCTCGAGCTGCGCGTCGTCGACCTCGACCAGCGCGCGTCCGTGCTCGCGGGCATTGCCGATCGTCGCCGAGCACAGGATGAACTGCGGGGTCACGCCGTAGAACGCGCACACCCGCTTGAGCCGGCGGATCACATTGGCCACGTGCGAACCGAACACGCCGCGGTAGGTATGGATCTCGTCGATCACCACGTAGCGCAGGTTCTCGAAGAACTGCGCCCACTTGGTGTGATGCGGCAGGATCGCCTGGTGCAGCATGTCGGGATTGCTGACGACGATGTCGCCGCTGACCCGGATCGCCTGGCGCGCATCGCCCGGCGTGTCGCCGTCGAAGGTCGCCGCGCGCAGGCCGAGTTCGCCGGCGGCATTGAGTTCCAGCAGGTCGGCGACCTGATCCTGCGCCAGCGCCTTGGTCGGGAACAGATACAGCGCCTTGCTGCGCGCGGTGATCGCCGCCGACAGCACCGGCAGCGTGTAGCACAGCGACTTGCCCGACGCGGTCGGCGTGGCGACGACGACATGGCGGCCGGCCTGGGTCGCGGCCCAGGCCTGGGCTTGATGGCTGTAGAGCCGGTCGATGCCGCGGCTGCGCAGCGCGCGCGCCAGCGCCTCGGGCACGTCGGCGGGCATCGGCGCGTAGCGGCCCGGCTGGCCGGGCAGTAACAGGCTGCCGGTGATACGCCCGGGATACTTGGCCGACAACTTGGTCGCAAGCGCCGTGCCGGGCGCAGTGTCGGCCGGGGTCGCAGGCAGCGAGTCGGGTTTGAGGATCGCGTTCAGACAGCACGCTCCGGGCGGCAGGCGGGGCGCGAGCGTGCCCGCGCGTCGTCTCACGACGCGAGACTGCGCCGCAGGCGCCTTCGTTCACGGGCGCAGGACCGTTCACGCCCTAGCATCGGGCGCTCCTTATCCCCCGTTTGGAGACACCGATGCAGACCCTCGACGGAAAGACGATCGCCATTCTCGCCACTGACGGCTTCGAGCAGTCGGAGCTGGAAAAACCCCTGCAGGCCTTACGCGAGGCCGGCGCCCGCGTCGACGTCGTATCGCCCGGTGATGCCAAATCGATCAAGGGATGGGACCAGAGGGACTGGGGCCGCAGCGTCGATGTCGACGTGTCGCTCTCCAAGGCCGATCCTGGCCGCTACGACGCGCTGGTGCTGCCCGGCGGGCAGATCAATCCCGACAACCTGCGCAAGGACGCCGATGCGGTCGCGTTCGTGCGCAATTTTGGCCAGAGCGGCAAGCCGGTCGCCGCGATCTGCCACGGTCCCTGGCTGCTGGTCGAGAGCGGTCTGGCGAAGGGCCGCAAGGTCACCTCGTGGGCGTCGATCAAGACCGACCTGGTCAACGCCGGCGCGGACTGGCAGGACGCGGAGGTCATCGTCGATGGCAACCTGATCACCAGCCGCAAGCCCGACGACATCCCGGCGTTCAACGCCGCGATCGTCAAGGCCGTCGCAGGCTGATCCTCGAGGCCATGCCTGAATGCCGGGCTCTGATCGCCCGGCTCTGAACACTAAGCTGGAGACCACGCCGATGACGATCGAACTGCAGATGCTGGCCGGGTCGATCGTCCTCGGCCTGGTTCACGTACTGATCGCGGCCGGATTTTCGACTGCGCAACGCGGCCTGGCCTGGAACGCAAGCAACCGCGATGGCGCAGTGCCGCCGCTGACAGGCGCCGCGCAGCGGCTGTCGGCCGCGAGCCGCAACTTTCTCGAGACCTTTCCGTTCTTCGCCGCCGCGGTGCTGGCGGTGGTGCTGGTCGGTCGCGCCGACGCCACCACCGCACTGGGCGCTCAGCTCTACCTGTGGGCACGTGTGGCCTATCTGCCTGTTTATGGCATCGGCATTCCTTATCTGCGCAGCGCCATCTGGACGGTCGCGATCGTGGGGCTGGTGATGGTGCTCGCGGGGCTGTTCTGAACGCGTCCGCGCTGTCATCGAAATCCAACATTGGATTCACGGAAAACAGACGATCTGCGCCGTAGCCTGCGCGCTCCCCAGTTCCTGGCAACACGCAGATGGCCCGTTCCGAATCCGATCACATGCTCGTGCTTTCGCTGGGTCGCAATGGACGCGCGTCATACCCCGAGCGTCCCTGGGAAGAGATCGAGCCGGTGCTGCGGCGGGTCTGGGAGTTCGATGGCCGCCTGCGTGCCTGGCACGACGTCCGCGCCGAAGTCCAGGCGGCCTGGCATGCGCACGAGACGCGCCCGCGTCGCGAACGCCGTCGTACATCCGCAACCGACCAAGTCAGCCGCGCGGTCTGACGCCTGCGCGGCATCGCCTCGACGACAAGGCGTCGCGGTACGCCATCACGCATGATGCCAGCATGACCGGTCACTACCGACTTGTCACCACGTGGCGCACACACCCTCTTGCCGCTCGCATGACGTGGTCACGTCGATAGTGTCTCCACCGTAGACCGGAGACCCTCATGAGCAAGGCCAACCCTACCCGCCCCAGTGCGCCCAGCGAAGAATCGTCGCTGCGCGACCGCGAGGATCTGCCGCCCACGCGCGGGCCGGCACTGAAGGACCCGCGTTCGCAGTCGGCGATCGACAACATTGGACTCGACGACCAGGCCGATCTGCTCGACCCCGAACTCGACGACCAGATCGGCGACCGTGACGCGAACGGGCATTCGTTCGCCGACGACGTGCGCAGCGATACCGGTGTGGAGAACGGCGAGCCGAAGTGAATGCATGTGTGCCCGGTGCCGTCCTCGGCCCGGGCACAGCGCATGGCGCGTGGTCAGACCCCAGGACGGCGGTACAAGGCCGCGTTGATGCACGAGAACACGCTGACGATGAACCAGCCGAAGGGCAGCAGCGAGACCGTCAGCAGCCAGGTGATCGCGAATGCGATGCAGCCGGCCAGAAACCACAGCACCGCCGACAGCAGCCGACCCTGAACCAGTTGCCCGAGGCCGGGCACGATGAAACTGCAGATGGCGGCGATGACATTGCCGGCCGAACCCTGTCCACTCATGAAGCCATCTCCTGCACGTTGGAATGAGGCGATGGTCCACGAGGCGCGCGCGGCGCGATGTGAATACGCGTTTCCGACCACGGGAGGTCACTGCGGTCATTAAGGCAGGCCACCTGCCCGCGACGCGCACCTGCGGGCGGTGCGACGCTGGCATCGTGTGACATCCCCCAAGCCGACACCCTGACCCGGACTCGGATTCTGCAACAAGCAACGGACGCATTCGGCCAAGAATGCGCCCGTTGCTTGGTGTCTGCGGAACTGCTGGTGCTTGTGGAGCTGGGACGTCAGCGGACCCGGAAGCGGTCGTTGTCGTCGCGGCCGCTGCCGGTGTACTCGCCGCTGGTGTAGCGGTCATGCGACACGTAGGCGTCCTCCACCGCGGCCTTGGCGCGGTCCCATTCCAGGCGCGACGTGCCGCGACGTGTCGCCCAGTCGCGTTCCAGTTCGCCTGCAAGCGTCTCGTCCCAGCCGCGATCGGCGTGCCGCGAACGCGCATAGGCGCCATAGCGGTATGCCGGCTGGTAATCCTCGTAGCGGTCGTCGGCGTTGCGATACGGCGCGTTCTCGAATGCCTTCGCGTAATAGTCGTCGCTGCGCTGGTACAGAACGTAGGTCCGATCCGTCCGCTCCCAGGCATCGCGGACCGCCGGCTGCGCGTCTTCCCACGCCAGCTTCGACTCGGCCTTGGCCGACTCCCAATCTCGGCGCAGCTGCGCCTCCGATTCGTCCCAGCCGCGGGTCCGGTCCGCCTCGCGGGCCTGCAGGCCGAAGCCGTAGGCGGGCGCGTAATCGCGGTCGTAGTCATGCTCCGGCTTGATGTAAGGGCGGTCGCGATGCGCCTGCCGCCAGTACTCCACTTCGCCGGTCGGATCGATCCGCTCGGCCACGCCCTTGCCGATCGCCGCCCCGGCGACCACGCCGACCGCAGCACCGATCAACGTGCCGACCGGCCCGAATACGGTTCCGGCAGCCGCGCCGGCCGCCATGCCGCCCGCGGTGCCGCCCACACCGACGCCGACCGGATGGGCGCCGGGCGTCTTGGTGATCGGGTCGCGGTTGAGATCACGTCCGCAATCGCGGATATCGTCGTGCTTGGTCATGCGCTTGGCTCCGTTGCTGGAATGAGCAAACACCGTGCGGGTCGGGCGATGAAGCCGCCGTGGCGAAATCGGGAATGCGCGCCCGTTGCGTTCAGCTGTCGCGCCCTGCCATATCGACATTGCGTCGGCCCGCACCAGCACGCGGGCGCTGCAATCGCGGCAGCGCGCCGACCACCAGCAACGCGACGAGCGTGGTCGCCAGCGCCACCATCTCCTGGCCCATGCCAGCCGCCATGCCGATCGCCGCGGTCATCCACACCCCGGCCGCCGTCGTCAGGCCCTCGATCCGCTCGCCCTTGTCCAGCTTGAGGATCGCGCCCGCGCCAAGGAAGCCGATGCCCGAGACGATGCCCTGCATCACACGGGTCACCTCGGCGCCGTCGATATCCGACAGCAACGGCGCGAGGACGAACAGCGCCGAGCCGATCGAGACCAGGATGTGCGTCTTCAAGCCCGCGGCGCGGCCCTTGTGTTCGCGCTCCCAGCCGACCATGCCACCCAGCAGCGCAGCCACCAGTACGCGCACCACGATGGTGGTCAAGGTGTCGGGATCAGGCAGCGCCAGTTCGCGCGCCACGGCATCGAGCACTTGATCGAGCACGCTCATCGCACATGGCCTCCAGCGGCGGCAGGACGAACGACGCAGGTCGCGGTCGGCATCGGGGCACTCCGTGATGGGATGTGCGCAGGACGCTAGCGCGCGGCGGGTCTGGCCGCGGTGATGGCGCGTGCTGCGCCTTGCCCCCGACGCACGCCATGCGGCTGAGGCGGACGCGCACGTCTCGAAGGGTCCTGTGGGCGCCGATCATTCCATGCCAGGCGGCGCGACATGCAGGCAGCGAATGGCCGACCGAACTTGCGGATCGACCGTCTGCCGTCCTCGCCGGGCTCGGGGCCTGGCATGCAAACGGGGACGGCGTGCGCCGTCCCCGTTGGTCACAGAGCACCGCGCCGGATCAGTCGACGCAGATCGTCCACGCCACGCCGTCACGCACCCGCTGCTGGCAGCCGAACGGATTGGTATCGACGCTGCACTGGCCCTGCACGCGCGCGCTGTCGACGGTGCCTTCCGGCGCCAGGCACTGGCCCTGGCACTGCTGGCTGTCGGTACAAGCCTTGCCAGCGTCCACGGTCTGCAGCAGGCACTGCGGCACCGGCGCCCGCCCCAGTTGCTTCCACTCGCCGCCACGTTGCAGACAGTCTGTCTCGTTGGTCACCGACGCCACCGCGGGACCGGCCTTGGGCTGGACGGTGTCGCGCTCGGCCGGCGCGCTGCAGGCAGCCAGCAGGGCGATAAGCAGGACGGGAACGATGCGCTTGAACATGGGTGGGCTCTCGCCAGACGAAGGAAGGCCGAGTCTAGAACCGTCGATGTGAATCCGGCAGCAGATCGGCGTCAACTCCCTCCCCCGCCTGCGGGGGAGGGCTGGGGTGGGGGCACGCCGTCGCCTCAGCGCCCGCCCTGCCCGCGGTCGCGCATCGCGTGCGCGTCGTCGAGCCAGTTCGCGCCCTTGTTCCTGAGAAAGAACACGTAGACCACCAGCGACACGGCGATCACCGTCGTCGCATAGATCACGAACGCGGTGACCTGGTCAGACTTGAGCGCAGCCTGGTAGAGCACCGGGGCGGTTCCGCCGAAGGCCGAGTTGGCCAGCGCGTAACCCAGGCCGACGCCCAGCGCGCGCACGTGGGTGGGGAACAGTTCGGCCTTCACCACCGCGTTGATCGACGTATAGCCGGTCAGGATCACAAAGCCCACGCCCAGGATCAGGAATGCCGACAGTGCGCTGGTCTGCTGCGGCAGCGCGGTCACCATGTAGCCGGTGTACAGCACGCCGCCGATGCCGAAGAACACCAGCAGCGACTTGCGGCCGATGATGTCCGACAACCAGCCGCCGACCGGCTGCAGCACCATCAGGAAGGCCAGCAACGCCAAATTGATCCAAGTGCCGGTGATCGCATCGCCACCGGCAAACGCGGTCTGGATCATCTTCGGACCGTTGACCGAATACGTGTAGAACGCGATCGTGCCGCCGGCGGTGATCAAGAAGCACAGCAGCAGTGGACGCCACTGGTTGACGAACAGTTCGCGCAGCGACCCCGAGGCGCGTGCGCCGCCGGTCTTGGCGGCCTCGATCGATTCGGTCTCCAGCGACTCGTCCATCGTGCGCCGCAGCCAGAACACCACGATCGCCGCGACGCCGCCCAGCGCAAAAGCCAGGCGCCAGCCCCACTCGGAAATCTGCGTGGTGTCGAGCGACAGCAGCATCGCCAGCAACGTGGCTTGCGCCAGCACATGGCCGCCGACCAGGGTCACGTAATGGAATGAGGACAGGAAGCCGCGGCGGCCGGGAATCGCGGCTTCGGACATGTAGGTCGCGCTGGCGCCGTACTCGCCCCCTGTCGCGAAGCCCTGCACCAGACGCGCAAGCAGCAGGATGATCGGCGCGGCGATGCCGATCGTGGCGACGGTCGGGGTGATCGCGATGACGAACGAACAGCCCGCCATCATCGACACCGAGACCGTCAGCGCCAGGCGCCGGCCGTAGCGGTCGGCGAAGCGGCCGAAGTACCAGGCGCCGATCGGGCGCATCAGGAAGGTCATCGCGAAGATGCCCCAGACGTAGAGCGTGGCGTTCTTGTCCTCGGGCGAGAAGAACTGCGACTCGAAGTACGCCGCGAACACCGAGTAGACGTAGACGTCGAACCATTCGACAAGATTGCCGGCCGAGCCCTTGAGCGTGTTCGACACCGACCGGCGCAGGCTGACGGGCTGGGTCGCGCTGGGCGCGGCGGAAGACGCGGAATCGCTGGACACACGCATGGGGAGAGGCTCGCCGGTCGAGGGCGGGCGAGTATAGGGACCCGGGGCGGAAGACCACGTCGGTGATTGCGGCGCGTCCGTAGGCCGCGCAAACAGGCGTGGCCTGGCCGCAGCCACCCTCGCCTACTCGTGCGCGATCAGGCCGGCCCCGCCTCCGCACCACCGCGCGCCAGCGGGTCGGGCAGTGGTTCGCCGGTCGCCACGAACGACAGCGACACCGAGTTGAGGCAATGCCGCTCATAGGTCGGCGGCGGCCCGTCGGGGAACACGTGCCCCAGGTGGCTGCCGCAGCGCGCGCAGACCTCCTCGACGCGGATCATGCCGTGGCTGGTGTCGCGGATGCGGCCGATATGCGCTTCGTCGATCGGCGCGAAAAAGCTGGGCCAGCCGGTGCCGGAGTCGAACTTGGCGCTGGAGCGGAACAGCGGCAGGCCGCACAGCCGGCAGCAATAGGTGCCTTCGCGCTTGTTGTCGAGAAACACGCCGCAGAACGGCGCTTCGGTGCCGTGGTGCAGCAGCACGCGACGCTCGTCGGCGGACAGGCCCGCTTCCAGGGCGGTGCGCTCGGCGGCGCTGGGCGGACGCAGATCAAACGAGGACACGGCATGCTCCGGTGGCGATCGACCTTCCACAAGCTGGCGATGCACAGACCGCATTGCAAGCCCTGGCCAATGCGCCGCGTCCCGCCGCTCGGCGGCCCACGCAGGCCCACGCGACGCGTGCGGCGGACTACTCCGTCCGCAAGTCGAGCCCTGCGTCCACCAGCGGTTTGAGCACCCCGACATCCTCGACCGGCGACTTCGCCAGCCGCAGCGTGCGCAGCCCGTGCATAGCGCGCAGCGGCGACACATCGCGCACCTGCGTCTCCTCCATCGTCAGCCAGCGCAGCCTGGGCAGCCTGGCGAGCACCGAAACGTCGTCGACAGGCGTGCGCGACAGATCAAGCGTTTCGAGCAGCCGCAACGAGACCAGCACGGTCATGTCGTCGAACGAGGTGTTCGCCAGGTCCAGCGTCTGGAGCGCAGTCAACGCCGCGATGACCGAAAAATCGGTTACCGACGTCCCGCGCAGGCCCAGGTCGATGAGGTGGGTATGGCCGGCCAGCGCCGAGATGTCCTGCACCGGTGCGTTGACCAGCGACAGCCGCTCGAGCCGGCGCAGGCCCGCAACCGGCGCGAGCGCGGCGACCCGGGTATCGTGCAGATGCAACAGGCGCAGGGCGGGCATCCCGGCGACCACATCGATGCGCTCGACCCGGGTCGAACCCAGCGCCAGTGTTTCGAGCTGCCGCATGCCGGCCAGCGGCGCCAGGTCGGCGATCGTGCTGCCGGCAAGTCCGAGCTCGGTCAGCCCGGTCAACCCGGCCAGCGGCCGATAGTCCACGACCTGGCTGTTGGCCAGCGACAAGGTCTTGAGCATCGTGAGCTTCGCCAAGGGCGCGATATCGGTGAACGGATTATTGTTGAGCAACGCGCTTTCGAGCGCGGGCAGGCCGGCGATCGGCGACAGGTCGTCGATCGCGTTGTTCCCCAGATCCAGCGTCCTGAGCGCGGGCTTGTCGCGCAGGAACCCGATGTCGCGCACGCCTGCGCTGGCGAGGTTGAGCAGGCGCAATTCGCCGAGCGCGGCAATCGGTGAGAGATCCTGGACTTCGGTCTCCGACAGCGTCAGCACGCGCAGATCCGGCAACGTGGCGAGCGCGGAAATGTCGCGCACCAGACTGCTCGTCAGATACAGCGTGCGCAGCGCGGGCAGGCCCGACAGCGCGTCAAGGTCGCCGATCCGCGTGCCATGGAGGTTGAGTGTTTCCAGGGTGCGCAGCGCCGAGAGCGGCGCGATGTCGTGCACCGCGGTCTCGTACAGACTGAGGGTCTTGAGCGCGCGCAGGCCCGCCAGCGGCGCGACATCGACCACGCCGGACCGGCTGAGGTCGATCGACTCGAGTCCGTCCAAGGCCGCCAGCGCGGACAGATCGTGCAACTGCGGCAATTGCATCAGATCGAGCGTCTTGCCGTCGAAGCCGGCATTGACCGCCATGATGTCGGCGGCGGCGATGCCGGGATTGTCGGCTGCCAGAGCGGCCGCGAGCCGCGCGAGCGCCGCATCCGGCGCTGCCGGCAGGTCACATCGCGCACGCACCGTCTGGTCGTGCACATAACCGCTGCGCAACGTGCCGCCGCGCGCGTCCAGCAGGCTCACGCGATGGTAGCCATACCCCTCCGGCGTGGTGATGGTGTCCTCGATGCGCAGGCGCTGCCCGTTGGGCATTCGCGCCGTCGCCGGATACTGGCGCGCGCTCGGCCCGTCGCGCAGGTGGGTGTAGGGGCTGGCGGCGTTGCAGACCTGCACGAACGTCCCGCGTTCGGCCGGCGCCGCCAGGGCCACCGGCACCACGCCCACGAGCCACGCCGCGCATGCGGCCAGACACTCGATTCGCTTCATTGCCGCGCTCCCCATTGTCGGATCTTGCTTCTGACCTGGTGTCAGACCCGCCGCACGCACGATGCGCCCGGCGCACGCCCCATCTCCTGCGCGGCCAAGGTCTTCGCCGCGCGATTCGCGTCAGCGTGACACAGTCAGGCGAGCATCGGCAGATCGAGGCCCTGCGCCTTCGCGCACTCGGCGGCGATGGCGTAACCGGCATCCGCATGCCGCATCACGCCGGTCGCCGGGTCGTTCCACAGCACGCGTTCGATGCGCCGGTCGGCGGCCTCGCTGCCGTCGCAGACGATCACCACACCCGAATGCTGCGAGTAGCCCATACCGACACCGCCGCCGTGATGCAGCGACACCCAGGTCGCCCCGCCGGCGACGTTGAGCATCGCATTGAGCAGCGGCCAGTCGCTGACCGCATCGCTGCCGTCGCGCATCGCCTCGGTCTCGCGGTTCGGGGAGGCGACCGAGCCCGAATCGAGATGATCGCGGCCGATCACAATCGGCGCCTTGAGTTCGCCATTGCGCACCATCTCGTTGAACGCCAGGCCCAGCTTGTGGCGCAGGCCCAGCCCGACCCAGCAGATCCGCGCCGGCAGGCCCTGGAAGGCGATGCGCTCGGCGGCCATGTCGAGCCAACGATGCAGGTGCGGGTCGTCGGGGATCAGCGCCTTGACCTTGGCGTCGGTCCTGGCGATGTCCTCGGGGTCGCCGCTCAGTGCGACCCAGCGGAACGGGCCGATGCCGCGGCAGAACAGCGGACGCACGTAGGCAGGCACGAAGCCGGGGAAATCGAAGGCGTTGTCCAACCCCTCGTCCTTGGCCATCTGGCGGATGTTGTTGCCGTAGTCGACGGTCGGGATGCCCTGCGCGTGGAAGGCCAGCATCGCCTCGACATGGACGCGCATGGAGGCCTTGGCCGCGTCGCGCACCGTGTCGGGATGGGCGGACTGCTCAGCCAGCCAGCGCTCGACCGTCCAGCCGATCGGCAGATAGCCGTGCACCGGGTCGTGCGCGCTGGTCTGGTCGGTCACGCAGTCCGGACGCACGCCGCGCCGCACCAGTTCGGGCAGGACCTCGGCCGCATTGCCGAGCAACGCGATCGATTTCGCCTCGCCTGCCTGGGTGTAACGCGCGATGCGCGCCAGCGCGTCGTTCAAGTCGGTGGCCTGCTCGTCGACGTAACGGGTCTTGAGCCGGAAATCGATCCGGCTCTGCTGGCATTCGACCGTCAGCGAACACGCACCGGCCAGGCTCGCGGCCAGCGGCTGCGCGCCCCCCATGCCGCCCAGGCCCGCGGTCAGGATCCACTTTCCGGTCAGGTCGCCGCCGTAGTGCTGACGGCCCATCTCGACGAAGGTCTCGTACGTGCCCTGCACGATGCCCTGACTGCCGATATAGATCCAGCTGCCGGCGGTCATCTGGCCGTACATCGCCAGGCCCTTGCGGTCGAGTTCGTGGAAGTGTTCCCACGTCGCCCAGTGCGGCACCAGATTGGAATTGGCGATCAGCACCCGCGGCGCGTCGGCATGCGTGCGGAACACCCCGACCGGCTTGCCCGACTGCACCAGCAGGGTCTGGTCGTCCTCGAGCGTCTTGAGCGTCTCGAGGATGGCGTCGTAGCAGGCCCAGTCGCGCGCGGCGCGGCCGATGCCGCCGTAGACCACGAGATCCTCCGGGCGTTCGGCGACCTCGGGATCGAGGTTGTTCTGCAGCATGCGGAACGGCGCTTCGGTCAACCACGAGCGGCAGGTCAGGGTGCTGCCGCGGGGCGCGCGGATCATGCGGGACGGGTCGTGGCGCGAGGCGTCGGTCATGGCGGCACTCGATAGGGCGATGGCCCGATTATCGCACCGGCACACCGGACGGCCTGACGCGCTGCGGCGTGAACGCCGCGGCCGGCGGCCGCTATGCTCGCGCGCATGCGTCCCATCTCGCTCGCCATTGCCGCCATGCTCGCTGCCTCCACCACCGCCGGTGCGTCGCCCGTGCCTGCCCCCGTGACGTCTGCCGCCGATACGAGTGTCCCGCGCGTGCTGGTGTTCACCCGCACTGCGGGCTACCGCCACGACGCGATCTCCACGACGATCGCGACCCTGCGCGCGCTCGGCGCGCAGGCCGGCGTCGAGATCGAGGCGAGCGAGGACCCCACGCATTTCGACGACGCGACGCTGGCCGGCTACCGCGCGGTCGTGTTCGCGCACACCACGCGCGAGGTGCTCGACACTGAGCAGCAGGCGGCCTTCGAACGCTATGTCGGCCACGGCGGCGGCTACCTGGGCATCCACGCCGCCGCCGACAGCGGCTACACCTGGCCGTGGTACGGCGCGCTGGTCGGCGCCTGGTTCGCACGTCACCCCGAGGGACTGCAGGCGGTGCGCGTGGTGTTCGAACAGGACGCGGCGCCGCTGGGCCGACGCGACTGGCGGGTCGTCGACGAGATCTACGACTACCGGCGCAACCCGCGTGCGGACGTGCGGGTGATCGCGTCGGTCGATCCGCACTCGCATGCCACCGGCGGTATGGGCGACGACCACCCCATCGCGTGGTGCCACACGCGCGCCGGCGGCCGCGCCTGGTACACCGGCCTGGGCCACGACCCGGCGCTGTACGCCGACCCGGTGTTCCGCGCGCATCTGCTGCAAGGACTGCGCTGGACGACCGGCCAGTCCGACGACTGCTGAGCCCGGACACGAAAACGCCCGGACAT
>NZ_JBBAXQ010000007.1:0-173991 GCF_037198055.1 Luteimonas sp. gir
GGCTCTTGTTGTGGTGGATTGTTGTCCCGCTCCGCCGTGTCGGGGTGGGCTGGGCGTCGGCGCTCATGCGCTGCCGCCTGCGCGCGCCTTGGCGCGGGCCAGAATCGCCGCGGCGCTGGCCGGCAGCGCCGGCCGCGGCGGCGCGGCTTCCGTTTCAGTGGCAGGGGTGGCGACGGGTGCCGGCGCGCGTGCCGCCTCTCTTGCAGCCGCGCGCCGTGCGCGCCGCGCCTCGCGTTCGCGATAGCGCGCGCGTGCGTCCCAGGCGATCTGCAGCCGAGTGCGCGTATCGACCAGCAGCCGGCGCGCCTCGTCGTCGAGTGCAGCCAGCGCCGTGTCCGGCCAGGCGGCCATCAGGCCGGCCTCGATCGCGCCATCGACATCGTCGCGGCGCAGCAGCGCGACCAGGTGGTGTACAGGAGCAGGGCTGGCAGTGGGCTGGCCGGGCATCAATGGTTTCCGAAACTGGGCTTGCGCCGCTCCAGGAACGCGCGTGTCCCTTCGCGCATGTCCTGCGTCGAGAACGCCAGGCCGAACTGTGCAGCCTCATAGGCCAGGCCTTCGTCGAGCGCGGCTTCGCCGCCGACGAGGACGCAGTCGAGGATGCCGCGCAGCGCCAGCGGCGCCGCCTGCGCCAGTTGTGTGGCCAGCGCCATCGTCTCGGCTTCCAGCGCATCGGCCGGCACCACGCGGTTGACGAGGCCCAGCGCCTGCGCACGGGCCGCGTCGATCGGTGTGCCGGTCAGGCACAGCTCGAGGGTCGCCGCGCGGCCGGCCAGGCGCAGCAGGCGCTGGCTGCCGCCAAATCCCGGAATCAGGCCGAGATTGATCTCCGGTTGTCCGAGTTTGGCGGTGTCGGCGGCCAGGCGCAGGTGACAGGCCATCGCCAGCTCCAAGCCGCCCCCGAGCGCGAAGCCGTTGACCATCGCGATCACGGGCTTGGGCATCGTCTCGATGCGGCGCATCGTGCGCTGGCCGCGCAACGCGAAATCGCGCCCCTCGACCGGGCGCAGATCGGCCATTTCGGCGATGTCCGCACCCGCGACGAAGGCCTTCGGGCCGGCGCCGGTCACCACCACCACACGCACCTCGGGTGCCTGTGCGGCGGCCTCGAAGGCCTCGAACAGCGCGTCGAGCGTCGCCGAGTTCAGCGCATTCAGTTTTTCCGGGCGGTGGACGGTGATCACGCGGATGCCGTCGCGATCGTCTATCAGCAGCGGGGAGTCGGCCATACGGGCTCCTGGCGCGGAACCCGGCGCCTGGAACTCGCCGGACCGCGCGCGGTCGGATAGGGAGGTCGTCAGTGGCGGTTAAGCCCTGCGACCGCTATCCTAGCGCGTCAAGAGGGGCGGTTCGACCGCCCTTTCTCGTACAGGCGATATCGAAAAATCTGACCTAGCGGAGAACCAGGGAATGAAGTTGCGTTTTATTGCGGCCGCCGTGGCGGCCATCACGTTCAGCGGTTCCGCGTTCGCACAGCAGCAGGCCGCAGCTCCCGCGGCGTCGGCGACCGACAGGACCACGCTGAGCTATGCGCTGGGGTTCGATCTGGGCAATCGCCTGGCCGAGACCGGTGAGTCGGTCGACGTCAACACGATCATCAAGGGCCTGCAGGACGGTCACGGCAAGCGCCAGCCGACCTACACTCCCGAGCAGATGGGCGCGGCCTACAACGGCTTCCAGCAGCGCATGCAGCAGAAGATCGTCGCCGAGCGTCGCGCGGCGCTGACCGAGAACGAAGGCAAGGCCTCGGCGTTCCTGGCCGAGTACAAGGCGCGCGAAGGCGTGGTGTCGCTGCCCAGCGGCGTGATGTACCGCGTCGTCGAGGCCGGTTCGGGTGCCAAGCCGACCGCGTCGAGCCAGGTCGAGATCGCCTACCAGGCGCTGATCGTGCCGGTCGGCATCGGCGTCAGCGCCGAGGACAAGACCGCACCGTTCCGCGTGTCGGAGGCCCAGATCACCGGTCTGCGCGAAGTGCTGCCGCTGATGCCGCTCAACGCGGTCTACGAGATCGTGCTGCCGCCGGGCAAGTTCGTCACCGGGCAGAACGCGCAGGAGATCGCCAAGCAGCCGGTCGGTGTGATGGTGAAGCTGCTCAGCGTTCGCTGATCACGGTTTCGCAAGTGTGTCCCACGACGCCGACGTGCCCCGCACGTCGGCGTTGTCGTGTCCGGGCCCCGCATCGCCAAGCGCAGACGGAGCGTGCGTCGCGTCGCTAGAATGGCGCGATGGATGCTTCCCACCGCGCCGTGCCGACGCCGTGCACCGGCGTGTGCACGCTCGACGACCAGGGCCGTTGCCACGGCTGCCTGCGCAGCACCGAGGAGATCGGGCGCTGGCTGCAGATGAGCGACGCCCAGCGCCGGCACCTGATGGAGGTGGTCTTGCCCGCCCGCCAGGCCGCGCGCGCATGACGCCACCTGTCCTCGCAGCACGCCTGCGCCGGGTGTTGCATCCCCTCGACGGCGCGCCGACCGCGCGCGGCTGGAATGCCGACGAGCTCGAGGGCCTGCTTGGGCCGGACGCGACCTTGCGCGAGGCCGCGGTGCTGGTCGGGCTGGTCGAGCGCGAGCACGGCCTGCAGGCGTTGCTGACGCGGCGGACCGACACGCTGCGCCATCACGCCGGCCAAGTCAGCTTCCCCGGCGGCCGGCTCGAGCCCGAGGATGGCGGCCCGCTGCAGGCCGCATTGCGCGAGGCGAACGAGGAGATCGGGCTTGCGCCCACCCAGGCCGCGCCGCTGGGCTTTCTCGATCCGCTGGCAACCGTCACCGGCTACCGCGTGGTGCCGGTGGTGGCGATGCTCGATTCCGATTTTGCGCCCGTGCCCGATCCGGGCGAGGTCGCCGAGGTGTTCGAGGTGCCGTTGGATTTTCTGATGTCGCCGGCGAAACTGCGCCGGGTCGACATCGTCTTCGCTGGACGCACGCGCCATGTGCTCGAGTACGAGACGCTGCCCGATGCGCCGACCCACCGCATCTGGGGCGTGACCGCATCGATCCTGTTGAACCTGCGTCGTCATCTGGAGCGCGCATGAGCACCGAGTGGCGCACGCTGGTATCTGCCGAGGCGCTGGCCGCAGCGCTCGGATGCGAGGATCTGCGCGTGGTCGATTGCCGGTTCTCGCTCGCCGCCTCGGCCGGGGCCGTCGATGCCGGCGAACGCGCTTGGCGCGCTGCGCACGTGCCCGGCGCGGTGTATGCGCATCTCGATCGCGACCTGTCGGGGCCACACGGTCCGGGCCGCGGCCGCCATCCCTGGCCGACGGCAGCGGCGTTCGCGCAGGTGCTGGGGCGCTGGGGGATCGATGCCGCCACCCAGGTCGTGGCCTACGACGACGGCGACGGCGCATTTGCCGCGCGGCTGTGGTGGCTGTTGCGCAGCTTCGGCCATCGCCGGGTCGCGGTGCTCGACGGCGGTTGGACACGCTGGACCACGCTGGGGTTGTCGGTCGAGGCGCAGATGCCGATGCATCTGACGCGTGAGGTCGCCGGTGCCTTCGACACCAGTGGGCTGCTGCACACGGCCGATGATGTGCAGCGCCACGTCGCCACGGGTGGCCTGCTGGTCGATGCCCGCGCGGCGCCCCGGTTCCGCGGCGAGGTCGAACCGATCGATCCACGCGCCGGTCACGTGCCCGGCGCGATCAACCGGCCGTATATGGACAACCTGCTCGACGGCCGGTTCAAGCCTGCCGATGCACTGGCGCGCGAGTTCGGTGCGCTGCTCGACGGCCATCCCCCCTCGGCGCTGGTCGCGATGTGCGGCTCGGGCGTGACCGCCTGCCATCATCTGTTGGCAATGGCGCATGCCGGGCTCGACGGCGCGCGGCTCTACACCGGGTCATGGAGCGGCTGGATCGACGATCCCGCGCGTCCGGTGGCAACCGGGCCGTAGACCCTGCGCTCGTGCGACGCGCACAGTGGGGGTGCGCGACGCGTCAGCGTCCCAGTCGCGCCACCAGGGCACGCAGCCCGGCCTGGGTGTCGGGCGCCTGCCAGGCGGCGAGTTGGCGGTCGAGATCGAGCCGGTCGGGCAGCAGTGCGTCGATAAGATCGGCGCGTGCGATTCGGCGCGTTTCGCGCATCGGCGCCTGCGGCAGGGCCAGCAGCGACCGCAGCCAGCCGCAGGCAATAGATACCGTCTCCTCCGGCTCGGCCAAGGCGTCGACCAGCCCGAGCCGCAAGGCCTCGTCCGGATCGACCTGCAGGCCGCCGACGAGCAGGCGCTCGGCCTGGCGCTGGCCCACGGTGCGCCGCATCAGTTGCTGGATGCCGATCGGCGCGACCAGCCCGACCTGGGTTTCGTTGAGACCGATCCCGAACTCGCCGCGCGTCATCACCCGGTAGTCGCAGGCCAGCGCGAGCACGCAGCCGCCGGCCGGTGCGTGTCCGGTGATCGCCGCCGCGACCGGGACCGGCGAAGCCGCGATCGCCCGTACGGCATCGAAGAAACTGTCCCAGGTCGCGCGCAGCGCGGGCGCGTCGAGCGTCAGCAGATAGGGCACGTCGAGCCCCGCGGAGAAGAACCGCGGCTGGCCCGACAGCACCAGACCGGCGACGCCGTCGTCGGCCGCCGCCTCGACGGCCTCGCGCAGCGCGCGGCACAGTGTCGGGTCGAGCGCATTGACCGGCGCGCGTGCGAGCCGCAGTTCGCGGATCGGGCCATGGGCGATGATCTCGATCGGGGACGGCATCGCGGACCTTCCTGCAGATGGAGCGGCGATGGTAGTCGATGCCGCCGGCGCGACCGATCGGCTGGCCCACTGCATGCGGCACGTCAGCCTGCGCGCGTGCCTTCCGGACCGAGCGCGCCATCGCAGTGGCCCCGATCCGCAGCGACACGCAGCCTTCGACTCAGGCCAGCGCCTTGGTCCGCACCGACTCGGGCAGCGCCGTTGGCCGCCCGGTCGCGCGGTCGATCCAGACCACGACCACGTGGCCGTCGGCATGCAGCGTGGCGCCGTCCTCGGACACGATGCGGTGGCCGACCGTGACGCTGGTCGTGCCCACGCGCTGCGCAGACAACTCGACGACGATGCGCGAGGGGTAGGGGATCGGCTGTCGGTAGTTCATCTGCACCGCCGCCAGCAGCGGCGCGGTGGCATCGGTGACCCAGGGTTCGCCGACCGAGTCGAACCAGCGGATGCGCGCTTCCTCCAGATAGGTCATGAAGGTCGCGTTGTTGACGTGGTCGAACGCGTCGAGGTCGCGCCAGCGCAACTCGATCGGCACGCGGATCAGCACTTTCACTTCATTCATGCCTTGGCTCCCTTGGCCTTGGTCGTCTTGCCGGCCCGCTTGGCGGCCGGCTTCGCCTTGGGCTTGGTGTCGGTCTTGCGCAATTCCGCGCGGACCGCAGCGTCCGCCTCGGCAGCCTTGGTCGAGGCGCCCTTGCGCGGCAGCGGCTTGGGCAGGTGCGCGGTCGACTTGCGGGCCAGCTTGCGCGCCGCCCGCGGCTCGGCGGCCTCGGCCGGCACGGTCTGCAGCAGGCGCGCGAGGAACTGGCCGGTATGCGACTGCGGCATCGCGGCGACCTGCTCGGGCGTGCCTTCGGCGATGATCTGCCCGCCGCGATGACCGCCCTCCGGACCGAGGTCGATCACCCAGTCGGCGGTCTTGATGACATCGAGGTTGTGCTCGATCACCACCACCGTGTTGCCGTCGTCGCGCAGCTTGTGCAGCACGCTGAGCAGGTGCTCGATGTCGTGGAAGTGCAGGCCGGTCGTGGGCTCGTCGAGGATGTAGAGCGTGCGTCCGGTGTCGCGGCGCGAGAGTTCCTTCGACAGCTTGACGCGCTGCGCCTCGCCGCCCGACAGCGTAGTCGCGCTCTGCCCGAGCTTGACGTAGCTCAGGCCGACATCGACCAGCGTTTCGAGCTTGCGCGCGATCGGCGGCAGGTGCTCGAACAGCGCCAGCGCGTCCTCGACCGTCATCTCCAGCACGTCGTGGATGCTGTGGCCCTTGTAGAGGATCTCCAGCGTCTCGCGGTTGTAGCGCTTGCCCTGGCACACGTCGCAGGGCACGTAGACGTCGGGCAGGAAGTGCATCTCGACCTTCAGCAGGCCGTCGCCCTGGCAGGCCTCGCAGCGACCGCCGCGCACGTTGAAGCTGAAGCGGCCCGGCGAGTAGCCGCGCGCGCGCGCCTCGGGCACCTGCGCGAACAGCTCGCGCAGCGGCGTGAACAGGCCGGTGTAGGTCGCCGGATTGGACCGCGGCGTGCGTCCGATCGGCGACTGGTCGATATCGACAACCTTGTCGAACAGGTCCAGGCCCTCGATCTCGCGATAGGGCGCGGCCTTGTGCGAGGCGCCGTTGATCTCGTTGGCGGCCAGCGAGTGCAGGGTGTCGTTGATCAGCGTCGACTTGCCCGAGCCCGAGACGCCGGTGATCGCGGTGAACAGCCCCGAGTGGATCGTCAGGTCGACGTTCTTGAGGTTGTTGCCCGATGCGCCCAGCAGCCGCAGCTGCATCTTCGGGTTGGGCGTGTGGCGCTTGGCCGGGATCTCGATCCGACGCTTGCCCGACAGGTACTGGCCGGTCAGCGAGCGCGGCGCCTTGAGCACGTCGTCGTAGCTGCCCTGCGCGACGACCTCGCCACCATGCACGCCGGCGCCCGGGCCGATGTCGACGATGTGGTCGGCCAGGCGGATCGCGTCCTCGTCGTGCTCGACGACGATCACCGTATTGCCCAGGTCGCGCAGGCGGGTCAGTGTGCCGAGCAGGCGCTCGTTGTCGCGCTGGTGCAGGCCGATCGACGGCTCGTCGAGCACATACATCACCCCGACCAGGCCGGCGCCGATCTGCGAGGCCAGCCGGATGCGCTGCGCCTCGCCGCCCGACAGCGTGTCGGCCTTGCGCTCGAGGGTCAGGTAGTCCAGGCCGACGTCGACCAGGAAGCTCAGCCGCTCGCCGATCTCCTTGACGATCTTGGCGGCGATCTCGCCGCGCCAGCCCGGCAGCTCCAGGCCTTCGAAGAACGCCAGCGCCTCGTCGATCGGCAGCACCACCAGCGACTGCAGCGGCCGGTCGGCGACGAACACGTTACGCGCCGAGCGGTTGAGCCGCGCGCCGCCGCAGTCGGGGCACGGGCGTTCGCTGATGAACTTGGCCAGCTCCTCGCGCACCGCGGCCGACTCGGTCTCGCGATAGCGCCGCTCCAGGTTCGGCACGATGCCCTCGAACCGGTGCTTGCGCTGGGTGCGCGCCCCCGAGTCGGTGATGTAGGTGAAGGTGATCGTTTCCTCGCCGCTGCCCAGCAGCACCGCATCGCGCGAGGCCTGCGGCAGGTCCTGCCACGGCGCGTCGACGTCGAACTTGTAATGGCGGGCCAGCGACTGGATCAGCTGGAAGTAGTAGGCGTTGCGGCGGTCCCAGCCGCGCACCGCGCCGGCGGCCAGCGACAGCTCGGGATGCACGACCACGCGGTCGGGATCGAAGAACTCGCTCATGCCCAGACCGTCGCAGGTCTGGCAGGCGCCCATCGGCGCGTTGAACGAGAACAGCCGCGGCTCGAGTTCGGGCAGCGCGTAGTCGCAGACCGGGCAGCTGTACTTGGACGAGAACAGCTGCGGTGGGATCGAGGCATCGTCGATCGCCTGCACCGAGGCCATGCCCTCGCCGAGCTTGAGCGCGGTCTCGAAGGACTCGGCCAGCCGCTGCTTCATGTCCTCGCGCACCTTGAAGCGGTCGATGACCGCTTCGATGGTGTGCTTCTGGCGCAGCGCCAGCGTCGGCAGCGCATCGATCTCGTACAGCTCGCCGTCCACGCGCACGCGCACATAGCCCTGCGCGCGCAGCTGCTCGAAGACCTGCGCATGCTCGCCCTTGCGGTCGCGCACGACCGGCGCCAGCAGCATCCAGCGCTGTTCGGGGTCCAGGGCCAGCACCTGGTCGACCATCTGGCTGACGGTCTGCGCCTCGAGCGGGTAGCCGTGGTCGGGGCAGCGCGGGCTGCCGACCCGCGCATAGAGCAGGCGCAGGTAGTCGTAGATCTCGGTGATCGTGCCGACGGTCGAGCGCGGGTTGTGCGAGGTCGACTTCTGCTCGATCGAGATCGCCGGGCTCAGGCCCTCGATGTGATCGAGATCGGGCTTCTCCATCACGCTGAGGAACTGCCGCGCATAGGACGACAGCGACTCGACGTAGCGGCGCTGGCCTTCGGCGTAGATCGTGTCGAACGCCAGCGACGACTTGCCCGAGCCCGACAGGCCGGTGATGACGATCAGCTGATCGCGCGGCAGGTCGAGATCGATATTCTTGAGATTGTGGGTACGGGCACCGCGAATGCGGATGGTGTCCATCGCCATCGACGTCAGGTCCGGTTGGGGGCGGGGGAGGCACGCACGCACCCTTTGGGGCGCGCGGGAACGGGCAATCGGTCAGACTACCGAGCCGGTCATTTGGGGGCAAATCGGCCGAACGCCAGTGTGACGGGGGCTGGTCGCAGACCATGAGACGAGGCGGTTCAGGTGCCCTTGGCCGATGGATGGCCCGCCCAGGGCGCCCACGGTCGTCCGGTCTGGGGTGGTTTGACCGCAAGCCGCTGATCGCATTACAATTCCGCTTCTGTCCGCCCTCGATGGCGGCAGCGACCACAATAACTACAGAGGAAGTCTGGTCATGAGTTATGCAGTCCTGGTGACGGGCGGCAAGCAGTACCGCGTGATGGCGGGCGAGACGCTGCGCGTCGAGAAGCTCGACGGCGACGTCGGCAGCGAGATCAAGTTCGACAACGTGCTGCTGCTCGGCGATGCCGACGGCGTGAAGCTCGGCGATGCGCTCGCCGGCGCCAGCGTCAGCGCGACGATCAAGTCGCACGGCCGCGCCGAGAAGATCCGCATCATCAAGTTCCGCCGCCGCAAGCACCACATGAAGCGGCAGGGGCACCGTCAGCACTACACCGAAATCGAGATCACCGGCATCGCCGGTGGCAGCAAGTAAGGAGCAGCAGGCATGGCACACAAGAAGGGCGTAGGTTCCTCGCGCAACGGCCGCGACTCCAACCCGAAGTACCTCGGCGTCAAGATCTACGGTGGCCAGGCCATCGAAGCGGGCAACATCATCGTGCGTCAGCGCGGCACCCAGTTCCATCCGGGCAGCGGCGTCGGCCTGGGCCGCGACCACACGCTGTACGCGCTGGTCGACGGCAAGGTCGAGTTCACGACCAAGGGTCCGAAGAACCGCCGCACCGTCAACGTCGTCGCCGCGCAGTAATCCGCGCGACGTTCGTCCGGCACGAAGCCCCGCTCCGGCGGGGTTTCGTCTTTTCTGGCGGGGCAGCCCGCAGGCAAGACGGGATTCGGGAATGGGATGCGGGCGTCGCATGCGCGCACTGCATGGCCAGAGCCGGTCCACGAGGACGGGGCAGGTAGACTGCCGTTGTCCCGCTTTCCCAATCCCACTTTCGAATTCCCCATCATGAAGTTAGTCGACGAAGTCGAAATCACCGTCACTGCCGGCAACGGCGGCAATGGCTGCGTCGGGTTCCGGCGTGAGAAATTCATTCCGCTCGGCGGCCCGGACGGGGGCGATGGCGGTGACGGTGGCAGCGTCTGGCTGGTCGCCGACGAAAACCTCAACACCTTGGTCGATTTCCGCCACCAGACGATGTACCGCGCGCAGCGCGGCGAGAATGGCATGGGCCGGCAGATGTACGGCAAGGGCGGCGACGATCTGGTGATCGTCGTGCCGGTCGGCACCGTCGTGCACAACGTCACCACCGACGAGGTCATCGGCGATCTGACCGCGCATGGCCAGCGGCTGCTGGTCGCACGTGGCGGCAAGGGTGGCCTGGGCAACATGCACTTCAAGAGCTCGACCAATCGTTCGCCGCGCCAGTCGACCCCGGGCGAGGGCGGCGAGGAGCGCACGCTGCGGCTCGAGCTCAAGCTGCTGGCCGATGTCGGGCTGCTGGGCTTTCCGAACGCCGGCAAGAGCACGCTGATCCGCGCGGTCTCGGCGGCGACGCCGAAGGTCGCCGACTATCCGTTCACCACGCTGTATCCGAACCTCGGCGTGGTCAGTGTCGAGCCGGCGCGCAGCTTCGTGATCGCCGATATCCCGGGCCTGATCGAGGGTGCGGCCGACGGTGCGGGGCTGGGGGCACTGTTCCTGCGCCATATCCAGCGCACCCGGCTGTTGCTGCATCTGGTGGAGATCGCGCCGCTCGATGGCAGCGATGCGGTCGATCAGGTGCGCGCGATCGAGCACGAGCTCGGCAAGTTCGATGCAGCGCTGCTCGATAAGCCGCGCTGGCTGCTGATCAACAAGGCCGACACGCTGCTGCCCGAAGAGGCGCATGCCGAGGCGGCGCGGATCATCGAGGCGCTGGCGTGGACGGGCCCGTGGTTCCTGATCTCGGGTCTGGCCCACGAGGGCACGCGCGAGGTGATGCTCAAGGTCCAGGCCGCGCTCGACGAGCTCGATCGGCAGGCGCGCGAGGCGGCCGACGCGGTCTAGGCGGCTGCCCGCAGTTGCCCCTTCGAAGCCCGGCCTCTGGCCGCGCTTTCTTCGTGCATTAACAGGGAAAACTGGGGTTTTGCTCTGGCCCCGGTTTTGGTTTTGCGAGCAAGCAAGCAGGGCGGGCTCACCCATGGCGTGCTGCACGCGGCCCGGACGGCCGGTGCTCTGCCGCAGACGTTGGCTGCGTTCGGCTTTGGGGGCGAAGCGGTGTTGCCCGCAGGGAGGCGTCGCGCGCTGTCGTTGCGCGCTTCGGGGAAGCGCGCTGCAATCGAGCCAACGGGAGTCGGGGGTCCCTGGTCTCAGCGAAGACCAACAAAAAAACCCGGCCGGAGCCGGGTTCTTTTCGCATCGGCCGCGCAGGCGACCGGGCGGGGCTCAGGCAGCCGCCTTGAGCGCCTTGATGCGGGCCGACAGGCGGCTCTTGTGGCGGGCGGCCTTGTTCTTGTGGATCAGGCCGCGCGAGCTGAAACGGTCGAGGATCGGCTGGGCGACATTGAATGCCTCCTGCGCGCCGGCGGCGTCGTTGGCGTCGAGCGCCTTGAGCACCTTCTTGACGGCGGTGCGGAGCTGCGAGCGCTGGGCGGAGTTGCGCGCATTGCGCACGACGGTCTGCTTGGCGCGCTTCTTGGCGGACTTGATGTTTGCCACGATGGATTCCTGGAAGCTGGACGTGTGAAAATCCGGCTTGGCCGGACCAATGGAAATTTGAGCAGGAAATTATGGTGCTTTCATATACTTGCGTCAACAGGCCCGGCCTGAACGGGCTGCGACGGTGACCGCGCCCGATCCGGCGGCCGCCGCGCCCAAGGCTCGAGGCGGCCTGCTGCGCTCGAGCGCAGTGTTCAGCGCGATGACCCTGCTGTCGCGCATTGCCGGCTTCGCCCGCGACATGTTGCAGGCGACCCTGTTCGGGACCGGCGGGGCGATGAGCGCCTTCATTGTCGCCTATCGCATCCCGAATTTCCTGCGCCGGGTGTTCGCCGAGGGCTCGATGGCGATGGCCTTCGTGCCGGTGCTCAACGAGATCAAGGAGCGGGGCGACCGCGCAGCGCTCAAGTCCTTCGTCGACCACATGGCTGGCGCGCTGTGCGCGGTGGTGCTGGTGGTCTGCGCGGCGGGCATGCTGCTGGCGCCCCTGGTTGCGCGGTTGTTCGCGCCCGGCTGGGCCGATCAGCCCGAGCTGCTGGCGCAGACCGCGCAGATGCTGCGCATCACCTTCCCGTACCTGCTGTTCATCTCGCTGATGTCGCTGGCGGCGTCGATCCTCAACAGCCATGGCCGCTTCGGCTTGCCGGCATTCACGCCGGTGCTGCACAACCTGACGATGATCGCCGCGATGCTGTGGCTGGCGCCGCGCTTTTCGCTGCCGCCGCAGGGCCTGGCCTGGGGCGTGCTGATCGCCGGGTTTCTGCAGTTGGCGCTGCTGTGGCCGGCATTGGGCCGGCTGGGCCTGCGGCCGCGGCTGCGGCCGGGCTTTGGCCATGCCGAGGTGCGCAAGGTCGGCCGGCTGATGCTGCCGACGCTGTTCTCCTCCTCGGTCGCCCAGGTCAACCTGATCGTGGGCACCGCGTTCGCCTCGCTGCTGGCCAGCGGCAGTGTCGACTGGCTGTACTACTCCGACCGGTTGATCGAGTTCCCGCTCGGCCTGTTCGGCGTTGCGCTGGGCACGGTGATCCTGCCGCACCTCTCGCGCCGGCACGCGGCCCAGGATGCGCGGGGCTACAGCCAGTCGCTGGACTGGGGGCTGCGCATGGCGCTGCTGGCCGGCGTGCCGGCCGGTCTGGGCCTGCTGCTGCTGGCCGAGCCGATCACCGCGACCGTCTACAACTACGGCGCCTTCGGCGCCTACGACACGCGGATGGCCGCAGTCAGCCTGACCGCGATGAGCCTGGGCGTGCCGGCGTTCATGCTCAGCAAGGTGCTGGCCCCGGCGTTCTACGCCCGCCAGGACACCAAGACGCCGATGCGTGCGGCGATCTGGACGGTGGCGGCCAATGTCGCACTCACCGTCGCGTTGACCACGCCGCTGTGGTTCTACGCGGTGCCCGGCGCGCATGGCGGCATCGCGCTGGCGACGGCGCTGGCGGGCGTGGTCAACGCCGCGCTGCTGTGGCGCTACCTGCGCCAGCGCGCGATCTTCGTGCCCGAGCCGGGCTGGGGACGCTACCTGCTGCGGCTGGCCGGCGCCTGCGTGGCGATGGCCGCGGTGGTGCTTGCACTGCGCGGTTGGATCGGCGAGTGGACCGCGATCAGCGGCTGGCAGCACCGCATCGCCTGGCTGGCGCTGGTGATCGGCGCCGGTGCGGCCGCCTACGGCCTCGCAATGGTGGCGTTGGGCTTGCGGCCGCGGCACCTGCGGCACTGACTGTCGCAGCGAGCGGGCCCATGCGGTCCGCGGCGCGGCGGCCGCGCCCGCTATAATCTCCGGTCACCTTCCGGAATGCGGTGCCTGGCGCCGCTTCCGCCCCGACGAGACGCCATGAGCAGGCTGTTCCGCGACATCGCCGGCGGGTCCGAGTGTGCCGACGGCAGCGTGGTCTGCATCGGGGCGTTCGACGGCCTGCACCTCGGGCACCAGGCGCTGGTGCGCCACGCGGTCGCGCGCGCGCGCGACCTGGGCGTCGCGGCCGCGGCCTTGAGCTTTGAACCGCTGCCGCGCGAGTTCTTCGCCGCCGACGCGCCGCCGCCGCGGCTGGGGCCGGTGCGGGCGAAGATCGAGGGCCTGCGCACGCTCGGTGCCGAGGTCATCGGGCTGCTGCGCTTCGATGCGCGGATGGCGGCGATGTCGCCCGAGGCCTTCGTCGAGCAGGTACTGCTGGCGCGGCTGGGTGCACGCGAGGTCTGGGTCGGACCGGGCTTCCGGTTCGGGCACCGGCGCGCCGGCGATTTGGCGACGCTGCAGGCACTGGGGCGCGAGGCCGGCTTCGTCGCCGGGGAGATCGCGCCGCTGGCGATCGATGGCGAGCGGGTATCGAGCACGCATATCCGGGCCGCACTCGTGGCCGGCGATTTCGTCCATGCCGCCCGCTTGCTCGGACGGCCGTATGCCGTCTCCGGTCGCGTGGTGCGCGGCCAGCAGCTCGGCCGCACGCTCGGCTATCCGACCGCGAACCTGCGCTTCGGCGGCAAGGTGCCGGCGCTGCGCGGCATCTACGCCACGCGCGTGCATGGCGTCGGCGATGCGCCGTGGCCGTCGGTGTCGAGCTTCGGCACCCGGCCCACGGTCGGCGGCGTCGAGCCGCTGCTCGAGGCCCATCTGTTCGATTTCGACGGCGACCTGTACGGGCGCAGGATCGAGGTCGAGTTCGTCGCGCGACTGCGCGACGAGGAAAAGTTCGACGACCTGCCCGCCCTGGTCGCGCAGATGGATCTGGACGCCGTGCGCGCCCGGGCCCTGCTCGCCGAGGCGACCGCCGGCGCCCCTCCACGACAAGAACCGCAACGACAGGACGACGCGTGAGCGCCCAGGCCGACAATTCCCCGAACCCCTACAAGTCGACGATCCACCTGCCGGCGACCGACTTTCCGATGCGCGGCGATCTGCCCAAGCGCGAGCCGGCGATGCTGGCGCGCTGGGAGGAGGACGGCCTGTACGCCCAGTTGCGCGAGCATGCGCGCGGCCGTCCGCTGTTCGTGTTGCACGACGGCCCGCCTTACGCGAACGGCACGATCCACCTTGGCCATGCGGTCAACAAGATCCTCAAGGACATCATCGTCAAGTCCAAGGGCATGGCTGGCTTCGATGCGCCCTACATCCCGGGCTGGGACTGCCACGGCCTGCCGATCGAGATCGCGATCGAGAAGAAGTGGGGCAAGGTCGGGGTCAAGCTCGATGCGGTCGAATTCCGGCGCAAGTGCCGCGAGTACGCCAACGAGCAGATCGACATCCAGCGCCGCGACTTCAAGCGCCTGGGCGTGATCGGCGACTGGGACAATCCCTATCGCACGCTGGACTTTCGCTTCGAAGCCGACGAGATCCGCGCACTGGCGAAGATCGTCGACAACGGCCATCTGACCCGCGGGGTCAAGCCGGTGCACTGGTGCTTCGACTGCGGTTCGGCACTGGCCGAGGCCGAGATCGAGTACGCCGACAAGGTCTCGCCGGCGATCGACGTCGCCTACGTCGCGCGCGATGCCGCGGCGTTCGCGCGCGCGTTCGGCGCCACGCTGCCTGCCGGCGTCGAGGTCGCGCTGCCGATCTGGACCACGACCCCGTGGACGCTGCCGGCGTCGCTGGCGGTGTCGCTGGGCGCCGAGCTCGAGTACGCGCTGGTCGAAGGCCCGCCCGCGCAGGACGGACACCGCCGCTGGCTGGTGCTGGCCGATGCGCTGGCCGAGAACGCGCTGCGCCGCTATGGCGTCGAGGGCGACGTCGTCGTGCACGGCCGCGTGGCCGGCAGCGCGCTCGAGCACCTGGTGCTCGGCCACCCCTTCTATGCCGAGCGCGATATCCCCGTGATCCTCGGCGATCACGTCTCGGCCGAGGACGGCACCGGCGCGGTGCACACCGCGCCCGGCCACGGCCAGGAGGACTACGTCGTTGGCAAGGCCTACGGCCTGCTCGAGCGCTACAGTGCCGCGCAGCTCAACCCGGTCGACGGCCGCGGCGTCTACCTGCCGTCGACGCCGCCGATCGGCGACACCGCACTGGCCGGCCTGCACATCTGGAAGGCCAACGACGTCATCGTCGACGCGCTGCGCGCGCAGGGTAGCCTGCTGGCGTTCGCGAAGCTCGAACACAGCTATCCGCACTGCTGGCGCCACAAGACGCCGATCGCGTTCCGCGCCACACCGCAGTGGTTCATCTCGATGGAGCAGGGCGGGCTACGTGCCGATGCGCTTGCCGCGATCGAGGGCGTGACCTGGTACCCGGCCTGGGGCCAGGCGCGCATCGCCGGCATGGTCGAAGGCCGCCCGGACTGGACGATCTCGCGCCAGCGCACCTGGGGCGTGCCGATCGCGCTGTTCGTGCATCGCGAAACCGGCGAGCCACATCCGCGCACGGTCGAACTGATGCGTGCGGTCGCCGACCGCGTCGAGCAGCACGGCGTCGACATTTGGTACACGCTCGATGCGACCGAGCTGCTCGGCAATGATGCCGCCGACTACGACAGGATCACCGACATCCTCGATGTCTGGTTCGACTCGGGCGTCACCCATGAAGCGGTGCTGCGCGCGCGCGGCTACCCCAAGCCGGCCGACCTCTACCTCGAGGGCTCCGACCAGCACCGCGGCTGGTTCCAGTCCTCGCTGCTGACCGGCGTGGCGATCGACAAGGCGGCGCCGTACCGGCAGTGCCTGACGCATGGCTTCACCGTCGACGAGCACGGCCGCAAGATGTCCAAGTCGCTGGGCAACGGCATCGAGCCCCAGGACATCATGAAGACGCTGGGCGCCGACATCCTGCGCCTGTGGATCGCCTCGGCCGACTACAGCAACGAGATGTCGCTGTCGCAGGAGATCCTCAAGCGCACCGCCGACGCCTACCGCCGCATCCGCAACACCGCGCGCTTCCTGCTCGGCAACCTTGCCGGGTTCACGCCGGCGAGCGATCTCGTCGCGCCGCAGGACATGGTCGCGCTCGATCGCTGGATCGTGCATCGCGCCGCCCAATTGCAGACGCGCATCGAGGACGCGTACGCGCGCTACGACTTCGCCGAGATCGTCCAGGCGCTGTCGAACTTCTGCAGCGTCGACCTGGGCTCGTTGTACCTCGACGTGACCAAGGACCGCCTGTACACGATGCCCGAACACTCGGTCGGGCGGCGCAGCGCGCAGACCGCGATGTACCACATCGCCGAGGCCTTCGTGCGCTGGATCGCGCCGGTGCTCAGCTTCACCGCCGACGAGATGTGGGGCTATCTGCCCGCGCCGGCGCAGGGCACGCGCGAGGCCAATGTGCAGTTCGCGACCTGGTACACGGGCCTGACCTTGCTCGACGGCGACGCCGACTGGGGACCGCAGGATTTCGAGCGCGTGCTGGAGCTGCGCGAGCGCGTGGCCAAGGTGCTCGAGCCGATGCGCGCCAGCGGCGAGATCGGCGCCGCACTCGATGCCGAGATCGAACTGCGCTGTGGCGTTGCCGATGCCAACTGGCTCTCGCCGGTGGTCGACGAATTGCGCTTCCTGCTGATCAGCGGCGACGTCACGCTCGTCGACGCCGGCGACGCGACCGCGATCGGCGTGTCGGCGCGCGCAACCGACAAGCCCAAGTGCGTGCGCTGCTGGCAGCGCCGTGCCGATGTCGGCGCGCATGCCGAGCACACGGGGCTGTGCGGCCGGTGCGTGGAGAACATCGCGACCGATGGCCGCAATGGCGGTGGCGAGACCCGGAGGTGGTTCTGATGGCCCGTCCCGTCCCCAACGCGCTGCCGTGGCTGATGCTGTCGGTGGTGGTGATCGCACTCGATCAGCTGACCAAGTGGTGGGTGCTGACCTCGCTGCCCGAATACACCGCGATCCCGGTCATTGAAGGATTCTGGAACTGGTATCGCACCTACAACACCGGCGCGGCGTTCAGCTTCCTGGCCGATGCCGGCGGCTGGCAGAAGTGGTTCTTCACGATTCTGGCGATCGTCATCAGCGGCGTGCTGGCCGTCTGGCTGGCCAAGACCCCGCGGCGCGACTGGCGCACCGCACTGCCGTTCGCGCTGGTGATCGGCGGCGCACTGGGCAACGTCATCGACCGCCAGATCCACGGCCACGTCGTCGATTTCATCCAGTGGCACTGGCGCGACCACTACTGGCCGGCATTCAACCTCGCCGACGCGGCAATCGTCGGCGGTGCGATCGGCATTGCCCTGTTCGGCTTCTTCCCGGCGAAAAAGAAGTAGCCTCCGCCGCCAGGCAATGAAGTCGTCAGCGTTCTTTCGCGGGATCTGACAGGCCGCGATTGCCGCCCCTTCCCCCGCTTGCGGGGCATTGCACCCTTTACGGGCGGAAGGCTGGGATGGGGGCCAATGATCGGCCCAAAGCTGCGGATCGCGCATGCCCCCGCCCATCCCTTCCTCGCAGGGCGGGGGAGGCTTCGGTTTCATGTATCCCGGACACGCCGTCCTGCCGCCGTTCCGCTTCCGAACCGCCGCCTCCGGTAGACTGCGCATCTCATGGATATCGTCCTCGCCAACCCCCGCGGCTTCTGCGCCGGCGTCGACCGCGCGATCGAGATCGTCAAGCGCGCGATCGAGACGCTTGGCGCGCCGATCTACGTGCGCCACGAAGTCGTGCACAACCGGTTCGTGGTTGAGGACCTCAAGCGCCGCGGCGCGATCTTCGTCGAAGAACTCGACGAAGTGCCCGACGGCGTGACCGTGATCTTCAGCGCACACGGCGTCTCGCAGGCCGTGCGCGAGGAAGCCGCCCGGCGCCGACTCAAGGTCTTCGACGCGACCTGTCCGCTGGTGACCAAGGTGCACTTCGAGGTCGCGCGCCACTGCCGCGCCGGCCGCGACGTGGTGCTGATCGGCCACCAGGGCCATCCCGAGGTCGAAGGCACGATGGGCCAGTGGCGCGCCGAGGCCGGCGCCGGCAGCATCTACCTCGTCGAGGACGAGGCTGATGTGGCCGCACTCGACGTCGGCCAGCCCGAGAACCTGGCCTACACGACCCAGACCACGCTGTCAGTCGACGACACCCGCGGCGTCATCGCCGCGCTTCGCGAGAAGTTCCCGGCGATCCAGGGCCCGAAGAACGACGATATCTGCTACGCCACGCAGAACCGCCAGGACGCCGTGCGCGATCTGGCGAAGGAATGCGACCTGGTGCTGGTCGTCGGCTCGCCCAACAGCTCCAACTCCAACCGCCTGCGCGAGCTCGCCGAGCGCGACGGCGTGGAGGCCTACCTGATCGACGGCGCCGACGAGATCGACCCGCGCTGGGTCGAAGGCCGCCACCACATCGGCGTCACCGCGGGCGCCTCGGCCCCGGACGTACTGGTGCAGGGCGTGCTCGATCGCCTGCGCGAGCTGGGGGCCAACGGCATGCGCGAGCTCGCCGGCGAGCCCGAGAGCATGGTCTTCGCCCTGCCCAAGGAACTGCGCCTGCGCCTGGTCGATTGACGGCCGGCCCCCCGCTCCCTAGAATTCGCGTCCCAAGCCGGAATAGCTCAGTTGGTAGAGCGGCGCATTCGTAATGCGTAGGTCGTAGGTTCGATTCCTATTTCCGGCACCAGCGTCATCGAAAGCCCCGGCCTTGGTCGGGGCTTTTTGTTGTGCTCGCTCCGGTCTTGCGCCTGTTGTCCAGAGCGCAGTGGCGCGGCGCGATGGCGCGCAACCTGACCACAGATGACGTGTTGGATCGGTACACATGCAGACACACACACGCACTGCACTGCATCCGATTTCGACACGATTGGCCCACGGTGCTAGTGTCGAGCGCATCCGGCTGGTCAAGGGACAGCCATAGCAGACGCAATCTTGGCGCAGCGGCGTTGTGGCCGCTGCTGGCCGAGTGCAAGGGCGGACTCGGCTTGCAGGAGGGCGGGCTTGGAGACAGACGATTGGCGCGGTGCGCGCCGTGACGATGCCGCCGCGGACACGCGCCGCGTGCTGATCCACACCGTGGAAGGCGATTTCCATGCAGCCGTGGCCGGGCATGCGCTGCGGTTGCGGGGACACGAAGTCGTGCGCTGGCGCGGCGATCACTATCCCGAGTTCAGCGCCAGCACGGTGCGCTTCGGGGGCGACGGCATGCGCGGAACGCTCGTCTGCGACGGGCGCACGGTGTCGTCGGATGCGGTCGATGTGGTCTGGTATCGCCGGCGGCGTCTGGTGGCGTCGCCGGATTACGTCGACCCCCGTGATCAGGCGTTCTGCACCGAAGAACTGCGGATGGCGGAGCGCTCGCATCCCGAAGCCTTCGCCGATGCCTTCTGGATCAACCCGCCGGCGGCGTCCCTGCTGTGCGAGGTCAAGGCGCATCAGTTCCGTCATGCGCTGGCGGCCGGGCTCACGGTGCCACGCACGTTGATCAGCAACGACCCGGCGACGATCCGGGACTTCATCCGCGAGGTCGAGGAATGCATCTACAAGCCGCTCGGCGGCTACATCTGGAAGGAAGACGGGGCGAGTCTGAAGACCTATACCGCGAAGGTCGGGGTGGACGACCTCCCGGCCGATGCGTTGTTGCGTGCAACGCCTGGCATCTTCCAGGAGAAGGTTGCGAAGGCCTATGAGGTCCGCGCGCAGTTCTTCGGGCACAGCTGCTTCGCGATCAGGATCGACTCCAACACGCTCGAAGGCGGCGACCTGGACTGGCGGCTCGACCAGAGATCGATCCGGCGTTGCGAGCCGGCGCAGTTGCCAGATGCGGTCGAGGCGGCCTGCATCGCGCTCATGGCGCGGCTGGGCATCGTGAGCGGAGGATTCGATTTCATCGTCACGCCGGAGGGCGACTGGCAGTTCCTGGAGGTCAATGAGGCGGGGCAGTTCTTCTTCATCGAGTCCTGGTGCCCGGACCTGCCGGTACTCGATGCGTTCTGCCAATTCATCGAAACCGCGCGTGCGGATTTCAGGTATTCAGCGCCCGGGAAGCCGACAACTTTGACGCAGGCCACGGTTTCGGCCCACGTGCACGGGCTAATCTCGAAATGACTTTCGCAGTCCAAGGATCGCAGGAGCCGCTCAGCGCGGCCTCTTTCGATGTCGCGGCGGTACGTCGTGGCAATGATGTGATGTGTCCCATCCAATCATGAGGAGTGGTGATGTCCAGAAAGTCCGAAGAGCGTACGGCCGCGGCCGTGGAAGGCCGGGTGTTGGCGCGTGTGCTGTCCCGCGAGGAAATTGCGCACGTCAGTGGCGGGGCTGGCCCGTTGGCCGAACCGACCGATTCGTGGGTCGACCAGGGCACCTGCACGCCCAAGAGCGATCCGCCGTTGGTGTCGGATCCGCATCTGTGAGTCCATCGTGCGTGCGCGTCTGACGATTTCGCGGGCGCCTATCCTGGCGGCGATCCAATCGTCGCCGGGGTTTTATGGTCTGGAGTAATCGCATGCAGGCGCGTCTTGCGGGGGCGTTGCTGGTGTTGGCCTGCGATGCCGCACTGGCCGCGACGGGGACGCCATCGCCGTCCGATCCCTATATCGAGTTCCTGTGGTCCAAGACGCCCGAGGGCGCGCTGGCCAGACAGGAAACGCGTTCGTTCGTGCTCGGCGAGCGCTTCGGGCACCAAGTCTGCGTCGCGGTGCTCGATGCCGACGCCAAGACATCGGGGCTGACGATCGAGATGCGTGACACGGCGGGGCGCGTGGTCGCGCAGCAGGCGCATCCGGATTTCGATGGCAGCAAGCGCTGCTTTCCTGCGCAATTGCCGCCGGACGCGATGCCAGGGAGGTGGCGTGTGGTGGTCTACCTGGATGGCGCCGCGGCGCCGGCCGGCACCCGCGAAGTCGAGGTGTATCCGACGCTCGATGCGCTGATCGCTGCCACGCCCCAGGACATGCCCTATGTGCTGGGGCGTCCCAACTACGACGCGACGATCGCGCCCGAAGCGTTTGTCGGTGAGCTGGCCTGGGTCATGCACATCGCGCCTGACGGCAGCGTCGACCGGGTGGAGATCGAGCGTGCCGAGGGCATTGGTCTGAAGATCCGCGATCGCGCCATTCGTGCCGGCGAGATCTCGCTGTTTCCGCCGCGCTCGGGGCCCGACTCGACTTCGACCTTTCGTCGGCAGCTGTCGTTCCGGAACGACGAGTAGCCAATCTCTCTGGCGCACGGGCAGGCTGCTTGAGGCGTCGTCGCCACGTCCGCCGCAGTTTCCGCGCAGCATCGCAGATGCAGTCGCCGAGCCGGGATGCCCACGGTGCCCAAGGTCAGCGGCATCGGGTCGCATTCCCTGTATCGGCCGGCGCCGCGACAATGCGCGCAACCTGCCCACGTCTTCGCCGAGATGATTCGTTCCCTGTACCTCGCCGGACCCGATGTGTTCCGGCCCGATGCCCGCGCGCGCGGGCTCGAGCTCAAGGCGCTGTGCGCGCGCTTCGGCGTCGAGGGCTTGTATCCGCTCGATCAGGACGTGCCGGCGACGCTTGTCGATCCGGGCGAGCAGGCGCGGTGGATTTACCGGGCCAACATCGGCCTGATCGAACGCGCCGATGCGGTGCTCGCCAATCTGGATTTCTTCCGCGGACCGGAGCCCGACAGCGGCACCTGCTTCGAGGTGGGCTATGCGGTCGCTTGCGGCAAGCCGGTGTACGGCTATATCCCCGAGGGCGGCACGCTGGCCCAGCGCATCCGCCTGCGCCATCCCGAGGCGATCGGACCCGACGGCGTGCTCGATGTGCACGGCTGGAACATCGAAGAGTTCGGGTTGCCGCTGAACCTGATGCTGTCGGTGCCGGCACCGCTGGTGGTCGGCGATGCGGCGATGGCGTTGGCGCAGTTGACGCGTCGTGGCGAGACGCCGCTGATGCCGGCGGAGGTGCCACGCGCGTCCGAACGCCAGGGCGGCGTCACCAGTCCCTAGGCGAATGCGCCGGGGCTCAGGCCACTGCCACGCGATTGCGCCCGGCGGCCTTGGCGCGGTAGAGCGCGCTGTCGGCATCGCGCAGCCAGTCGGGCGGTGAGCCGAACTCCGGACGCGTCGTCGATACGCCGATACTGGCCGTACACGCCAGCGTTGGATGGCCATCGAACGACAGCGCGGCGATGCCGGCGCGGACATACTCGGCGACCGCGGCCGCGCGTGCCGGCCCCGCGGGAGCGAGCAGGATCGCGAACTCGTCGCCGCCGATCCGGGCCGGTGTGTCGGTGGCGCCGGCAGCCGTCCGCAGCACATCGGCCACCCGTCGCAGCACGAGATCGCCGACACCGTGGCCGTAGTGGTCGTTGATCGACTTGAAAGCGTCGAGGTCGATCATCAGCAGTGTGGCCGGATCGCCATGGTGATCGAAGCGCGACAAGGCGTCGCGCACCCGGATGTCGAAGTGTCGCCGGTTGGGCAGGTCGCTGCCCGAGTCGGTCCGGTTGCTGCGTTCGAGCTCGCGGTTTTGCCGGGCGATCGTCCTGCCCAGGCGGTAGGTCACCAGGCTCAGCGCGATGGGATAGCCGACCATCAGCGGGACGCAGGCGAGCAGGGCGCGTGTCGAGGTCTGCGGCGCGAATGGATAGCCGGCCAAGGCCCAGCCGGCCAAGAAGGCGAGTGCAGACACCATGGCGGCCCGCCAGAACAGACGCCATCCGCCCGCAGCCATACGGTCGGAGGCGAGCACCGAGGCGATGGCCACCGTCGGCAGCAGGTTGACCGCGATCGCCGCGATCCACAGGCCACCGGCCGCCGCATCGATGAGGAGATTGCGGTACTCGGTGGCGACCGGGTCGTGTGCGCGTTGCGAACGCATCCAGGCCAGTTGCGGCCACAGCACGGCGTTGAGCGCCAGCGCGACCCAGAGCCAGACCGGCGCCTCGCGTTCGGCCAGCACCGAGGCGATCGGCAGCGCACACAGCGCGGCACCCAGTATCCGCATGCGGCGGATCCGGGATGGGAACAGTTGGGCTGCAGGACGTGCCCGGTGGTGAAGGTCGTCGCGGTCGGGCATCGGGAGCGGCCCCCCCCCGGGGCCCGTTGTCCGAGGCGATTGTAGCGGTGCCCGGTGGCGGCGTGCGGGCGTCTGCGTCTCCGTCGCTGCGACTGCGCTCGGCTATCCTGCCGGGCCCTGCAATGGACCGATCATCGATGGCCAAGCCCGCCGCCAAAGCCCGAACCGCCTTCGTGTGCAGCGAGTGCGGCGCCGACTACAACAAGTGGCAGGGGCAGTGCAGCGCTTGCGGCGCCTGGGACACGATCGCCGAGATCGTGCTCGAGAGCGCGGTTTCGGTCCGCTCGCCGGCGGCACGCCGCTCGGGCTGGGCCGGCAAGGTCGACGCGCCCAAGGTCATGGCGCTCAAGGATGTGCAGCAGGGCGAGGATGTACGGGTGTCGACCGGCATCGGCGAGTTCGACCGGGTACTGGGCGGTGGTCTGGTCGAGGGCGCGGTGGTGCTGGTCGGCGGCGACCCTGGCATCGGCAAGTCGACATTGCTGTTGCAGGCGCTGGCGCGGATGGCGCACACGCTGCCGGGGTTGTACGTCACCGGCGAGGAATCGCTGGCCCAGGTCGCCGGCCGCGCGGTCCGGCTGGGGCTGTCGCTCGACGGTCTGCATGCGCTGGCCGAGACCGGCATCGAGCGCATTCTCGAGCACGCCTCCAGGCTCAAGCCCGGGCTGATCATCGCCGACTCGATCCAGACCCTGTGGACCGAGTCGCTGACCGCAGCTCCCGGCTCGGTGAGCCAGGTCCGCGAGTCGGCCGCGCGCCTGGTGCGCTATGCCAAGGAGACCGGCACGGCGGTGTTCCTGGTCGGTCACGTCACCAAGGAAGGCGGTATCGCGGGCCCGCGCGTGCTCGAGCACATGGTCGATGCGGTGCTGTATTTCGAGGGCGACAGCGGCAGCCGCTTCCGGGTGATGCGCGCGTTCAAGAACCGCTTCGGCGCGGTCAACGAGCTGGGCGTGTTCGCGATGGGCGAGAAAGGCCTCAAGGAGGTCGCCAACCCCTCGGCGATCTTCCTGTCGGGTGCGGGCGCGCAGCAACCGGGCAGCTGCATCATGGTCACGCGCGAGGGCACCCGGCCGCTGCTGGTCGAGGTGCAGGCGCTGGTCGACGCCTCGCCGCTGTCCAACCCCCGGCGTGTCGCGGTCGGCATGGAAGGCAACCGGCTGGCGATGCTGCTGGCGGTGCTGCACCGGCACGGCGGCATCATGACCGGCGACCAGGACGTGTTCGTCAACGTCGTCGGCGGCATCCGCGTGCAGGAGACCGCGGCCGACTTGCCGGTGCTGCTGTCGGTGTTGTCGTCGCTGCGCGACATTCCATTGCCGGACAAGACCATCGCCTTTGGCGAGGTCGGCCTGGCCGGCGAGATCCGGCCGGTGCCCAATGGCGAGGAGCGTCTGAAGGAGGCTGCCACCCACGGCTTCGTGCGTGCGATCGTGCCGCGCGCCAATGCGCCCAAGGCCGGCGCCTACAAGGGCATGGAGGTCATCGCGGTCGAACGGCTGGCCGAGGCGCTCGAGCATGTCTGAGTGCCGGGTCGGGCGTCCGGCCTCAATCGACTGAGTGCCGGTGATGCCGCTTGCCCGCGTCGTCTCGATCGCGTTGCATCCGTTCGTCGTCTTCGCGACGCTCGCGTTGCTGGCGGCCTGGCGTGCCGATCCCGCCTCGCTCGGGCGTACCGCGCTGGGGCTCGTCGCCGGGGTCGCGATCGTCGCGGCCTTCATCTGGCAACGGCGACGGGGCGGGCATTGGGAAACGGTCGATGCCTCGCGGCGGCAGGAGCGGCCGCTGCTCTATGCGCTGCTGCTGATCGTCGCCGGTGGCTACTGGCTGTGGATGGGCGGCCGGGGTTCGGCCACTTCCACCGGCGTGCTCGCGGCGGCACTGATGTTGTGCGCGGCGGGCCTCGCCAACCGCTGGATCAAGCTGTCGCTGCACATGGCGAGCCTGGCGTTTGCGGGCGTGGCGATCTGGCCGCTGTCGCCCGCGGTCTCGGTGACGGCGCTGCTGGCCTTGCCGGTCTTGGGCTGGTCGCGGCTGCGTCTGGCACGGCATACCTGGCCCGAGACGATCGGCGGCACCGCGCTCGGGTTGGCGACGGGTCTGGCGCTGCTGGCGGTGGGCTGACAACGCGCGCCCAGGTCGCGCGTGTTCGCTCAGTGGCCGCCGGAGGCCGCACCGCCGATCTTCGCCGCGAACGGCGGCCGCGCCATCCAGACGAACGCGATCACCAGCAGGAACAGGATGCCCAGCAGGTGGAAGATCTCGTTGAAGCCGATCTGGGTCGCCTGCTGGGCGATCATCTGATCGAGCATCATCGCGCCGCGTTGCACATCGCCCTGGCCGAGCGCGGCGACCGTCTGCTGGATCGCAGGATCGTGTGCGGGGATGTGCTCGGTCAGCTGCGCATGGTGGATGGTGCTGCGCTGGTTCCAGGCCCAGGTGGTCAAAGAGGCGGCGAAGCTGCCGCCGAGCGTGCGCACGAAGGTCGCCAGGCCTGAGCCGGCAGCGATCTCGTGCGGTTCGAGGTCCGACAGCAGGATGGTGAGCACCGGCATGAAGAACAGCGCCACGCCCAGGCCCTGCCACAGCTGCACCATCGCGACATGCTGGAAGTCGACCTCGAGATTGAAGCCCGAGCGGATGAAGCTGGTGAAGGCCATCACCATGAACGCGAACGTCGCCAGGATGCGCAGGTCGAAGCGGGTCGCGTACTTGCCCACCAGTGGGGTGAGCAACACCGGCAGGATGCCGATCGGCGCGGTCGCAAAGCCCGCCCAGATCGGCGTGTAGCCCAGGTTGCGCTGCAGCCACAGCGGCACCAGCAGGCCCACGGCGAAGAAGGCCGAGTAGCCGAGCACCATCGCGAGCGTGCCGAAGGCGAAGTTGCGATGGCGGAACAGCCGCAGGTTGACGATCGGGTCCTTCTCGGTGAGCTCCCAGATCAGGAACACCGCCAGGCCCAGCACCGAGGTGATCGCCAGCCAGACGATCTTGGTCGACTCGAACCAGTCTTCCTCATTGCCCAGGTCGAGCAGCGTCTGCAGTGCGCCGACGCCGATGATCAGCGTGATCAGGCCGACGTAGTCCATCTTCGGCGTCTCGAGCTTCTCCGGGCGCCCACGCAACTGGCTGGCGACGACAAGGCTGGCGAAGATGCCGATCGGCACGTTGATGAAGAAGATCCATTCCCAGCTGTAGTTGTCGGTGATCCAGCCGCCGAGGATCGGGCCGCAGATCGGCGCGACCACGGTGACCATCGCCAGCAATGCGATCGCCTGCCCCCGCTTGGCCGGGGGATAGATCGAGATCAGCAGGGCCTGGGTCACCGGATACATCGGGCCGGCGACGAAACCCTGCAGCGCGCGGGCGGCGACCAGGAATCCCATGCTCGAGGCCAGGCCGCACAGCAGCGAGGCGATCACGAACGCGAACGTCGCCCACACGAACAGCTTGCGCTCACCGAAGCGGCGGGTCATGAAGCCGGTCAGCGGCAGCGCGATCGCATTGCTGACTGCGAACGAGGTGATGACCCAGGTCGCCTGGTTCGAGCTCGCGCCGAGGTTGCCGGCGATCGTCGGCAACGAGACGTTGGCGATCGTGATGTCGAGCACCTGCATGAACGACGCCAGCGCAAGGCCGATGGTCGTCAGCGCCAGGTTCGGCGGACGGAAGGCGGAGGCAGCGGCCGGGGCGGGAGCGCCCGGCGCGTCGGCGGTGGTCGTGGACATGGCGGCCTCGGTGCCGGGAGTCGGCTCAGCGGCGGGCGGCGAGCTGAGGCAGGTTGGCCTCGATCGTGCGCGTGATCAGCGCATCGGCCTGGGCTTGCTGCTCGGCGTAGGCATCGGTCGACAGCAGCGGCGCGGCGCGCTTGGCCTGGGACGTGGCCAGTACCGGGCCGGTCTGGTCGCGCACCGCGACATCGACGTGCATGCTCAGGCCCAGGCGCAGCGGATGCTCGGCCAGCTGCGCGGGATCGAGTTCGATGCGCACCGGCACGCGCTGGACGATCTTGATCCAATTGCCGCTGGCGTTCTGCGCCGGCAGCAGCGAAAACGCGCTGCCGGTGCCCATGCCGAGGCTGGCGACCTTGCCGCTGTAGCGCACCTTGCCGCCGTAGAGGTCGGCGCGCACTTCGACCGGTTGGCCGATGCGCATGCCGGTGAGCTGGGTCTCCTTGAAGTTGGCCTCCACCCAGACCTGCTCGAGCGGCACGATCGTCATCAGCGTGTTGCCCGGCTGCACCCGCTGGCCGAGCTGCACCTCGCGGCGGGCGACATAGCCCGACACCGGCGCGACGATGGCCATGCGTTGCAGGTCGAGCCAGGCGCGGCGCAACTGCGCGGCGGCGGCCTGGACCTGCGGCTGGCTGGCGACCTCGGTCGCGTCGACCAGCGCGCGGCTGCGCGAGAGTTGACCTTGCGAGGCCGACAGCGCGGCTTCGGCGCCGGCCAGCACGTCGCGGGCGTGGGCCAGTTCCTCGCGCGAGACCGCACCGCTGGCGACCAGCCCCTCGCGGCGGCGCACGTCTTCGCGGGCCTGGCGCACGGCGACCTGTCGCGCCGCCAGTTCGGCCTGACCGGATTCGACGCTGCTGTAGAGGCCGCGCACCTGCCGGACCGTGCCGGCGAGGTTGGCGACCGCCTGGTCGTAGGCGACCTGGGCGTCGTTGGGGTCGAGGTGCACCAGCGCCTGGCCGGCCTCGACGCGCATGCCTTCGTCGGCATCGATCGAGACCACGGTGCCCATCGTCTGCGGCACGATGCTCACGACGTTGCCCTGCACGTAGGCGTCATCGGTGTCCTGGTGCCAGCGCGCGACCAGCAGATACCACGCCGCCCAGCCGACCCCGGCCAGGATGGCGACGGTGGCCAGGATCGTGAGCGCGCGGCGGCGCTTGCCAGTCTTCTGTGGCGCGGTGGCGGTGTTGGATTCGGAGGTCATGGCGTGGTCGCCCCGGCTTGGGTCTGCGTGGAAGGGGTGGGCGCGGCGAGCGTCAGGCCGCCGCCGAGTGCGCGGTCGAGATCGACCGCGGCGCCGAAGCGCTGCGCGCGCAGCGTGGCGAGTTGCTGTTCGAGCTGGAACAGCGGCCGCTGCGCAGCGAGCACATCGAGCTGGTTGCCGATGCCGGCGCGGTAGCGGGTATCGGCGAGCGCGAACGCCTGGCGGGCGGCCTCGGTCGCATCGGCGACGGTGTCGATCTGCGCGTCGAGCGCGCGCGCCGTCTGCAAGGCGTCGGTCACCTCGCGCAGCGCGACGACCAGCGCCTGGTCGTAGCTCGCGACCGCAGTGTCGTAGTCGGCGTCGCGCTGGGCCAGGCCAGCGCGCAGCCGACCGCCGTCGAAGATCGGCAGGCTCAGCGCGGGGCCGCCGAAGCCGAGCACCGCATCGCTGCCGAACAGGTCTGAGAGGTTGCCCGCCGCCAGGCCCACCAGCGCGCTGAGATTGACGCTGGGCTTGAAGGCAGCCTTGCCGGCGTCGACGCCGCGTGCGGCGGCTTCGACGCGCCACCGCGCGGCGACGACATCGGCGCGATGGCCCAGCAGCTCGCTCGGCAGTACTGCGGGCACGCCCGGCGGTGGCGTCTGCAGCAGGCGCGGGCGGGCGATGTCGAGGCCGCGGTCGGGACCCTTGCCCAGCAATGCGGCCAGCGCATTGCGCGCCATATCGATCTGCTGCTGCGCAGCCTGCGCCTGCTGGCGCGCGATGCCGATCGCGGTGTCGGCATTGCGCAGCTGCAACTGGTTGTCGAGGCCGGCGTCCACGCGCTGCTGCGCGAGGTCGCGCAATCGGCTGGCGCGGTCGATCTCGCGCTGCGCCACGTCCTGCGCGTCGAAGGCCTGCGCCAGCGCGATGTAGCCGCGCGCGACATTCGATGACAGCGTCAGGCGCGCGGCCTGCGCATCGACTTCGGCAGCGCGCGCCTGCCCAGCAGCCGCCTCGAAGGCCGCGCGCTGGCCGCCCCACAGATCGGGCGCCCAGGCGAAGTCGAGCATCAGCACGCCACTGGCCTTGAAGTCGCCGCCGATCGGGTCGGGCGCCAGAGTTTCCGGCAGTTGCACACCGCTCACGCGCGCGCTGGCGCCGAGAGTCGGCCGACGCTGCGCATCGGCCAGGCCGGCCTGCGCCTGCGCGCTGCGGGTGCGGGCATCGGCGGCGGCCAAGGACGGGCTGTCACGCAACGCTTCATCGATCAGCGCATCGAGCTGCGGGTCGCCGAACGCGGTCCACCAGTCGCTGCTCGGAAAATCCGCAGCGCTGAGCGGGGGGCCGGCCAGGCTGCGGCCTGCAGCGAGCGTGTCGGCATCGCTGGGCGTGAGCTGCGGCGCCAGGCCGCGACTGCTGGCGCAACCTGCGAGCAGCAGTGCGGCGACGATCGGCAACACCGCAGCCGGCGCCCGTCGCCGGGCGCGTGTCGTGGGAGAAGGCATGGTCACTGTCCCGGGAAGGAGAGGTTGTCGCGAACTTGTTCGAGAAGCCGGATGAACTGCTGCCGCTGGGCGTCGTCCATGCCCGACATCGCGCGCTCGCGCACGCGGTTGCCGCATTGGTCGATGTCGCGCCAGATCGCCTCGCCCTGCGCGCTGAGTCGGATGCGCACCACGCGGCGGTCGTCGGGATCGGCATGGCGCTCGACCAGGCCGCGGTCGATCAGCTTGTCGATCAAGCGGGTCATCGCGCCGGGATTGAGCTCGGCTGCGCGGGCGAGATCGGTGGCGTTGCTGGTGCCCAGCGCCAGCTTCTTGAGCGTGATGTATTGGCTGAAGCTCAGCTCATGCCCGGCCTGGGCGAGCTCGTCGGCCATGCGCGTCCACATGGCATCGCGGACCTGCCGGAACAGCAGGCCCAGCGACGAACCGCTGGCGGAAGCGCAAGGGCGGGGAGCGTTCGACATGGCGGCGCATATTCCTCGCCGTTGCAATTGTTGTCAAGGCAAGTATTGCCGCCGCAAGCGGTGTTCAGGTAGGCGGCTGGTATCGGTTCAGGCGTTGACCCGTCGGTCAGGGAGCAGGTTGGATGTCGTAAGGCTGCCGGAACTGGCGCAGCGGCTTGGCCGGGTTGGGCCCGATGCGGTAGAGCTGGGCGGCCGCTCGGCCCGCGGTTCGCAACCGCGTCGCGGCCAGCCCTTCGGCGACTTCAGTCTGGACGTCCACGACTTGGCCGTCCGGCCCAAAGCCCAAAACCCAGACGAACCGGCCCACATAGTCGGCCGGCGCGAGGTCGTCTGGATAATCAGTACGTCCGTGGACGTACATGCGGTCGCCTTGTGCGAACGCAGCCGAGGCCAGGGACTCCGCCACCTCGATCGTGGTCTGCGCCGCGATCTGCCCATCGAAACGCAGGACGATGCGACGCAGGCCGGGTGTCACGCCCAGCGCGGCGAGGTCGATCTTGCCGCAGCGGACGAACTTCGATTCGGTTCCAGGTTCGGTGCCTGACCACAGCGTGTGGCGGCCGGCGCTGTCGTCGATCTCCAGCTGAACATCGACCGGGCGCTGCGGGAAGCCCTGCGTCTTCCAGCAGGCCAGGTGCGGTGCCTCGGGATGGCGCAACAGGCCCTGGGCGACCGGGCGGGCGCCGGACCCCGCCACCGGCGCGTTCCAGAGAAACTCGATGTGGCCGAAGATCGGCGAATGCGCCTCGTCGTCCGCGGTGGCCGTCGAGATCGAAGCGGCGAGTGCGAGGGCGACTATCCATGTGCGCATGCGCGTTTTCCAGATCAGTGGGCAGAGCTCAGACCGGACGCCGCAGCACCAGCTCCAGCACGAATTTGCTGCCGAAGAACGCCAGCACCAGCAGCGCCATCGCCGCCAGCGTCCAGCCGACCGCGCGGGTGCCGCGCCAGCCATGACGCCAGCGGCCCAGCAGCAGGGCGCCGAACGCCAGCCACGACAGCACGCTCAGCACGGTCTTGTGGATCAGGTGCTGGGCGAAGAAGTCGTCGACGAACAGCACACCGGTCACCAAGGTTGCGGTCAGCAGCGCGAACCCGACCCAGATCGTGCGGAACAGCAGCGATTCGAGCTCGGTCAGCGGTGGCAGCGCGCGCAGCCAACGATGGAATTCGCGTCGGCGCAGTGCGCGTTCCTGCGCCCACAACAGCATCGCGAGCAGGGCGGCGATCGCGAGCGTGGCGTAGGACAGCAAGGCGCACCAGGCGTGCAACTGCAGGCGCCAGTCCGGCACGCTGGACGCGACATGCGCGCCCCGGCCGTAGGAGATCAGCGCCGCGGCGGCGATCGGAAACACGATCACGCCCAGCGCGGCCATACGTCCACGGATGTCGTAGAGCATCGTCAGCACCGCCATGCCCAGACCGACCAGCGACAGCGCGGCGTAGAAATGCAGCTCGGTGCCCACGTCGCGCCACACCAATATGTGCGCGGCGGCATGCAGCGCGACGGCGGCGCCGGCCGGCACCGCCCACCACGCGTTGCCGGGCGCAGGGTCGCGCCCGACACCGTGCACGAGCGCGACGGCCGCGGCCAGGTAGAGCAGGGCTGCGATGAGAACCATTGTCATCGCGGAAGTGTCGCACAGGAACGCCCCAAACGCGCCTGCCGCCGATCGACGCGGGCCGGGGCGCCGGGGCGTGCGGGGCTATAATCGCCGACCGTTTTCAAGCCAGCCCGAGTCCCCGCATGTTCGAGTCCCTGACCCAGCGCCTGTCCGGCACCATCGAGCGCCTGCGCGGGCGCGGCCGTCTGACCGAGGAGAACATCCGCGAGGCGACCCGCGAGGTGCGCATCGCGTTGCTGGAGGCCGACGTCGCGCTGCCGGTGGTGCAGGCACTGATCGAGCGGATCAAGGTGCGCGCGGTCGGCCAGGAAGTGCTCAAGTCGCTCACCCCGGGCCAGGCGCTGATCAAGGTCGTGCGCGACGAGTTGACGGCGGTCATGGGCGCGCAGGCGACCGAGCTCAATCTCGCCGTGCCGGCGCCGGCGGTCGTGCTGATGGCCGGCCTGCAGGGCGCGGGCAAGACGACCACGGTCGGCAAGCTCGCCAAGCTGCTGAAGGAAAAGCGCAAGAAGAAGGTCATGGTCGTCAGCGCCGACGTCTACCGTCCGGCCGCGATCGAGCAGCTGCGCACGCTGGCCGAACAGGTCGATGTGCGCTTCTTCCCGTCCGAGGCCTCGCAGCAGCCGGTCGACATCGTGCGCGCGGCGATCGCCGATGCGCGCAAGTCGTTCATCGACGTGCTGCTGGTCGACACCGCCGGCCGCCTGGCGATCGACGAGGCCATGATGGCCGAGATCAAGGCGCTGCATGCCGCGGTCAATCCGGTCGAGACGCTGTTCGTCGTCGACTCGATGACCGGTCAGGACGCGGCCAACACCGCCAAGGCCTTCGGCGAGGCGCTGCCGTTGACCGGCGTGGTGCTGACCAAGACCGACGGCGATGCCCGCGGTGGCGCGGCGCTGTCGGTGCGCTACATCACCGGCAAGCCGATCAAGTTCGTCGGCACCGGCGAGAAGGTCGACGGCCTCGATGTCTTCCATCCCGAGCGCGTCGCCAGCCGCATTCTCGACATGGGCGACGTGCTGTCGCTGGTCGAGCAGGTCGAGCACCAGGTCGACAAGGACAAGGCGGCCAAGCTCGCGCAGAAGGTCGCCAAGGGCAAGAAGTTCGACCTCAACGACATGAAGGACCAGCTCGAGCAGATGCAGAACATGGGCGGCATCGGCAGCCTGATGGAGAAGCTGCCGGGCTTGGGTCAGGTGCCCGAGCATCTCAAGCAGCAGGTCCAGCAGAACAAGGAAGTGCCGCGGATGATTGCGATCATCGACTCGATGACCAAGAAGGAGCGGCGCAACCCGACCCTGCTCAACGGCTCGCGCCGCGCGCGCATTGCTGCCGGCTCGGGCACGACCCCGGCCGACGTCAACAAGCTGATGAAGCAGTACATGCAGATGGAAAAGATGATGGGCAAGATGGCCCGCGGCGGCATGAAGGGCATGATGCGGGGCCTGCAGGGGATGATGGGCGGCATGGGCCGCATGCCGTTCCGGTGAGCACGGGCGCGCACCCGGCGCGCCAGCGGGCCGACGCGTTCTGTGCGCGCTTCGGCCTGCGGATTCCGGTCCTGCTGGGGCCGATGGCCGGCGCCTGTCCGCCGGCGCTGGCGGCGGCGGTGGCCGACGCCGGCGGCCTGGGCGCGATGGGCGCGGTGCTGTCGCAGCCGGCCGACATCGAGACGTGGATGCGCGCGTTCCGCGACCGCACCACGGGCCCGGCGCAGGTCAATCTGTGGATTCCCGATCCGCCACCGGCGCGCGACGCGGTCGCCGAAGCGGCGACCCGGGCGTTTCTCGAACGCTGGGGGCCGGTGGTGCCGGCCTCCGCCGGCGACGCCACACCGGCCGACTTCGATGCCCAGTTCGACGCCTTGCTGGCCGCGCGTCCGGCGGTCGCCTCGAGCATCATGGGGGTGTTTTCTGCGGCGCAGGTCGAACGCCTGAAGGCGGCCGGGATCGCCTGGTTCGCCACCGTCACCACGCTCGACGAGGCGCGGCAGGCGCAGGCCGCCGGCGCCGATGCGGTGGTCGCACAGGGGGCCGAGGCGGGCGGACACCGCGGCGCGTTCGAGGCCGCCGAGGCCGAACACCGGATCGTCGGGCTGTTCTCGCTGGTGCCCCGGCTGGCCGACGCCCTCAAGCTGCCGGTCATCGCCGCCGGCGGCATCGCCGATGGGCGCGGCATCGCCGCCGCGCTGACGCTCGGCGCGAGTGCGGTGCAGGTCGGCACCGGCCTGTTGCGCACGCCCGAGGCGGCCATCGCGCCGGCGTGGGCGGACGCACTGGCGAGCGCCGAGCCGGAGGCCTGCTGGCCGACTCGGGCGTTCAGCGGCCGGCTCGGCCGTGCGCTGGCGACCGGCTACGTGCGCGCAGCCGCGGCCGACGGCGTACCGCCGCCGCGGCCGTACCCGGTGCAGCGCGGGCTCACCGCGCCGATGCGCGCCGCCGCGGCCCGCGATGGCCGTCTCGACGCGATGCAGGCCTGGGCGGGGCAATCGGCCTGGTTGGCGCAGGCGCGGCCCGCCGGTGAGCTCGTGCAGGGCTGGTGGCGCGACGCGCAGGCGTTGCTGTGACACGCGCCGCGCTTGCTGTCAGCCACTGGATCGACGGCCGGCCGGCGGAGACGGCGGACCTCGCCGCGGCCCTGGTCAACTACGGGCATTTCTCGACATTGCAGGTGCGCGGACGCGCGGTTCAGGGGCTGGACCTACATGTGGCGCGCCTGCAGGCCGCCAACCTCGAACTGTTCGGCAGCCCGCTGGCGTCGGACGCGCTCCTCGGCGCGATGGCCTCGGCGCTGGTGGCCGCTGGCGTCGACGATGCGACAGTGCGCATTGCGGTGTTCTCGCGCGATATGCCGGCCGTCGAGCGCGGCGAGGCGGTGCCGACGGTGCTGCTGGTCGCGTTGTCGCCGCCGCGCGCGCCGCCGGCCGCGCCGCTGCGGCTGGCCTCGCATATCCATGTCCGTACGCTGGCCCATCTCAAGCACGCCGCCACGTTGCCGCTGTTGCATGCACGCCGGCAGGCCGCGCTGGCCGGCTACGACGATGCGCTGCTGGTCGATGCCGACGGCACCATCGGCGAGGGGGCGCTGTGGAACGTCGGCTTCGTCGCCGGCGACACCGTGGTGTGGCCGATCGCGCCGGCGTTGCGGGGTACGAGCGAGCGTTTGCTGCAGCGCGCGCTCGAGACCGCGGGCATCGCGCAGCGCCACGCCCGTGTCGGCCTGGACGATTGCGCGGGCTTCGAGGCCGCGTTCGCCTGCAACAGCGGCGGGGTGCGTGCGGTGGCGTCGATCGACGGCTGGCGCTTCGATGTCGACGCGGCGATGCTTGGGCGCCTGCGCGCGTTGCTCGCCGCGCAGCGCTGGGTGCCGCTCGCGAGTGCACGCTGACCGGCGCTTGCACCGGCCGCCGCCGCTTCCGCTATAATCGCCGGCTTACCTCGCCACCCTGGCGACTGGGCAACACAGGAAGCAAAGCAATGGTCAAGATCCGTCTGACGCGCGGCGGCGCCAAGAAGCGTCCGTTCTACCACATCATCGTGACCGACTCGCGCAGCGCGCGCGACGGCCGCAACATCGAGCGCGTGGGTTACTACAACCCGGTCGCGACCGGCGGTGAGCAGCGTGTCGTCCTCGACACCAAGCGCGTCGACCACTGGGTCAAGAACGGCGCCCAGATGAGCGACAAGGTCCGCGCCCTGTACAAGGAAGCGGGCAAGGCTGCGGTCGCCGCTGCCTGATCCATGGGCCGCGCCTGCGGGCGCGGCCATGCCGATATGAACGACCCGACGCGCCAGCCGCCCCAGCGGATGATCCAGCTGGGCAAGGTCCATGGCGCGTTTGGCGTGCGTGGTGAAGTGAAGCTCGAATCGTTCACCGAGCCGCGCAGCGCGATCTTTCGCTACCAGCCGTGGGTGCTGCGCGACGGCCGCGGGGGTGAGCGCACGCTGTCGGGTGCGCGCGGACGCGAGACGCCCAAGGGCGTGGTCGCCACGCTGCCCGATATCGCCGACCGCGATGCCGCCGAGGCCGCACGCGGGCTCGAGGTCTGGGTGCCGCGCGAGGCGCTGCCGCCGCCCGCGCCGGGCGAGTACTACTGGGTCGACCTCGAGGGTCTGCGCGTGCGCAACCTCGACGGCGTGGACCTGGGGACGGTGTCCCATCTGTTTTCGACCGGCGCCAACGACGTGCTGGTCGCCCAGAGCGAGCGCGAACGCATGATCCCGTTCGTCGTGCCCGACTATGTCGTCTCGATCGATTTCGACGCCGGCCTGGTGACGGTCGACTGGGACGCGGACTTTTGACAGCGGCGATGCGCGATCGGTGATCGGACGCGCCGGGTCGCGATGCGCGACGCGGCGCCGCACCCTGGATCGGCCAGTGTGGCCATCTCGTCGTTGGTGACCGGAAAGGACCGTCATGTCGTCGGAAGCTGAAACGCACCCCGCCTCCCGAGCCACCGAGCGCGCTGGCATCCGCATCGATGTCGTCAGCCTGTTTCCCGAGTTCATCGACCAGGCCGCCGCGGTCGGCGTGGTCGGGCGCGCGCGCGAGCGCGGGCTGATCGCGCTGCAGGGCTGGAACCCGCGCGACTACGCACAAGGCAATTACCGCCGGGTCGACGACCGGCCGTTTGGCGGCGGTCCGGGCATGGTGATGCTGATCGAGCCGCTGCGGGCTGCGCTCGCCGCTGCGCGTGCGGCCGATCCGGCGCCGGCGCGGACGATCTACATGAGCCCGCAGGGGCGGCCACTGACCCAGGCCAAGGTGCGCGAACTGGCCGCGCTGCCGCGGCTGATCCTGCTGTGTGGCCGCTACGAGGGCGTCGACGAGCGGCTGCTGGAGGCCGAGGTGGACGAAGAAGTGTCGATCGGCGACTACGTGCTGTCGGGCGGGGAGCTGGCCGCGGCGGTCATCGTCGATGCGGTGGCCCGGTTGCAGGAGGGCGCATTGAACGATGCCGACTCGGCGGTGCAGGACAGCTTCGAGGGCGATGGCTTGCTCGACTGCCCGCATTACACCCGGCCGGTCGAGCATGCGCTGGGCCGGGTGCCCGATGTGCTGCTGTCGGGCAACCATGCCCAGATCGCCGCCTGGCGCCGGCAACAGTCGCTGGGCCGCACCGCCGAGCGGCGCCCGGACCTGCTCGACGAGTCCGCGCTGGGCAAGGCCGACCGGCGGCTGCTCGCGGCCTGGCGGGCCGAGCGCGGCCAGGATCCGGACGCCTGAGCGCCGCCGCGCCGGCAGTGGCATTCGCTGGGCGGCTGGGCCTATAATGCGCGGCTAACCAAAAACAACGGGCCATCGTGCCCGCCATGCCAGAGCGTGCGTCCACGTGCACCACGCCTACAACGACTCCAACAGGCCAAGACCATGACCACCAAGCCCTCCTTGAACACCCTGCTGCAGGAATTCGAAAGCGCCCAGACCGCGCGCGAGCTTCCCGACTTCGGCCCCGGCGACACCGTCGTCGTCAACGTCAAGGTCAAGGAAGGCAACCGCGAGCGCGTGCAGGCCTACGAGGGCGTGGTCATCGGCAAGAAGAACGCCGGTCTGAACTCCGCGTTCACCGTCCGCAAGATCTCGCACGGCTACGGCGTCGAGCGCGTGTTCCAGAGCCACAGCGCGCAGATCGAGTCGGTCGAAGTCAAGCGCCGCGGCAAGGTCCGCGCCGGCAAGCTGTACTACCTGCGCGGCCTGGAAGGCAAGAAGGCCCGCATCAAGGAAGACCTGTCGGCTTCGGCGAAGGCCAAGAACGAGAAGGCACGCGCCGACAAGGCTGCTGCCGCCGCCGCACCGGCGCCGGCTGCCGAGTAATCTCGGCCCGGTTTCGATGTCGCACGACGGCCGCCGCAAGGCGGCCGTCGGCGTTTGGGCGTCTTGATTGGATGTTCGACATGCCGCCCGCCCCTGATTGCCGTGCTTGATTTGCCTGGCGGCGCACCGATATCGGACCGATGAATCAAGCCCCGGGCTCCTCTGCCGCCGACAGCGTCCGCCTCGATCTCTGGCTATGGGCGGCGCGCTTCTTCAAGACCCGCGCACTGGCCAAGCAGGCGATCGAGACCGGCAAGGTCGATGTTGGCGGTCAGCGGGCCAAGCCCGCACGTGCGGTGCGCCTCGGCGATCCACTGCGTGTGGCCCGAGGCGAGGAAGTGTTCGAGGTCGTCGTGGCGGGCCTGTCGGACACGCGCGGACCGGCCAGCGTGGCCCAGGCGCTGTACACCGAATCGGAGGTCTCGCGTGCTGCGCGTCTGGCGCGCGTCGCCGAGCAACGCGCGCAGCGCGCCGGCTATCGCGCGCCCGAGCACAAGCCCGACAAGCGCGCCCGACGGTTGATCCGGGCCCTGGGCGATATCGACGCGCTGTAGCGCCGGCGCGATTAGAGGGCGGGAACATGTCCGAACGCGCGACACGGCTGCTGCGTCTGCTCGATGATCTGCGCCGTCGGCGCCTGCCGGTCCCTGGACGCGAACTGGCCGATGGGCTGGGCATCAGCCTGCGCACCCTGTATCGCGACATCGAGGCCTTGCGCGGGCAGGGCGCCGAGATCTATGGCGACCCTGGCGTGGGCTATCAGCTGCGCCCCGGATTCCTGCTGCCCGCGATGATGTTCTCCGACGAGGAGCTCGAAGCGCTGGTGCTGGGCGCGCGCTGGGTCGGCAGCCACGCCGATCCGGAGCTGGCGGCCGCGGCCACCCGCGCACTCGACCGACTCGTCGGCGTCTTGCCTGGCGCATTGCGTTTGCAGGTGGAGACCAGCGGCCTGTTCGCCCCGCATTGGGCGCCCTCGGAGCCCGAGCCCTGGCTGCCGATCCTGCGGCGTGCGATCCGGGGCGAGCGCGCGTTGCGCATGCAGTACGCAGACGCGGCGGGACGCGGCAGCGTGCGCACGATCTGGCCGTTCGCGATGGCCTTCCTGTCCGATACCCGCCTACTCGCCGCCTGGTGCGAGACGCGCGGCGATTTCCGTCACTTCCGCGCCGACCGGGTCGTGTCGTTGGAGGACACCGGCCTGCGTTACACCGTGCGTCGCCACGAGTTGCTGCGCAGATGGCATGCCCAACGACGGACCGTGCGGCACGCGGCGGTTGGCGACGACGCTGCTGACAGCCACTGACAGCGGGGCCGTGGAGACTGGCGGCTCTTTCCAGACCGAGCAGGCCCCCGATGACCGATACGCTGACGTTCTACACCCATCCGATGTCCCGGGGGCGCGTGGCCCGCTGGATGCTGGAGGAAACGGGGCTGCCCTACGAGGAGGTACTGCTCGCGTACGGCGGCAGCATGAAATCGCCGGCGTATCTGGCGATCAACCCGATGGGCAAGGTCCCGGCGATCCGGCATGGCGATATGGTCGTGACGGAGAATGCGGCGGTGTGCGCCTATCTCGCCGAGCTGGTGCCCGACAGGCAATTGGCGCCGCCGCCCGGCTCGCCCGAGCGGGGCAGCTACTACCGGTGGCTGTTCTTCCTGGCCGGACCGTTCGAATCGCTGCTCACCGCGCAGGAGACCGGCGCCTTCGCGCCGGCGCGCACGGCCGGCTACGGCAACCCGGACGACGTGATGCGGACCTTGGAGCAGGCGGTGACGGGCAGGCGGTTTTTGGCGGGCGAGCGCTTCAGTGCGGCGGATCTGTATATGACCGCGGTGCTGGGCTACTACATGCAGATCGGCGCGATCCCATCGCGGCCGGCCTTCGTCGAGTACGTGCGCGCCCACGCCGCACGCCCGGCGGCGCAGGTGGCTGCGAAGCGCGACGATGCCCTGATCGCACAGGCGTCGGCAGCCAGCTGACGCCGGGCCGCGGGCGGCCGCATTGCGCGGCCGTCCGCGTTGCCTCGCCGATGCAAGATCAGCGCAGGTCGAACCGATCGAGTGCCATCACCTTCGTCCAGGCCGCGACGAAGTCGTCGACGAACTTGCCCTGGGCGTCGTCGCTGGCATAGACCTCGGCCAGCGCACGCAATACGGCATTGGATCCGAACACCAGGTCGACGCGGGTGCCGGTCCACTTCACTGCACCGCTCCGACGATCGCGACCCTCGAACACGTCGCGCGCCTTGGAGCGGGGCGACCAGGCGGTGTCCATGTCGAGCAAGTGGACGAAGAAGTCGTTGCTCAGCACGCCGGGCCGGTCGGTGAACACGCCGTGCCGGGTGTCGTCGACACCGATGTCGAGCACACGCAGGCCGCCGATGAGCACGGTCAGTTCGGGGGCGGTCAGTGTCAGCAGTTGCGCCCGGTCGATCAGCAGCGCTTCGGCGGGGATCGCCGAGGGGCCGGCCAGATAGTTGCGGAAGCCGTCAGCGTGCGGCTCGAGTACCGCGAACGACGCGACATCGGTCTGTGCCTGGCTCGCGTCGGTGCGACCGGGCGAGAACGGCACGGCGATCTCGCGGCCGGCCGCCATCGCGGCGTGCTCGACGCCGGCATTGCCCGCGAGCACGATCAGGTCGGCCAGCGACACCTGCTTGCCGCCCGGCGCGTCGAGGTTGAACGCGCGCTGGATGCGCTGCAGTACGTCGAGCACCCGCGCCAGTCGGTCGGGGCGATTGACCGGCCAGTCCTTCTGCGGCGCCAGACGGATACGTGCGCCGTTGGCGCCACCGCGCTTGTCGCTGCCGCGGAACGTGGACGCGGACGCCCACGCAGTGCCCACCAGTTCGGAGACCGTCAGGCCCGATGCCAGCACCTGCGCCTTGAGCGTCGCCACGTCGGCCTCATCGATCAACGGATGCTCGGCCGCAGGCACCGGGTCCTGCCAGATCAAGGCTTCCTTGGGAACCTCGGGGCCGAGGTAGCGTGCGCGCGGTCCCATGTCGCGATGGGTCAGCTTGAACCAGGCGCGAGCGAAGGCGTCGGCGAAGGCCTGTGGGTTCTCGAGAAAGCGCCGCGAGATCTTGCCGTACACGGGGTCGAAGCGCAGGGCCAGGTCGGTGGTCAGCATCCGCGGTCGGTGCTTCTTGGCCGGGTCATGGGCGTCGGGCACGATGTCGCCGGCCTCGCGGGCGACCCACTGGTGCGCACCGGCGGGGGACTTCTCCAGTTCCCACTCGAAGCCGAACAGATTCTCGAAGAAGTTGTTGCTCCACAGCGCCGGTGTCGTGGTCCAGGTCACTTCCAGGCCGCTGGTGATCGTGTCGCCTGCCTTGCCCGAGCCGAAGCTGCTGCGCCAGCCCAATCCTTGTTCCTCCAGGTCGGCGGCTTCGGTTTCTGCACCGACATGCTCGGCTGGACCGGCACCGTGGGTCTTGCCGAAAGTGTGGCCGCCGGCAATCAGTGCGACCGTTTCCTCGTCGTCCATCGCCATGCGGCCGAAGGTATCGCGGATGTCGTGCGCGGCGAGCAATGGGTCGGGGTTGCCGTCGGGGCCTTCCGGGTTCACGTAGATCAGCCCCATCTGCACCGCGGCCAGCGGGCGTTCGAGCCGACGCGTGTGGACGTCGCCGTCGGCATCGTCGTCGGACACCAGCACCGCTGCGTCGCCGGGCTTCTCGACACCGTGCGAGCCGTGTGCGTAGCGCACGTCGCCGGCGAGCCAGGTCGTTTCACGGCCCCAGTACACGTCCTGGTCGGGCTCCCAGGTGTCTTCGCGCCCGGCGGCGAAGCCGAAGGTGCGAAAGCCCATCGTCTCCAGCGCCACGTTTCCGGTGAGGATCAGCAGGTCCGCCCACGAGATCCGCCGCCCGTACTTGCGCTTGATCGGCCACAACAGTCGCCGGGCCTTGTCGAGATTGACGTTGTCGGGCCAGCTGTTGAGCGGGGCGAATCGCTGCTGGCCCCGGCCGCCGCCACCGCGGCCGTCGCCGGTGCGGTAGGTTCCGGCCGCGTGCCAGGCCATGCGGATGAACAGCGGGCCGTAGTGGCCGAAGTCGGCCGGCCACCAGTCCTGGGAGTCGGTCATCAATGCGCGCAGATCGCGCTTGAGGCCGTGGTAGTCGAGTTTCTCGAACTCGGCCGCGTAATCGAAATCCGCGCCCATCGGATCGGACTTCGACGAGTGCTGGCTGAGCAGATCGACGCGCAACTGGTTGGGCCACCAGTCGCGATTGCTCGTGCCCTGGACAGCGGCATCGTGATGGAAGGGGCATTTGGCTTCGGTGGACATGGGGGCCTCGCGGTTGGCGCAGAGTGGGTCGCGACCGGTCGGGTGGTAAGTCCCGGTGCTGCCGGACAGTTGCCTGGTCACAGGGGTAATCGCGATATCGCGGCGATGCACGTATAGCGATTCATCGCAACTGGGCTTAGCGTAGTGGTGCGTGATGCGCTATGGAAATCGATTGTTTCCCAATAATCTATAGTTAAAAGCTATCGATAGACGCGGAGGCCGTTGACATCGGGGGCGGCATCAAGTCGCACGCGCGCTCAGAGCGTTTCGGGCATCATGGCGCCGCGCTGACGGACCAACGCTCGATGAATCAAAACGAACGGACCTCCTTTTTCCCCGTGCTTGCAGCTCTTTTACTGCTGCTCTCCGCATCCGCAATGTGGTGGCCGGCATTACGAACGCCGCTCTGGGGAGACGATTACGTTTTCCTCCATGCGGCGCGCGTGACGAATGCGCTCGGTGCACCGTGGTGGTCGGACTTCTGGCCGACATCGCCGCCCCGGTTCTGGCGTCCGCTCTCGCAGGAGGGGTATTGGCGCTGGGTCGATGCCTTCTTGGGGGGGCGCTCACGCGCTGTCCATGGGGTTAGCCTTGGGTTGCACGCATTGGCGACGCTGGCAGTGGCACTGTTCGCCTTCCGTCTCGCTCGTGCCTGTCAATGGCAGCGTTCATTGACTGTTGCCGCGCTGAGTGGAGCGGTCCATGGCACGCTGACGATGCACCTCTTGCCGGTGCACTGGGCTTCCGCTGCGAACAATGCGTTGCTGACACTGTTCACGATGCTGCTGATGTCGGCTTGGGCGGCGACCATACATATGTCCGGACGCCGTCGTTACATGCTCTACGCGTCCCTTCCTATTTGGCTTGGACTGGCTCTGTTAAGCAAGGAATCGGCTGCCTTATCCCCAGCACTGATGGTTCTGGTCAGGTTGTTCGTGTCGACGCGACTGCCCGATCGACATGAGATTGTGGCGTGGGCGGCCTGTGTCTGCGTCGTCTTGGTGTGGCTGCTTCTACGCGAGCGCTTCACCGAAAACACTGACGCGTCCTACGCCATGGGATTGGGGGGCCACGTCTTCCGCAACGCGGCTGCGTTCGGTGCATGGATGTTAAACGTGCCACGCGAAGCACTGAGGATGGCAGTGGAAGGCGAGCGATTGCGTGGTGCTGCTTGGATTGCCGCAACTTCCCTGCCGATGCTGACTGCTTGGTGCATCGCGGTCTGGCGAGGGCATCTACTCTTGCGCAAGTGGCAGTGGCTTTGTATTACGGCATTTGCCGTTACTGCCTACGCGCCATACTTTCTGTTTGCTTGGAACAGTTACGAATACTACGCGGCGATCGCAGTGATCCTACCGGTCATTGCGCTGGCTCGGTGCCTTGCCAGAAGCCGTGCAGCGCTGCTAGTAGCGGGATTGATCAGCGCTTCGTCGTGGATCGCGGTTGAAGGCACGCGCCAGCTTGAGCACCCGGGCCTGATTGGTCGAGCGCATGAAGCAGAGACGTTGTTGCTCGCCCTCCAGATGCAGGGCGTGAGCGGCCCCTTCAATGTAAGCGTCGTCGATTCCCAGCGATTTTATGCGATTGGTCAAATGGGGCTTGCATGGAGACTCGGCCTGTCCCCTGAACAGATTCAGGTTGGGGGCGACTGCCCGGCAATCGGTCACTGCTTGGAGTTCTCACTAGATGGGCGATGGCGGTGGCGCCCCGACCCGAGCGAAACGGGGATCGCAGTACCTCCCGCCGCCCTTTGAGCGCGAGCCGACCTTGAGTGACTTTGCGCTGGCGCGCCTATGCTTCGAGGTCCCTCGGCTCCAGGCGAGTCATCTGCGGGCTACAGCAGCGCGCGTATCCGGTAAAGCGCTTCCAGCGCCTGCTTGGGCGTCAGTTCGTCGGGATCGATCCCGGCCAGCGCTTCGACCGCGGCCGACGGCGGCGCGAACAGGCCGATCTGCTGCGGGGTGCCGAGCGTGTCGGCCGACATCGGCGGCGCGGGCGTGTCGTTACGCCGCTGCTCGAGCTCGGCCAGCCGCGCCCGGGCATCGCGCACGACCTGTTTGGGCAGGCCGGCCAGCGCTGCGACCTGCAGACCGAAGCTGCGGTCGGCCGGCCCGTCCTTGACCGCGTGCATGAACACCAGCGTCTCGTTGCCCTGCTGGTCGCGATGCTCGACTGCGTCCAGATGCACGTTGGCGATGCCGCTGCCGGGCTGCGCCAGCGCGGTGAGTTCGAAGTAGTGCGTTGCGAACAGCGTGTAGCTGCGGTTGCGGCCGGCGAGATGGCGCGCGCAGGCGTCGGCCAGCGCGAGTCCGTCGTAGGTCGAGGTGCCGCGGCCGATCTCGTCCATCAGCACCAGCGATGCGTCGGTGGCGTGGTGGAGGATGTAGCTGGTCTCGGCCATCTCGACCATGAAGGTCGACTGGCCCTTGGCGAGATCGTCGCCAGCGCCGATGCGGGTGAGGATTCGGTCGATCGGGCCGATCGTCGCGCGGGCCGCCGGCACGAAGCTGCCGATGTGCGCGAGCAGCACGATCAGCGCGTTCTGGCGCATGTAGGTGCTCTTGCCGCCCATGTTCGGGCCGGTGATGACCAGCATGCGGCGGTCGCCGAACTCGGGGCCGTCGCCGAGCACCAGGTCGTTGGGCTCGAAGGGGTCGCGCCGCACCGCCTCGACCACCGGATGGCGGCCACGCTCGATGCGCACGCCCGGATGCGCGTCGAGCTGCGGGCGCGACCAGTCGAGCGCCTGCGCGCGTTCGGCGAAACAGGCGAGCACGTCGAGTTCGCTGAGCGCGCCCGCGCACTGCTTGAGGGTCTCGAGGCTGGCATTGAGCGCGTCGAGTAACTGTTCGTAGAGCAGGCGTTCGCGGGCGAGCGCGCGCTCGCGTGCGGACAGCACCTTGTCCTCGAACTGCTTGAGTTCCTCGGTGATGTAGCGCTCGGCATTGGTCAGCGTCTGCCGCCGCGTGTAGTGCGCCGGCGCCTTGGCCGCGTGCGCTTTGCCGATCTCGATGAAGTAGCCGTGCACACGGTTGTAGCCGACTTTGAGCGTGGCGATGCCGCTGGCCTCGCGCTCGCGCGCTTCCAGATCGACGAGGAACTGGTCGGCGTTGGTGCTCAACCGGCGCAGCTCGGCCAGCTCGGCATCGTAGTCGTCGGCGAACACACCGCCGTCGCGCGCGAGCACCGGCGGCTGCTCGACCAGGGCCGTGGCCAGCAGGTGGGCCTGCTCGCCGTGCTCGCCGAGGGCGTCGTGCAAGGCGCGCAGGCGCGGCGAGTCGATCGCCTGCAGCGTGGTGCGCAGGTCGGGCAGCAGCGCCAGGCCGTCGCGCAGCGTGGACAGGTCGCGCGGCCGCGCCGAGCGCAGCGCGATGCGTGTGAGCACGCGTTCCAGATCGCCGAGCGCACGGAAGCGCTCGCGCAGCGCGACATCGGCGCCGTCCTCGATCAGCGCCTCGACCGCGTGCAGGCGCTCGCCCAGCACGCCGCGATCGCGCAGCGGCCGGTGCAGCCAGCGGCGCAGCAGGCGCCCGCCCATCGGCGTGACTGTGCTGTCGAGCACGCCGAGCAGGGTATTGCGGGTGTCGCCGTCGACGCGGGTATCGAGTTCGAGATGCCGACGCGTGGCGGCGTTCATCGCGATCGCGCCGTCGCCGCTTTCCACCGCGATCGAGGTCAGATGCGGCAACCGCTGCTTCTGGGTCTCCTCGACGTAGCCGAGCAACGCGCCGGCTGCGGCGATCGCCAGCGGCCGGTCGTCGATGCCGAAGCCGGTGAGGTCGTGCAGGCCGAAGAACTGCAGCAACTGGCGGCGGCCCGAATCGGCATCGAACAGCCACGGCGGCCGCCGGCGCATGCCGCTGCGCTCGCCCAGGAACGCAGGCCAGCCGTCTTCGTCGGGCACCAGCAGTTCGGCCGGGTCGAGCCGCGCCAGTTCGGCCTCCAGCGTGTCCTCGTTGGCGCATTCGCAGACCAAGAAGCGCCCGCCGGCCAGATCCGCCCAGGCCAGCCCGTAATGGCCGGCGCGATTGCGCGCGACCGCCATCAGCAGCGTGTCGCGACGCTCCTGCAGCAGCGCCTCGTCGGTCACCGTGCCCGGCGTCACGATGCGCACCACCTTGCGCTCGACCAGCCCCTTGCTCGCGGCCGGATCGCCGATCTGCTCGCAGATCGCCACTGACTCGCCGAGCGCGACCAGCCGCGCCAGATAGCCTTCGGCCGAATGGTGCGGCACCCCGGCCATCGGGATCGGCGCGCCGGCCGAGTTGCCGCGCTGGGTCAGCGTGATGTCGAGCAGCCGCGCCGCCTTGCGGGCGTCGTCGTAGAACAGCTCGTAGAAATCGCCCATGCGGAAGAACAACAGCACGTCCGGGTGCTCCGCCTTGGCGGCGAAGAACTGCTGCATCAGGGGCGTGTGCGTGGCCGCGCTTTTGGTCGACGAGGATTTCGAATGGGAATCAGCGGTTTGCAAGCAACGTCCTTACAGGATCTAGCGGTCGGTACACAGCCGGCAAGGCCGTGTCTGTTGCGCGCCAGCGCGGCTGCGCTCACTTGGATGCGATCAAATCGACGTGACAACGCACAGACAGCGGATCGACCAGGGATGAGGTGGTTGCAACGCAGGTAGGGCCCCACGTCGCCAAGGCCCCAGTTTAAGCCCTCCGCTAGGCGTCGCTGCGAATCGAGCGTGACCGAGGCGCTGTCGCGGCTGGGCCGACGAGGGGCGTCAAGGTCCTTTCGCCCTCGTAAACGGCGGAGACGCTCGACCGGCGCTTGCGGTGACCCGGAAGCCCTGGCGCACTCGGTTGTCCACGCCGGTGCCCCCGCGCGCTCTGGGGCAGGTGGCGCAAGCAGGAAAGAAGGTCTGCCGGCATACGGCGCGGGCCCGTCCCGCGCCATGACCTGCTCCAGGCCATTCCGCTGAGGGGATGCCGCGCAACGCCCCGTCGATTCGGACTGGCCGCGGTTCGCCCCCTCCAGGCGACGACACGCGGCTTCTGCTGCCGATGCGCCTGGCTCGATGGGTTCGGCCATCGACTGTCATGCGCTCCAGGTTGGTGACTTGTGAGAGGGCGGTGACTAACGCACGAAGCGGTCTGCCGCGATCGACTCACGCAGCCCGATTGCTGCTGGACTTCACGCTTTGTGCGAGGACTTGCGCCTGCTCGTTCATTTCTTCGACGGAGGCAGCCATTTCCTCCACCAGCGCTGCGTTCTGCTGCGTCATGGTGTCCATCTGAATGACACTGTGGTTGATCTGCGCAATCCCGGAGTTCTGCTCGGCACTTGCCGCTGCGATTTCTGCCACGATCTCGTCGAGGCGAATGACCATGCCCTTCAAGCCATTGATGCGCTCGCCCGCTGCCCGCGATTGCGCCGATCCACGGGCGACCTGCTCGCCCGACGTGGTAATCAAGGCCTTGATTTCCTTGGCGGCAGCGGCGCAGCGCTGCGCCAAGCTACGCACCTCACTGGCTACGACGGCGAAGCCGCGCCCCTGTTCGCCTGCCCGTGCGGCTTCCACCGCCGCATTGAGCGCCAAAATGTTGGTCTGAAATGCGATGCCGTCGACCACGGTGATGATGTCGGAGATCTTGCCGGCCGAGGCCTCGATGTCCTTCATCACCTCGACGATGCCGGCAACCACCTCCTGTCCACCGTCGGCAGAGGCCGCCGCTTCACTGGCAAGTTTGCTTGCGCGCGTCGCGCCTTCCGCGTTCTGCTGCACCGTGCTCGTCATTTCCTCCATCGAGCTTGCGGTCTCTTCGAGCGCCGCCGCCTGCTGCTCGGTCCGTCGCGAGAGATCCCGGTTGCTCGACACCAGGTTCGCCGACGTCGCCGTGAGCGATTCCACAACCTTGGCCAACTGCACGTTGGCTTCGATGTCCAACAGCGCCCCGACCGCTCGAAGCGGCGTCCCGTCACTCGCACGCTTCGTCAATCCGCGGGCACGGAACCAACGATACTCGCCACTCTTGAGTTCAAGACGGTACTCAATATCGAAGCCGGTCCGCCCGCTGCGATCACTCAGGTGGGCTGCGAATGCGTTCAGAGACCTTTCCTTGTCTTCCGGGTGCAGGCGGGAGGCCCAGCTATCCAGCACGTTGGGGAACTCGGCTTCGCTCGCAAAGCCGAGCAGACGGCGGAACTGATCGGACCACCAGAATTCATTGTTGGGATTGATCGGATCGCCGGCGATGACGCTCATGTCCCACAGGCCGTCGTTGAGCATCTGGGCGCCCAGCTCGAACCTGATCAACGTCGTGTCGAGGAATTGATCGTGCTCGCGCTGGAGGGTGATGTCCCGCAGTGTGCCTGCCACAGCTCGTCCGCCGGTCGGCGTCGGGATGGCCCTTGCATCGACCCGGAACCAGCTGAAGGCCCCGTCCCGCATGCGTAGACGATGCTCGCTTTCGAACGCCGAGCCGTCACCGCGTTTCACGAACGCGGAGAAGTCCTGGGTCACGCGTCCTTTGTCCGCCTCGTGGATGCGGTCGATCCACGTGTCCAAGGTGGCGGGAAGCTCCTCGCTGGTGCCGTAGCCGAGCGCGCGGGTGTAGCTGGCAGACCACCAGGCCTTTTGCCTGGTGTCCGGGTTGGACGTGTCAAGGCATGGAATCCCCCACAGGCACGCAGCCGATTGATCGGACATCTGGACAACGCTCAGCGCCTCCTTGAGACGTTCAGCCATCCCGGCCGCCTGGGCTTGTGCCGCTTGCGTCTCATCCCGCGATGCGCGCAACTGCCGCGCCAGATCGCGGATCAGGACTGCGTCTGGTCCTTTCGGCCAGTCAGGGGCCACGCCGTTCAGCTCGGCCGATGCGGCCGCGGAGAGAGCCTGAGTCATGCGATTCTTGATCCACATCGGGGGGCGCCTTTGTATGTATGCCGGGGGAATCAGCCGGTAGCGGCTGGGCACCGGCGATCTTGATGTCCCGATTTGCAGCGCACATCCTGAGTTCATGCCGGTTCATCGGCGTCCAGGGCATCGGGACCTGGCGTCGAGCGTTCTCGCAAGTCAGCCGCCCCCCCGATGCGGCAGCGGATCGGAAGCCCGAATGCGCGACGCGCTTGCGTGGATGCGGTAAAACAGGCTTTTGGGCAGGCAAGCACGACGATGAGCGCAATCCCCGACGACGCGGCACTGCAGGCGATGGCCGCCAGGCTGGGCGGACTGCTGCATGACCGCCACCATCGCCTGGTGACCGCCGAAAGTTGCACCGGCGGCTGGATCGCCAAGGCGATGACCGATATCGCCGGTTGCTCGGACTGGTTCGATTGCGGCCTGGCGGCGTACAGCTACGAGGCCAAGCAGGCGTTGCTGGGCGTCAGTCTGCAGACGCTCGAAACGCATGGCGCGGTCAGCCGCGAAACCGCAATCGAGATGGTGTCCGGCGCGTTGGTCAATTCCGGCGCCAGCATCGCGGTCGCGGTGACCGGCATCGCCGGGCCCGGCGGCGGCAGCGACGACAAGCCGGTCGGCACGGTGTGGATCGCGTGGAAGCGGCGCGGCGACTATGCGCGCGCGCAGATCCATCATTTCGAAGGCGACCGTGAGGCGGTACGGCGACAGACCGTCGCGGCGGCGCTGCGCGGGCTCGAGGCGACGCTCGACTGATGTGGGAGACGCTCGCCACCGTCCGCGATCTGGGCCGCATCCAGGAGATTGCCTCGGTCCTGGTGCGCTATGGCTTCGGCGATGTCGTGCAGCGCATCGGCATGGCTGGCGCGCTCGAGCGTGCCGGTCGCCTGTTGCATCTCCACGCGGCCGATACCGCGCGCATGACCCAGCCCGAACGGGTCCGCCATGCGCTGCAGGACCTGGGACCGACATTCGTCAAGCTTGGGCAGATCCTCGCCACGCGCGTCGACCTGCTGCCGCCGGACTGGATCGAAGAACTGGGCCGGCTTCAGAGCCGGGTGCCGCCGGTGCCGTATGCGGCGATCCATGCCCAGCTGATCGAAGACCTGGGCGAGGCGCCGGACACCGCGTTCGCACGCTTCGAGCCTGAGCCGATCGCCGCCGCCTCGCTCGCGCAGGCGCATCTGGCCTGGCTGCACGACGGCACGCCGGTGGTGCTGAAGGTGCGGCGCCCCGGAATCCGCGAGATCGTCGAAGCCGACCTGCGCCTGCTCGCGCGTTTGGCCGAGATTGTCGAGTCGCAGGCGCCGGACCTGCGCCGCTATCGCCCGGTGGAGGTCGTGCGCCAGTTCGATGCTTCGCTGCGGCGCGAGTTGGACTTTGCGGCCGAGTGCCGCAACGCCGAGCGCATCGCAGCGAATTTTGCCGACGATCCGGCTGTGCTTGTGCCCCGGGTGCACTGGCAATGGACCTGCGAGCGGCTCAATGTGCAGGACCGGGTGGTCGGCATTGCCGGTGGCGACCTGGCCGGCATCGAGGCCGCAGGCCTGGACCGCCACGCGCTTGCGCTTGCGGGCAGTGCCATCGTCATGAAGATGGTATTCGAGGATGGCCTGTTCCATGCCGACCCGCATCCAGGCAACCTCTTTTTCCTGCCCGATGGCCGCATTGCACTGATTGACTTCGGCATGGTCGGCCGCGTGCCGCCGGAGCTGCGCTATCAGGTCGCGCGACTGCTCCACGGGCTGGTCTCCCAGCAACCGCAGAGCGTGTGCGATGTGCTGCTGGACTGGACGACGAGCGATGTCGAGGTCGACGAGGGGCGGCTGCAGAACGAGATCGACGGTTTCGTCGACCAGTATCGCGGTCTGCCACTGCGCGACCTGCGGATGGGTGCGATGCTCGCCGACATTACCGGACTGCTGCGCCGGCACGGTCTGATGCTGCCGCCCGATCTCGCGCTGCTGATCAAGGCCTTCCTGACGCTGGAAGGCCTCGGCCGCCAGCTCGATCCCGGCTTCGACATGACCAGTACCGCGCAGCCGTGGCTGGAGCGGGTGATGCTGCAGCGCTACGCGCCACGCGCGCTGGCGCGGCGCGGGCAACGCACGCTGTCGAGCGCGATCGATCTTCTGGCCGATCTTCCGCGTGACCTGCGCCGTCTGCTGCAAAGCGCGCGTCGTGGTCGCCTGCGCGCACAGATCGAGGTGACCTCGCTCAAGTCGTTCGGCGACCAGGTCAACGCCGCCGCCAATCGGCTTACGGTCGGCGTCGTCACCGCCGCGCTGATCATCGGCTCGTCGATCGTCATGAACAGTGTCAGCGGCGGCGCAACGCACCGCTGGCTGATGGCGCTGGGCGTGCTCGGTTTCGTCGGCGCGGGCCTGAGCGGGGTGTGGATCCTGCTGTCGATCTGGCGCAGCGGCCGCAAGTGACGTGGATCTCGCCTGGGCGGCGCTGCGCGCCGCCCGACGGTACGATCAGCGTACCGGCATGCCCGGTTGCGCGCCGTCATCGGCCGCCAGCAGTGCAAGCGCGCCACCGTCGAACCCGGCCGACAGGATCATGCCTTCGCTCAGGCCGAAACGCATCTTGCGCGGCGCGAGATTGGCGATGAACACCACGTTGCGGCCGACCAGCGCTTCGGGCTCGCCGTAGCTGGCACGGATCCCGGAGAAGATCTGGCGCTTGCCCAGGTCGCCAGCGTCGAGTTCGAAGCGCAGCAGCTTGTCCGAGCCCTCGACGGCCTCGCAGACCAGGACCTTGCCGATCCGCAGATCGAGCTTGGCGAAATCGTCGATCCCGACATAGGCGGTGTCGGTGGCCGCGGGTGCGGACGTTGCCGGCGCCTTTGCCTCGCTCTTCTGCGGGGCGGCGGGGGCAGCGGCGGCGAGCGTGTCCTTGGAGGCTTCGGTCATGGCGGTGAGCAGGGTCGGGTCGATACGGGTGAACAGCGGCACATAGGCCTGGATCGTCCGGCCGGTCAGCGGCTGGTCGAGATCGTGCCAATGAGTGACGGGCGCTGCGAGGAACGCCGCGGCCTGTGTGCTGGTGCGCGGCAGGATCGGCTGCAGGGCGCCAGCGAGGATACGGAACAGGTTCAGGCCCTGGGTGCAGACGGCCTGCAGTTCGGCGTCGGCGCCCGCCTGTTTGGCGATCACCCAGGGCTTGCGATCGTCGATGTAGCGGTTGGCCTCATCGGCAAGCGCCATCACCTGGCGGATCGCGCTGGCCGGGTCGTTGCGCGCATAGGCTTCGCGCACGCCGGACAGCGCCGCGACGAAACGCGCGTACTGCGCCGGATCGGGCAGTGCGTCCGCCAAGCGCGCGTCGAAGCGCTTGTGGATGAAACCGGCGCAGCGGCTGGCCAGGTTAACGAACTTGCCGACCAGGTCGGCGTTGACGCGCGCGACGAAGTCCTCGAGGTTCAGATCGAGGTCGTCGACGCCGCCCGAGGATTTCGCCGCGAAGTAGTAGCGCAGCGCCTCGGGGTCCAGACCCTGGTCGAGATACGTGCGCGCCATGACGAACGTGCCGCGCGACTTGGACATCTTCGCGCCATCGACCATCAGATAGCCGTTGACGTGAAGCCGCGTCGGGACGCGCAGATCCGCACCGTGCAGCATCGCCGGCCAGAACAGGCCGTGGAAGTTGACGATGTCCTTGCCCAGGAAATGGTGCAACTCGACATCGCCGTCGGGCGACAACCAGGCGTCGAAATCGATGCCTTCGCGCACGCACAGCGTCTTGAAGCTGCTCAGATAGCCGATCGGCGCGTCGAGCCAGACATAGAAGAACTTGCCCGGGTGGCCGGGGATCTCGAAGCCGAAGTAGGGCGCGTCGCGCGAGATGTCCCAGGCGCGCAGGCCGCCCTCGCCGTCCAGCCACTCTGCGAGCTTGGCCTTGACGCCGGGCGCCGCGACATCGCCGGCGAGCCAGTCGCGCAGCATGTCCTGGAAATGGCCGAGTTCGAAGAAGAAATGCTCGGACTCGCGCACCTCGGGCGTGGCGCCGCTGACCACCGACTTCGGGTCAATCAGGTCGCTGGGCGCATAGGTCGCGCCGCAGTGCTCGCAGTTGTCGCCGTACTGGTCGGGTGTGCCGCACTTCGGGCATGTGCCCTTGACGTAGCGGTCGGGCAGGAACATGCCGCGCACCGGATCGTAGAGTTGCGCAACGGCGCGACGTGCGATGTGTCCGCCGCGCTCCAGACGCGCGTAGATCGTCTCCACCATTGCGCGGTTGGCCGCCGAGTGGGTCGAGTCGTAATGGTCGAACGCGACGCCGAACGCGGCGAAATCCCGTACATGCCCCGCGTGGATCTCGGCGATGAACGCCTCTGGCGTGGTTCCCGCCTTCTCGGCTGCCAGCATGATCGGCGTGCCGTGGGTGTCGTCGGCGCAGACGAAATGCGCGACATCGCCCGCCATACGCTGGGCCCGGACCCAGATGTCGGCCTGGATGTACCCGACCAGATGGCCCAGATGCAGCGGGCCGTTGGCATAGGGCAGGGCGGCGGTGACGAGCAACTTGCGCGACATGGCGATGGCAACGGCAGGAACGGGGCCGGATTATCGCATGCCGGTCCGGCGCCCGGTCCTCGCCAAAAAAAGAGCCCGGCGTAAGCCGGGCTCCTTCATGACGCAACAAGCGGATTAGAACTTGTAGGTCGCACCGAGGTACACGAACCGGCCGACGCTGTCGTAGAACGCGTGGCTGGCTTCAGCACCGAAGTAGTTCGCCGGCGGGTCCTTATCGAACAGGTTGTCCGCGCCGATGTACACCTTGATGCCCGAGTCCGGGAACGTGTAGCCAACCTGGGCGTTGTGGTAGGTGTACGAACCATTGCGGATCGGGCTGGTCTGGCCCGGGTTGCTCTGGTACGACGCCGGCTCGACGCGCAGGTTGTGGTGCATGTAGCGGGCCGTCCACGAGACATCCCAGTCGCCGCGCTGGTAGGCGGCTTCCAGGTTGCCGCGCAGGCGCGGGTCGGAGACCGCGGTCACCCACTCCTTGTACTCGTTCGGGAAGTCCTGGAACTCCCACTCGCGAGACTGGATCAGGCGGGTACCGACCATGCGCGTGACCATGTTGCCGCCCATGAACTCGAAGCGGTAATCGACTTCGAAGTCAACGCCGACGCGGCGGGACTTGGCCAGGTTCTCGTTCAATGCGCGCCAGCTGTAGATGCTGTGCTCGGGGAAGAAGCGGCCCTGCGGATCGGTGTAACCACCCGGCCCTGCACGCAGGACCTGACCACAGAAGAGGTTGCCCGCCACACCGCCGGGGGAGTCCACGCAACGCGTTGCATTGGTCTGGCCATTCACCGCGCCGATCGCGTCGTCAAGGGTGACGCGCCAGTAATCGACCGAAATGCCCAAGCCCTTGACGAACTCGGGCTGCCACACTGCGCCGAACGAGACGGTCTCAGCCGATTCGGGACGCAGATCCGGGTTGCCGCCGCTCACGCCGGGGCGCCGGGCCGTATAGCCGTCCTCCCAGCCGACCGGGACGCCCAGCGCAGAGCAATTGGCCTGGCGGAGCGCCTGGTCGGCGGCCGTCGCGGGGCGATTGTTGTTAGTACGGGTGTAGTCGCAGGGGTCGTTGATTGCTGCGAAGTTCTCGGACTGCGGGTTGAACAGCTCGCCGATGCTCGGTGCACGCACGGCCTTGGCGGTGGTACCGCGCAGGCGCAGCGACGGGAACATCTGCCAATCCAGACCGATATTCCAGGTCTTGGTCGAGCCGATCGTGTCGTAGTGCGAGTAGCGGCCGGCCAGATCAAGCGACAGACGCTCTACGGCCGGCAGATCGGCCAGCAACGGGATCGTCGTTTCGAGGAACGCTTCGCTGACCTTATATTCACCACCGCGGCTGGCGATGGCATTGAGGAAGGTCAGCCCCTGAGCGGCAAGCGGATCGGTGTCTTCCTGGCTGCGCTCCTGGCGATGCTCGACGCCCGCCGCGAAACCGACATCGCCTGCAGGCATCGAAAACAGCGCGTTGTTAGCGACCGATGCGCTGTACACCGTCTGCTTGAGCTTGGAGCGGTTCAGCGAATCGACGTTGAACCACGCCGCAGCCGCCGGGTTGGCCGCGACTGCGCCGTTGCCAAAGACCGAGAACGGCACGCAACCAGCCACGAGATCGGCGCGGTACTTCTGGAGGGTGTGGATGTTGAACGCATTCGGATCGACCGTGCTGCGGCAAGCGAGGTTGCCATTGGCATCGAGAACCGTGTCCAGGCCCGCGTGCCAACGTTCGTTGATGCGGTTATTGAGGTTCAGGCGAGAGATCGACGACTCGCCGTAGTTGAACGAGGTCTCGTAGGTCCAGTTCTCGCCGAAGAAGCCTTCCAGGCCGACCACGATACGCTTGGTATCGCGCTCGATCTGCTCGCCACGACGACCTGCATCGACGTTCATGCGGCCGATCTCGAAGTACTCGGCCGGTGTGCCGTTGAGCGTTTCGGTCCGCAGCAAGCCGGGGTTGGCATCCATCAGCGCACGCAGCTCGGGCGTGATGTAGGCATTGTCGGTACGGATGCGCAACTGCGAGTCGAACGCCGACTGGCCGTAAAAGTGCGCTTCGGTCTTGCTGTACTTCGCCTCGGCGAACACGCGGTGGTTGTCGTTGATGTCGAAACCGAAGATCGCGTTGACGCTGGTGCGATCGAACTCCGGCTCCAGGTCCGCCAGCGAGTTGAGGTCGGTGAAGTCGCAATCGATGCAAGACGTACCGGCTGCGTTGTACCAGCCATCGTAACGGTTGCGAGAGATGCTGCCGTCAGGATTGAAGTGATAGCGCTGCGTCGGATTGAACGGGTTGCTTCTGGGATCAATCTTGCCGCCCGTGTAGAACGAGCCGCCGAACGAGATCGAGTGGTTGCCACCCGGACCGGCGAGAATGTTCTGCGGATTCGACTCGCTCGACGGCTTGGAGGGATCGTAGTTCGGGTTGGGAGTCGTCACCAGGTAACGACGGCCGATTTCGCGACTCGTGCGGCTGAAACGGTCCTGCTCGCTGCGCTCGACCGAGAACGCAACATTGCCGCGGTCGTCGGCGAAGTTGCTGCCGGCCGAGAAGCTGAGGAACTGCCGGCCAAAGCCGCCTTCGCTGGCCGCGCCCTTCTGGCCGCGCAGTTCGAAGCCCTCGAAGGACTTCTTGGTGATGAAATTGACGACACCCGCAACCGCGTCGGCACCGTAGACGGCCGAGGCGCCACCGGTAATGACCTCGACGCGCTCGATCCACTCGACGGGGATGGTGTTGGTATCGACCGCGGTCGATCCCGGGGTCGCGCCGACATGGCGGCGGCCGTTGACCAGCACCAGCGTGCGCGAGGTGCCCATGCCACGCAGGTCGAGCAGGCCGACGCCCGCGGTGCCGATGAAGCGGGTCGAGTTGCCCAGCGTGTAGGTTGCGCTGAGCGCCGGCAGCTTGGTCATCAGGTCGCCGATCGTGATCGCACCGGTGGCGCGGATCTCTTCGGCAGTGATGGCCGTCACCGGCGAGGGGGTCACAAAGCCTTCGCGCGCAATGCGCGAGCCGGTGACGTTGACCCGGTCCAGGGTCTGGGTGTCCGTATCGGGCGCCACGTCCTGGGCATGGGCAGCTGCCGTGGCCAGCAACGACAGCGCGATGGCCGCACAAAGCGGTGCGGTCTTGTTAGAAATCATCAACATACATCCCCTTGGTAAAAAAAAGCCCGCCCGAGGTCGACCTTGGAGGGCGCCCGGAATTAACTCCGAGTTAACCTATTTGCCATAGGTTCGTAACGAAATCAAGACTTGCTGTCTCGTTCGAAGACCGCTCTTGTCGGGATCCGGAACAGGGGGATGACACTGAATGCGCTGACGGCAGATAGCGACTTCTTGCTGAATACGCCATGCACACACCTCGCCTCCCTGATGCGCGAGCGATCAGGGGGCGGGAAGACATAGGATCCAAGCCTGTAGGCGGGATCCAAGGGCGGCTTATTCCCGCTGCCAGACCTGCTCGCGGCAGATGAAGGCGATACAGCCCGACACGCCGAGCCGGTTGGCATCGATCAACTTGGCCTTCGAACGATAGGTTTTGCCGTTGGCAGGGTCGAGGATCGTGCCGCCCGACCATTCATTGCCGTCCGGCTTGAGATCCCAGAGGATCGTCATGCCGGTGATCGGCTGATTTCGACGCTCGCCTGTGCACTTATCGCAGGTCGGGTTCGGCCCGCGATCGGAATGCAACACCTCGACAACCTTGCCGCTCAGCGTGCCGTTGGCAGCCTGACTGATTTCGACAATCGACTTCACCCGGCCGGTTTCGTCGTCGATGGTCTTCCAGCGGCCGGCCGGTGACTGCGCCAGGGCCACGAACGGAATGGACAGCAAAGCGGCTGCGAAGGCGATTGGCATCTTGCGCATGTGACACCTCGTTGACGGGCTGGTGGCGCGAGTCTATAGCGCCGCTTCGCGGAAAGGCAGCTTAGATATGAACCAGTTCAAGAGTGGACGAGGAGGCCCCGGCCAGGGCCGGGACCTCCTGCGTGTGCCGCTTACTTGAACTTGTAGTTAAAGCCGGCGTAGTAGTACCGGCCGATGTTGTCGAAGAGCGCCGATTCGGCAGTGTCGCCGAACAAACCACGCGGCGGCGAGCGGTCGAATGCGTTGTCGATACCCAGATAGATATCCCAGCCGGTTCCCGGCACTTCGTATCCGAACTGGAAGTCGCTGTAGGCCATCGAGCCGGTCCTAATCTCGTTGCGCTGGAACGGATTGGTGTTGTAGCTCTCCTTCGCCACACGCAGCATGCTATCGACGTAGCGCAGCTCCCACGACGCACGGAACCCGTTCTGGACGCGATACGTGGTCGACAGGTTCGCCCGCCAGCGGGGCGTACCAATCGTCGTCACATCCTCGATGAATTCACCCGGATCGTCCTGGAAAGCGAACGTGCGCGCCCGCAACATCCGGGTGCCGACGAAGCGCATGTCGAACTGTCCCGGACCCCACGGCTTGCGGTAGGACATCTCGACGTCCACGCCCGAACGCTCGAGCTTGGAGACGTTCTCGAGCAGTGCCCGGACGAAGGCGATCTCGTACGCCGGGAAGCCGCCGCCACCGCTGGCGCCGGCGCGATCGATCTGATCGCAGAACCGGTTGTTGATGCCCGACGGCGAATCCACGCAACGGTTGGCGACCTGCTGCCCGCTGACCGACGAGATGGCATCGGTCAGGCTGACGCGCCAGTAATCGAGGGTGACGCCGAAGCCCGGGATGAAATCGGGGGTGAAGACCAAACCGGCGCTCAGGGTCTTTCCTTCTTCCTGCGCCAGATCAGGATTGCCGCCGCTCAGCCCCGGACGCGTCGACTGAACGGTCGAGATGTAGTTTGCGGGGATGCCGAGCGCGGCGCAGTTGGCCGCACGCAGCGCCGGATCTCCGGCAGTGGAGATCCCGCGGCCGGGACGGGAGTCGCAAGGATCGGAGATTGTGAAGAAGTTCTCCGACTGCGCGCCGTAGAGCTCACCGATGTTGGGTGCTCGCACCGCCTTGGAGTACGTGCCGCGCAGACGCACCGACGGCACGACCGTCCAGTCCAGGCCGGCCCGCCACGTGGTGGTGCTTCCGATTGTGTCGTAGTCGGAGTAGCGACCTGCGAGGTCGAAGATCAGGCTGTCCACGCCAGGGAGATCGGCAAGCAGCGGCACGCTGAACTCGGTGAAGACTTCCTTCACCGAGTACTCGCCGCCTTCGCTCGGGATCGCGTTGAGGAATGTGAGGCCTGCGTTGGACAGTTCATCGGCCTGGGTCCGGCTCCGCTCGCGGCGGTACTCGGCGCCGGCCGAGAACCCGACGCCACCTGCGGGTAGCGTGAACAGCGCCGAGTTCGCCACCGAACCACTGAAGACAGTTTGGCTCAGCCGCCCCTTGCTGACGGTATTGGCATTGAACCAGGCGCGGGCCTCGTCACTGACCGCGCCATCGCCGAGGATGCTGAAAGGCACACAACCGTTGGCACCGAACGGAGTGACCGGCAGACCGGTGTGCGGATTGATCGAAGTCGGATCGATCGACGAGCGGCAGACGATCTGGCCGCTGGCCGGATCGATCACCGCATCCAGACCGGCGTAGAATCGCTCAGTGATGCGGTTGTTGACATTGATCCGGCGTTCCTTCGTCTTGCCGTGGACCAGCGAGACCTCGTAGGTCCAATCCGGAGAAAGCGAGCCTTCGAACCCGATGACAGCGCGCATGGTGTCGCGCGTGACGTCTTCGCCGCGCTGCCCGGCATCGGTGTCGAATCGATACACCGAGATCCCGGGCTGCAAATCCACCTCGTTGGTATCTTGATCCCAAACAGACGCAACCAACCCATTATCGTCGATGAAGTCGCGAAGCTCCGGTGACAGGTAGGGATTGTCGCGGGTGATGGAATACGGGATCGGGCTGCTGAAAGCGGGCTGGCCGAGATACTTGGACTTCGTTTGGGCGTACTTGCCTTCGAAGAAGAACCGGTGATTGTCGTTGAAGTCGAAGTTGACGATGGTGTTGATCGAGCCGCGATCGAAGCCGGGCTGCAGATCCGCGACGCGATTGAGGTTGAGATAGTCGCAGTCCTGGCAGGCATTCGGGTCGTTCACCGTGCCAAAGTCCTGCGGGCGGAACTTGCCGCCTGGGGTCAAAACGTACGGGACCGTATAGTCGGCGTTATAGAATATGCCTCCCTCCGTCAGGCTGGTCAGTCCTGCATTGGGAAGCAGCAGGTTCTGATAGTTGTCCGGGCCTGCAGGGCGACTGGGGTCGTAGTTCGGATTCTGGATCGTGCGATACGAGGTCCGCCCGATTGCGCGATCGGAGAAACGGAACCGGTCCTGGGTGCTGTACTCGACCGAGACACCCACATTGCCCTGGCCTTCTGCGAACTGGGTGCCGGCCGTGATGCTTCCGAACGAGCGCTTGAAGCTGCCTTCGTCCGAGATCCCCGTCTGGCCGCGCATCGTCACGCCTTCGAACGAATCACGCAGGACGAAGTTGACGACGCCCGCGACTGCGTCTGCGCCGTAGACTGCCGACGCACCGCCGGTGATAACTTCGACGCGCTCGATCCATTCGACCGGAATGGTGTTGACGTCGACCGCGCCGGAGCCGGGCGTGCCGCCGACGTGGCGGCGGCCATTGACCAGGACCAGGGTCCGATCGGTGCCAAGGCCGCGCAGGTCGAGGAGGTTCAGGCCGACCGTGCCGATGAAGCGCGACGAATTGCCGAGCGAGAAGGTCGTGGCGAGCTGCGGCATCTCGTTCATGAGATCGCCGATCGTTACCGCACCGGTGGTGCGGATCTCTTCAGCAGTGATCGCGACTACCGGGGATGGCGTCACGAAGCCCTGGCGAGGAATGCGCGAGCCGGTGACCGTGATCTTGTCGAGCTCGGTCGTCTCGGACTGGGGGGCGGTCTGCGCAAAGGTCGCCGCCGGCGCACATGCCAGGGCCGCGAAGATGGCGGTCGCAAGGTGGGAGCACCTCGCCTGGGTCCTAGATCTCATCGATATCCCCTTCGAAAGCGTTGATAGACGGACGGGCGTCCGTCGGCCGATTTAACGCCAAAATTACGAAGTGTTCAACTTGCGTTCATTGCGTTCCTCTTGACCTAAGTCCTCGCCGCGGGAAGACCGCTCGGCGAGAATGGGCTCCTCATTGCAACGAAGACGTGTCTCATGTCGATGCCCAGCGCCACGCCGATCCCTGCCCGCGCCGTCCAAGGCGCCCTTCACCCACATCCGCGCATCCGCAACATCATCGCCGTCGGCTCGGGCAAGGGCGGGGTCGGCAAGTCGACGACGTCGGTGAACCTGGCGCTTGCGCTGGCGGCCGATGGCGCCCGGGTCGGGGTACTGGATGCCGACGTCTACGGGCCGAGCATCCCGACGATGCTCGGCCTGTCCGGCAAGCCGGACAGTCCCGACGGCAAGTCGATCCTGCCGCTGCAGGCCCACGGCATCGAGGCGATGTCGATCGGCCTGCTGGTCGACCAGGACACCCCGATGATCTGGCGGGGACCGATGGCGACGTCGGCCCTGCAGCAGTTGCTCAACGACACGCGTTGGGGCGGCGAGGAAGGCCTGGACTACCTCTTGGTCGATCTGCCGCCCGGCACCGGCGACATCCAACTCACCCTGGCGCAGAAGATCCCCGTCGCTGGCGCGGTGATCGTGACCACGCCGCAGGAGGTCGCGACGCTCGATGCCCGCAAGGCGCTGAAGATGTTCGAGAAGGTCGAGGTCGCTGTGCTCGGCCTGGTCGAGAACATGGCCCAGCACGTGTGCTCGAACTGCGGGCATGTCGAGCATCTGTTCGGGTCGGGCGGCGGCGAGCGCATGGCCGAGCGCTATGGGGTGCCATTGCTGGGCGCATTGCCGCTGGAGATCGGGATCCGCGAGCAGGGCGATGCCGGTGCGCCGATCGTCGCCTCCGCGCCGGGCTCGGCAGCGGCTGCGGCCTATCGGGCGGTCGCGCGGGCCATGGTCGCCGAACTCGAGAAGCGCCCGCGCGCGCCGATGTCGATCTCCGCGTCCCTGGTGTGATCGCGGCGGGGTGCGGCGGGCCGGTGCCGGCCCTACAATGCGTATTCACTGCCGCATCCGCCCCGGGAACACCGTATGAGCATCAAGAGCGACCGCTGGATCCGCCGCATGTCCGAGCAGCCGGGGGGCATGATCGAGCCGTTCGAGGCCGGGCAGGTCAAGCACGTCGACGGCCAGCGTATCGTCAGCTATGGCACCTCGAGCTACGGCTACGACGTGCGCTGCTCGCGTGAGTTCAAGGTGTTCACCAACATCAACTCGACGATCGTCGACCCCAAGCGGTTCGACCCCAAGAGCTTCGTCGACGTGGTCGGCGACGAGTGCATCATTCCGCCCAATTCGTTCGCGCTGGCGCGCACGGTCGAGTACTTCCGCATTCCGCGCGACGTGCTGGTGGTGTGCCTGGGCAAGAGCACGTATGCGCGCTGCGGCATCATCGTCAATGTGACCCCGCTCGAGCCGGAGTGGGAAGGCCACGTGACGCTGGAGTTCAGCAATACCACGCCGCTGCCGGCCCGCATCTACGCCAACGAGGGCGTGGCGCAGATGCTGTTCTTCCAGTCCGATGCCGACGACGTCTGCGAGACCTCGTACAAGGACCGCGGTGGCAAGTACCAGGGCCAGACCGGGGTGACGCTGCCGCGCACCTGAGCAACCTGTCGCTTTCTTCCAACAAGGACGTGTGATGCAAGACACCAACCCCTATCAGGCCCCGGTGGCCGAGTTGCAGGGCGATACCGACGAAGTGCTGGCCGAACGCGGCACGCGGCTGGGCGCGGCGGTGATCGATGGCCTGATCGGGCTTGCGATCATGACACCGGTGATGTGGCTCGGCGGCTACTGGTCTGCAGTGATCGCGGCGGCCCAGCGCGGTGAGCAGGTCGGGTTCGGCCTGCAATTGCTGTGGATGGGGATCGGCCTGCTGATGTTCGCGGTGATCCACGCCTGGCCGCTGCATGTCGGTGGCCAGACCTGGGGCAAGCGGTGGCTGGGGATCCGCATCGTGACGCTCGATGGCCGGCCGGTGACCGCGACGCGCGCGCTGTTGGCGCGCTACCTGCCGTTGCAGGCCGTGGGCGGGATCCCCTGCCTGGGGGCGCTCGCGGTCCTGGTCAGCGTGTGCATGATCTTCCGCAAGGACCGGCGCTGCGGCCACGACGTCGTGGCCGGCACGCGTGTGGTCAAGGTGCGTTGACGCGCGCTCAGCCGGGCAGCACGGCCTGCAGGCGGTTGATGCGCTCCACCAGCAGTTCGGGCGAGTACGGGCGGGCCGCGACGCGGCCCCAGACCGGCGCGGGCCAGGCCGGATCGTTCTGGTCGCGACCGATCACGTGCACGTGCAGTTGCGGCACCTGGTTGCCCAGCGCCGCGATGTTGAGCTTGAACGGCCGGAACGCGTCACGGATCGCGCGCGCCACGATATCGATCTCCTCGGTCAGCAGGCTGCGCTGTTCGCTGCCAAGGTCGATCAGTTCGCGGGCGTCGGGCAGGCGGGGGACCAGGATCAGCCACGGATAGTTGGCATCGTCCATCAGCCGCACTTCGCTCAGTGCGAGCGTGGCGACCGGGTGGGTGTCGTCGGCCAGCTGCGGGTGCAGGACGTAGCGGGCAAGGGCGGCGGTGTGCGGCATCATCGGCCTCCGGTCAGCGCAGCGCCGCGGCGAGGAACTTCATCGTCTGCCGGCGGGCCTCGGCGGCGCTGTCGGGGTGGTAGTGGGCCGGGTCGACGTCGCGGTTGAAGGCGTGGCCGCCCGGGTGGACATGGATCTCGGCGTCCGGCTGCCGCGCGCGATGGGCGGCGATATCGGCTTCGGGAATGCTGGCGTCGTCGGCACCGAAGTGGAACAGCATCGGCGCCTGCAGCGGTTCATCTAGGAACGGCACGGTGCGCGCGCCGTAGTAGCTGACCGCGGGTAGCCCCAAGCGGGTGTTGGCCAGGAAGGCAAGGCTGCCGCCCCAGCAGAAGCCGACCACGCCGATCTGGCGATGGCCTTCGCCGCGCAACAGGTCGCGTGTGGCGCGGACGATGCTGACGGCGCGGTCGAAGCCGAGCTCCGTGGCAAGCGCACGGCCGCGCTCGAAGTCGGCGGCCTCGTAGGTCAACTCGACATTGCGTGCGACCGGGTCGAACAGCGCCGGGGCGATCGCGACATAGCCGGCCGCCGCGTAGCCGTCGGCGACGCTGCGGATGTGGGCGTTGACGCCGAAGATCTCCTGCAGCACCACGATCGCGCCTTTGGCGGCGGCGCCATGCGGCGGGTCGGCCCGCCAGGCGTTGACCGGCCCCGACGCAGTGGCGACGACGATGTCCCGGCCCATGGCGGCGTCCTGTTCACATGATCGGCCCGAGTCTACCCCAGGCCGGTGGCCGCAGGACCGCCCCGGCCGCCGCCGCTATACTGCGCGGCCCCTCGTGCCCCGCAACCGCGGACCGGTCCATGCCGGCCGGCCGGCGGTGCGCGTGGGCTCCTCCCTCCTGCACCCACCACGGTTCCCATGTCCGCAGCCAGTCCCAAGGTCGGTTTCGTCAGTCTCGGCTGTCCGAAGGCCCTCGTCGATTCCGAACGCATCCTCACCCAGTTGCGGGTCGAGGGCTACGACATCGTGCAGACCTACGACGATGCCGACGTGGTGGTCGTCAACACCTGCGGGTTCATCGATTCGGCGGTCGCCGAGTCGCTCGACGCGATCGGCGAGGCGATGGCCGAGAACGGCAAGGTGATCGTGACCGGGTGCCTGGGCAAGCGCGAGGAGATGATCCGTGGCGCGCATCCGGGCGTGCTGTCGATCAGCGGGCCGCAGGACTACGGCTCGGTGATGGGCGCGGTGCATGCGGCCTTGCCGCCGCGGCACGATCCCTTCATCGACCTGGTGCCCGATACCGGCATCAAGCTGACGCCGCGGCACTATGCGTATCTGAAGATCTCCGAGGGCTGCAACCACCGCTGCAGCTTCTGCATCATTCCTTCAATGCGCGGCGACCTGGTGTCGCGCCCGGTCGACGACGTGCTGCGCGAGGCCGAGCGGCTGGTACGCGGCGGCGTGCGCGAACTGCTGGTGATCTCCCAGGACACCTCGGCCTACGGCGTGGATGTGCGCTACGCCGAGCGGACGTGGCGCGATCGCGCGTACCAGACGCGCATGAAGGCGCTGTGCGAGGGGCTGTCGGAGCTGGGCGTGTGGACGCGGCTGCACTACGTGTATCCGTACCCGCATGTCGACGACATCATCCCGCTGATGACCGAACGCCATGCCGACGGCAGCCGCAAGCTATTGCCGTATCTTGACGTGCCGCTGCAACATGCGAGCCCTCGCATCCTCAAGCTGATGAAGCGGCCCGGCGCGATCGAGCGCACCCGCGAGCGCATCGCGCGCTGGCGCGAGATCTGCCCCGACCTGACGATCCGCAGCACCTTCATTGTCGGCTTCCCCGGGGAGACGGAAGACGATTTCCAGCAGTTGCTGGACTTCCTCGATGAGGCTCAGCTCGACCGCGTCGGCGCGTTTGCCTACTCGCCGGTCGAGGGCGCGACCGCGAACCTGCTGCCCGATCCTGTGCCAGAGGCGGTGAAGCAGGAGCGGCTGGCGCGGTTCATGGACAAGCAGGCGGAGATTTCCGCAGCCCGGCTCGAGGCCAAGGTCGGCACCGTGCAGTCCTGCCTGGTCGACGTCGTCGACGGCGACCTGGCGATCGCGCGCACGATGGGCGATGCGCCCGAGATCGATGGCGTGGTGCAGATCCAGGACGGCCGCGAGGCCGGCTTGTGTCCCGGCGATTTCGTCGAGGTGGCGATCATGGGCAGCGACGAGCATGATCTCTACGGCGAAGTCGTGGAGACGGATGCATGAGGCGATGGGCGAGCGGGATTGCGACGGGGCTGCTGCTGGCGTTCGTGGCCGGCACCGCAGGCGCGGCGGACGGGCTGAGCGGCACCTACCGGGCGGTGGACGAGGATCCGGCGACGGCGCTGGCCGACGCCCAGCTGACGCTGCGGGCCGAGGGCCGCGGCTGGTTGGCGATGTTCCGTGGCGAAGGGCTGGCCATGCTGCCGCTCAGCGGGCGTGAGCAGGCGGCACTGTTTCCCGGTGTCCCGCCCGAGGCCGGACTGCAGTGCGCGTCGTCGAGCGCGTTCCTGATGTGCCGCGTCGCGCCGGGCACCGTGTTCCCCGACCAGAAGTTCACGTCGACGACCGGGTACTTCAGCGCGTTCTCGGACACGCAGATCCACGAGCTGCAGCGCATCGATTGAGCGCCCGGCCGGGCGCAGGTCCGGCGCGCGCCCTCGCGTATCTACGGCGCGGGCGCTGCCTGGGCGGCCGTCTCGACATAGGCCCAGGTCGCGGCCTCGATCGCGTCGATCGCCGCGATCGCGCCGGGCAGCAGGGCCCGTCCGCCGTCGCCGCCATCGTCGCGCATCCGCCCTGAGGCGTTGTAGTCGACCAGGGCCTGCCAGGCCGGCAGGCGCGCGTCGACGGTTGCAAGCAGCTGCCGCAGCGCGCCTCGCGCGATCACGTTTCCCGCGCCATCCTCATGCGCTGCCAGAACGGTGTGCGCCCGCGCGCGGAATGCGGCGTCGAAGTGATGGGTATCGGTCCGCGCCTTCCAGAACGCGCCGAGCCGGAACCGCTCGTCGTCGGCGGCGCGTGCGCTGCGCCCGGAGGGGCCCGTGCCACGTTCGATCAGGAACGGCCGCAGCCGCGCGGCGAGAGCGGCATGGGCGTCGGTCGTTGGGTCGGCAGGGGCCGGGGCGGGCGTGGTCGCCGGCGAAGTGGGGGCGGGGCCTGGACTGCAGGCGGGGAGGGCGGCGGCCAGCAAGATGAGTACGGCGCTGGTGCTGCGCGCGCGGAGCCTCCTGTTCGCAGCCGTGGCGGTCCGGCCACCGTGTCGGCGATCGCGGCCCATTCAGTCGGCGTAGTCGACCGAGACGATCGCGAACGTGCGCGACCCGCCCGGCAGTTCGACTGCGACCTCGTCGTCGACGCGCTTCTTGAGCAATGCGCGCGCGAGCGGTGAATCGATACTGATCCAGCCTTCGCGCGCATCGGTTTCATCGGGGCCGACGATGCGGTAGCGGCTGCACTGCCCGCTGTCGAGGTCTTCCAGTTCGATCCAAGCGCCGAAGAACACCGCCGCAGGATCGGTCGGCACGGTGTCGACCACGCGCAGCGCTTCGAGCCGCTTGCCGAGGTAGCGCACGCGGCGGTCGATCTCGCCCAGCTGTTTCTTGCGATACGTGTACTCGGCATTCTCCGAGCGGTCGCCTTCGGCCGCAGCGGCCGACAGGGCGCGTACGACCTCGGGCCGGCGCACCCGCCACAGATCGTCGAGCTCGGCCTTGAGCCGGGCGTGGCCGTCCGGAGTGATCAGCGCGGTGCTCTTTTCCGGTGGCGGGCGCCAGCGACTCATCGGCGCCCGATCCCGCCCAGCAGGTTGCGCACGATCCGGTTGGTGATCGTGCGCACCGCCTGCTTGCCGGCAGCCTGGACCGCGCCCTGGCGCCGCTTGGTGCCGAACAGGAACTCGTTGAACTTCTGGCCCAGGCCGCCCTCGGCCGCATCGGCATCGCGCGGCTTGGCCGGGGGGGCGTCGCCCGCCGCGGTCGCGGCCTGCGCGCGTTGGGCCAGCAGTTCGGCGGCCGATTCGCGATTGACCGGCGTGTCGTACTTGGCGCCGACCGGACTACCGGCGCGCACGCGTGCACGTTCGGCCTCGCTGATCGCGCCCATCCGGCAGCGCGGCGGCGCGATCAGCGTGCGCTCGACCGGTGCCGGCGCGCCGCCGGCCTGCAGCATCGAGACCAGCGCCTCGCCGGTCTTGAGCGTGGCGATCGTGGCGGCGACGTCGAGCGCGGGATTGGGCACGAAGGTCTGCGCGGCGGTGCGCACGGCTTTCTGATCGCGCGGCGTGTACGCACGCAGCGCGTGCTGCACGCGATTGCCGAGCTGGCCGAGCACGGCCTGCGGCACGTCGTCGGGGAACTGCGAGCAGAAGTAGACGCCCACGCCCTTGGAGCGGACCAGGCGCACCACCTGTTCGATGCGTTGTTGCAGCGACGCCGGGGCGTCGCCGAACAGCAGATGCGCCTCGTCGAACACGAACACCAGTCGCGGCTTGTCGAGGTCGCCGACCTCGGGCAGCGTCTCGAACAACTGCGACAACAGCCACAACAGGAACGTCGCGTACAGCCGCGGCTTGAGGATCAGCCGGTCGGCGGCGAGGATGCCGATCACGCCGCGGCCGTCGGTGCGCGTGCGCATCAGGTCGTCGAGCGCCAGCGCAGGTTCGCCGAAAAACGGTGCGCCGCCGTCCTGTTCCAGCCGCAGCACCGCGCGCTGGATCGCCGCGACCGACGGCGCGGAGACCAGGCCGTACTCGGACGAGACCGCCTTGCGCTCCTCGGCGACCAGCCCCAGCAGCGCGCGCAGATCGTCGAGGTCGAGCAGCAGCAGGCCGCGGTCGTCGGCGAGCTTGAACACGATGTCGAGCACGCCGGCCTGGGTATCGTTGAGCTCGAGGATGCGCGCCAGCAGCGTCGGCCCCATCTCGCTGACCGTCGTGCGCACCGGATGGCCGGACACGCCGAACAGGTCCCAGAACACCACCGGGCTGGCCTCGCCGGCATAGTCAGGTACGCCGATGCGCGCGGCGCGTTCGCGCAGCGCCTCGCCGATCTCGCCGGGCACCGCCAGACCCGCGACGTCGCCCTTCACGTCGGCCATGAACACCGGCACACCCAGGCGCGAAAAGCCTTCGGCCAGCGTGGTCAGCGTGACGGTCTTGCCGGTGCCGGTCGCGCCGGCGACCAGGCCGTGACGGTTGCCCAGCGCAGGTAGCAGGTGCACGGGGCCACTGTCGGGCGTGGTGACGGCCTTGCCGATGAGGATCGGATCCATGGATTCAGAGCGCTTGGAGGAAGTCGCGATTCTAGGACCTCGTCGCTGCCGGTGCCGTGCCGTCGTCGAGGTGGGTGACGCGCGCACAATGGGCGGGTGTTCTCAAGGAGCGTCGCCATGCCCTCTCGACTCCCGTCGCGTCTGCTCTGCCTGATCGTCGCGGCCTTGCCCGCAGTGGCCCTTGCCTGCGCGTTGCCTGCCCCGGACGGGCCGCTGCCTGTGGGCCAGCAGCGCTTCGAACTGGCCGACCCGACGCGGCGTGGCGTGGCGGGCGAGGCGCCCGATGCGGTGCGCACGCTCCCCGTCGTCGCCTGGTACCCCGCCGCGCAGGCCGCGCCGCCACGCCCGTATCTGCCGCAGGACGAGGCGGCGCGGCTGTTGCCGGCGCTGGCGCGCAATCTGGGCTACGCCGTCGACGACACCCGCGCGATCGCCGCCTGTACCGCCGCAGGTGCCGGGACCGGCGTGGCGCCGCGGCCCGAGCGCGGCTTCCCGTTGGTGGTCCTGAGCCACGGCTTCTTCCTGTATCCGGCGCAGAACACCGCACTGGCGCAATCGCTGGCCAGTCATGGCTATGTGGTGGTGGCGCTGGGGCATCCCGGCGACGCGGTGGACCTCGCGCTGTCCGATGGTCGGGTGGTGCCGACCGACATGCGCGCCGAGGCACCGGCGCTGCTGGAATGGCGCCGGCGTTTCCATGCCGCCGACGATCACGCCACGCGCGCCGCGTTGATCGATGGTTACGCACAGGCGCTGGCCGGCAGCCGGCTGGGCGCCAGCCAAGCGACCTGGCGCGAAGACGTGCTGTTCGTGGTGCACGCATTGCAGGCCGGGCACGTGCCGCCGACGTTCGCGCCGGTGCTGGCCGCGGCCGACTCGCAGCGGCTGGCGATCGCCGGCATGTCCTTCGGCGGTTCGACCGCGGCGACCGCCTGCCAGCGGTTGCCGACCTGCCGCGCGGCGGTGAGTCTGGACGGGTTGAATTTCGACCCCGGACTCTACGATGCCGACCTCGGTCGGCCGCTGCTGGCGCTGACCAGTGACTGGGTGCGGTTTCCGCTCTACGACGGCACGCCTGTCGACCCTGCGTTCCACCACAACGATTACGCCTACGCGCGCTGGACGCAGGTCGGGCTGGCGCCGGAGGTAATCCGGCTGCGCGTGCCCGGGACCCGGCACATGGCCTTCAGCGACCTGCCGCTGCTGATGACCGGACCGTCGCACGAAGCGCGCTTCGGCGATGCGGATGCCGCCGCGACCGCGCGCGGGATCGCCGCGGTGACGCGCGCGTTCCTGGCCCACCATCTCGACGCCGCGCCCGCGGCCGACCTCGATGCGGCGATCGACGCAGCCGGCTTCGCCCGCCACGACCCGGCACAGACCCGCGACTGGGCCCGCTCGCAGGCCGGGGCCGGGCAGCCGGACGGCTGAGCCCGGCGACCGTCGCTCGCCTTGCCGCGGCGCGATGGCCGGGGCTACCCTGCCGGCCCCTCAAAGCGAAGTCCCGCATGCCCGAGTCCCGGTTCTCCCGTCGTTTTCCGCTCGCGCACCTGGGTGCGCTGGCGCTGGCGTTGGTTCTGTCCAGTCACGCGACCGATGCGCACGCGCAATCGCGCCGCGACCGCGAGGCAGCCGAGGCGCTGAATCAGCGGATGCTCGATGCCGAGGGGCGCTACCGTGAAGCGCTGGTGCGCATCGCCAACGACGACCCGGCGGGCGTCGAGGCGAGCAATGCCGCGCTCGAGGACATGGAAGACGTGATGGTGGCCTGCGAGAAGCAGCGCGGCTGCAGCGTTCCGCAGCTGTTGACCAGCTACAAGCGCCTGCTCAAGGCCGATGCCGACGCGCAGGCCGGGCAGGGCGAGGACGACGCGCCGGTCGATGCGCCGGACGGCAGCCTGCCGACCGCCGATGTGCCCGCCACTGCCAGCGCTTCGGCGCTGCTGAGCGAGGACGAGCGGTTCAAGCGCATGGTCGAGCTCAATCCGGCCGTCCAGGCCGGCATCCGTCGCTGGCTCACCGACATGCGCGTGTCGCTGATCACCAGCCATGAGAACTACCAGTACATGCGGCATCTGATGTCGCCGGCCTTCAAGCGCAGCGGCCTGCCCGAGGCGCTGCTGTTCGGCATCATGGCCAAGGAATCCAACGGCCGGGTGCACGCGCGTTCGCGCGCCGGCGCCGCCGGGCCGCTGCAGTTCATGCCCGCGACTGGGCGCCGGTTCGGTCTGGGTCCCGACGGCAGCGGCTTCGACACGCGCTACGACCCGCGCCAGGCGGCCGATGCCGCGGCGGTCTACCTCAACGAGCGGTTCGCCCAGCACGGCGACGAGATCGAGTACTGGCTGGCGGCCTACAACGGCGGCGAGGGGCGCGCGCTGCGCGTCTACCGCGAGGCGGCGGGCCGGCGCTTCTGGGACCCGGACGTCTACAACCAGTTCCCGCCCGAGACCCGCGACTACGTGCCGATGGTGATTGCCGCGGCGTGGCTGTACCTGCATCCGCAGGAGTACGGGCTGACCTTCCCGAAGGTCGATGCCCGGCCGGCAACGTTCCGCCTCGAGCGGCCGGCGTCGATCTACGAGCTGACGATCTGCCTGGGCAACGGCAACACCCGCGATGGCTACATGCGCGCGCTGCGCAACCTCAATCCCAGCTATGAAGCCGAGAGCCTGCTGCCGGTCGGCACCGTGCTCAACGGCACCGTGCGCATGGCCGGGCTGTACCGCCAGTGGTGCGTACGCGGTGCGCGCGCCGATCTGGCGGCCGAACTGGTGAACAGCGATCCGCGCGCGGCGATCGTGCGCACCGGCGCGATCGAGGTGCTGCCTGACGCGAACGTCGAGGCGCCGGCGGCGCTGCCGGCCGCGCCCGCCGCCCCGCGGCCGCCGCAGGCCACGCCCGCGCCTGCGCGCAGCCATCGCGTCGCGCGTGGCGACACGCTGGGCAAGATCGCGCAGCGCTATGGCTGCAACATCTCGACGCTCGCGCGCGCCAACGGTCTGCGCGCACCGGCGTACGCGCTCAAACCGGGACAGACGCTGACGCTGCAGGGCTGCGCGCGCTAGACGCTGCGCGCCGCGCCCTCGCCCGAATGCGGGCAGGGCGCGGGTCTGGTCACGCGCCCAGGCGCGTGGCCAGCCGTTCGCCCAGGCGCACCGGCGATTCGGCGTGCAGCGTCGGGGCCAGTTCGGCCACGCCGGGCGGCAGCAGCACGATCACCGTCGAGCCGTAGTTGAAGCGCGCCATTTCGGCGAAGCGCTCGAGCACGATGCCGCGCCCGCGGTAGTCCTTGCGCTGGATCCGGTCGCCGTAGGCGGGGATCTCCTCGCCGGCCCAGACCGTTTCTACGCCCGAGACCAGCAGCGCACCGACCATCACCTGGACCATCGGCCCGAAGTCGGTATCGAAGTGGCACACCAGCCGCTCGTTGCGCGCGAACAGTCGCGGCACATTGGCGACCGCGTCGGTGCCGACGCTGAACAACCGGCCCGGGACGTGCACGGTCTCGCGCAGCGTGCCGGTCCAGGCCATGTGCACACGGTGGTAGTCGCGCGGCGACAGGTACACGGTGGCGTAGCGGCCGTCGAGGTAGGGCGCCGCGTCGTTGGCGTCGCCGAGCAGTTCGGCGACGGTGAACGATTGGCCCTTGGCCTGGAAGATGCGGTCGCCCTCGATCGCGCCGCACTGGCTAATGTGGCCGTCGGCCGGCATCAGCAGGGCGCGCGGGTCGGGGTCGGGGCTGCGCGCGCCCTCGCGCAGCGCGCGGGTGAAGAAGGCATTGAAGCTGGCGTAGGACGCCGGGTCGGGATTGGCCGCCTCCGACAGGTCGACGCCGAAGCGGCGCACGACCGTGTCGATCAGCCAGCGCCGCGTGCCCGGATGGGTCGAGTAGGCCAGCCGGCGTGCCATCGACGACAGCAGGCGGTGCGGCAGCGCATAGGTCAGCGTGGTCGTCAGGCTCATGGGCGCGTGTCCGTGGTCAGGCGCAGCAGGTCGTCGGCGATGGCGTCGGGCTGGGGTGTCTCGCCGTTGAGGACGCTGCCCGAGACCACGCCGGCCATGCGGCCCTGGGGATCGAGCACTGCCATCGAGGCGCTGTGATCGATCGTGTAGGCGCCGGCCGGCGCGTCGCCGCGCAGCGGCACCTTGGCGAACACCATCGACAGCGCGCGCGTGAAGCGCTCGAGCGTCGGCAGGTCGGCGGTTGCGGCCAGGGTGTCGCGGTGGAAGGCATGCGCGTAGTCGCCGAGCCGCTGTGGCGTGTCGCGCTCGGGGTCCACCGACACGAACAGCACCCGCGGCCGGGTCGCCCCGGGCAGCGCTTCCCAGCGCCGCTGGGCCTGCGCCAGCTGGGTCAGCGTCATCGGGCACACATCGGGGCACTGGGTGAAGCCGATGAACACCAAGGTCCAATGTCCGGCCAGCGCGCTGGTCGGCAGCGGGGTGCCGTCGGCCTGCTGCAGTTCGAGTTGCGGCAGTGCGCGCGGCTGGGGATAGAGCTGCACGACCTGTAGCGACGGGCGGCCGGCATCGGCGCCGCCGGTGAAGTAGCGCTGCGCTGCGAGCAGGCCGAGCCCGCCGGCGAGCGCGATGCACAGGATCACGAGGGTGGTGCGGTTGAACATCCGTCTGGGGCCGCGAGTCGAGGGACCGGGCATCATAGCCCGCCGCGCGCGCCTGTCCGGTCGCGCGCGGGAGCGCGGCGGCGGCTGACCTATAATCGCCGGCCATCAGCCGTCCCCCGAGCCGCGCGCGCCATGACCGAAGAACTGCAGACGATCGTCGACCTGATCCGCTATGGCGCCAGTCGCTTCAACGCCGCCGGGCTGACCTTCGGTCACAGCTACGACAACGCGATCGACGAGGCCACCCAGCTCACGCTCCACGCGCTGCACCTGCCGCACGACCTGAGCCCGGTCTACGGGCAGTCGCGAGTCACCTTGGCCGAAAAGGAAGACGTGCTGGGCCTGTTCCTGCGTCGCATCGAGGAGCGGATCCCGGCGGCCTATCTGATCGGTGAGGCCTGGTTCGCCGGCCTGAGTTTTAAGTCCGACCGCCGCGCGCTGGTGCCGCGTTCGCCGATCGCCGAACTGATCCTGTCCGGCTTCGAGCCGTGGCTGGGCGGCCGCGAGGTGCGTCGCGCGCTGGACCTGTGCACTGGCTCTGGCTGCATCGCGATCGCGATGGCGCACCACAATCCCGATTGGCACGTCGACGGCGTCGACCTCAGCGACGAGGCGCTGTCGCTGGCGGCCGAGAACGAGGCCCGGCTGGAGGTGCGCAACACGCGCTTCCTCAAGTCCGATCTGTTCGAGAGCCTGCAAGGCGAGCATTACGACCTGATCGTGACCAATCCGCCGTACGTGACCAACGACGAGACCGACGCGCTGCCGCGCGAGTACGGCTACGAGCCCGAGATGGGCCTGCGCGCTGGCGACGACGGCCTGGACCTGGTGCTGAAGATCCTGCGCGACGCGCCGCTGCATCTGACCGAGGACGGGCTGCTGATCTGCGAAGTCGGTGAGTCCGAGCAGCATCTGATCAAGCTGCTGCCCGAGCTGCCGTTGCTGTGGGTCGAGTTCCAGGTCGGGCAGATGGGCGTGTTCGTTGTCGAGCGCCGCGACCTGGTCGCGCACAACGCGCGCATCGCCGAGCTCGCGGCCGCGCGCGCATCGGCGCCGGCTGCGGCCTCCAGCGCTGCCGCGGGACCGGCCAGCGACCTGTTCTGACGCACCGCACCACGGGCCGTCCCAGCGCGTTAAGCTTGGCGGCCCTCCTGTTTCGACGGCGCGCCAGCGCCGCGGTGCCATGTCCAGCAATCGTTTCGGTCAGCTGTTCAGTGTCACGACCTTCGGCGAGAGCCACGGACCGGCGATCGGCTGCGTGGTCGATGGGTGCCCTCCGGGCATCGCGCTCGCGCCGGAGGACTTCGCGCATGATCTCGCGCGCCGGGCGACCGGCAAGAGCCGGCACACCTCGGCGCGCCGTGAGGCCGATGCGGTCGAGATCCTCAGCGGCGTGTACGAAGGCACGACCACCGGCACGCCGATCGCGCTGCTGATCCGCAATACCGACCAGCGCAGCAAGGACTACGCGAACATCGCCGCGCAGTTCCGCCCTGGACATGCCGACTACGCCTACTGGCAGAAGTACGGCATCCGCGACCCGCGCGGCGGCGGCCGCTCGTCGGCGCGCGAGACGACAATGCGTGTGGCCGCCGGCACGATCGCCAAGAAGTGGCTGGCGCAGCGTCACGGCGTCCAGGTGCACGGCTGGCTGTCGCAACTGGGCGAGCTGGTGCCGTCGGTGTCCGATTCGCAGGCGATCGACTGGACCGTGGTCGAGGCCAACCCGTTCTTCTGGCCGGATGCGGCGCAGGTGCCGGAACTGGAGGCCTATATGGACGCGCTGCGCAAGTCCGGCGATTCGGTCGGCGCGCGCGTGACCGTGGTCGCCGACGGCGTGCCGCCGGGCTGGGGCGCACCGATCTACGGCAAGCTCGACGGCGACCTGGCGGCGGCGATGATGTCGATCAACGCGGTCAAGGGCGTCGAGGTCGGCGACGGCTTCGCGTCGGTCGCCCAGCGCGGCAGCGCGCATCGCGACCTGATGACGCCGGCCGGCTTCGCGTCCAACCATGCCGGCGGCGTGCTCGGGGGAATCAGCACCGGCCAGCAGATCGTGGTCTCGACCGCGTTCAAGCCGACCTCGAGCCTGCGCCTGCCAGCCGATGGCGTCGATGTCGATGGCAACGTGGTCGAGGTCATCACCACCGGCCGCCACGATCCCTGCGTGGGGATCCGCGCCACGCCGATCTGCGAGGCGATGCTGGCACTGGTGCTGATGGATCAGGCGCTGCGCCATCGCGCGCAGTGTGGCGATGTCGGCGAGGTGGGGCCGCGGATTCCGGGACGCCTCGATGGCTGAGCCGCGTCCGCGGGTTTGGGTCGCGCAGCCGCTGTTCGACGACATCGTCGCGCAGCTGCACGCGCACTTCGACGTCGTCCAAGTGCCCACAGTCGTCGAGCACGACCCGGTCGCGATCGCCGCCGCGTTGCACGATGTCGATGGCGCGCTGGTGACGCTCAACGAGCGCGTCGGCCAGGCCGAGGTCGCGGCCGCGCCGCGCCTGCGTGCGATCGCCAATGTCGGCGTGGGCTACAACAATCTCGATGTCGCCGCGCTGCACGCGCGCGGCATCGTCGCGACCAACACCCCCGACGTGCTCACCGAGACCACGGCCGATTTCGGCTTCGCGCTGATGATGGCCGCCGCGCGTCGGATCACCGAGGCCGAGCGTCACCTCCGCGCGGGGCGCTGGCAAGGCTGGAACTTCAAGGGTCTGCTCGGCGCCGATCTGCACGGCAGCACGCTGGGCATCCTGGGCATGGGGCGGATCGGGCAAGGCATCGCCCGGCGCGCCGCCGGTTTCGATATGCGCGTGCTGTATCACAATCGCAGTCGCCTGCCCGCAGAGACCGAGCGCAGCTGCAATGCGCATTACGTCGAGTTCGAGGCGCTGTTTGCGCAGGCCGACCATCTGGTCCTGGTGTTGCCGTACTCGGCCGCCAGCCACCACATTGTCGATGCCGCCGCGCTGGCGCGAATGAAGCCGACGGCGACGCTGACCAATATCGCCCGCGGCGGCATCGTCGACGAGGGCGCGCTGGCCGACGCGCTGGCGCATGGCCGGCTGGCATCGGCGGCGCTCGACGTGTTCGAGGGCGAGCCCGATGTCGACCCGCGCCTGCTTGCACTCGACAACGTGGTGCTGACCCCGCACATCGCCAGCGGCAGCCTGGCCACGCGCCGGGCGATGGTCGCGCTCGCGGTCGACAACCTGATCGCCGCGCTGGGCGCAGGCCCCGATGCCGGCCGCCCGCCGAGCCCGATCGCGCCGGTCGGCCAGGCCGCGAAACGACCGGGAACCGCCTGAGCTTCAGGGCGGGCGGTTCCCCGAGCCCCGATCAGCGCCTGCGTTTCCCACGTTCCCCTTTTTCGAGAGTGCCCGTCATGTCCCAGTCTCCCTCCCGCACCTTCCGCGTCGCTGTCGTCGGTGCCACCGGCGCCGTCGGCGACACCATGTTGTCGATCCTCGCCGAACGCGATTTCCCGGTGTCCGAACTCGTCGCTTTGGCGAGCGAGCGCTCGGCCGGCACCACCGTCAAGTTCGGCGACGAGGACATCGTCGTGCAGGACCTGGCCACGTTCGATCCGAGCGGCGTCGACATCGCGCTGTTCTCAGCCGGCGGCGACACCAGCAAGGCGTACGCGCCGAAGTTCGCCGCCGCCGGCGCGGTGGTCATCGACAACAGCTCGGCATTCCGTTACGACGACGACGTGCCGCTGGTGGTCAGCGAGGTCAATCCCGAAGCCGCACGCAATCGCCCGCGCGGCATCATCGCCAATCCCAACTGTTCGACGATGCAGATGCTGGTCGCGCTGGCGCCGCTGCACCGGCAGGCGGGGATCGTGCGGATCAATGTCGCGACCTACCAGTCGGTGTCGGGCGCAGGGCGTTCGGCGATGGAGGAGCTTGGTCGCCAGACCGGCGACCTGCTGAACTTCCGCGACCTCGATCCGCAGAAGTTCCCGGTGCAGATCGCTTTCAACCTGATCCCGCACATCGACGATTTCCTGGACAACGGCTTCACCAAGGAGGAGATGAAGCTGGTCTGGGAGACGCGCAAGATCCTCGGCGACGACAGCATTCTGGTGAACCCGACCGCGGTCCGCGTGCCGGTGTTCTACGGCCACTCCGAAGCGGTGGCGGTGGAGACACGCGACAAGCTCACCGTCGAGGCGGCGCGTGCGTTGCTGGAGCAGGCGCCGGGCGTGGAGGTCGTCGACGAGCGGCGCGCGGGCGGCTATCCGACGCCGGTCACCCACGCCTCGGGTCGCGACGCGGTGTTCGTGGGCCGCATCCGCGAGGACCTCTCGCATCCCCACGGCCTGAACCTGTGGATCGTCTCGGACAATATCCGCAAGGGCGCTGCGCTCAATGCGGTGCAGGTCGCCGAACTGGTCGCGGCGGAGCGCTGAGCATGCGCGCTGGCCGCCCGCCGTCCGCGGCGTCGCCGACGTTGCGGAGCGCGGCGGCCGGCCGCTACAGTCGGCCGATGGATCGGGGGAAGGTCGTGTCGCGCATCGTGCAGCACCTGCTGGTGGCAGGCGCCCTGCTGGGCGTCGCCGGACCGGCGTTGGCGCTGGGGCTGGGACGCATCGAGGTCCGCTCGCAGCAGGGCGAGCCGTTGCTGGCCGAGATTCCGGTGATCTCCAGCGACCCGGCCGAACTGCGCCAGTTGCAGGCCCGGCTGGCGTCGCCGGAGACCTTCGCCCGCATCGGCCTGGCGCCGCCGCGTGGCGTGGTCTCGGACCTGCGCTTCGGCGTCGCGCTCGATGCGCGCGGTCGGCCGGTGATCCGGGTCACCAGCGCCGCACCGGTGCAGCAGCCGGCGCTTGCCTTCCTGGTCGAGGTCGATTGGGGCCAGGGCCGACTGGTGCGCGAGTACTCGGCGCTGCTCGCGGTGCCCGACACCGTCGCGGCCGAAGCGCAGCCCGCGATCCAGGCACCTGTGGCCGCGCCGGCCGACGCGATCGTGCGGCCGCCGGTTGTCACCGCCACCGAGACGCCCGCTGCACCGGCCCCGGTGCAGGCACAGGCGCCGACCGCGTCACAACAGGCGCCGGCCACGCCACCTGCAACGCCGGTGCGCACGGCACCCAGGCCTGCCCCGCCGCCCGTGCGACCCGCGGCAAGCATCGCCCAACCTGCCAGCGATCGCGCGCAGACGTTGCCGGCCGTCCGGCCCGGCCAGACCCTGTCGACAATCGCCGCGCCCTTGGCGCGTGAGGCCGGCATCAGCGTCAACCAGGCGATGGTGCTGCTGCTGCGGCACAACCCTGATGCCTTCATCGGTGGCAATCTCAACCTGATCCGCCAGGGCGCCGTGCTGCGCGTGCCGCCGCGCGACGACTGGGCCGAAGCCGGCGTCGCCGAGGCCGATGCGCTGGTGCGCCAGCAGGTGGGGCAGTGGCGCGACATGCGCCAGCCTGCCGCGGCGCCAGTGGCGACTGCGCCAGCCGCCGCCACGACGCCACCCCCGACCGCCCCCCGCACCGCACCCGCCGCGCCCGCCGCTCCCACTGCGGTCGCCACGCCATCGGCCCGGCTCGAGATCACACCGCCGGCCGGCGACGCCGCGCTGGCGGCGACACAGTCCGGCATCGCGGCCGGCGCTGGAGGAAACATGCTGCGTCAGGACCCGCACCAGGCCGAAGAGGCCGCGATCTCGCGCGACGCGGAACTGGCCGAACTGCGGTCCCGACTCGACGATCTGGAGCAACTGCAACGCCAGCAGCAGCGGTTGATCGAGATGAAGGACGCCGACCTTGCGGCCGCGCAGCAGCGTCTGGACGCGGCCCAGGCGTCGCCCGGCGCGCCCTGGTCCTGGTTGTGGCTGACCCCGGCGCTGCTGGTGGTCGGTGCGCTCGCCTTCCTGCTCGGTCGCCGTGGGCGCCGGGCCGCAGCGGCGCGGACAACCGTGAGTGCCGTGGACGGGTCGCCGGCCGCCGCCCAGGCGGCCGACGCCGTGCCCGCCTTCGCGCGGTCGGCACCGCCTGCCGCTGCACCGGTTGCAGCCCCCGTCGTGCCGCCGACCGGTGGGCCGACCTGGCATGTCGGCGATACGCCCCCGGCGTCCGACGTCGCGCCGGCGGCGGCGCCACCTGCGCCGGCACCGGTCCAGACGCCGGTCGAGCTCGATCGCGGCGACGCGGTCGAACCGCCGGCCGGCATCGAGCGTCTGGAACTGGCCCGCGCCTACATCCACCTGGGCGATGTCGACACCGCGCGCGGCCTGTTGCAGGACGTGGCCGATGGCGGCGAACCGGTCGCTGCGGCCGAGGCTGTGCGCCTGCTGCGTACGCTGGGCTGAGCGCGCGATGCGATTCGCGCTGGGCGTCGAGTACGACGGCAATGGCTTTCTGGGCTGGCAACGGCTGAGCAAGGCCGGCGAGGGCGGGCAGGAGTCGGTGCAGGCCGCGCTGGAGACGGCGCTGTCGAAGATCGCCGCGCATCCGGTGGCCACGGTCTGCGCCGGGCGCACCGATGCCGGCGTCCACGCGCAATGCCAGGTCGTGCATTTCGATACCGAGGCCGCGCGCGCGCCGCGTGCCTGGATGCTCGGTGCGACCACGCTGATGCCGCCGCAGGTCAGCGTGCGCTGGTGCCAGCCGGTGCCCGACACGTTCAATGCGCGCTTCTCCGCGCGCGCGCGCCATTACCGCTACCGCATCCTCAACCGCCAGGTGCGCCCGGCATTGCACCGGCAATACCTGTCGTGGGAACTGCGGCCGCTCGACGCGGCCGCGATGCATCGTGCCGCCCAGGCGCTGGTCGGCGAGCAGGATTTCTCTGCGTTCCGCACCGTGCATTGCCAGGCGCCGCATGCGCGCCGCGACCTGCAGCGCATCGCGGTCCGCCGCGAGGGCGACGAGGTCGTCGTCGAGGTGCAGGCCAACGCGTTCCTGCACCACATGGTCCGCAACATCGTCGGCTCGCTGCTCGAGGTCGGTGCCGGGGCGCAGCCCGATACCTGGATCGCCGAGGTGCTGGCCGGCCGCGATCGCCGCCTGGCCGGCCCGACCGCGCCCGCCGCTGGCCTGGTCTTTCTGGGGCCGTTGTATCCGCCGGAATGGAACCTGCCGGCGGAGGTCACGCTGCCCTGAGCTCAGGACGTTCGGATCGCCCTGCTCAGAAGCGGGCTTCGAGCCCGAGGGTCACCAGATCCGCACGGTTGATCTCGGTGTCGCAATAGGCGGTGCTGTAGACGCGATAGCAATAGCTCGACGCGTACAGGTGGTAGGTGTAGGCCAGTGTCAGATTGACGTGGCGGTGGATGTCGACGCCCAGGCCCACGCCCGCATAGCCGCCGTCGGCCGAGTCGCCTTCGCCCACATCGGCGTACCAGTAGCCCAGGCGCGCCATCGCGAACAGCGGTGTGCGGCCGAACTGGAACCGGGCGTTGGCACCGAGGCTGCCGTAGTCGGCACCGCCGAAGCGCCAGCCGTCCTTCGATGTCGCGTCGATCCGTGCGGCAACACCTTCGATGCCGACCTGCACGACCGGACCGGCCTGCCAACGGTAGCCGGCGCTGATCGCCTGGGTGTCCTGGCGCACATCGTCGTAGATCCAGGCCTGGCCTGCCTGCAAGGCGACGAAGGCGGCGCCTCTCGGGGTCTCGGTCGTGGGCGTGGTGACGGCGGGCGAGGGGGGCGTTTGGACGGCGTGCGTCGGCTCGGTCGCAACCAGGCGCGCGGGCGGCGGTGCAGTCTCGGCGGCGGCTCGGTGGGCCGGCGGCTGCGCGGCAGCGGGTGGCGTCTGTTCGGTCTGCTGGCGCTGTCGGTACTCCGTCCAGGCGGGCGACAGGCTCTGCGCGTGGACGGGCAACACGGCCGCCGCGGCAATCGCGAGTACGTGGCGTGCGATCGGTTTCATGGATTCCCCCTGAGGTGCGCGGCCGCAGGGCCTGCGTTTTCGAGGACGCGGCGCGCGCAGACATGCCGGCCACGCGTCGGACCTGACGCGGATCTCGTGATCGGGGTGAATACCGGTTGGCGCGCAGTCGAGTCAGGGCGCACGTGGCACGCGCCTTCGTCGTTGCTGTCGTCGTTCCCTGACGGCACCCTCAGCCGGCGGCGCGTAGCGTGTGCAGCGCCGCGCAGGCTGTCAAGCGTGCGTGTCGGGCCGCGCGACGCTAGGCTGGCCGGATGCGAGCGACCTCGATCAAGTTCTGCGGGCTGACCCGGCGCGAAGACGTCGAGGACGCGGTCGCACTCGGCGTCGACCATGTCGGCTTCGTGTTCGCGGCGCGCAGCCCGCGCCGGCTCGATCTCGACCAGGCACGCGGGCTGCGCGCGGCGGTGCCGCCGCAGGTGCAGGTGGTCGCGTTGACGATGGACAACGCCGCTGCCGAGGTCGCGGCGATCGTCGAGGGCCTGGCCCCCGACGTGCTGCAGTTCCACGGCCAAGAGGACGCCGCGTTCTGTCGTGGCTTCGGGCGGCCCTACTGGAAGGCGATCGCGATGGGCGGCGATCCGGCGGCCGCGTTGCGCACGCTGGGCGATTGGCCCGATGCCGCGGCGTTCCTGTTCGATGGCCATGCGGCCGGCGAGCCGGGCGGCGGCGGCGCGCGCTTCGACTGGGCGGCGCTGCCCGCGACGCTCGACCGGCCGTTCTGGCTAGCGGGTGGCCTGGATGCCGGCAATGTGGCGCAGGCGATCGCGACCGCGCGGCCGGCGGGGGTCGACGTGTCGAGCGGGATCGAATCCGCACCCGGCCGCAAAGACGCCGAGCGCATGCGTGCGTTCGTGGCGGCGGTGCGGGACATCGCGCTCTAGCTGGGTTCGGTGCTGCGTTGCCGCTCGGCGGTCAGGCCAGTTCTCGCGACAGCCAGTTCGCCAGCCCGTTGGCGCGGGCATCGTCGCCATCGCGCGGGCTTGCGAGCACCCACTGGGCGCCGGTGGCGGCAAAGCCCCAGGGGGCGAGCAGGCGGCCGGCAGCGAGATCGTCGGCGACGAGCTCCTGCGGCGCGATCGCCACACCGAGTCCGGCAACCGCGGCTTCGAGCAGGAAGTAGAGATGCTCGAAGCCCGTGCCCAGGGCCTGGGGCGGCGCTGCACCGCTGGCCGCCGCCCAGGCGGGCCACGCCTGCGGCCGCGACAGGGTGTGCAGCAGTGGCTCGCGCAACAAGGCGTCGGGTGCGAGTGCGCGCAGGCGTGCGACCTCGGGATGCCGGGGGCTGACGACTGGTCCGATGCGTTCGGGCGCCAACGGGCGTACGCGCCAGGTGGCCGGCCAGGGCGCCTGGCCGATCAGCAAGGCGGCGTCGAAGCCGGCCAGCGACTGCGGAAACGCGCCCTCGTGCGGCGACAGGTGCAAGCGCAACACAGGTAAGGCCTCCGCCAGTCGAGGCAGGCGCGGAATCACCCAACGCGCGACTAGGCTGCCCGGGCAGCCGAGCACCAAGGCCGCATCGCCCTGCGTGTGCCGGATCGTCGCGACCGCACTACGCAGGCGCGCGAAGGCATCGCCGGCCGCATCGCGCAGACGTTCCCCGGCCGGCGTGAGTCGCAGGCCGCGGCCGGCGCGGACGAACAGGGGCGTGCCTAGCGCGTCCTCGAGCAACCGCACTTGGCGGCTGACCGCCCCATGGGTCACATGCAGGGCTTCGGCGGCCCGGGTGAGGCTGCCCAGCCGGGCGGCCGCCTCAAAGGCGCGCACGGCGTTGAGCGACGGCAGATCGGCATCGGTCATCTGTGAGATTTCCTGAGCTAACGGTCAGATCTTATCGGTTCCGGGGCTTGGACGTGTGCGCTAGAGTGCGAGTCATCTTTTCGCCGTGTCCTTTCGATGTCCGACGCTCCGATCACCGACTTCCACGCCTATCCCGACGCCGCCGGCCACTTCGGTCGCTACGGGGGCCGCTTCGTCGCCGAGACGCTGGTCGGGCCGGTCGCCGAACTCGCGGCCGCTTACGACGCTGCGAAGGTCGATCCCGCGTTCCAGCAGGCGTTCGACGCCGACCTCGCGCATTACGTCGGTCGGCCCAGCCCGATCTATCACGCGCAGCGGCTCAGCGACGCGGTGGGCGGGGCGCGCATCCTGCTCAAGCGCGAGGACCTCAACCACACCGGCGCGCACAAGATCAACAACACCATCGGCCAGGCGCTGCTCGCCAGCCGGATGGGCAAGACCCGGATCATTGCCGAGACCGGCGCCGGCCAGCACGGCGTGGCCTCGGCGACCGTCGCCGCGCGCCTGGGGCTGGAGTGCGTGGTCTACATGGGCGCGACCGATATCGAGCGGCAGAAGATCAACGTCTACCGCATGCGCCTGTTGGGCGCGCAGGTGGTGCCGGTGACCTCGGGCTCGGCGACGCTCAAGGACGCGCTCAACGAGGCCATGCGCGACTGGGTCACCAACATCGCCGACACCTTCTACATCATCGGCACCGTCGCCGGACCCGACCCGTACCCGCGCATGGTCCGCGACTTCAATGCCATCGTCGGCCGCGAGGCGCGCGCACAGATGCTCGCCGAGTACGGCCGGCTGCCCGATGCGATCACCGCGTGCGTGGGCGGCGGCAGCAACGCGATCGGCCTGTTCCACGCGTTCCTCAACGATCCGGGCGTGCGCATCGTCGGCGCCGAGGCCGCTGGCGACGGCATCGCGACCGGCCGTCATGCCGCCTCGATCGCCGCCGGCCGTCCGGGCGTGCTGCACGGCAACCGCACCTATGTGATCTGCGACGACGATGGCCAGATCACCGAGACGCACTCGGTGTCCGCTGGGCTCGACTACCCGGGCGTCGGCCCCGAGCATGCGTTCCTGGCCGACGCCGGCCGCGCGCAGTACGTCGGCGTCACCGACGACGAAGCGCTGGCCGCGTTCCACCAGCTTGCCCGCACCGAGGGCATCCTGGCCGCACTCGAATCCAGCCACGCCATCGCCCAGGCGATCAAGCTCGCGCGCGACCTGCCCAAGGACGCGATCGTGCTGGCGAACCTGTCTGGCCGCGGCGACAAGGACGTCCACACGATCGCCGGGCGCGAGGGGTTCACGCTGTGAGCGCGGCGACCGGATCTGCGATGTCCCGGATCGACGCCCGCTTTGCCGCGCTGCGCGCCAGTGGCCGCAAGGCGCTGATCCCGTTCGTCACCGCCGGCGATCCGTCGCTGGATGCGACGGTGCCGGTCATGCGTGCGCTGGTCGACGCGGGCGCGGACATTCTCGAGCTCGGCGTGCCGTTCTCCGACCCGATGGCCGACGGCCCGACGATCCAGCGCAGTTCCGAACGCGCGCTTGCACGCGGCGCCGGCATGGCCTGGGTCCTCGATGCGGTGCGTGCGTTCCGGGCGACGGATGCCACGACCCCGGTCGTGCTGATGGGCTATCTCAACCCGGTCGACATCCGCGGCCCGGCGGCCTTCGCCGCGCAGGCGTGCGAGGCCGGCGTCGATGGCGTGCTGCTGGTGGACCTGCCGCCCGAGGAGGCCGGCGAGTACCGCGCCGCCTTCGATGCCCAGGGTCTGGCCCTGATCCTGCTGGCCTCGCCGACGACCGATGCCACCCGCATCGAGACCTTGTGCGCCCAGGCGCAGGGCTACCTGTACTACGTCAGCTTCGCCGGGGTCACCGGTGCCTCCGACCGGCTCGACCCGACGCAGGCTTCGGCCCGATTGCGGACGCTGCGACAGGCCAGCCGCGCGCCGGTCGTCGCCGGCTTCGGCATCCGCGATGCCGCCGGTGCCGCGGCGATGGCGGCCGACGCCGATGGCGTGGTCGTGGGTAGCGCCCTGGTCGCCGAGATCGCCGATGCCGCCGATCCGGGCGAGGCCGCGCGCCGCGCCGGGGCGTTCCTGGCGCCGCTGCGGGCCGCGCTCGACGCCGCCTGAACAGCGCGGCCCGGCACCGGCCGTCGGTTACACTTCCGCGCTTCGCGGCCCCGTACGGGCCGGCGGGAGTACACGAGCCATGTCCTGGTTGCAGAAGATCATGCCGCCGCGCATCCGCACCGATGCCGCCGCGGTCCGCAAGCGCAGCGTCCCCGAGGGCCTGTGGGAGAAGTGCGAGCGCTGCAGCGCCGTGCTCTACGGCCCCGAACTCGAAGAGAACCTCGAGGTCTGCCCCAAATGCGGGTTCCACCGTCCGATCCGCGCACGCGCGCGCCTGAAGGCTTTCCTGGACCCGGGCAGCGTGCAGGAGATCGCGGCTGACCTCGGCCCGACCGACATCCTGAAGTTCAAGGACCAGAAGAAGTATTCGGACCGCATCAAGGCCGCACAGCGCTCGACCGGCGAGCGCGACACCCTGGTCGCGATGCAGGGCACGTTGATGCAGCGCCCGATCGTCGCCAGCGCGATGGACTTCGCCTACATGGGCGGTTCGATGGGCTCGGTCGGCGGCGAGAAGTTCGCGCGTGCCGCCGAGCAGGCGCTGGCCGCCGGTACCCCGTTCGTCAGCTTCGCCGCCAGCGGCGGCATGCGCATGCAGGAAAGCATGTTCTCGCTGATGCAGATGGCCAAAACCTCGGCCGCCCTCGGCCGTTTGCGTGAGGCCGGCCTGCCGTACATCTCGGTGTTGACCAACCCGACCTTCGGCGGCGCCTCGGCGTCGTTCGCGATGCTCGGCGACATCAACATGGCCGAGCCCGAAGCGCTGATCGGCTTCGCCGGTCCGCGCGTGATCGAGCAGACTGTGCGCGAGACCCTGCCCGAGGGCTTCCAGCGCAGCGAGTTCCTGCTCGAGCACGGCGCGATCGACCAGATCTGCGACCGCCGCGAACTGCGTGCGCGCATCGCGCGTCTACTCGCGTTGCTGAGCCGGCAGGACGCGCCTTCCGAGGCCGCCGCGTGAGCCGCAGATACTTCGGTACCGACGGCATCCGCGGCCGGGTGGGCGAGGGCTCGATTTCGGCCGATTTCGTGCTGCGCCTGGGCAACGCCTACGGCCATTCGCTGCGCGCGCGCGGCGCCGACTGGCGGCGCCCGCAGGTGGTGATCGGCAAGGACACGCGGATCTCCAACTACATGTTCGAGGCCGCGCTCGAGGCCGGCCTGGTCGCGGCCGGGGTCGACGTGCAGCTGATGGGCCCGATGCCGACGCCTGCGGTCGCGCACCTCACGCGCTCGCTCGGCGCCGACGGCGGCATTGTGATCTCGGCCTCGCACAACCCGCACCACGACAACGGCATCAAGTTCTTCAGTGCGCAGGGCGAAAAACTCGACGACGCCACCGAACTGGCGATCGAGGCGGCGCTCGACCAGCCGTTCCGCACCGTGCCGTCGGAGCGGCTGGGCAAGGCAGTGCGTACGCGCGATGCGGTCGGCCGTTATGTCGAAGCCTGCAAGGCCTCGGTGCCGCGCGGCTTCGATCTCGACGGCATGCGCATCGTCGTCGACTGCGCCAATGGCGCGACCTACCAGGTCGGGCCGATCGTGCTGCGCGAGCTGGGCGCCCAGGTCGAGGTGATCGGCGCCGAGCCCAATGGCGTCAATATCAACGACGGCGTCGGCTCGACCCATCCCGAAGGCCTGGCCGGACGCGTCAGTCACAGCGGTGCGAACCTCGGGATCGCCTTCGACGGCGACGGCGACCGCGTGCTGTTCGTCGACAGCAACGGCACTGTGCGCGACGGCGACGATCTGCTCTACGTGCTGGCCCGCGACTGGCAGCAGCAGGGGCGCCTGCAGGGACCGGTCGTCGGCACGCTGATGAGCAACTATGGCCTGGAGCGCGCCTTCGGCGAGGCCGGCATCGGCTTCCTGCGCGCCAAGGTCGGCGATCGCTATGTGCACCAGGCACTGATCGAACACGACGGCGTGCTCGGCGGCGAGACCTCCGGTCACCTGCTGTGTCTGGATCGCGCCAGCACCGGTGACGGCATCATCAGTGCGTTGCAGGTGCTCGAAGTGCTGCGCCGCCGGGGCGTGTCGCTGCAACAGGCGCTGCACGGCCTGGCGAAGGTGCCGCAGCGCACTGTCAACGTCCGCTACGCGGGCGATGCCAAGCCGGCCCAGGCGCCGTCGGTGCAGGCCGCACTGGCGCAGGCGCAAGCGGCGGTTGAGGGTCGCGGCCGCGCGTTCCTGCGGCCGTCGGGCACCGAGCCGGTCGTGCGCGTGACCGTCGAGGCCGACGACGCCGCCCTGATGCAAACCACACTCGATCGACTGGCCGACGCCGTGCGCGCGGCCGCTGCCTGACTTTTGGAGGATTTTTCATGACCGCCCGCATTCCGACGCTCGACATTCGACGCTTCGACACGGACCGGGACGCCTTCGTCGCCGAGCTCGGCGCTGCCTACCGGCAGTGGGGCTTTGCGGGCATCAAGGGCCACGGCATCCCGCAGGCGCAGATCGATGCGGCCTACGACGTCTTCAAGGCGTTCTTCGCGCTGCCCGAGGCCACCAAGCTGCAGTATCACGTCCCCGGCGGCGGCGGTGCGCGCGGCTATACCGCGTTCGGTGTCGAGACCGCCAAGGGGGCCCAGCACTTCGACCTCAAGGAGTTCTGGCACATCGGCCGCGAGATCGCGGACGACTCGAAGTACCGCGACGTGATGCCGCCGAACCTGTGGCCGTCCGAGGTGCCGGGCTTCCGCGAGCACGGCTATGGGCTGTACCAGGCACTCGACGCGCTGGGCGCGCGGGTGCTCTCGGCGCTCGCCCTGCACATCGGCTTGCCCGAGCACTGGTTTGCTGACAAGACCGACAGTGGCAACTCGATCCTGCGCCCGATCCACTACCCGCCGATCACCGCCGATGACATCCCCAACGTGCGCGCCGGCGCGCACGAGGACATCAACCTGATCACGCTGCTGGTCGGCGCCAGCGCCGCCGGGCTGGAAGTGCGTTCGCATGATGGCGAGTGGGTGCCGTTCACCTCGGACGCCGACACGATCGTGGTCAACATCGGCGACATGCTGCAGCGCCTGACCAATCACGTGTATCCGTCGACGACGCATCGGGTAACCAATCCACCGGGCGAGGCGGCGCGCCAGCCGCGCTATTCGGTGCCGTTCTTCCTGCACCCCAATCCGGACTTCCTGATCGACGTACTGCCCTCGACGGTCACTGCCGACAACCCGAGCCGCTACCCCGAGCCGATCACCGCCCAGGGCTATCTCGAGGAACGGCTGCGCGAGATCAAGCTGAAGTAGCGGGATTGGGGATTGTGGATTCGGAACGGCGCCGTCATGGCGCCGCTTCTTTTGGTTCCTCGCCGAAGTCCGAAGTGCTGGTTTCTATCTCGATCAGGCGCTTGTCTCCGGAACGCGCGTCGCGCCGGCCGGGGGCTGCTCCTCGGCTCGGTCAGCCATCCTGGCTGACTCGCCGCCGCGGGCCATCCATGGCCCTCTATCGCAACCCCCGACCAGCACGACGCACTGCGTCCGACGGCGCGCAACTTCTCCCAGCATGCGGTGCTGCGTTATCCGAAGTCGGGTTGCCTGCGCCCGCGGCAGCGGACTGGCAGCCGGAGGCCGCGTCGAGCGCGCCAGGGATGGCGCGCGCCCGAGTCAAGGCAGGATGCCTTGACCGAGGGGGGAGCGGCTTCCGGCCGGCAGGCTGCTGCCCGTCCGAATGAGAGCTTCCCTTCCCGCCCTTGGGAAAGGAGCACTTCTTGCGCCCTTTAGATCACCCATTCACGCACCCCCGGCTCCTCAAAACCCGTACACCACGTTCACCGTTGTCAGGCGGTCGGTGCGCTGGCGGTCGTCGGTGACCTCGGTATTGTGGCGGATCTCGAAGCCGGCCTTGAGGGCGAGGGCGTCGGTCATCTTCACCTGCACGCCGAGCTCGTTGCGGGCGAAGGTGTTGTCGCTGCCCGATTCGATCAGCAGAGTGTCGTAGAGGCGGGTGTTGTCGTTGAGCTGATGGCTGAAGTCCATGAAGCCGCGGACGATCGCCTCGTTGTTGTGCACGCGCACATCCTGCGCCTTGGCCCAGCGGTAACCGGGGCCGATCTCGAACACCAGCTTGGTGCGCTCGTCCATGAAGGCTTCGAAGCCGTAGCCGCCGGCCACCGTGGTCTGGTACTCGTTGGTGCTGAAATGGTCGCGCTCGTTGCGCGCCGAGCCGAACACGTAGTGACGCTCGCCGAGTTGGTAGCCGGTCGAGCCGAACAGCTCGTAGCGGCGCGCGTTCTCGACCTCGTCGGCGGTGCCGTACAGGAACGACGCATTCACCGCATGCTTCCACAGTTCGGTCTCACGGGCGAGCGCGAGCTTGCCCACGATCGTTTCGCTGTCGGTGTTGCCTTTGGAGATGGCCACGCCGAGCTCGCCGGTGCCGGTCCAGCCGTCGGTGGCCAGGGCGAGGGTGGGGGCCAGCGCGAGCGCGCAGGCGAGGGCGGTGAGGGCAGGGAAAGAGCGCATGGGGGGGAACTCCGGTCATCGTGGACATCACGCGAAACAGGCCGCGCAACAAAAAGCCGGCGAGGGCCGGCTACGGCTATTTTGCGATGTGAAGGCCGGCCTTTGAAGGCCCGCGCGATTCTCCAGCTATGCCCCGTTGGGTTGCAGCGCCTAGAATCCCCGTTCCGCATTCATGAGGATGGCCAATGCGTCCACGCATCGTCGCCGGCAACTGGAAGCTGCACGGCAGCCGTGAATTCGCCAATGCGCTGGTATCGCGGATCGCCGCGACGCCGGCGCCGGGGGTCGAGGTGGTGATCCTGCCACCGCTGCCTTATCTGGGCGACCTGGCCGAAGCCTTCGCGGGTGCCCAGGGCCTTGCCTTCGGTGCCCAGGATGTCAGCAGCAACCAAGAGGGCGCCTATACCGGCGAGGTGTCTGCGACGATGCTCGTCGATGTCGGCGCGCGCTTCGGGCTGGTCGGCCATTCCGAGCGTCGGCAGTACCACCACGAGAGCAGCGAGCATGTGGCGCGCAAGTTCCTGGCAGCGGTCAATGCCGGGCTGCGGCCGATCCTGTGCGTGGGCGAGTCGCTGCAGCAGCGCGACGCCGGCCTCACCGAGGACGCCATTGCCGCCCAGTTGCGCCCGGTGCTCGACCTGGTCAGCGCGGCCGCCTTCGCCGACGCGGTCGTCGCCTACGAGCCGGTCTGGGCGATCGGCACCGGCCGGACCGCGTCTCCGGACCAGGCCCAGGCCGTCCACGCCTTCATCCGTAGCGAAATCGCGGCACGGGATGCTAAGATCGCCGATTCGTTGCCGATCCTGTATGGCGGCAGCGTCAAGCCCGCCAACGCGGCCGAGCTGTTCGCGCAGCCGGATGTCGACGGTGGGTTGATCGGCGGAGCCTCGCTGTCGGCCGCCGATTTCCTGGCCATCGTCGCTGCAGCCGCGCGCTGAGCGGCCCCTCGTACCACACGTTCTGCGAGCGCCCACGCAATGCTGTTCGTCTTCAACATTCTGTTCGTCATCATCGCGATCGCGATGATCGCATTGGTCCTGATGCAGCGCGGTGCCGGCGCGTCGGCCGGTTCGGGCTTCGGCGGCGGCGCCTCGGCCACGGTCTTCGGCGCGCGCGGTTCGTCGAACTTCCTGTCCAAGGCCACCAAGTGGCTGGCGATCTCGTTCTTCTCGATCACCCTGTTCATGGCCTGGTACGCGATGCATCGCGCCAACCCCAATGCGCTGGACATGGATCTGGGCGTGATGGGTGCGCAGCAGCAGGCGCCCGCCGTGCCGGCAGTGCCGCAGGGCGACGCTGCCGTGCCCGCAGCACCGGCAGTCTCGGGCGCGGTCCCGCAGGCGCCGGCCGACGCCGCGACTGTGCCGTCGGCACCGGCGCAGGAACCTGCGCCGCAGGCTCCCCAGACGGAATAATTCGCGCTACAATGCGCGGCTACCGAGTGCTGCAGTAATGCGCTCGGGCGGTTTCAGGTTTGCCCAGGTGGCGGAATTGGTAGACGCACTACCTTGAGGTGGTAGCGGCTTAGGTCGTGGGGGTTCGAGTCCCCCCTTGGGCACCAGAAAATACGGACGTCGGCACGCGTGCCGCGCCGGCGAAAAGCCCCCGCAAAAGCGGGGGTTTTTCGTTTCAAGCACGCGGTTTGCTGTGGTTGAGACGCGTTCTTGCCGCATGCGTCCGGTCGGCGCCTGGGCGCCTCCTTGCAGGCCGCCCGAATCGCGTATCGGCCCGGGGTAATCGTTTACTCGTCAGTTCTGAAAACGGTACAATTAGGGGGATCGGTGGAGGCGTCGCCAACGCGGCGGTCCCCGATATGCGTGAGGCGCCCAGGCGCCTCGTGAGTGCGACGTCACGACGTCGAGCCAAGGCCGCAAACCTGCGGCTGTAGCCGAGAGAACAATCCAGTGCTGGCCGAATATCTGCCGACCCTGCTGTTCCTGATCGTTGCCACGGGGATCGGCATCGCCTTGCTGGTCGTTGGCAACCTGCTCGGGCCCAAGCGCCCGTCGCTGGAGAAGCTGTCGCCCTACGAGTGCGGATTCGAGGCATTCGAGGACGCGCGCATGCAGTTCGATGTGCGCTACTACCTGATCGCGATCCAGTTCATCGTCTTCGACCTGGAAATCATCTTCATCGTGCCCTGGGCGACCGTGTTCCGCGAACTCGGCATGCTCGGCCTGATTGAGATGGGCATCTTCGCCGGCATGCTGCTGCTCGGCTTCATCTACGTGTGGAAGAAGGGAGCGCTGGAATGGGAGTGAGCCAGACCGTTGCGCGCCTGATGAACAACCCGCTGCCGGAAGGCCGGGTCGACGACATCCTGCGCCCCGAAGGCGAAAACCCGCTGCTCGAGCGCGGTTTCGTCACCACCAGCTCCGACGCGCTGCTCAATTGGGCGCGGACCGGCTCGATGTGGCCGATGACCTTCGGTCTGGCCTGCTGCGCGGTGGAGATGATGCACGCCGGCGCAGCGCGCCTGGACCTGGACCGTTACGGCGTGGTGTTCCGCCCCAGTCCGCGCCAGTCCGACGTGATGATCGTGGCCGGCACCCTGGTCAACAAGATGGCCCCGGCGCTGCGCAAGGTCTATGACCAGATGCCCGATCCGAAGTGGGTCATCTCGATGGGCAGCTGCGCCAATGGCGGCGGTTACTACCACTATTCGTATTCCGTGGTGCGCGGCTGCGACCGCATCGTGCCCGTCGATGTTTACGTGCCGGGCTGTCCGCCGACGGCCGAGGCACTGGTCTACGGCATCCTGCAGTTGCAGAAGAAGATCCGCCGCGCCACCAATTTCGGCGACGAGAAGACGGGGCTGCGCGATGCGTGACCAACCTGTTCGGGAAACGGCGAGCGCATTCGCCGCGCGCCTGCGCACTCGCTTTGCGGACGCCGAAGTGGGCGTTGCGCTGCCGCGCGGTGAGGTGACGATCACCGCCGCCGGCGACTGGCTCGACACTTGCCGCGCGTTGCGCGACGAGTTCGGCTTCGAGTCGCTGATTGATCTGTGTGGCGTCGATTATCTGGGCTACGGCAGCGACGAGTGGGACACCGAGGTGTCTTCCGAGGGCTTCAGCCGCGGCGTCGAAGGCCGTGGTCCGGGTCGCTTCCGCTTCGGTGAAGCCCCGAGCCGCCAGGTCGGCCAGCCCGATGCGACCGCCGAGATCCCGGTGCCGCAGCGCCGTTTCGTCGTGGTCGCGCAGCTGTTGTCGATCCGTCACAACCGCCGCCTGACGGTGCGCTGCTTTGCGCCCAGCGACGATCTGCCGGTCGTGTCCTCGCTGACCGGGCTGTGGCCGGTCGCCGACTGGTTCGAGCGCGAGGCGTTCGATCTGTTTGGCGTGATCTTCGAAGGCCATCCCGACCTGCGACGGATCCTCACCGATTACGGCTTCGTCGGCCATCCGTTCCGCAAGGATTTCCCGTTGATCGGCAACGTCGAAGTGCGTTACGACGCCGAACGCAAACGCGTGGTCTACGAGCCGGTGACCTCGGTCGAGCCGCGCGTCGGCGTGCCACGCGTGATCCGCGACGATGCCCGCTATGCGACCGCCAGCGGTGAGCAGATGGCCCGCCGCGCGGAGGACGCCAAATGAGTGCCGTGCCGACTACTTCCCTGCACCAGGCGAACACCACGCCGAGCGCGGATGTCCTCAAGCAGGAGATCCGCAACTACACGTTCAACTTCGGCCCGCAGCATCCGGCCGCGCATGGCGTGCTGCGCCTGATCCTGGAAATGGACGGCGAGACGGTGATGCGCGCCGATCCGCATATCGGCCTGCTGCATCGCGGGACCGAGAAGCTGGCCGAGTCCAAGCCGTTCAACCAGTCGATCGGCTACATGGACCGTCTCGACTACGTGTCGATGATGTGCAACGAGCACGCCTACGTGCGCGCCATCGAGACGCTGATGGGCGTCGAGGCGCCCGAGCGCGCGCAGTGGATCCGCACGCTGTTCGACGAGGTCACGCGGATCCTCAACCACCTGATGTGGATCGGCTCCAACGCGCTCGACCTGGGCGCGATGGCGGTGATGCTCTATGCGTTCCGTGAGCGCGAAGAGCTGATGGACGTCTACGAGGCGGTCTCGGGCGCGCGCATGCATGCCGCCTACTACCGGCCTGGCGGTGTCTACCGCGACCTGCCCGAGCGCATGCCGCAGTACAAGGAATCGCGTTGGCGCAAGGGCGAGAAGCTCAAGCGCTTCAATGCCTGGCGCGAGGGCTCGATGCTCGACTACCTGGAGGCGTTCGCCAAGGACTTCCCCAGCCGCGTCGACGAGTACGAGACCCTGCTCACCGACAACCGCATCTGGAAGCAGCGTACTGTCGGCATCGGCGTCATCCCGCCCGAGCAGGCGATGGCCTGGGGCATGACCGGCCCGATGCTGCGCGGTTCGGGTATCGAGTGGGATCTGCGCAAGACCCAGCCGTATGCGCGCTATGCCGATGTCGATTTCGATATCGCGGTCGGCGTCAACGGCGACTGCTACGACCGCTACCTGATCCGCGTCTTCGAGATGCGCCAGTCGGCACGGATCATCGCCCAGTGCGTGGCATGGCTGAAGGCCAACCCCGGCCCGGTCATGCTCGACAACTACAAGGTGTCGCCCCCCTCCCGCGCGGAGATGAAGGACGACATGGAAGCGCTGATCCACCACTTCAAGCTGTTCACCGAGGGCTATTGCGTGCCCGCGGGCGAGACCTACAGTGCAGTCGAGGCGCCCAAGGGCGAGTTCGGTTGCTACCTGGTCTCCGACGGCGCGAACAAGCCGTTCCGCGTGCATCTGCGCGCGCCCGGCTTTGCGCATCTCTCGTCGATGGACGCGATCACCAAGGGCCACATGCTCTCGGACGTCGTCGCGATGATCGGCACCTACGACATCGTGTTCGGAGAAGTCGACCGATGAAGGCGACCGGAAATTTCGAGAACGCCCGCAACGTCGACCCGATGGTCGTGCTCAGCGAGGACACCCGCGCGCACATCGACCACTGGTTGACCAAGTTCCCGCCTGACCGCAAGCGTTCGGCGGTGCTGCAGGGCCTGTTCGCTGCGCAGGAGCAGAACGGCGGTTATCTCACCGACGAGCTCATCGCCGGCGTGGCCAAGTACCTGGACCTGCCGCCGGTGTGGGCGTACGAGGTCGCGACGTTCTACTCGATGTTCGAAACCGAGAAGGTCGGCCGCAACAACGTCGCCTTCTGCACCAACATCAGCTGCTGGCTCAACGGCGCCGAGGATCTGGTCGCGCACGCCGAGAAGAAACTCGGCTGCAAGCTGGGCGAGTCCACGGCCGACGGCCGCGTCTTTCTCAAGCGCGAGGAAGAATGCGTCGCCGCGTGCTGCGGCGCGCCGGTCGTGGTCATCAACGGTCACTACCACGAGAAGCTCTCGCCCGAGAAGGTCGACGAGCTGCTCGATGGTCTGAAGTAGGGCAACGCGCGGACATGGCACATCACCATCCCAAGTCTTCCGAAGGCTACGGGCCCGTCGGGCCTGCGCCCAAGGAACACCAGGCGGTTTACACCACGCTGCATTTCGACAAGCCGTGGAGCTACGAGAACTACCTCAAGACGGGTGGTTACAGCGCGCTGCGCAAGATCCTCGAAGAGAAGATCCCGCCGGCCGACGTCATCGAGATGGTCAAGCAGTCGGGCCTGCGCGGTCGTGGCGGCGCGGGCTTCCCGACCGGTCTGAAGTGGAGCTTCATGCCCAAGGGCGAGATGCAGAAGTACATCCTCTGCAACTCCGACGAGTCGGAGCCGGGCACCGCCAAGGACCGCGACATCCTGCGCTACAACCCGCATGCGGTCATCGAAGGCATGGCGATCGCCTGCTACGCGACCGGTTCGAGCGTGGCCTACAACTATCTGCGCGGCGAGTTCCATCACGAGCCGTTCGAGCATCTGGAAGAAGCCACCGCCGAGGCCTATGCCAACGGCTGGCTGGGCAAGAACGTGCTCGGCTCGGGCATCGACATCGACATCTACAACGCGCTGGGCGCGGGCGCCTACATCTGCGGCGAGGAAACCGCGCTGATGGAGTCGCTCGAAGGCAAGAAGGGCCAGCCGCGCTTCAAGCCGCCGTTCCCGGCGAACTTCGGCCTGTACGGCAAGCCGACCACGATCAACAACACCGAGACCTACGCCTCGGTGCCGGCGATCGTGCGCAACGGCCCGGAGTGGTTCCTGAATCTGGGCAAGCCCAACAATGGCGGCTGCAAGATCTTCTCGGTCTCCGGCCACGTCGCGCGTCCGGGCAACCATGAGATCCGCCTGGGCACGCCGTTCTCCGAGCTGCTCGATCTGTGCGGCGGCATGCGCAATGGGCACCGCATCAAGGCGGTGATCCCGGGCGGTTCGTCGATGCCGGTGCTGCCGGGCGAGACGATGATGGGCCTGACGATGGACTACGACGCGATCCAGAAGGCCGGCTCCGGCCTGGGGTCGGGTGCGGTCATCGTGATGGACGAGACCACCTGCATGGTGCGCGCGTGCCAGCGCATCGCCCGTTTCTACTTCAAGGAGTCCTGCGGCCAGTGCACGCCCTGCCGCGAGGGCACCGGCTGGATGTACCGCATGCTCACCCGTATCGCCGAACACAAGGCGACCGTCGACGACCTGCAGATGCTGCGAGCGGCCGCCGGCCAGATCGAGGGACACACCATCTGCGCGTTCGGCGAGGCCGCCGCGTGGCCGGTGCAGGGCTTCCTGCGCCACTTCTGGGACGAGTTCGAGTACGCGATCGTCAACCGGCGTTTCCTGGTCGACGATCAGCGCAACGGCACCGTGGTGTCGAAGGCGGTGGCCGCATGAGCGCGCAACCTGTGAATCCGAACCTGCCGCCTGACCACGTCACTGTCTTCATCGACGGCGTCGAGTTGGCCGCGCCCAAGGGCTCGATGATCATCCAGGCCGCCGACAAGGCCGGCATCGCGATCCCGCGCTTCTGCTACCACGACAAGCTGGCGATCGCGGCGAACTGCCGCATGTGCCTGGTCGAAGTCGAGAAGATGCCCAAACCCGCGCCGGCCTGCGCCACGCCGGTGATGGACGGCATGAAGGTCGTCACGCGCAGCGAGAAGGCGCTCAAGTCGCAGCGCAACGTGATGGAGTTCCTGCTGATCAACCATCCGCTCGATTGCCCGATCTGCGATCAGGGCGGCGAGTGCGAGCTGCAGGACCTGTCGCTGGGCTACGGCCGTTCGGTCAGCCGCTTTGCCGAGCGCAAGCGCGTGGTGCCCGACGAGGACCTCGGTCCGCTGGTCGCCACCGAAATGACGCGCTGCATCCAGTGCACGCGCTGCATCCGCTTCACCGCCGAGATCGCCGGGACCTACGAGCTGGGTGGCATGCAGCGCGGCGAGAACCTGCAGATCGGCACCTATGACGGCAAGCCGCTGACGACCGAACTGTCGGGCAACGTCATCGACGTGTGTCCGGTCGGCGCGCTGACCAACAAGGTCTTCCGCTTCCGCGCGCGGCCGTGGGAGTTGATCGCGCGCGAGTCGCTCGGCGGCCATGACGCGCTGGGCAGCAACCTGTTCCTGCACCTGCGCCGCGGCGAAGTGATGCGCGCGGTCCCACGCGACAACGAGGCGGTCAACGAGTGTTGGCTGTCGGACCGCGACCGTTATTCGCATCAGGGCCTGGCGGCCGAGGACCGTGCGCTGCATCCGCAGATCAAGGACGGCGGCCAGTGGCGCGAGGCGACCTGGGACGAGGCGCTCACGCGCGCGGCCCGGATCCTGCGCGACAACCCGGCCGACGAACTCGGCGTGCTGGTGCACCCGGCCACGTCGAACGAGGAGGGCGCGCTGCTGGCACGTCTGGCCGACGCCCTGGGCTCGGGCAACCTCGACCATCGCATCGCCCAGCGCGACCTGTCCGATGGCGCCGTCGCGCAAGCCTTCGCAATGCCCGTCGCCGAGCTCGACAAGGCCGATGCGGTGCTGATCGTCGGGTCCAACCTGCGCCATGAAGTGCCGCTACTGCACCACCGCGTGCGCCAGGCGTGGAAGCGCGGCGCCAAGGTCTATGTCGTCAATCCGGTCGATTTCGAGTTCACCTTCGACATCGCCGACAAGGCCATCGTGGCGCCGTCGCGCATCGCCGAGACGCTGCAGGTCGCCGAACTGGCCGACGCGCTGCGCGATGCCAAGCATGCCGCGATCCTCGTCGGTGCGCAGGCGGAAACCAGCGCGCATGCCGCCGACATCCGCAAGGCCGCGGCCGCGCTGGCGCAGTCGACCGGGGCCGCGCTGTGCCGGATCCCGCAGGGTGCGAATGCGGTCGGTCTGACGCATGCCGGCGTGCTGCCGACCACGCGCGATGCCAACGCGATGCTCGCGCAGCGTCGTGGCGCCTATGTGATCTACGGCATCGAGCCGGGCCTGGACTTCGCCGATCCGGCGCAAGCGATGCAGGCACTGGGCGCGGCCCAGGTCGTGGCGTTCAGCCAGTTCGCCTGCGAATCCACGCGCAGCGTCGCCGACGTGATCCTGCCGATCGGCGCGCTCGCCGAGATCGATGCCACGCTGACCAACCTCGACGGACGCGCGCAGCATGCGACCGCAGCCGGCAAGCTGCCGGGCGATGCCCGGGCGGGCTGGCGGGTGCTGCGTGCGCTCGGTGGCGAGCTGGCGGTGCCTGGCTTCGAGTTCACCGATCTGGCCGGCCTGCGTGCGGGTCTGCAGCCGCGGACCGTGACGGTCGCGGCCTCTGCGGCCCCGACGGTCGACGGCGACGGGCTCGAACTGGCGGTGACCCAGGCGATCTACCGGGTCGATGCGCTGACCCGTCGCGCCGCGGCGCTGCAGTCTCATCCGCTGACCCTGGGCCCGCGCATCGCGCTGCATCCCGATGACGCCTCGGCGCAGGGCGTGGCCGATGGCGGCATGGCCAAGGTCAGCAACGCGGTGGGCACCGGCACGCTGCAGGTCGTCGTCGACGACCGCGTCGCCCCCGGCGCGGCATGGGTCGAATCGGGCTACGGCGCCACCGCGGCGCTGGTGGCCGGCAAGGTCAAGGTGGTGGCGGCATGAGCATGCCTACAGCAAGCCTTTTGCAAGGCGGCGTTTCGCAAGCCGGCGTGACGAACACCGCATCGTTGCTCGGCGATCTCACCGCGCCACTGCACGACGCGCTGCTGTCGCTGGGCGGCCTCGGCGTGGTGTTGTGGATCGTGCTCAAGATCCTCGTGATCGCGATGCCGGTGATCATCGCCGTGGCGTTCTACGTGGTCTGGGAGCGCAAGCTGATCGGCTGGATGCACGTGCGCCATGGGCCGATGTATGTCGGCATGGGCATCTTCCAGGCCTTCGCCGACGTCTTCAAACTGCTGTTCAAGGAAGTCATCCAGCCGACCAACGCGCAGCGCGTGCTGTACGTGCTGGCGCCGCTGATCACCCTCGCGCCGGCATTCGCGGCCTGGGCGGTGGTGCCGTTCGACGCGCAGTTGGTGCTGTCGAACGCGAACGCGGGCCTGCTGTACCTGCTGGCGATGACCAGCCTGGGCATCTACGGGATCATCCTGGCCGGCTGGGCGTCGAACTCCAAGTACGCGTTCCTGGGTGCGATGCGCGCCTCGGCGCAGATGATCAGCTACGAGATCGCGATGGGCTTCGCCCTGGTCGGCGTGATGGTCGGCGCCGGCAGCCTGAATCTCAGCGAGATCGTCATGGCGCAGTCCGGCGGCAAGGGGCTGTTCGACTGGTTCTGGTTGCCGATGCTGCCGCTGTTCGTGATCTATTTCGTGTCCGGTGTGGCCGAGACCAACCGCTCGCCGTTCGACGTCGTCGAAGGCGAGTCGGAGATCGTCGCCGGCCACATGGTCGAGTACTCGGGGTCGGCGTTCGCGCTGTTCTTCCTGGCCGAGTACGCGAACATGATCCTGATCAGCTTCCTGACCTCGACGTTCTTCCTCGGTGGCTGGCTGTCGCCGTTCCAGGGCTGGTTCGACGGCGTGCCGGTGCTCGAGTGGCTGGCGGTCGATGGCTGGTGGTGGCTGTTTGCGAAGGTGTTCTTCTTCGCCAGCTGTTTCATCTGGTTCCGTGCGTCGTTCCCGCGCTACCGCTATGACCAGATCATGCGGCTGGGCTGGAAGGTGTTCATCCCGATCAGCATCGGCTGGATCGTGGTCACCGCGTTGATGGCGTACTTCGGCGTATTCGAGGCAGGGCAGTGATGGGCAAGTTCGTTGCATGGTTCAGGAGCCTGCTGCTGCTCGAGTTGCTCGGCGGCATGGCACTGACGTTCCGATATCTGTTCCGGGACAAGTACACGCTGATGTACCCGATGGAGAAGGCGCCGCAGTCGCCGCGCTTCCGTGGGCTGCATGCGCTGCGCCGCTATCCCAACGGCGAGGAGCGCTGCATCGCGTGCAAGCTGTGCGAGGCGGTGTGCCCGGCACTGGCGATCACGATCGATTCGGAGCCGCGCGCCGACGGCACCCGCCGCACCACGCGCTACGACATCGACCTGTTCAAGTGCATCTACTGCGGGTTCTGCGAGGAATCGTGCCCGGTGGATTCGATCGTCGAGACGCATATCCACGAGTACCACTTCGAGAACCGCGGCGAGAACATCGTGACCAAGCCGCAGCTGCTGGCTATCGGCGACCGTCTCGAGTCCGAGATCGCCGAACGCCGCGCCGCCGACTCCGCGTACAGGTAAGCCATGGACCTCGCCCTGATCTTCTTCCTCGTCTTCGCCGCGACGACCGTGATGTCCGCGGTTGCGGTGATCAGTGCCCGCAACCCGGTGCACGCGGCGCTGTTCCTGGTGCTGACGTTCTTCTCCACCGCCTGCACCTGGCTGCTGGTCGGCGCCGAGTTCCTCGGCATCGCCCTGGTGCTGGTCTACGTCGGTGCGGTGATGGTGTTGTTCCTGTTCGTGGTGATGATGCTCGACATCGATGTCGCGCCGCTGCGGGAAGGCTATGTGCGCTACCTGCCGGTCGGCCTGATCGTGGCGGTGGTGATGCTGCTCGAGATCCTCGCCTTGATCGGCGTGCGCAGTCGCATGACGCCGTTCGCGGTCGATGCGGTCGACGCGGCTGGGGTCTCGAACACGGTGTGGCTGGCCCGCCGGCTGTTCACCGACTTCCTGCTGCCGTTCGAGGTCGCCGCGGTGATCCTCACCGTCGCGGTGATCGCCGCGGTGACGCTGACGCTTCGTCGCCGTCCGGGCGCCAAGCACCAGAACCCGGGCGAGCAGGCGCGGGTGCGGGCCCAGGACCGCATGCGCGTGGTGAAGATGGACGCAGTGCGTCCGGTGGTCGAGGCCCCGGCTGATGCCGGTGACCTGCCGACCGAGGGAGAAGCGAAATGACCGAGCTGTTCGGAACCGGCCTGTCGCTGGGCCATTACTTGTCGCTGGGCGCGGTGCTGTTCTGCATCTCGGTGGCGGGCATCTTCCTCAACCGGAAGAACGTGATCATCCTGCTGATGTCGATCGAGCTGATGCTGCTCGCGGTCAACATCAACTTCGTCGCATTCTCGCGCGAATACGGTGATGCCGCCGGTCAGATCTTCGTGTTCTTCATTCTGACCGTGGCCGCGGCCGAGGCCGCGATCGGCCTGGCGATCCTGGTCACGCTGTTCCGCAACCGGCGCACGATCAACGTCGCCGAACTCGACACGCTGAAGGGCTGAGCCGGGCATGGAGTACACCATTTCAAAGGGCATCCTGGTCGCGATCGTCCTGGCCCCGCTGCTGGGCTCGATCATTGCCGGCCTGTTCGGACGCCAGGTCGGGCGCACCGGCGCGCATGTGGCGACGATCGCCGGTGTCGCGGTCAGCTGCGCGCTGTCGGTCTACACGCTGTGGCAACTGCTGCAGGGCGCCGCACCGTTCAACGAGAACGTCTACACGTTCTTCGAGGTCGGCAACTACTCGGCGCACGTCGGCTTCCTGGTCGACAACCTGACGGCGATGATGATGGTCGTGGTGACCTTCGTGTCGCTGCTCGTGCACCTGTACACCATCGGCTACATGGCCGAGGACCCCGGTTACCAGCGGTTCTTCAGCTACATCTCGCTGTTCACCTTCTCGATGCTGATGCTGGTGATGGGCAACAACTTCCTGCAGCTGTTCTTCGGCTGGGAAGCGGTGGGCCTGGTGTCGTACCTGCTGATCGGCTTCTGGTTCAAGAAGCCCAGCGCGGTGTTCGCCAACATGAAGGCGTTCCTGGTCAACCGCGTGGGCGACTTCGGCTTCCTGCTTGGTATTGCCGGGGTGCTCTACTGGTTCGGCAGCCTCGACTACGCGACCGTGTTCGCGGCCGCCGACACCACGATCGGTGGTGGCCAGACGGTCGAGATCATCAGCGGCTTCGAGTGGTCGGTGGCGACGCTGGTCTGCATCTGCCTGTTCATCGGCGCAATGGGCAAGTCGGCCCAGGTCCCGCTGCACGTGTGGCTGCCCGATTCGATGGAAGGCCCGACCCCGATCTCGGCGCTGATCCACGCCGCGACGATGGTCACCGCCGGCATCTTCATGGTGGCGCGCATGTCGCCGCTGTTCGAGCTGTCGGAGACCGCGCTGCAGTTCATCCTGTTCATCGGTGCGACCACCGCGTTCTTCACCGGCCTGATCGGCATCGTGCAGAACGACATCAAGCGGGTCGTCGCGTACTCCACGCTGTCGCAGCTGGGTTACATGACGGTCGCACTGGGCGTGTCGGCGTACTCGGCCGCCGTGTTCCACCTGATGACGCACGCGTTCTTCAAGGCGCTGCTGTTCCTGGCCGCCGGCTCGGTAATCATCGGCATGCACCACGAGCAGGACATGCGCAAGATGGGCGGCCTGCGCAAGTACATGCCGATCACGTTCTGGACCAGCGTCATCGGTACGCTGGCGCTGGTGGGCACGCCGTTCTTCAGCGGCTTCTACTCCAAGGACACGATCATCGAGGCGGCCAAGCACGCCGGCGACGGCGGCTGGGTGTACCAGTACGCGTACTGGTCGGTGCTGCTGGGCGCGTTCGTGACCTCGTTCTACAGCTTCCGCCTGCTGTACATGACGTACTTCGGCAAGGAGCGCTTCCGCGACGCGCACGCCTCCGACGCGCATGCTGCGCACGATGCGCACGGCCAGGAGACGCATCACGAGCCGCTGGACGACGACGGACACGGCCATGCGGTCGCCCATGCGCACGACGACCATGGTCACCACGGCCATGGTGCGCACGAGCCGCACGAGTCGCCGTGGGTGGTCACGCTGCCGCTGATCCTGCTGGCGATCCCGTCGATCCTGATCGGCTACTTCACCGCCGGGCCGATGCTCTTCGGCACCGATTGGAGCGGCCACCATGCAGGCAACGGATTCTTCGACGGCGTGATCCACGTGCTGGCGTCCAACGACGTGCTGGCGACGCTGAAGGAAGAGCTCTGGCACGGCCCGGTCGGGTTCGCACTGCACGGTTTCGTTGCCCCGGCGTTCTGGCTGGTCGTGGCCGGCTTCGTGCTCGCCACGGTGATGTACTGGTGGAAGCCGGAGCTGCCGGCCAAGGCCGCGCGCGTGTTCGCGCTGCCGATCCGGGTGCTCGAGCGCAAGTACTTCGCCGACGACCTGTGGATCGGTGGCTTCGCCGGTGGCGGCGTCGCGCTGGGCAAGCTCTCGCGCGTGTTCGACACCAAGGTCATCGACGGCCTGTTCGTGAACGGCTCGGCGCGCGTCGTCGACCTGGTCTCGGGCCTCGTCCGCCGGCTGCAGTCCGGCGCTCTCTACCACTACGCATTCGCGATGATTGTCGGCCTGATCGTGCTCCTGGCCGTCCTCATCAAGTACTGGCGCTGACGGAAATACCCACGTGTCGAACTGGCCTCTTCTCAGTCTATTGATCTGGCTGCCGATCCTCGGCGGCGCCTGCGTGCTCGCATTGGGCGATCGCCGCGCCGATGCCGTGCGCTGGGCGTCGCTCGCGGTCGCCGTGGCGGTGTTCGTGCTCAGCCTGCCGCTGTTCACCGGCTTCGATTACGCGAATGCGGGGATGCAGTTCCTCGAGCGCCGCGAGTGGATCCCGTCGCTGGGCATCGAGTACCACCTGGGCGCGGACGGCATCTCGGTGGCGCTGATCATCCTGACCACGCTGACCACCGCGCTGGTGCTGATCGGCGCGTGGACCTCGGTGAGCAAGCGCGTGCACCAGTACTACGCCGCGATGCTGATCCTCGAGGGCATGATGATCGGCGTGTTCTGCGCCGTGGACGCGATGCTGTTCTACGTGTTCTTCGAGGCGATGCTGATCCCGATGTTCATCATCATCGGCGTGTGGGGCGGTCCGCGGCGCGTCTACGCCTCGGTCAAGTTCTTCCTCTACACGTTCCTCGGCTCGGTGTTCATGCTGGTCGGGCTGATCTACCTGTACCTGCAGGCCGGCAGTTGGCAGTTGCCCGACCTGTACGCGGTGCGGTTGTCGGCGACCGAGCAGACATGGCTGTTCTTCGCGTTCCTCGCCGCGTTCGCGGTCAAGGTGCCGATGTTCCCGGTGCACACCTGGCTGCCCGATGCGCACGTCGAGGCGCCGACCGGCGGCTCGGTGATCCTGGCGGCGATCATGCTCAAGATCGGCGGCTACGGCTTCCTGCGCTTCAACCTGCCGATCACCCCGGACGCCGGCCACGAGTGGGCGTGGCTGGTGATCGCGCTGTCGCTGATCGCGGTGGTCTACGTCGGCCTGGTGGCGCTGGTCCAGCAGGACATGAAGAAGCTGGTCGCGTATTCGTCGGTCTCGCACATGGGCTTCGTGACTCTGGGCGTGTTCATCGCGTTTGCGCTGGTGCGCGACGTCGACGCCGGCGATGCGGCCCGCCTGGGCCTGCAGGGCGCGATGGTGCAGATGGTCTCGCACGGCTTCGTGTCGGGTGCGATGTTCTCGTGCATCGGCATCCTGTACGACCGCATGCACACGCGCATGATCAAGGACTACGGCGGCGTGGCCAATGTGATGCCCTGGTTCGCGGCCTTCTACGTGCTGTTCGCGATGGCCAACTCTGGCCTGCCGGGCACGTCGGGTTTCGTCGGCGAATTCATGGTCATCCTGGCCGCGTTCCAGAACCACCCGCTGATCGGCTTCTTCGCTGCGATGACGTTGATCATCGGCGCCGCGTACACCCTGTGGCTGGTCAAGCGGGTGCTCTACGGCGAGGTCGCCAATGCGCACGTCGCCGCGCTCAAGGACATCAACGGCCGCGAGGCGCTGGTGCTGGGCGTGTTCGCCGCGGGCACGCTGCTGATCGGTGTCTACCCCAAGCCGCTGACCGACCTGATGGAGCCGTCCATCGCGCAACTGGCGAACGTGATCGCCGCCAGCAAGCTGTGAGTCCATATTCAATGAGAGCCGTGCCGCGATGATTTCCGCTCCGATGACGCCCCCCGTCCGCACGTTGGCCGAGCTTGGCCCGATCGTGCCTGAGCTCGTCGTGATCCTGGGCGCGTTCGCGCTGCTGATGCTCGACCTGTTCCTCGACCCGCGCCGCCGCATCGTCACCCATGCGCTGGCGGTGGCCACGATGCTCGGCGCCGCCGCGCTGATCGCCGCCGGGATCGGCGGCCACGGCACGATCCTGGCCGACATGTTCGTGCGCGACGCCGGCGCGGACGTGCTGAAGGTCGCCGGTCTGATCGTCGGCGCGATCGCGCTGGGCTACGCATGGCCGTACCTGCGCGAGCGGGGCCTGTACCAGGGCGAGATCCCGGTGCTGTTCCTGTTCACCAGCGCCGGCATGATGCTGCTGGTCTCGGCCAACAACATGACGATGGTCTACGTCGGCCTGGAACTGCTGGCGCTGTGCTCGTATGCGCTGGTGGCCTGCGACCGCGACAACCCGCTGTCGTCGGAAGCGGCGATGAAGTACTTCGTCCTCGGCGCGCTGGCCTCGGGCATGTTGCTGTTCGGCATGTCGCTGATCTACGGCGCGACCGGTACGCTGTCGCTGCCCGGTATCGACCAGGCGGTCGCTGGGCTGGTGGGCGAGGGGCGCGTGCTGTTGCTGACCGGCATGGTGTTCGTGCTGGTGGGCATCGCGTTCAAGTTCGGTGCCGCGCCGTTCCACATGTGGCTGCCCGACACCTACCACGGCGCGCCGACCCCGATCGTCGCGTTCATCAGCTCGGTGCCCAAGCTGGCCGCGTTCGGCATGGCCTGGCGCCTGCTCGACACCGCGCTGGGCCAGGTGCACGACCAGTCACAGCTGCTGCTGGCGCTGCTCGCGGCGCTGTCGCTGGCGGTCGGCAACCTGTTCGCGATCGCGCAGACCAACCTCAAGCGCATGCTCGCCTACTCGACGATCTCGCATGTCGGCTTCCTGTTCCTCGGCCTGGCCGGCGGCGGTGAAACCGGACATGCGGCGGCGATGTTCTACGCGATCAGCTACGCGATCATGTCGGTGGCCTCGTTCGGCGCGATCGTCATGCTCTCGCGCGCCGGCTTCGAGGCCGAGCGGATCGAGGACTACAAGGGTCTGAACCAGCGCAGCCCGTGGATGGCCGGTCTGGTGCTGTGCATCATGGCCTCGCTGGCCGGCGTGCCGCCGTTCCTCGGCTTCTGGGCCAAGCTGGTGGTGCTGCAGGGCGCGCTGGAAGGCGACCTGCTGTGGCTGGCGATCGTCGGCATCGTGTTCGCGGTCATCGGCGCGTTCTACTACCTGCGCGTGATCAAGGTCATGTACTTCGACGCGCCCAACGCCGCGCCGGTCGCGCAGCGCCCGGGCCAATTGCTGCGCATCGTGTTCGCGGTCAATGCGCTGGCGCTGCTCGGGCTGGGCCTGTTCTGGAGCCCGCTGATGGCCTGGTGTCAGCAGGCGTTCGCCTGACCGCAAAGGCCGCGCGTGCGCGGTCCATCGATGTCTTCAATACCGGCCGGGTCTTCGACCCGGCCGGTGTCGTTTGCGGGATCCGTTCGATGTCGATACGGCCGAGCGCCGCCATTGGACACGCGCGCATGAGGATGTGACCTCGGTCATGGGTCGAGCACGGCGCTGGCGTATTCATTTGCATGGCGCCGCGCGGGCGTGTTACCCCGGAACCCGCCCGTCGACGACGGCGGGCCGGTGCGGCGCGCGGCTCGCCGGATCCTCCGGTCACCGCCGGGCTGCACCGGGACGTCACCCAACCAGCAAGGAGACGATCATGGACAAGGTCAAGGCAAGCAAGGATCAGGGGACCCGTCGCAACCCGGCCGGCGATGCGAGGTCCAACCTCGATCGACTGATCGGGCAGATGCAGAAGCAGACGGCGAAGGGCACCGCCCTCGACACCGCCGGGATCGCCCCGCAGGCGACCTGCTCGCGCACGATCTACTGCGTCTGAGCGCAGTGCCGCACCGGCCGGCGATGCCGGCAGGTGCGGCCTTCGTGTTGCGGATGGCATCGGCCATGGACATGGCAACGGCGCCGGCGCATGCCGGCGCTTTCGATTGGGACCGCCTCGCGGCCTGCCATCGTGCAGGCCGTGCGGTCTGCCTGCCGGCGCCGCCGCTGTGGCCGATCGCATCAGCGTATCGCCTGGCGATCGCCATCTGCCGGCCCTCGCGCGCGGGTATCCGCTTCTTCTCGGTGCCGGCCCTGCGCTTCTTCGCCGGGGATACCGAGATCCGCGCGCCGGGTGCGCTGCTGCCCGACGCGCGCGACGCATCGGCTGGCGCGTATCTGCGTCGCCTCGCAGCCGAGTGTCCAGACGCGCCGGCATGGCTGGACATCGAATCGCCCCTGGTTGTCGATCCGGCGACATGGCGGGATGTCCGCGGTTTTCTTTCTGGTTGGTGCGAACGGCTGGGCTGCCCAGTGCGTCCGGTGGCCTCGCACCTGCTGCTGGGACGCTTCCGGCGCAATACCAATGACCGCACGGCCGCGACGCTGCTGCTGCCATTGCTCGGGCAGGTCGCCGTGACGCAGGGCGCCGGTGGCGATACGCAGCGCGTCGCGCCCGGCCAACTGCTGTACAGACCGCCCGGCGAGGCCGTGGAGGTGGCCGAGGACGTTGGGGGCGTCGCGTTGCGCCTGGACATCCCCGTGCAGCGGACGGCCTCCACGCGCGAGCTGATCGCACTGTTCGCCTCGCTGGTGCAACCCGAGCGCTATCCCCAGGGCCTGGTGCCGTATCTTCCGGCGACGCCCGCATGTGCGGCCGACGGCGCGATCGTGCTGCCTGATGCGCTCGCCCGCGATGTCGAGGCGCTCGGCGACTTCGCCGCCGGGCCGAATGCCGAACTCGCCCAGCGCGTGCAGTGGATCGCCCGCGCCAGCGCCTGCGCGTTGGAGCCGGTGCCTGGCTGCGCCGAGCCGCCGGACCTTGCCCCGGGCGACCGTATCCGCAGCGCGCCCGGGACCCGCATTCTCGAACTTCCGGCAGGCGAGGGGACGCGGCTGTGGGCGATCAACGGGCACACGCTGGCCGTCGAGGCGACACCCGGCAGCCGCAGGCTGCGCGAGGCGCTGATGCGGGGCGGATCGTCGACCGTCGCCGCGTTGTGCGGATCGGAGCCGGCGTTGCGGGACGCCCTGGCGCAGTTGTGCGCAGCGCGCGGGGTCGAGTGGACTGCCGCCGACCGTGCCGGAGGGGTCTGAGGTCTTGGCCCGTCGTGTGCGGCGCGAGGCGGTCAATGGCCGCGACCCGGGGCGGCCGGCCTCACCTGCCGGTCTCGTGCTGACGCTGCCCGTCGCGGGTTCGACGGTCCGGCTGCCGCCTGACGCCAGGGCGTTCGTGCGCGCCGTCGCACGCGGCGGTGGCGGTGCGCTGTTGCAGCCGCGCGCGCGGCAGCGCCGGGACGGGCTGGTCGAAGCGCTCGGGCCCTTGCAGGGCCCGGAGGATGCGCGCCGGCTTGCGGCGGTCCTGGCCCGGCCGGCGTTCGCGCCGTTCGTCGATATGCTCGAGGCGTTGGGGCCATGGTGCCGTGCCCTGGCGCAGGCCCATGCCGATCTCTTTGCGCGCCGGGTGCTGGGGCTCGGCAACACCGCCTTGTTCGCCCCGTTGATCAGTGACGCGTTCGTCCGCTGCGCCGCCGGCGGGCCCGACACGGCCGAGGCACTCGAAATCAGTCGCGAGCAGTTCCAGCGCTTTCTCGAGCGCTTCGTGCTGCGCCTGCGCCGCGATCTGGATGCCGGGGTCTTCGGCGATGCGGTGCGCGGGCCGGTGGTCGGGCTGTGGGCCAGCGCGTCGGAAACGCACAACGGTGGCCAGCGCGTGCTGTGCCTGCGGCTGCGCGGCGGCAGGTGCATCGCCTACAAGCCGCGACCGGTCGATGGCGAGCGGCTCTTTCTCGCCGACGGGGCGGGCCGCGGCGACGCCGCGCTGTTCGCCTGGCTCAATGCGTGCTCACCGGTGTCCGGTCCGGTGCGGCTGCCCACGCTGCGGGTCTGGCGCGGCGTGGGGCGCGACGCTTGGACCTACAGCTGGCAGGACTGGATCGCGCCGCCGCGCCAATGGGGCGTGCTGGACCCGGCGCAGCCGTCGATCGAAGGCGCGCGCCTGTCGCCGCGGGCCGCGGCGAGCTATTGGCGCTCGGCCGGTGCGCTGGCCGTGGCCTGTCACGCGGTCGGCGCCACCGACCTGGGCGAGGGCAACGTGCTGTGCGGCATCCGTCCCGGTGCGCCCGACCCGATGCCCTATATCGTCGATATGGAAGTGTTCGGCTGCCACATGACGCGCTTGACCGGCACCGGATTGGTCCTGGGCGATGCGCAGACCGGTCACCCGGGCTTCGCGTCCCGCCTGCAGGCCGATGCTGTCGAGGGGCCAGCCGCCGGCTTGTTCGCGGCGCCCGGCGGCGCACTGGCATTGCGACCGGCGGCCGTGTGGGCACGCACCACGTCGCGGGCGGCGGTTGCCGATCTCGCCGGCAATCTCGGTCCTGCGCGTTATCTGCCGGCGATGCTGCGCGGCATGTTCGATGCCTGGACCTGCCTGCTGCATCACCGGCGCGCGTTCGACGCGCATCTGCGGCGGGCGCTGCGCGGTGGGCGCGTCCGCGTGCTGACCATGCTGACCGCAACCTATGCCCGCGCGCTTGCCGCGCAGGCCAGCGGCGCGCCGATCGACATGCGGTCATTCGGCCAAGCGGAGCGTACGCAACTGGCGCGTGGCGATGTGCCGTACTTTTTCGCAGCGGCCGGGGGCGGCCCGCTGCAGTGCCTGGCCGCGCCGACGTTTCTGTGCGCCCGTGCGGCCGGGCCGGTGACGCTCGCGCTGCCGTCGCTGCGGCCGGACCTGCATGCGCGGCTGGCCTGGCGCCCCGACCTGGTCGATCTGGCGACGCTGCTCCAGGACGCGGTCGCACATGCGTATCGCGATCTCGAACGCGACGCGCCCGAGGTCTGGCGCGACGGTCGCGGCTGGCGCTTGTGCGATCCGGCGCTGGGCGTCGCGCTGCATCTTCGCAGCGCGCATGCTGGGGAGGTCCACCTCGACTGGCCCGTGGCGAACTGTCGGGTCGTCTACACCTGGAGCCGGCGGCGGATCGAGCTGCGTACGCAGGCGTTGCCCGCAGCTGCGCCGCGGTTGCCGGCGGTGGCCCGGCGGCTGCGCGCGATCCAGCGCATCGACGGCGCCCTGCGTCGACAATGGGCCGCGGACGGCTTCCGGGATCGCGCATTGGCTGCGCGCCTTGCGCGGTTGACGCGCGCCGCGCTGACGTGGCTGGAGACGGTGCTCGACACGCACGGTTGGCCGACCGTCGCACGCGTCGGCGCCCAGGCCTGCGACGCCGCTGCCGCGCTCGCGCAGCACGCCGGCCGCGATGCCGCGCCCCTGCAGCGACGCTGTCTGGCACTGGTGAGCGCTGCCGCCGCGCAAGGCGAGGTGCCGCTGCGCCATCTGGCGTACGTGACCGATGCGGTGTGCGTGCAGGCCGGCCGCCCGCAGCGCTACGGCAGCAAGTTCAGGCGCCGCCGCGGGCGGTGGGTGCCGTACCCGCTGGAGCAGCCCGACCAGGTCGATGCGCATCGGCGTCGGATGGGGCTGCCGCCGCTTGCCGCCTATCGCATGCAGTTGCAACGCACCTACGGATACGACACGCCATGAACACCACGCCCTACCTGGAAATGCAGGGGCCGCTGGACTGGGCGCAGTTCGTCTCGACCTGCTGGGACGTGCGACCGGTGGTATACCGCCAAGGCGGCGCGGCGCCGTACCCCGTCGATGCGGCGCTGCGCGCGGCCGCGGCGGCGGCACGTGAGGCGACTGCAGGCGGGACGGTGTGCCGGTTCGTGCTCGACGATCGCCAGTTGCGGCAGCCTGGCAGTTGGCTGCCGCGCGTGGATGACGGCGACTTCGCGCGCTACGCGCAGCGGGTGCTGCGCGAGGCCGGCACGCGTGCGGGCTACGCGCTGATCGTCAACGAATTCCATCGGCACGACGCCGATATCTTCGAGGCCGGGCGCCGGTTCTTTCGTGGTTTGTGGGCGCACGTCGGCCTGCCGGCGAGCGGGGCGATCACCACGCTGTTCCACGGCAACTACGAGCGCACGCCGGTGGGCGTGCACAAGGACCGCTTCTCGACGTTCGTGTTCGTGCTGCAGGGACGCAAGCGCATGCGCTTCTGGCCCGCGCGCCCGTGGCAGGACGCGGTGGCCACGCGGGTCGACTATGCGCAGCATCTGGACGCGTCGTTCGCCATCGAGATCGGCCCAGGCGATCTGCTCTACTGGCCGTCGACCTATTACCACGTCGGCGAGACGGTCGGCGCCGAGGTGGCCACCAGCGTGAACGTCGGCGTCCCGCATGACGGCCATGCGGTGCTCTATGCCCTCGATGCGATCGAGCGCGCGGCCGAGGTCTGCGATGCGGACGAGACGGGGCCGGCTGCCGATGCCTTGGGCGCGGAGGACGCCGGACGGCCGGCTGGTGTGGTGCAGGCGCTGGAACGGGCGCGGGACCTGACGTCTGCGCAGGCGCTGCGCAGCGCGGCGACGGCGGGCTATCTCTCGCTGCTGACCGGTGGCGGCTTCATGCCGCCGCCGGCGATGCCGCTGGCGCCGCTCGACGACCGGGCGCAGTTGCGGTTGGCCGACCCGGCGTATCCGCTGGTCTGGAGCCACGACGATGCGCCGGGGGCGGTGCTGTGCGGCGCGGCCGGGCATGTCCGTCGTATCGAGCGTTTCGACTCCGTGGCCGCCGCTTCGCTGCGGTGCTTCGATGGCGGCGCGGCGATCGCGGTCGACGCGCTGCTCGCGCCGTTCGAGACGCGGCCGGGAGAGGCGACTTCGATGCCCCGAGACGACGCCCGTGCGCTGCTTCAGTGGCTGGTCTCCACGCGTGCGCTCGCCTGCGTATCGGCCGTTTAGCGCACGGCGATGGCGCCGGCATTGGTGCTTGCGTTATGATGCGCCCGCGGTCGGTCGTGACCTGGGTTCGCCCACACGATCGAGCGATGCGAAACGGGATCTGCAGCGGTGTTCTGGCTTGCAATTCCGCACCGCTCGCTTCATAATCGCACTCCTGATGCGGGGTGGAGCAGTCTGGCAGCTCGTCGGGCTCATAACCCGAAGGTCGCAGGTTCAAATCCTGCCCCCGCTACCAAATTTTTCGCGTCGATCGATGGGTATCCGCAAGGTGCCCGAAAGCGAAAAGTCTGGGCTTGCCGAAGCTCCTGCTTCGCTTCGGCGCCGACATCCAGTGGTATCGGACAAGGGGCCCGTCGGGCCCCTTGTCGTTTTCCACGACCGCAAAACCGACGCGCGCGTCGGCAGGTCGTCGAAGTGCAGGCGATCGGACGCGGTACCGGACAACGCGAGGGACGAGTGGCGGACAAGGCGACACAACTCAAGACGATGCTGGCGGCGACGGTCGAGTCTCTTGGCCTCGAACTGCTGGGCATCGAATACCTGCCGGCGCCCGGTGGCGCGCTGGTGCGGCTCTACATCGATGTGCCGGCGACCGATACGGATGCCGCCGAGGGTGGGGCGACCGACGGCGAGGCCGGGCAGGGCGTGACCATCGAGCATTGCGAGGCGGTCAGCCGCGAGGTGTCGGCCCAGCTCGACGTCGAGGACCCGATCAGCGGCAACTACACGCTCGAGGTGTCTTCGCCCGGCGTCGACCGGCCGCTGTTCGAGGCCGCGCATTTCGCGCGCTTCGCCGGCCAGACCGCGAAGGTCGGCCTGAAGCTGCCGCAGGACGGGCGCCGCCGCCTGACCGGCCGCATCGACGCGGTCGAGGGCGAGACCATCACGTTCGACGTCGACGGCACGCCGTTGACGGTGCGCATGGACAACATCGACAAGGCGCGGCTGGTCCCCGACTGGGCCGCGCTGGGCCTGGCGCCGTCGAAGGACAAGAAGGGACGCGCCGCCGGCGCGACCCGCAACGCAGACAACACACCACGTGACAACAAGCGGCCGCGCAAGCCGGCCGGTGCGGAGTGAATGAAAAGATGAGCAAGGAACTGTTGCTGGTCGTCGATGCGGTCGCCAGCGAGAAAGGTGTCCCCGAGACCGTGATCCTGGAGGCCATCGAGGCCGCACTGGCCACGGCGGCCAAGAAGCGCTATGTCGATCAGGACGTGCTGACCCGCGTGGCGATCGATCCCAAGGACGGCAGCTACGAGACCTTCCGCCGCTGGGAAGTCGTGGCCGATGACGTGGTGATGGAATCGCCGGATCGTCAGATCCGCCTGATGGATGCGGTCGACGAGGCCGACGGCGTCGAGGTCGGCGACTACATCGAAGAGCAGATCGAGAACGTCGATTTCGGCCGCATCGCCGCGCAGGCCGCCAAGCAGGTGATCGTGCAGCGCGTGCGCGAGGCCGAGCGCCAGCAGGTCGTCGACGCCTGGAAGGATCGCGTGGGTGAGCTGGTGACCGGCGTGGTCAAGCGCGTGGAGCGCGGCAACGTCTATGTCGACCTGGGCGGCAACGCCGAGGCGCTGATCCAGAAGGACAAGGCCATTCCGCGCGATGTCGTGCGTGCCGGCGACCGTGTGCGCGGTTACCTGTACGACGTGCGCAGCGAGCCCCGTGGCCCGCAGCTGTTCATCAGCCGCGCCGCGCCCGAATTCATGATGGAGTTGTTCAAGCTCGAGGTGCCGGAAGTTGGCCAGGGCCTGGTCGAGATCAAGGCCTGCGCCCGCGATCCGGGCGACCGCGCCAAGATCGCCGTCGTCGCCTACGACACCCGCACCGACCCCATCGGCGCGTGCATCGGCATGCGCGGCTCGCGCGTGCAGGCGGTCTCCAACGAGCTCAACGGCGAGCGCGTGGACATCGTGCTGTGGTCGGACAACCCGGCGCAGTTCGTCATCAACGCGATGGCCCCGGCCGAAGTGCAGTCGATCGTCGTCGACGAGGACAAGCACTCGATGGACCTGGCGGTCGCCGAGGACAAGCTGGCGCAGGCGATCGGCAAGGGCGGGCAGAACGTGCGCCTGGCCAGCCGCCTGGCGGGCTGGCAGCTCAACGTGATGACCCAGGACCAGGTGACCGCGAAGTCGGAGGCCGAGCAGGCCGCTGCGCGCCAGTTGTTCATGGACAAGCTGGAAGTCGACGAGGAAATCGCCGGCATCCTGGTGTCGGAGGGCTTCGGCACCGTCGAGGAGATCGCCTACGTGCCGGTCGGCGAATTGCTCGCCGTCGAGGGCTTCGACGAGGACATCGTCGAGGAACTGCGCTCGCGCGCCCGCGACGCCCTGCTCAACGACGCGCTCGCGGTCGAGGAAGAAGCCGACGAGAACGCGCCGACCCAGGACCTGCTGGCGCTCGAGGGCATGGACGAGGACACCGCGTTCGCACTCGCCGCCCACGGCGTGCGCACCAGCGAGGACCTCTCCGACCTGGGCGCCGACGAGGTGCTGGAGTTCGGTATCGAGGGCCTCGACGAGGCGCGCGCCGCGGCGTTGATCCTGGCCGCACGTGCCGAGGAAATCGCACGTCTGGAACGGGAGGGGTGATCTGCCGCCCGGTCGTGTGAAGGCCGGGCAGGACGACCCGAAGTCGTAGTCGGACCGTCGGGAAGGTCGCAGTGATGGCGCAGGTCGCATGCCCCTCGAGGGCCGCGGTCCTGCAGTCGCCCGATCCCCGCAGGCGGTCGCGTTCGGAATGCACCCCATGCAGCGCTAGAATGACAAATCCACTGCGCCGCCCCCGCGGCGGCGCGCAAGGAATCGGAATCACGAATGTCGCAACAAACCACCATCCGTAAGCTGGCCGCACTGGTGAACACGCCGGTCGAGAAACTGCTCGAACAGCTGTCCGAGGCGGGCATGCAGTTCAGCAACCCCGACCAGGTCGTGACCAGTGCCGAGAAGCTCAAGCTGCTCGGCTTCCTCAAGCGCGCCCACGGCAAGGGCGACGCCCCTGTCGAGGAAACCTCCGCGCCGAAGAAGATCACGCTCAGCCGCAGCCGCAAGCAGGAGCTGACGGTCGGCGGCGGCAAGAACCGCCAGACGGTCGACGTGGTCGTGCGCAAGAAGGTCACGCTCAGCCGGCCCGCCGATGGCGGGGCGCCGGTCGATCCGGACAGCGAGCGCGCCGAGATCCTGCGCAAGCTCGAGGAGTCGCGCCAGCGCAATCTCTCCGAGCAGCAGCGCCTGGCCGAGGAAGACAAGCGTCGTGCCGACGAGGCCGAGCAGCGCAAGCGCGAAGCCGAGGCCGAAGCCGAGCGGCTGCGCCAGGCCGCTGCAGCCGCTGCCGCAACCCCGGACGCCGGCGAGACCGCGACCGCCCGCAAGCCGGCCGGTGGCCACGCGCATGCGCACAAGGCGCCGGCGGCGCCGCGCAGCGATGACCGCAATGCCAACGCCAATGCCAAGAAGGGCAACCGCGGTTCGCACGCGATGGTGTCGGGCGTCGAGGACGATGACAGCACCGCGCGCTTTGCCGGGCAGTTGCACCTCAGTGCATCCGATCGGGCGCGCCGCAGCACCAGTACGCGTGGCCGGCCGGCCCGCGGTGGCCCGCAGCGCCGCGGCAGCGCGCCTGCGCGCAGTGGCGCCGGTCCGCACGGCTTCGAGCGTCCGACCGCGCCAGTCGTGCGTGAAGTCGCGATCGGCGAGGCGATCACCGTCGCCGATCTCGCCCAGAAGCTGGCGATGAAGGGCGGCGACGTGGTCAAGGCGCTGTTCAAGATGGGCGTCATGGCGACGATCACCCAGTCGATCGATCACGACACCGCGGTGCTGGTGGTCGAGGAACTGGGCCACACGGCCGTGCGCGCCGATGCCGACGATGCCGAGAGCGAGCTGATCGCCCACGTCGGCGAGTCGCAGGGCGAGCTGACCGCGCGTCCGCCGGTGGTCACGATCATGGGTCACGTCGACCACGGCAAAACCTCGTTGCTGGACTATATCCGACGCACCAAGGTCGCCTCGGGCGAGGCCGGCGGCATCACCCAGCACATCGGCGCCTACCACGTCGAAACCGACAAGGGCGTCATCAGCTTCCTCGACACCCCAGGCCACGCGGCATTCACTTCGATGCGCGCCCGTGGCGCCAAGCTCACCGACCTGGTGGTGCTGGTGGTCGCGGCCGACGACGGCGTCATGCCGCAGACGGTCGAGGCGGTGAAGCACGCGAAGGCGGCGAAGGTGCCGTTGATCGTGGCGATCAACAAGATCGACAAGTCCGACGCCGATCCGAACAGGGTCAAGAACGAGCTGCTCGAACACGAGGTCGTGGCCGAGGACTTCGGCGGCGACACGCAGATGGTCGAGCTGTCGGCCAAGACCGGCGACGGTGTCGACGACCTGCTCGACGCGATCTCGCTGCAGGCCGAAATCCTGGAGCTGCGTGCGGTCGCCGAAGGCCGCGCCAGCGGCACGGTCATCGAGTCCTCGCTCGACAAGGGCCGCGGCCCGGTGGCGACGGTGCTCGTGCAGCAGGGCCTGCTGGCCCGCGGCGACTACCTGGTCTGCGGTGTGCAGTACGGCCGCGTGCGTGCGTTGTTCGACGAGACCGGGACCCAGGTACAGACCGCGGGTCCGTCGATCCCGGTGCAGGTGCTCGGCCTGTCGGGCGTGCCCGATGCCGGTGACGATTTCGTCGTCGTCGCCGACGAGCGCCTGGCCAAGGACGTCGCCCAGCAGCGCGAGACCAAGCGCCGCGAGACGCGTCTGGTTCAGGCCGCGGGCAACCGCATGGAAGACATCATGGCGCAGATGGGCCAGGCCGAGCAGCAGCTGTCGCTCAACCTGGTCGTCAAGGCCGACGTGCAGGGTTCGGTCGAGGCGCTCAAGCAGGCCCTGACCGCGCTGTCGAACGATCAGATCCGCGTCAACATCATCGTCTCGGGCGTGGGCGGCATCACCGAGTCGGACGCCAACTCGGCGGCGGCGGCGAAGGCGACGATCATCGGCTTCAACGTCCGTGCCGACGCCTCGGCGCGCAAGGTCATCGAAGGCAACGGTCTGGACCTGCGCTACTTCTCGGTGATCTACGACGTGATCGACCAGGTCAAGCAGGTCGCGTCCGGCATCCTGGGCATGGAGATCCGCGAGGAGATCATCGGCATCGCCGAGGTCCGCGACGTCTTCCGCAGCTCCAAGTTCGGTGCGGTGGCCGGCTGCATGGTCGTGGAGGGCGTGGTCAAGCGCTCCAAGCCGATCCGCGTGCTGCGCGACAACACCGTGGTGTTCGAAGGCGAACTCGAATCGCTGCGCCGCTTCAAGGAGAACGTCGACGAGGTGCGCAATGGCACCGAGTGCGGCATCGGCGTGAAGGCCTACAACGACGTCAAGGCCGGCGACCAGATCGAATGCTTCGAGCGCATCGAGGTGCAGCGGACGCTGTAAGCGTCCGCGACCGATCGGTGGTGGGAGGAATACGTGATCCGCGAACGCGGATCACGGGTCCTTGCCCATCGCAGGATCGAGCCAGGCTTTCGCACCACCCAAGACGACTCACGAATACGAATCACGTGCCGACAAAATCCTTCCACCGCACCGACCGCGTCTCCGCCCAGCTTCGCCGAGAACTCGGCACCCTGGTCCGCGAGGCCGTGTCCGAGCATGGCCTGCCGTCGGTAAGCGTGTCCGACGTCGAGGTCACGCGCGACATGGCCCACGCCAAGGTGTTCGTGACGGCGCTGCAGTCCGAGCGCGCGACCGAGGCGCTGAAGGGGCTCAAGGCGGTCGCGCCCGAAATCCGCTTCCGTCTCGCGCGGGCGGTCAAGCTGCGCCACGTGCCCGAGCTGCATTTCCACTACGACGATTCGGTCGATCGCGGCGAGCGCATCGACCATCTGCTGCGCGATCTCGACGACGGCGGCGAGCAGGCCTGACCGCTCGCGGCATGGCCCGGCGGCCCGGCGTCGCCGGTGTGGCGGGGCCCCGTGGTTCGGGACGACGCCGTGCGCAGGGCGCCTGACGCCGACGCGGCGCCCAGGCCGATGCCGTGGCCATGACGCCGCCCGCATCCCGCGGGACGTCACTCCTCCCTTCGTCCGCCGATCCTCAGATGAGCCGTCCCCAGTCCCGCCCGCGTACCAAGTTCCGCAAGCTCGACGGCATCCTGCTGCTCGACAAGCCGGGCGGGTTGAGCTCCAACCAGGCCCTGCAGCGCGTGCGCCACCTGTTCCGGGCCGAGAAGGGCGGCCATACCGGCAGCCTCGATCCGCTGGCGACCGGACTGTTGCCGGTCTGTTTCGGCGAGGCGACCAAGATCGCCGGCGGATTGCTCGGCGCGCGCAAGGCCTATACCACCGTCGCCCGGCTTGGCCAGGTCACCGATACCGACGACGCGGCCGGTCAGTTGCTGCGCGAGCGGCCGGTGCCGCCGCTGGATCTGGCCACGATCGACGCCGCGCTGCGGCGCCTGACCGGCCGCATCGACCAGCGTCCGCCGATCTACTCGGCGCTCAAGCGCGGGGGCGAACCGCTGTACGCCAAGGCCCGCCGCGGCGAGACCGTGGAAGTCGAGTCGCGGCCGGTCGATGTGCACGCTTTCGAACTGCAGTCGGCGGCCGACCTGCTCGACGGCGTGCTCGACCCCGGCGGCGCGCCGCAACTGCGCCTGCATGTGGAGTGCGGCTCGGGCACCTATGTGCGCAGCCTGGTCCGCGACCTCGGCGAGTTGCTGGGCTGCGGCGCGCACGTCGCCCAGTTGCGTCGGCTGTGGGTCGATCCGTTCCGCGATCCCAGGATGTGGACGCTCGACGAACTCCAGGCGCTCGCTGCGCGCGGCGAACACCAGCTCGAGGCCTGCCTGCTGGACCTGGAGGCGGGGATGCTGGCCTGGCCGGCCGTCCACATCGATGCCCGCCAGGCGGCCCGGCTGCAGAACGGGCAGTCGCTGCCCGGTCCGTTCGCGGCGGCCGGCGAGGTCGCGGTCTTCGGGCCGAACGGGCGGGCCGAGGGGCTGGCGCAGGTGCAGGGTGACGGCAGCCTGTGGCCGCGGCGCATGTTCCGGCGCGCGGCCGCCCCGGACTGAGCGTGCCGGACTGAGCACGCCGAATGAATACGTCGCCTTGTTCGGCCAGGCCGCAGGCGATACAATCTTGGCCGCCTTTTTCCAGGCGAAATGTACTCTCCATCCACAGGCGGTCCGGGCGGTACGTGACGGTTGATCCGTCGCTGTCTCTGCGGGACGCGCGTCAAGAGCGAAACACATGACCACGATCGACAACAGCAAGATCATCGAAGAACACAAGCGCGGCGACAACGACACCGGCTCGCCGGAAGTCCAGGTCGCCCTGCTGACCGCACGCATCGTGCACCTGACCGAGCACTTCAAGACGCACAAGAAGGACCACCACAGCCGCCGCGGCCTGCTGATGATGGTCAACCGCCGTCGCAGCCTGCTCGACTATCTGCACCGCAAGGATGCAGACCGTTACAAGGCGCTGATCGAGAAGCTCGGCCTGCGTCGCTAAACCCGTCTCCCCCCGCGGCGCAGAAATGCGCCGCGGTCGTTTTTTGGGCGCGCGCAGCGTCCACCCGGTCGGGGCAAGGGTTCCGTCCGGTCCATCGCAAGAGTCATCAAGGGAATTCAACGTGGCAAAAGTGACAAAGAGCTTCCAGTTCGGTAACCAGACGGTGACGCTCGAAACCGGCGAGATCGCCCGCCAGGCCGGCGGCGCGGTCATGGTCTCGTGCGAAGGCACGCAGGTGCTGGTCACCGCAGTGGCCAACAAGACCGCGCGCGAAGGGCAGGATTTCTTCCCGCTCACCGTCGATTACCAGGAGAAGTTCTACGCAGGCGGCCGGATTCCGGGCGGCTTCTTCAAGCGCGAAGGTCGCGCGACCGAGAAGGAGACGCTGACCGCGCGCCTGATCGACCGTCCGATCCGTCCGCTGTTCCCCGAAGGGTTCCGCAACGAGGTCCAGGTCATCGCCACGGTGATGTCGCTCAACCCCGAGGTCGACGGCGACATTCTCGCCCTGATCGGCGCCTCGGCCGCCCTGTCGCTGTCGGGCGCGCCGTTCGACGGCCCGATCGGCGCGGCGAAGGTCGGCTACAAGAACGGCCAGTACCTGCTCAACCCCACGACCAGCGAGCTGGTCGACTCCGAGCTCGAGCTCGTCGTCGCCGGTACCGCCAAGGCCGTGCTGATGGTCGAGTCCGAGGCCAAGGAGCTGTCGGAAGACGTGATGCTCGGCGCGGTGATGTTCGGTCACCAGCAGCAGCAGGTCGCGATCGCCGCGATCAACGAACTCGTCGCCGAAGCCGGCAAGCCGAAGTGGGACTGGCAGGCCCCGGCCGCCGATGAAGGCCTGATCTCGACCCTGCGCACCGCCATCGGCGAGCAGCTCGCGGGTGCGTTCCAGGTGCGTGACAAGCTCGAGCGCAAGGACGCTATCTCCAAGCTCAAGAAGGCGATCCTCGAAACCATCGCACCGCACGCCGAGGCCAATGCCTGGTCGCATGGCGACCTGTCGAAGGAGTTCGGCGAGCAGGAATACCAGACCATGCGCAACTCGGTCCTCAAGACCAAGAAGCGCATCGACGGCCGCGGCCCGGCGGACGTGCGTCCGATCAGTTCGAAGGTCAGCGTGCTGCCGCGCGTCCACGGCTCGGCGCTGTTCACCCGCGGCGAGACCCAGGCGATCGTCGCCGTCACGCTGGGCACCGCCCGCGACGGCCAGATCATCGATTCGGTCGCCGGCGAGTACAAGGAACACTTCCTGTTCCACTACAACTTCCCTCCCTACTCGGTGGGTGAAGCCGGCCGCATGATGGGCCCAAAGCGTCGCGAAATCGGCCACGGCCGCCTCGCCAAGCGCGGCGTGCTCGCGGTGATGCCGACGATGGAAGAGTTCCCGTACACGATCCGCGTCGTGTCGGAGATCACCGAGTCGAACGGCTCGTCGTCGATGGCCTCGGTCTGCGGTTCGTCGCTGGCGCTGATGGATGCCGGCGTGCCGGTCAAGGCGCCGGTTGCGGGCATCGCGATGGGCCTGATCAAGGAAGGCGACGACTTCGTCGTTTTGTCCGACATCCTGGGCGACGAGGATCACCTCGGCGACATGGACTTCAAGGTCGCCGGCACCACGAACGGCATCTCGGCGCTGCAGATGGACATCAAGATCCAGGGCATCACCGAGGAGATCATGAAGGTCGCGCTGGCCCAGGCGAAGGAAGGCCGTCTGCACATCCTCAACGAGATGAGCAGCGCGCTGACCACGCCGCGTGCCGAGCTCAGCGAGTTCGCGCCGCGCCTGATCACGATGAAGATCCACCCCGACAAGATCCGCGAGGTCATCGGCAAGGGCGGTTCGGTCATCCAGGCGATCACCAAGGAGACCGGCACCCAGATCGACATCCAGGACGACGGTACGATCACGATCGCGTCGGTCAACGGCGCTGCCGGCCAGGCCGCGAAGTCGCGCATCGAGCAGATCACCTCCGACGTCGAGCCGGGCCGCATCTACGAGGGCAAGGTCGTCAAGCTGATGGACTTCGGTGCATTCGTGACGATCTCCCCCGGCAAGGACGGTCTGGTCCACGTGTCGCAGATCTCCAACGAGCGTGTCGAGAAGGTCGGCGACGTGCTCAAGGAAGGCGACGTGGTCAAGGTCAAGGTGCTGGAAGTCGACAAGCAGGGCCGCATCCGCCTGTCGATGAAGGCCGTCGCCGAAGGCGAGGGCACGCCGGCCGAGTAAGGTCTGGCGTCATGAGACGTTAGAAAAAGCGGGCCGAAAGGCCCGCTTTTTTTGGTTCTTTGCGAAGTTACGGTCATCTTGCTTCTGCGTGCTTTGAACGGGAGTTCGTCTCCGGAGCGCGCGTCGCGCCGGCCGGGGACTGCTCCCCGGCTTGGTCAGCCCGCTCCGCGGTCCGGCCCGGCGAAGCACGCCGGGCGTTCGTGCGGGCTGCGCGGCATGCCGCACGAGCAGCCCACACTCACCCATGGCTGACTCGCCGCCGCGGGCCATCCCTGGCCCGCTATCGCAATCCCCGACCAGCACGACGCACTGAGTCCGAAGGCGCACGACTTCTTCAAGCAGGCGATTCCGCATTGAACCGAAGTCGGGTAGCCAATGTCCGCAGCAGTGGACTGACGGCCGGTGGCCGCGTCGAGCGCGTCAAGGGTGAGTCCGCTCTGTTTGCGCGGCATGCCGCGCGAGCGGGCGAACGCCCGAGTCAGGACAGGGTGAGCATGGATGACGTGCGCGGCGCTGCCGCGCATCCATGCGAACGCCACGCGTGCTTCGCGGGGCCGGACCGCGAAGCGGTCCTGCCGAGGGAAGAGCGGCTACCGGCCGGCAGGCCGCTGCCCATCCGAAGTGGGATGCCACTTCGAACAGGTGACCTTTTCAGGTGTTTGCCCGGCATGGGCGAGATGCGCCTGTGCAGCTCAGGCTTCGAGACTGACGCCTGGCGGCACGGTGCCGGCGGTGTGCAGGCGCGGTGCGACCTCGGCCCACCAGTCCGCGTAGACCTCACTGTCGAGATAGGCCGCGAAGCCGATATCGTCCGGCATCGCGCCCGGATCGCAATCCAGCCGCCCCTGCGCCAGCAATGCGCACAGCGTGCGCAGCAGCGGAAGGTCCGGCAGCGCCTGTTCCAGGAACAGGAACTGGCCCGCCTGGTTGACCTCGATGAAGTGCAGCGCGCCACTGCGATCGACCACGAGGTCGACGCAGCCCAGCGCGAGATCGAGCTTGCGTTGCAGCGCGAGCAGACCGTCGCGCCAGACGGCCGGCAGCGCGTAAGCGGACGTCTCCACGGCACCTGCGATCGAGGCCGACCGCCAGTCGACCACGTCGTCATCGTGCGGTGCATCGAGGCGCGCGGCGAACACGTGCGTGCCGATCACCGTCACCCGCAGATCGCAGATCTTGTCGATCGCCTGCTGGTAGATGCCCGGACACAGCTGCAGGCTCGCATCGGAGGCGAGCATGTCGGCGTCGACGACCCGCGCGTAGGTACTGAACAACCGACCGCTGGCATCCTGCCAACTGTGCGTCTGGAAGGGTTTGTAGACGACCCGGCCGTGGCGTGCGACGAAGGCGCGGATGCGCGCCGGGTCGCTGGACATCAGCGTGGCCGGGAACGGCAGGCCGAGTTGCGCGGCGGCCTGCAACTGGACGAGCTTGTGCTCGGCGCGCAGGGCCGAGGCCGGCGGATTGACCCACAGCGGACCGGCCATGTCGCCGGCCACCGCGTGCAGATTGCCGGCGAAGCGGCGCCACTCATCGCCGACGAAACGCTGGTCGGACTCAGCCACGTTCGGCAATGTCGCCGGGGGCATCGGGCGTCGGAACCACACACTGCGCGGCGTGCCGTCCGGTCCCCAGTTGTCGATGGTGGGAGCGGCGTCGGGCGCGATCTCGAGCGTCGGCGCACCTTCGTGCCAGCCGGCGATCCAGCGTGAGGCAACGCCCGCGCGTTGCAGCCCCCAGCACGCGGCGGCGGCATGGATGTCGTGCGCGAGCGACGACACGATCAGGGGTGCAGTCATGGCGTTGGCAGCATCGGCAATGCAATGCGGCCGGCCGTCGGGGGACGGCCGGCCGCGTCGGGATCGCAGCGGATCAGACGACGCCCGGATCGCCCGGATCGTCGCCGTTGGGGCCGGTGGCATGCGTGTGGTCGGGCTTGCCGCCGGCGACAGCGGCGACCTCGTCCTCGGTCAACTCGCGGGCGGCGAGGCGTGCGATGGGGCGGACATGCTGCGCGTCTTGATGGCTCATGTTTCCTCCAGTGGCTTCCGGATTGAAAGGGGGCCGGTCCGGATCCGGCGTCTTCGATGCTAGTCGCCCACAGGCACGATGCGGAACCCCGGATTCCGGACCTGCGTCGTGTTTCCGAACTTTCGATGCACGCGGTCAGGCGCCGTTCGTGTCGTGCGTACCGTCGTCTTCGGCGACGCGCCCATTCACCAGCCGCACGACGCGATCGGCGCTGCGCACGGTCTCGGTGCGGTGCGCGATGATGATGCGGGTCGCGCGCAGGTCGGCGATCAGCGCATTGACTGCGCGCTCGCGCGGCACGTCGAGGTGACTGGTGGCCTCGTCGAGCAGCAGCAGATCGGGCTGGCGATACACCGCGCGGGCGATGATCACGCGCTGCTTCTGGCCGCCCGACAACGCCGAGCCCATGTCGCCGACCAGCGACTCGTAGCCCATCGGCATCGCAGCGATGTCGTCGTGGATCTGTGCGATCCGGGCGGCCGCTTCGATCCGGTCCAGCGTGGCATCGGGATCGAACACGCTGATGTTGTCGGCGATCGAACCGGCGAACAGCACGTCGTCCTGCATCACCACGCCAAAGCGGGCGCGATAGCGCGCCAGGCCCAGGTGCCGGATGTCGACGCCGTCGATCAGGATGCGGCCCTCACTGGGCGCCAGCAGCCCCAGGATCAGCTTGGCCAGCGTGGTCTTGCCCGAGCCCGAGGCGCCGGTGATCGCCACCGATTCACCGGCTTTGATCCGCAGCGAGCAGTCGCGCAGCACCCAGGGGCCGCTCTCGTCGTAGCGGAACGACACGCCCTCGATCATGAGCTCGGGCGCGGGATCGGGGCCGGAGTGCACAGCTTCGACATCGGCCTCGGGCGCGGCCAGCGCGACATCGGCGATGCGCTCGCCGTGCATGCCCAGCAGGCGGAACTCGACCAGCTTGTCGACCAGGGCGCCGCCGCGCATCGCCAGCAGATCGGCGTAGGTGACGAACACTACCATCATGCCCGCGGTGAACCGACCGTCGAGCACCAGCAGCGCACCCAGCCAGATCAGGCCCACGCGCATCAGGCCGAAGATCAACTTGGAGAGCGCGCCGAAGGTCGCGGTGGTGCGCGCGATCGCGGCCTCGCGCGAGGCGACCTCCAGCGTCGCATTGCGCAGCCGCGCCAAGCGAGCGGCCTCCAGGCCTGCGAGCTTAATGGTCTGGATACCGCCGATCGACTCGATCATCTGGCTTTGCTGCCGCCCCAGGTGGACCAGTTGGGTCTCCTTGAGGTCGCGCAGGCGGCGGTAGGCGAGCCAGCGCAGCAGCGCATACAGCGCGAAGGCCAGCAGCACCAGCGCGGTCAACGGCCCGCTGTAGAACAGCAGCAGCGCGAACACCAGCAGCACGGTCAGCCCGTCGAGCACTGCCTCGACGAAGCTGCCGGTCAGCGTCTGCTGGACCGACTGCACCGACAAAAAGCGCGATAGCACGCCGCCGACGCTGCGCTTTTCGAAGTAGTCCAGCGGCAGCCGCAACAGGTGCGCGAACAGGTTGCCGATCCACTGCGCATTGAGCGAGGCGCCCAGGTCGGCCACCAGCCAGCCGCGCACCGCCGCGATCGTCGCCTGGAACGCGACCACGCCGATGAAGCCCAGCCCGATCAGCGTCAGCAGGCTGGTGTCGGCGGTGACCAGCACGCCATCGATCGTCCATTGCAGCGCGAGCGGCAGCAGCAGCGTGAACAGCTCCAGCGACAGCGCCAGCAGCAGGATCTGCGTGGCCGCCGGGCCGATGCCGGAGATCCGGCCGAACAGCGCGCGCAGCGGCACGCGGGTGCGGTCGGAGACCGGAGCGAAATCGGCGGCCGGCGTAAGTTCCAACGCCACGCCGGTGAAATGCCGGCCGAGCTCGGCCAGCGGCATCGTCACCGCGCCGCGTGCCGGGTCGTGGATCAGCGCCTGCCCGCGCGACACGCGCACCAGGACGACGAAATGGTTGAGGTCCCAATGCAGCACGCACGGCGCCTGGAGCGTGTGCAGGTGCTCGGGTTCGGTGCGCAATGGGCGCGCCTCGAGACCGAGTTCGCGGGCGATCGCCATCAGCCGCGACAGGCTCGCGCCCTGGATCGGAATCGGGAACCGCCGGCGCATCGCCGCCAGGTCGAGATCGTGGCCGTGATGCACCGCGACCATCGCCAGACAGGCCAGCCCGCATTCGGCGATCTCGTTCTGCTGCACGACCGGCACGCGTCGACGGGAAGACAGGGGCATCAGTCGGCTCGGGCGACGGTGGGGCGGGCGAAACGATCGCCGAACAGGCGCTGGTACAGCCGCTGGCGTTCGAGGATCAGGTCGGCATCGACGCCGATGTCGGTGCGCAGCGCGGCGTCGGCGCCCGGCACATCCTGGCGGTCGGGCCGCACCAGCACGCGATACAGCGGCACGCCGGGATCGGCGCCGGTACGCGCATGCGCCGGCGCGGGCTGCGCGGCGCGCGCCACGCTGACCACCTCACCGGGCTGTTGGCCGTAGCGGCGGTGCGGGAAGGCGTCGTAGCGCATCTCCACGCGCTGTCCCGGTACCAGATGCGCCACCGCCTGCGCGGGGACCCACAACTCGGCGACGAAGCGCGCATCACTGGGCACGATCGTCAGCAAGGGCTCGCCGGCGGCGACCGGACTGCCGGTCGACAGCCCCGAGGTGCTGACCACGCCCGGACGCTGGGCGCGCAGCCGGATCGTGCCGCGCGCGCGGTTCTCGGCATCGCCGCGGTCCAGGTCGGCCAACGCCTGGACCAGGGTGCCGCGCTCGGTGGCCCGGGCCAAGGCCTGCTCGCGCAGGCTGCGGCGTCCATCGGCGAGCCGGCGCTCGGCCTCCAGACCCGCACGCCGGGCGGCGCCAAGCGCGGCGCGCGCGTCCAGGGCCTGGTTCTCGTACTGCTGGACCTGGACCTCGCTGACGATGCGCGCCTCGCGCAGCGGCTGCAGCCGGGCGAACACGTCTTCGGCATTGGCGGCCTGGCGCTCGCGCAGCGCGATCTCGTCGCGCGCCGAGCCGACCTCGTCGACCAGCGTCGCCAGCCGCGCCTGCAGGTCGGCCTCGCGGGCCGGCTGGGCGATGTCGAAGGCCTGCAGCGCCGCACGCAGGCGCGTGCGCTCGGCCTCCAGGCCCTCGGCCACCCGCGCCGACAGGGGCGCGCCGCCATCGGCGAGGTCGCGATCGACCGCGATGTCGAGCAAGGGATCGCCGGCTGCGACGGTCGCGCCGTCGGCCACGTGGACGCGGACGACGACGCCGGCCTCGGGCGCCTGCACGCGCTGCAGGCCCTCGGCGGGTTGCAGCGTGCCCGAAGCGCGCACGGTCCGGTGCAGGCTGCCGAACGCCAGGGTCGCGGCAATCGCCAGCAACGCGGCGCCGCCGAGTGCGGCGAGCAGCCAGCCGCGGCGCGGCACCGGCAGGGAAACGGTGCCCAGCCACGCCTCGCGGCGCGCACGCAGCACTTCGTCGCGGAACAGCCCCTCGCTCATCGGGCGCAGGACTCGTGCTGGCGGGGCGGTACGGTGGGCGGCATTCCCCGATGGTGCACGGGCCGCGCGCCGATCGCCAGCAGGGGCGCGGCAGCCGTCCTGCGCCGATCGCCGGATGGCGCCATGCCAGGACGCAACGCGTCAGCCGCCCTCGGCCACGTCCACCCAGACCAGCCGATGGTCGGTGCCATCGACGATCTCGGCATGCGGCGCGTCGCTGGGCGGCCAGAACACCCCGCTGGCGACCGGCACGTGGCCGACCGACGGCAGCACGTAGTCGAGTCGCAGATTGCCGACCCGCGGACCGAAGCTGCCGGTGTCGTGGGCGGCCGCGCCGCGGTGCTCGAGATTGGCCCCGCCATCGCGCGCCGCCGCCTCGACCGCACCTTCGCTGCGCGGCGTGGCCATCCTCAACACACGCGGGTGTTCCAGCAGGCCGACGATCGCCTCGTGCGCGCCGGCGCCGTCGACCGGATCGTTGTTGAGATCGCCCAGGATCACGAACCGGGCGTCGGCGGCCAACCCGCCGCAGCGCCCGGCGTCGTCGCATAGCCAGTCATGCGCGCCCGGCGACAGATAGTCGTGCCAGACGCGGATCTCGTCGTGGTTGCGCGCGACGTTGCGCTTCTCCGGTCCGTCGAACGCGGGCGGCGTGGGATGGGAGGCGAGCACGTGCAGCACGCCGGCGGGCGTGCGTACCGGCACGTCCCAGTGCGACTTGGACGACAGCCGCAACTGCGCCCACACCGCGTCGGGATGGAACGGGGCGCCGGTCGCCGGGTCGTGCGGGCGCTGCGCATCGGGCATCGCGCTCCACTTGAGCCACTGGAACGTGCGCGCGGCCTCGGCGTCGATGGGGTAACGCGAGAGCAGCAGCATGCCGTACTGGCCCGGATGCAGGCCGTAGCCCCAGGCGTCGTTACCACGGTCGCGGCCCTCGCCGCCGACCGTGCCGTTGCCGTCGAGGTCCAGCCCGCTCTGCACGCCGGTGTTGACCGGCGCCAGGTAGCGGTAAGGATAGTGCAGCGGCGCACCGCCACCGGGCTGCGCGCGCTCGAGCCAGCGGGTCTGGAACAGCGTGGCCGCACTGCCGTCGGCGACGTAGTCGAACTCGTTGAGCAGCACGATGTCCGGACGCACCCGTTGCAGCACAGCGGCGACCTTGCGCGCACCCGCGTCGTCGCCCTGCAGACGCTGCAGCAGGCCACCGGGTTCGTCGCTGTTGAGCGAGGTGTTGTAGGTGGCGATGCGCAGCGCGCCGGCGGCGGGCGCAGGCGCCGGGGGCGAGGCCGTGGTCGGGCGATCGCCGTGCACATGGACCCGGACGCAGGCGGCCAGCCCCAGCGCGGCGACGACGAGCAGCAGCCAGAGCATGCCGCGCCTCATCGCGCCCACGCCGTCATCGGACGCCACTGGCGTCCATCGAAGCCTTCGAGCGGTTGGAAATTGCGTTTGTAGTCCATCTTGCGGTGTCCTTCGATCCAATAGCCAAGATACAGATACGCGCGTCCCTCGCGGCGGGCCCAGGCGATCTGCTGCAGGATCGCCAGTGTGCCCAGGCCGCGTGTTGATGCGTCGGGGTCGAAGAACGTGTAGACCGCCGAGAGCGCATCGTCGGCCAGGTCGGTGACCGCGACCGCGACCAGCCGGCCGTGCAGCCGCAGTTCCAGCAGGCGGCCATCGTTCCAGCGCCCGATCAGGAACTGGTCGAACTCCGCCGCGCCATGGTCGTCCATGCCGCCGTCGACGTGACGCGCGCGCAGGTAGCGCCGGTACAGCGCCAGGCGCTCGTCGTTGCGCCCGGCCGGCAGGATGCGCGCTGCGATGTCGGCGTTGCGCGCCAGGGTCCGGCGCTGGCTGCGATTGGGCACGAAGGCGGCGACCGGAATGCGCACCGCGACGCAGGCCCGGCATGCCGTGCAGTGCGGCCGGTAGAGCAGGTCGCCGGATCGGCGGAAGCCCCAGCGCAGCGCCTGCGGATAGGCCAGCGCGAGGCGGGGATCCTCGGGATCGAGCACGAGATCGCGGGCCACGCGCTCGGGCCAGTAACCGCAGGCGTGGGCGCCGCTGTGGAACAGGCGCAGTTCGTCCGCGACCGCGGCATCCTGGTGGCTGGGGCGGGGCGGTGACGGCATCGGGTCAGGATAGCGCCGGTCGTCGCAACGGATGCGACGGCGGCCGCCGTCTGCCGGCTGAACCGGCCCGGGACGGCGTCAACGTCAGACGCGGCGGGCGCGTTGATCGATGCACAGGGCGGCGCCGTGCCGTCCACAACGGGAACCCCACATGCACAAGACCCTGCTCTCTGCGGCGCTGCTCGCCGCCCTGACTCTCGCTGCCGGCACCGCGTCGGCCCGTTCGCCGGCCGTCGCCGAAGGCGCCGCGCCGACCGGGGCCGAGGCGCAGGCACATCGCGGCCACGGCCGCCCTGGATTGCCCCGCGATCCGGTCGACGCGTTGGCGCGCCTGGACACCGATGGCGATGGCCGCATCAGCCGGGCCGAGGCCGAGGCGGGGCAGCAGGCCTGGCAGGCACGACGCGAGGCCCGATTGGCCGCGCATGCAGCGCGCGAGGGCGATGCGGCGCGGCCGGTCGAGCGCGCCGCACGCAAGCCGCACGGCGCGCATGCGCGTGGCGGGCGCGGCTTCGATCTGGTCGCCGACTTCGCGTCGATCGACCGCGATGGCGATGGCTATTTGACCCGGAGCGAGCTGCGGCGGTGGCATGACGCCAAGCGGGCCGAACGTCGCACCGAGGGCGAGCGTCGCTTCGACGCGATGTTCCGCGCCGCCGACCTCAACGGCGACGGCCGACTGAGTCGGGTCGAGGTCGATGAGGCGATGCCGCGGCTGGCCGAGCGCTTCGCCTGGTTCGACGAGAACCGCGACGGCACGCTGAGCCGCGACGAACTGCGGGCCGCCCGGCCGCAGCGCTGAGTCGAGGATCCGGCCGAAGGCGTCGCATCAGGCGGCGCCTTTCGGCGCGGCCAGGTGCATGGCATGCAAGCGCATGCGCATCGGCATGCACGATCAGCCGGCACGCGATCGGACGTGGCCGCCAGGTACGACCGCTGCGATCAATGCCCGCGCAGGCCGACGATCACCAGCATGCCGATCACCATCAGATTGCCCAACAGCATGCCGGTGCGGCCGAAGGTCAGTTCATAGATTCGTGCGCGTCGCCGCGCCCCGGCCGGGTCGCGCGCGGCATCGCGGGCGAGCAGGGGATTCATCAGCCGCGGCAACCGGGTCAACGCTGGCAACGTGATCGCGACCAGCAAGGTCACGGTCGCGATGCAGAACGCGGTGTAGCTGTTGCCCGAGATCGCATACGCCAGGCCTACGAATGCGCCGCCGATCACCGAGGCCAGCATCCAGCGATCGTAGAAGCGCAGCAGCGCGCGCCGTTCGTCGTCGGTGTCGGTGTACTGCAGCAGCAGCTTGCGGCACAGCCACCAGGTCAGCGCGCCGAACACCAGGCTGGCGCCGGCGGCACCGGCCGAACCGAACAGGGCCTTGCCGGCGACGCCGCTGCCGATCGTGCCGCCGGCTGCACCCGCCGCCAGCGCCGGCTTGGTGAAGCTGCCCAGTCCGGCCACGACCAGCACGGTGAACGCGGTGCCGGGCGCAGAGCCTTCGGCGAAATCGCGGAAGCGCGCGATCAGGTCTTCGCGCAGGCTGCGCCGCGCGCGCGACAGGCGTTTGCGCACGGCCGCGTCCGACAGGCCGAGCAGCGCGGCGACCTGCCGGGAATTGCCGCCCTCGCGGTAGTACAGCAACAACACTTCGCGGCTGTCGTCGGGCAGCTCGGAAATCAGGTCGGCGGCCACGCGTCCACTTTCGTCGTCGATGATCCGCTGCATCGGACAGCTATCGGGATCGGCGGCCTGCGCGATCGCGAGGTCTGCGACCTCACCGGCGACCAGCCGGTCGCGGCGCGCGCGCAGATGGTCGCGCGCGAGATTGCGCGTGATCTGGCGCAGCCACGGCAGGAAGCTGGTGGGGTTCTGCAGCCGTCCGAGTTGCTGCCAGGCCTTGAGATAGGCCTCCTGGGCGATGTCCTGGCTGGCCTGCACATCGCGGGTGATCGCCAGCGCGATCGCGGTCGTCGCGTTCTGGCTCAACCGCACGATCCGCCCGTACGCGGCCTGGTCGCCGCCGCGCGCGGCCGGCAGCTCCAGGTGGATCCGGTCTTCGAGGCTCGGGTCGGCGGCAATCGCGGACATCGGTCGTTTCCAGCTGAGGGTCCACCCAGGACGCATCCGGGCGGCCGGATGTGACCGGCCGGCCGATCATGCCGCATCCACGCGGCCGCGGGCAGCGACTGGCGGTGAGGCTTGCGCTACTTCGCCGGCGCGAAGCGCCAGTCGCGGCCCTGTCGCTGGACATCGAAGGTACGCGTGATCACGCCCTGGGCGGGGTCGCTGCCGCCGTTCGACAACTCGACCGTGCCCCGGCCCGAGCCGTCGGTGCGGTAGTTGTGGATCTCCAGCCACGCGGCCTGGCCGTCGCCGCCGGTGCAGGCCGAGGCCGGCAGCACCTGCGCATAGCCGGCTTCGAGCTCGGCCAGCAGCGGGGCGGTCGGGGTGTCGCCGTCGACGGCCACGCAGACCGGCCCCGATTGCGCGCGCAGCGCATCGGCGAGCAGGGTGGCAGCCAGCGCCTGCGGCACCGGGATACGGTGGACCCCGGCCTCGACTGTCTGCGGCAGCATGTCCAGCGACGGTCCCTGCGCGGCGGGCGGCGCGATGTCGGGCGTCGGGGTCGGCGCGTCGGGCGAGGGCCGCGACCACCAGGACAGCCCGATCACCACGACCGCACCGCCCAGCAGGGCATAGCGGATCTTCGCCGCCCGGCTCAGGCCCCGGCGCGGTGGCGGCGCATTGTCGGCCGCGAACGTCAGCTCGCCCTGCGCCAGGTAGCTGCGCGTCGAGGGCTGGGTCTGCAGCAGGCCGGTGTCGCGCAGCAGCGCGCGTGCGCGCGGCTGGTCCTCCGAGCGCGTCACCCAGACCGCGGGCCGGGGGCCGGCGGCCTGGTCGCGATAGCTGAAGGTGCCGCGCCGGTTGCCCTTGTACGAGCGGCCATTGCTGATCTGTACCTCGATGCCTTCGGCGCGCAGCATGTCGGCGACGCGCTCGACGTTTTCCAGGCGCGCGCTGGAGAAGACCTGGCGCATGTCAGTCGGCCGCCGGCGGGGCGTCGGGGCGCACGCGGATCATGCCTTCCTGCGCGCTGCTGGCGACCAGGCGCCCGGTGCGGTCGAAGATCTGGCCGCGGGCCAGGCCGCGCGCATCCTGTGCACTCGGGCTGTCGAGCGAGTACAGCAGCCAGTCGTCGACCCGGAACGGACGATGGAACCACAGCGCGTGGTCGAGCGAGGCCATCTGCACATTCGGCTGGTAGTAGCTGATGCCGTGCGGGAAGGTCGCAGTGCCGAGCAGGTGGAAATCGGAGGCGTAGGCGAGCAGCGCACGGTGCAGCGACGGCGCGTCGCCGACGCGCTCCGACAGCCGGAACCACACCTGCTGGAACGGCGGGCGCTTGGGCGGCTGCAGTTCGTCGCGCGGATACACGTGGCGGAACTCGAACGGGCCGCTGCGGTCGAGCCAGCGCTGGACCTTGACCGGCAACCGGGCCAGCACCTCGGCCGGCAGCGGGTCCTGCGGCGCGATGTCCTCGGGTGCGGGCACCTCGGGCATCGTCAGCTGGTGGGTGGCGCCGGCTTCGGCCTCCTGGAACGAGGCCGCGCAGAAGAAGATCACCTTGCCGTGCTGGATCGCGGTGACGCGGCGCACCGAGAAGCTGCCGCCGTCGCGGGTGCGGTCGACGTCGTAGACGATCGGCGCATCGACGTCGCCGGCGCGCAGGAAGTAGGCATGCAGCGAATGCGCCGGGCGCGGTGCGGTCATCGTCGCCTGCGCGGCCGACAGCGCCTGACCGAGCACCTGGCCGCCGAACACGTACTTGGTGCCGATGTCGCGGCTCTGGCCGCGGAACAGATTGTCCTCGAGGCGCTCGAGCGAAAGCAGGTCGATCAGTTCCGAAACGGGCGGGGTCATCGCGGCAGAGTCGTGGCGGGCAGCACCGGGCGGACGATTATAGGGGGCGCCCGGTGCCCGGCCCCGATCGCGACGTTCAGGCGACGATGCGGCGCAATGGCACCTGCGCCAGCACCGTGTCCCAGGGGAAGCGCGGGCCGGGGTCGCGCTTGCGCGGCACGCGCAGTTGCGGATCGTCGCTGGCCGGGACCTGCTCGAGATCGAGGTCCTCGTGGCCGGCGATCGCGCGCAGCGACGGCAGCGTGTCGCACAACTGCCGCAGCAGCCCGATCAGCGCCTCGATCTGCGCATCGGTGTAGGGCTCGTCCATCGCCTGGTGGCGCGAGTCGAGCCAGTGCGGGAAGCGCCCGCGGTTGACCAGTTCGATGCCCACCGATTCGGCGTTGCGGCCGCGCACATGGTGGGCGATGTGCTCGGCAGGCACGTATTCGACGACCGTGCCGTCGCGATCGATGTACCAATGCCCGCTGTTGCCGGTGCCGGCGGCGTAGAGCACGCGCTCGCCGTAGGTCCGTGCCGTCGCCAGATCCGGCAGTTCGGTGCAGTGGATCACCACCAGCGTGATGTCGGCACGCGCGCGCCGCGTGAGCCGGTCCACGTAGGGCAGCGGCTGCTGCACGAGGGTCGGAAGGGGCGCGGCAACGGACATGGCGCGGATGGTAGCCCGGATCGCGCAGCACGACCGCGCGTCGGCGCAGGCACGTGCGCGTGTGCAAGGGGGTTCGGGCTACCATTGACCGGATGAGACTTCCGCCGCCCGATTCCCCGCTGCACGCCTTGATGACGCAGTTTCCCCGCGCCGGCCGGCTCGACTGGATCGGCCTGCGTCCGGCGCGCGATGTCCCGATGACGGTCGTGGAGACCGCGCAGGCGCACACCGGCGCGGGGCTGGCCGGCGACCGCTACGCCGGTGGCAGCGGCAAGCGTGGCGCGACCCTGATCCAGGCCGAGCACCTGCCGGCGATCGCCGCGTTCAGCGGCCGGGACGCGGTCGCGCCGGCGACCTTGCGCCGCAATCTGGTGGTCTCGGGCATCCCGTTGATCGCGTTCAAGGGCCAGCGTTTCCGCATCGGCGAAGTTGTGTTCGAAGGCACCGATCCCTGCGATCCGTGTTCGCGCATGGAGACCGCGCTGGGCGCGGGCGGTTACAACGCGATGCGCGGTATGGGCGGGTTGTGCGCGCGGATCGTGCAGGGCGGCACGCTGCGCGTCGGCGACGCCGTGCATTGGGAGGTGGTCGCATGAGCGCGCGGCGCGTGCCATTGCGAGGCCATTGCATCCTCTCGCACGGCTTCGAGAGCGGTCCGGACGCGACCAAGGTGACTGCGCTGGCGCAGGCGGCCGAGGCGCTGGGCTGGACCCACGAGCGCCCGGACTACACCGACCTGGACGCGCGGCGCGAGGTGAGTCCGCTGGGTGATGTCGCCGCGCGTATCGAGCGCTTGATGCAGGCCGCGACGGACGCGGCGACGCGCGGCCCGGTGGTGCTGGCCGGCTCGAGCCTGGGTGCGTGGATCGCCGGACACGTCTCGCAACGGGTGCCGGTCGCGGCGCTGTTTCTGATGGCGCCGCCGGTCCGGCTCGATGCCGCGCATCCATTGCAGGCCGCCGAGGTCCCGCTGTCGGTGATCCACGGCTGGCACGACGAACTGATCCCGGCCGCCGATGTCGTCGAGTGGACCCGCGCGCGGCGCGGCCGGCTGCTGCTGGTCGACGACGACCACCGCCTGGGTGCGCATGTCGCCGCCTCGGCGCAGGCCTTCGCCGAATTGCTGGTGCGGCTGTAGGGCGGCACCTGCAGAGTTCGCGCACAGGGCCCGACCGAGGCCGCGGCGGCGACGACCAGGCGCGCGCCTAGCTGTGATCTCTCAGTAGGTTGTTCATCCGGGGCATCTCTGGAAGATGGGGGTTACGAAGCCAACCAGCCCCCAGGAGCCCCGGATGAACCTGCATAAACATGCCCGATTAACGCCGCATGGTCGAGCTTTGCTGGTGCGTCGGATCCTGCATGAAGGCTTGCGCGTGGAAGAGGCAGCGCAGGCGTGCGGAGTCAGCGCACGCACCGCGTACAAGTGGCTGGACCGATTCCGTCAGCAGGGAACGGCCGGGCTGGCGGACCGCAGCTCACGTCCCGGGCGGTGTCCACATGCCACGCCCGAGCCGGTCGTGATGCAGGTGCTGGCGCGCCGGCGCGAGCGCCAGACCTATCGACACATCGGTGATGCGCTGGGGCTGGGCCAGAGCACGGTGGCCCGGATCGTCCGGCGAGCGGGCCTCAACCGGCTGTCGGCCCTGGAGCCCCCGCGGGCACAGAACCGTTACGAGCACCCCAATCCCGGCGACATGCTGCATCTGGACATCAAGAAACTTGGGCGCTTCCGGCGCCCCGGGCATCGGGTGACCGGTGATCGCACCCAGTCCAGCGATGGCGCAGGCTGGGAGTACGTCCATGTCGCAATCGACGACAACTCACGAGTGGCCTTTTCCTGCATCCAGAAGGACGAGCGTGCGATGAGCGCGGTGCATGCGCTCATCGAGACTCTGCGGTACTACCGGACCCTGGGCGTATCCTTCCGTCAGGTGCTCACCGACAACGGTGCCTGCTATCGATCCGCGCTATTTGCCCGGGCCATGCGACGCCTGGGATTGAAGCATCATCGAACGCGCCCCTACACGCCGCGCACCAACGGCAAGGCCGAGCGCTTCATCCAGACCAGTCTGCGCGAGTGGGCCTATGCCCGTAGCTACGACAGCTCCGATCAACGCGCCACCGAACTGACGAGCTGGCTTCATACCTACAACTGGCATCGTCCGCATGCCAGCCTCGACTACAAGCCGCCTATCTCCAGAATTCCGATGCCTGTGAACAACGTGCTGGCTTTACACACCTAGCCATCCGTCGATCGGGTCAGTGTCTCCCAGGTGGCGAGTTCGGCCTCCAGGGCGGCGAGCTTTTCGCGCACCAGCTCGAGCGCATCGCTGCCCAGCAGCAGGTGCGCGGGCGGATGCGGCACGTCGAGCAGGGTCAGGATGGCGCGTGCGGCCTTGGCCGGGTCGCCCGGTTGGTGGCCGCTCCTGGACTGGCGCGCCTCGCGGATCGGGTCGAACAGCGCGTCGTAGTCGGCGATGCTGCGCGGGGTGCGGACCATCGAACGGCCCGCCCAATCGGTGCGGAACGCGCCGGGTGCCACCGCGGTGACGTGGATGCCCAGCGGCGCGACTTCCTTGCCCAGGGTCTCGGACATGCCTTCCAGCGCGAACTTGCTGCCGCAGTAGTAGGCGATGCCGGGCATCGTGATGAAGCCGCCCATCGAGGTGATGTTGACGATGTGCCCGCGCCGCCGCCGGCGCATCCCGGGCAGCACGGCCTTGATCATGGCGACCGCGCCGAACACGTTGACGTCGAACTGCCGGCGTAGCTCGTCCAATGCGGATTCCTCCAGCACGCCCTCGTGGCCGTAGCCGGCGTTGTTGACCAGCACGTCCAGCGGCCCGATGTCGGCCTCGATCGCATCGACGACGCCGGGGATGGCGTCGAAGTCGGTCACATCCAGGACCCGGCCCAGCGCACCGGCGCCCAGCGCCTCGAACGCCTGCTGCGCCTGTGGGCTGCGCACCGTGCCGACGACGCGATGGCCGGCGGCCAGGGCCGCCTGGGCGAGCGCACGGCCGAAGCCACTGCTGACGCCAGTGATGAGCAGGGTTTTCGACTGTGTCACGGCATGTTCCGGGGTTCGAGGTGGGGCTGTAGGATGCTATGGGCGCCATGCAGTCACGACGCCGAAACGTCTGTTTTGCTTGCCTATTTCTATGAATCCCGCACTCGATTCCATTGCATTGCTGCGCGCGCTGGCGCCGCGCGAGGGCTACAACCTGACCGCCTTGCCGGATGTGCGGGTGCTGCGCTCGGACCGGCCGCTGACGCTCACGCCGGTGCTCTACGACCCCGGCATCGTGTTCGTGTGCCAGGGCGCCAAGCGGGGGTACTTCGGCGATGCGGTGTTCGTCTACGACGAGCAGCATTACCTCGCGGTCTCGGTGCCGGTGCCTTTCACCATGCAGTCGGAGGGCAGCGCGGAGCGGCCCTTGCTGGCGCTGTATCTGCATCTGGACGTGCCGCTCGCGGCGGGCTTGATGCTCGAGATCGAGCACGCCGGCGGCGTGCCCCCTGCGCAGGCGCCCAAAAGCCTGGTGTCCAGTCCGATGGACGACACGCTGCGCCAGACCGTGCAGCGTCTGCTGCAGGTGCTGAGCCAGCCGCTGGACACGGCGATCCTCGGCCGCGCGCTCGTACGCGAGCTGTACTTCCGCGTGCTGACCGGACCGCAAGGGCAGACGCTGCGCGCGGCGCTGGCCCAGCAGGGCCCGTTCGGCCGCATCGGCCGGGCGCTGCAGCGGATCCATCGCGATCACGCCCGGCGGCTCGATGTCGCGCAACTGGCGCAGGCGGCCGGCATGAGCACGCCGTCGTTCCACGCCCATTTCAAGGCGGTGACCCAGGTCGCGCCGATGCAGTATCTGAAGTCGATCCGCCTGCACCAGGCGCGGGTACTGATGGCGCGCGACGGGATGACCGCCACGACCGCCTGTCATGCGGTGGGGTACGAGAGCGCGTCGCAGTTCAACCGCGAGTTCAAACGGCTGTTCGGCCGGCCGCCGCGAGCGGAAGTCGCGCGCATGCGCGCCGATTTCGCCGTGCCGCCGGCTGTGCCCAGCGGTGGATTCGTCGCCTCGCACTGAGCGGCGCCGCGCGCGCCACCGTCGCGATCGGCGAGTGCGTCACGCCGGGACGCGCTCATGTCCTGCGCCATGAAGGCGCTGGGTGGCCAGGCGGTCGGCCACGTCGCCATGCGGCCGCCGCCCGGTGCGGTGCCGCGGTTGCCATGGGGACGGGGACAGCAACACGTCGCGCCGCCCCACGGAAGGGGGGCACAGGGCCTGTGGTATTTTGCGCGCCATCTTCGTGCCGTGCGTTGCGCGCCGTTCCGATCGGTGGCCGCAACTGTGCCGCCCAGATCCGGTGCGAGCGCTGGCGATGCGCAACGCGCGCGGCGTGCGCCGCGTCTTTCTTTCCCTTGAGTGGTCCGCCTGCCCGTGAAATTCTTCGTCTCCTGCGCCAAGGGCCTGGAATATCTGCTCGTCGATGAGGTGCTCGCGCTGGGCGCGGCCCAGGCCACGGCCACCGTCGCCGGGGTCAATGCCGAAGGCACGCTGCAGGACGCGCAGCGCGCGGTGCTGTGGTCGCGGCTCGCCAGCCGGGTGCTGTGGCCGATCGCCGATTACGCCTGCGAGCACGAGGACGCGCTGTACGCCGGCGCGCGCGCGGTCGACTGGGCGGCCCATCTCGATCCGTCGATGACGTTGGCGATCGATGCCCACGTCTCCGGCAGTGCGATCACCCACGCGCGCTACGCCGCGCAACGGGTCAAGGATGCGATCGTCGATACCCTGCGCGAGGCCACCGGCGCGCGCCCGGATGTCGATGTCGAGGCGCCGGACCTGCGCCTGAGCCTGGTGGTGCGCAAGGGGCGCGCATTGCTCTCGGTGGACCTGGGGGGCGGGCCGTTGCACCGCCGCGGCTGGCGCCGCGCGCAAGGCGAGGCGCCGCTGAAGGAAAACCTCGCCGCGGCGGTGCTGATGCGCGGCGGCTGGCCGGCGCTGTACGCCGCGGGTGGCGCGTTGCTCGATCCGATGTGCGGCAGCGGCACGCTGCTGATCGAAGGTGCGTTGATGGCCGCCGATGTCGCGCCGGGCCTGGCCCGCGACGGCGGCGCGGCGACCACCGGCCGGGCGCCGAGTCGCTGGCACGGCTTCGATGCCGCCTGTTGGCGGACCCTGTGCGACGAGGCCTTGGTGCGCGAGCGCAGCGGCCGCGAGCGCCTGCGCACCGCGTTCTTCGGCCGCGATCTCGACCCGCACGCGGTGCATGCCGCGCGCGAGAACGCCACGGCGGCCGGGCTGCGCGACGCGATCGACTGGCAGGTCGGCGACGTCGTCGCCCTGCAGGCGCCACCGTCGTCCGCGCTGTCCGACGGCGCCGCACCGAACGACGCCGCGCCGCGTGGCCTGGTCGTCTGCAATCCGCCCTATGACGCCCGTCTGGCGGCCGATGCCGCGCTCTACCGCAGCCTCGGCAATGCGCTGGCGCGCGCGGTGCCGGACTGGCGCGCGAGCCTGCTGTGTGGCGATGCCGAACTCGCGCACGCGACCGGCCTGCGCGCGAAGAAGAAGTATCAGGTGTTCAACGGCGCGCTCGAGTGCAGCCTGATCGTCTGCGATCCGGTGCGCCCGCCCCAGCGCGAGGTCGACGACGCCCCGCAGACGCTGAGCGAGGGCGCGACGATGGTCGCCAACCGCCTGCGCAAGAACCTGCGCAGGTTCAAGGCCTGGCGCGAGCGCGAAGGCGTGACCTGCTACCGCGTCTACGACGCCGACCTGCCCGAGTACGCGGCCGCGATCGACGTCTACATCCAGTCCGAATCCGACCCGAGCGCCGATGGCGCGCCGCTGTGGCTGCATCTCCAGGAGTACGCTGCACCGGCCGAGATTCCCGAGGCCACGACCCGGCGCCGCTTCGGCGACGTGCTGAGTGCGGCCCGCGAGGTGTTCCGCATTCCGCGCGAGCGCATCGCGATCAAGACCCGCAGCCGCGGCAAGGGCGGCAGCAAGTACGGTCGCCTCGACGCGCGCCATGCGTTCATGCTGGTCGACGAAGGCCAGGTGCGCCTGCGCGTGAACCTGTTCGACTATCTCGACACCGGCCTGTTCCTCGACCATCGCCCGATGCGCCTGCGCATCGCGGAAGAAGCGGCAGACACGCGCTTTCTCAACCTGTTCGGCTACACCGGGGCTGCGACCGTGCACGCCGCGGCCGGCGGCGCACGGACGACCACGACCGTCGACCTGTCAGCGACCTACCTGCAGTGGTGCGCGGACAATCTCGCCGCCAACGGCATGGGCGGCGCCCGGCATCGGCTGGTGCAGGCCGACGCGCTGCAGTGGCTGGAGGCCGAGACCGCGCAGTACGACCTGATCTTCTGCGACCCGCCGACGTTCTCCAATTCGGCGCGGGCCAAGGATTTCGACATCCAGCGCGAGCACGTGCGCCTGTTGCGTGCGGCCGTCGCCCGGCTGGCGCCCGGCGGCGCGCTGTATTTCTCCAACAACTTCCGCCGGTTCCGGCTCGACACCGAGGCGGTGGCCGCGTTCGCGCACTGCGAGGACATCACGCCGGCGACGATCGCGCCCGATTTCGAGCGCAACCCGCGCATCCACCGCGCCTGGCGCTTGACCGCGCGCTGACGCAGCCGGGCCCGCGATCGCGCCCGGTCGCGCGCCCGCGATGTGGGCCGGGGGACCGACCTGGCCCGGCATGACGCGAGGCGACGCGCTGCGCCTGGTACCGGCGGAAACCTTGCGTTCCATCCACGCCGGTGGAATCGGCCCGCCGCACCCGCATCGTGTGCGCTCAGACCCTGTTCGGAGCTTCCCGATGACCGCCTCCCAGACCGCCCGCGTCGTGCGCACCGTGCGCGGCATGCCCGCCAGCGACGGCGCCGGCGTCAAGCTCATCCGCGTCATCGGCACGCCGCAGCTGCCCGATCTCGATCCGTTCCTGATGCTCGACGAGTTCGGCACCGACCGCGCCGAGGACTACCTGGCCGGTTTTCCAGACCACCCGCATCGCGGCTTCGAGACCGTGACCTATATGCTCGACGGACGCATGCGCCATCGTGACAACCACGGCAACGAGGGCCTGCTGGTCCCCGGCAGCGTGCAGTGGATGACCGCAGGGCGCGGCCTGGTGCATTCGGAAATGCCCGAGCAGCAGGCCGGACGGATGCGCGGCTTCCAGCTGTGGGTGAACCTGCCCGCGCGCGAGAAAATGACCGCGCCGCGCTACCAGGAGTTCGCGCCCGACCGGTTACCGGTGGTCGAGCCCGCGCCGGGCGTGACGGTCAAGCTCATCGCCGGCAGCGTGGACGGCACCGCCGGTCCGATCGCGCAGCCGGCGACCGAGCCGCTGTATCTGGACATCGCACTGGCGCCGGACAGCGCCTGGGCGTTCGACCTGCCCGACGGCCACAACGTCTTCGCCTATGTCTACGAAGGCCAGACGACAGTGGGCGAGGGTGAGGCGATGCGCCCGCTCGCCGCGCAGGAACTGGGCGTGCTCGGCGGCGGCGCGCGGTTGCAACTGCATGCTGGCGAACAAGGCGCGAAGCTGATCGTTGTCGGCGGGCGTCCACTGCGCGAGCCGGTGGCCCGTCACGGCCCGTTCGTCATGAACACCCGCGAAGAACTGATGCAGGCCTTCGTGGATTTCCAGGAGGGCCGGTTCTAGAAAAGACCGGTTCTAGAAAAGATTGGTTCTAGAACCGGCCCCGCGCACGTCCGCCTCAGTTGCCCAAGCGGACGTCGGCGAATTCCAGTTGCTCGACCTGGCGCAACGTGCGCGCCAGCTGCGCCGGGTCGTCGGCGCGCACGATGATGTGGGCGTAGTGGCCCGAGGCCAGTTCCAGCAGCGTCTCGCGCACGATGGCACTGGTCAGGTCGTTCTGCGGGGCATGCCACCACGCCGAGAGCCCGTCGATGCGGACCGGATGGCCGATCCGCTCGCCCCGTCGCGGCTGGAACGTCGGGGTGCGCCCGATCGCGACCGCGAACGGCTGGCGTTGGGTGTCGAACTCGATCGCACGGCAGAACACGAAATCCTCGCTCTCCTGCACGCTCCACTGCACGTTGGCGATGACCGGCAACTGCGGGCAGGCACTGGCGCTCTCGGCCTGCGCGGCGGCCGCGCCGCAGCACAATGCGCCAAGCAACGTCAGCGTTCGGATGCAATGCATCATCGGCTCCCTGTATGACCTGGGCAGACCATAACGCAGGGGCCGACGGGCGAGTATCGGAAACGAAGAGAACGCGCGTCGGATTGCGGCGCATCCGCAGATCGGAGACCTGCGCGTCTTTGCGACGGTCCGCATTGTGGCGCTCAAGATCGCGCGTTGGCGACAGGCCTGCGCCGCCGGTCGCCGATCATTGGTTGCACAGGCCAGCGCGCCAGGCGGCGAGCTTGTCGTCGAACCGCAGCGCCGCATGCGCCGGGCTCGTCGAGGGCAGCCGCGCCAGGTCCGGGGCGCGCGGCAGTGTCGGCAGCACGTGCCGGCGGAACAGGGTCTGCGCAGCGCTGCCGTTGAAGCGGATGCGGTCGATGCCCTGATGGGCCGCCAGCAGACCGGCGATGTCGTTGGCGACCACGCTGCCGGCCTCGATCCGGGCATCCAGGCTGCCGGGACGCACGCATTCGCCAGCGACGTCCCACAAGGCGATCCCGGCCTGTTGCAGACGCGCCAGCCGCTGCGCATAGGGCAGCTCGGGCCCGGCGTCGAACAGCGCGCCCATGATCGGCCAGAACAGGTTGCGCGGATGCGCGTAGTAGCGGCCCGCATCGAGCGAGGCCACGCCCGGCATGCTGCCGAGCACCAGCACGCGCGCGCCGGGGCCGACGACGGGGGCGAAGCTGCGCAGGACAGGGTCTGGCATCGGGGCGGACGTGGGGCGGGGGGACGCATGCTGCCATGTCGGCGATGACGCCCGCGCACCTGGGGTCGACCCGGGCTGGGGTCGGCCCCGGATTGTTCTGACCGGGCCGGTCGCCGAGGGTGGCGCTATCCCGTCGCGAGCTTGCCGCCATGGTCAATGCCGTCTCATCGCTCTCCAGCCACGCGTCCCCCAGTGCCGGCAGCGACTACGCTGTGCGTCCCGGCGATACGCTGTCGGCGATCGCGCAGCAGCACGGTGTCAGCGTCGACGCGCTGCTGGCCGCCAATCCCCAGGTCCGCGATCCGGACCGGATCGCCGGCGGCCAGACGCTGTCGATTCCCGAGCCGGTCGCCGGGACCGCGGCGCCGGCGGCGCATGCCAACTCCGAGCCGTTGTCGAGCGTGCACCCGAGCATCCGTGCGCAGCTGCCCGCGGCCCACGACGGCGGTGCCGGCTGGATGGCCATCGCCGAGCGCGAACTGGGGCAGGCCGAGGTCTCGGGCACGCGCGCGAACCCGCGGATCATGGAGTACCACGCCGCGTCCGGCTTCTGGGGCAAGGACGACAGCGGCCGCGACAACGCCTGGTGCGGCTCGTTCGTCGCCTTCGTCATGAAGGAGGCAGGCCATCCGATCGCCAACGAGGCCTACCGCGCGCGCGAGTGGGCGAACTGGGGCGAGGCGGTGCCGCGCGCCGACATCCAGCGCGGTGACGTGGTCGTGTTCCCGAACCATGTCGGCTTCGTCGACCGGGTCGAGGGCAACACCGTGCATCTGCTCGGCGGCAACCAGAGCAATGCGGTCAACGTGGCCCCGTATGACCTGGGCAATGCGATCGCGATCCGGCGTCCCAGCGGGGCGCCGGCCGCGCCGTCGCCGACGCCGGACCCGACAGGGCCTGCGCCCAACCCAACGCCGGCCCCGCGTGGCGGCCAGGTCACGGTGGTCGCTGGCGATACCCTGTCAGGCATCGCGCGCCGTCACGACGTCGGGCTCGATGCACTGCTGGCGGCCAATCCGCGCTTCGCCGCCGCGCCCGACCGGATCCATCCGGGCGACACAGTTGCACTGCCGGCAGGGGCGAGCACCACGGTGACCGTGCGCGACGGCGACACCCTGTCAGGCATCGCCGGGCGGCATGGCGTTGGCCTGCCGGCGCTGCTGCAGGCCAATCCGCACCTGGCGGCGAACCCGGACCTCATCCATCCCGGGCAGTTCGTCCGGGTGCCCAGCGGCGCGGTGTCCACCCCCTCCACCTCCACCGCGTCCGGACCGGATGCGACGGCGACGGTGGGCGAGGGCGGCGCGAGCGCCCGTGCGCAGGGCCGCGATACCGTCATCACCCACGCCGACGGCACGGTCGAGACCCGCAGCGGCGGCACGCTGGCCTGGCGCAACCACAATCCCGGCAACATCCGCGCCGGCGACTTCGCCAATGCCCATGGCGCGCTCGGCACCGGGCCGGGCGGCTTTGCGGTGTTCCCCGACCGCTCCACCGGCGAACGCGCCATCGGTGCGCTGCTGCAGGGGCCGAGCTATCGCAACCTGAGCATCAACGATGCGATCCACCGCTACGCGCCGCCGGTGGAGAACGACACCAACGCCTACCAACGGACCATCGAACGGCTGACCGGGCTCGACAGCGGCCGCAGCATCGCCAGTCTGTCGGCCGCCGAGCTCTCGCGCGTGGTCGGCGCGATCCAGGTGGTCGAGGGCTGGCAGGAAGGCCACGTGACCCGCACGCCATGACGGCGCGGCATGCGTGGCCGGCCGCTCGGCCGGTGCGTGTGGCGCACCGCGGCCGGGATCTGGCGCCGCCACGCGCTGGGCTCTAGGCTGGACCATCGCCCTGTTCGGACCCCGCCGTATGGCCGTGCGCGACTGCAGATTCGCCTGGATGTTGGCCCTGGCCGGACTCGTGGCCTGTGGGCAGCCGCCGGGGGCGCCGACGCAGGCACCGCCTGCGCCGTCCGGGGACGACGCCGGGACTGGCGCCGCGGTGGATGTCGCGCCCGCGCCTGCACCTGCGGAGCCGGCGCGCTATCGCCTCGAGCCCGAGGTCTCGGTGGTCATCGGCCGGGTGGCGATGCGCGAGGAACGTGGCCCGCCGGGCTTCGGGGAATCGCCGGACGATCCGGTGGTGCGGGTACCGGTGCTGCAGTTGGACGCGCCGATCGAGGTCGAGGACGGCGCCACGACGCGGCGGGTGGACGCGTTGCAGCTCGCCGGCAGCGGCGCCAGCGGACTCGCGCCGGGATGTCGGCGTGTGCGCGGCACGTTGTTTCCCGCCGAGACCGGCCATCACTACACCGAGGTGCTGATCCAGGTCGCCGACAGTGCGCCCTCGGACGCCTGCACGCGCGCCAACGATGACGCCGCGTCCTGCTTGGCTGGCGATTTTGGCGCGGCGTGGCCGGCATTTCGCGATGCGCTCGCGCGGCGCGACTGTGCCGCCCTGGTCGCCCACGCCCGGCTGCCACTGGCCGCGCCGGGCCTGTTGGACGACGATCCGGTCCAGTCTCTCGACCGCGCCGCGCTACTGGCGGCGTGCCCGGCCTGGCTCGACGCCGATGCGGGCCTGCCACGGGCCTCGCGTCCGCTGGCCGACTACGCGGCCTCGCCCGACAGCGCAGCACCGGACTGGCGGATCACGCCGGGCGTCGACGACCAGGCGCGCATCGGCGCGTTGGAATTCGCGCGCGAGTCCGGCTGCTGGCGCTGGACGGCGTACTACCGGCAGTAGCGTCGCGGAGCGGGGCCGGGCGCCATCGCCCTGGTGGGGCGGCGGTCGGTGCGGACGCCATGGCGCACGGGATCGGATGCGGCGATTCCCGACCCGCGGCCGCGCAGTCGCCGGACGGCGCAAGGCTGCACCGCACGGCAGGCTGTCGGCAGGCCAGTGCAGGACGCGCGGATGGAACAGGGCGAGAGTGCGATCGCCGGGCGGGGGGGCGGCGCCGACACCATTGATGGCGACAGCGGCCGCAGCGGCGGCAGATCGAGCCGGACCGAGGTCAGGCCGATACGCCCGTCTGTCGCGATGTTCGGCACCGCGACCGGCGCGGCGTTGGTGCTCGGCGCGACTGCCTGCCTCGCGTGGCCGGCGCTTTTACCCGTTTGGGGGCTGGCGCTGCTGCTCGCGCTGGGGGCGGGCGCCTGGGGCTTCGGGCGTGTGGGACTGCGCGTGGCGGGCGCGGGCATGTTCGGCCTGGCGCTGTGCGGATTGCATGCGGCGCATGCGCTGTCGCTGCAGTGGCCGGCCACCATGGGGCGCAGCGATGTCGTCGTGTCGGGACGCCTCGTCGGCCTGCCCGTGCACGAGGCGCAGCGGAGCTGGTTCGAATTCCGGGTCGATGCTGATGTCGGGCCTGCGGCATTGCGTGGCCGGTTGCTGCGGCTGTCGTGGTTCGATGCCCGCGACGCGGCTCCGGATCCGCGGCGGCTGGCGCTCGAGCCCGGCGACCGATGGCGCTTCACCGCACGCATCCGCGCGCCGCGTGGCCTGCGCAATCCTGGCTGGATCGACAGCGAGAAACACGCAATGGCCCGGCGTGTGGCCGCTGTGGGCTATCTGCGCACCGGTGAGCCGATGACGCGGCTCGAGGCGACCGGCGGCATGGACCGCTGGCGCCATCGCACCGCCGAACGGATCGAGCGGGTGGTCGGCAGGGACGCCGCGCGGTTCGTCCGGGCACTGGCGGTGGGCGACACGCGCGGCCTCGGCGAGCTCGACTGGGAAGCGCTCCGCGCCACCGGCCTGACCCATCTGATCGCGATCTCGGGCTTCCACGTCGGGATGGTCGGCGGCGCGTTCGCGCTGCTGGCGGCGGCGGTGTGGTGGTGTCTGCCATCGCTGGGCCGCGTGCTGCCCCGGCCGCAGGCGACCGCAGTGGTCGCGCTGGGGGCTGCCAGCGTCTACGCCGCAGCGGCCGGCTGGGAACTGCCGACCGTGCGCACGGTTCTGATGATCGCAGTGGTGGTGGTCGCCCGCTTGGTGCGCCGCCGGCTGCGCATCGCCGATGCGCTCGCCTATGCCGCTATCGCCGTGGTGCTGGTCGACCCGATGGCGGTGCTCTCAGCCGGCTTCTGGCTGAGCTTCGCCGGCGTCGCCTGGCTGGTCTGGTGCCTGCCCGACGCCCGCGCGCTGTCGGCGACGCGCGGGCTACTGGCCTCGCAATGGGTGGCGACGCTGGGTCTGCTGCCGCTGACCGTGACCTTGTTCGGCCAGGCGTCACTGGCCGGTCCGTTGGCCAATCTGGTCGCGATTCCGTGGTGGAGCCTGGTCGTGGTGCCGTTGTCGGTGCTTGGCACCGGCCTGGAAGCGCTGCATGCCGGCGCCGGGGACTGGGCTTGGCGGCTGGCGGCGTGGGCGTTCGCGCCGAGCTGGCGGCTGTTCGACGGGCTCGCGACCGCGCCTTTCGCGTTGTGGTGGCTGCCTGCCCCGCATCGGCTCGCGCTGCCGCTGGCGCTGCTGGCTGCATTTTGGCTGCTGCTGCCGCGCGGCGTGCCGGGCAAGGGGCTCGCCGCGTTGCTGTGGCTGCCGTTGCTATGGCCGGACCGGGAGCTGCCCGGCGCGGGCGAAGCCGAACTTGTCGTGCTCGATGTCGGCCAGGGACTGGCGGTCCTGATCCGCACCGCCAGCCACACCGTGCTCTACGACACCGGCCCGGCAATGCCCGACGGCTACGACGCCGGCGAACGGGTCGTGGTGCCGGCGCTGCACGCCCTGGGGGTGCGTCGGCTCGATGCGATCGTCGTCAGCCACGGTGATGCCGACCATGCCGGGGGCTTGGATGCGGTGCAGCGTCGCTTTGCCGCGCCGGTGGTGTTCGCACCGCAATGGGACCGGGTGCCCGGCGCTTCGCCGTGCCTGATGGACTCGGCCTGGACGGCTGATGGCGTCGTGTTCCGGTTTCTGCATCCGGACCTGTACTTCCCGCCGTTCCGCAACCCGTCCAGCTGCGTGCTGCGCGTGGAGACCGCGCATGGCACGGCGCTGCTGCCCGGCGACATCGATACCGTCGTGGAGCGGCTGCTGGTGCACCGCGACGCCGAGGCACTGGCGGCCGATGTCGTCATCGCCGCCCATCACGGCAGCGGGGGCTCGTCGGATCCGGGGTTCGTCGCGGCGACCGGCGCCCGGCATGCGCTGATGTCGGCCGGCCACGGCAACCGGTTCGGCCATCCGCATGCCCAGGCGCTTGCGCGCTGGACCCAGCAGGGCGCCGCCACGCCGGGCACGGCCGAGGCCGGCGCGCTGCGGGTGCGCCTGGGGCCCGGTGGCGTCCGCGTGGTCGGTGAGCGCGCACGCGTACCGCGGCTGTGGGACGCTGTCCGCCGCAGCGAGCGCGCCGCCGGGGGCTGAGTCGCGCTACGTTATCCTAGTCGCCCGAGTGGACCGGCCCCGTGGCCGAAGGGGTTTGCGTGCTCGAACTGGTGAAGGCCGGCGGCTGGCCGATGATGCCGCTGCTGCTGCTGTCGGCGTTCGCGCTGGCGATCATCGTCGAGCGCTTCTGGGCCCTGCGTCGGCGTGCGGTGCTGCCGCCCGGCCTGGGCGAAGAGGTCCGGGCCTGGGCCACGCGCGGCGCACTCGATCCGGCGCATATCGCCTCGCTGCGCGCGACCGCGCCGCTGGGCGCGTTGCTGGCGGCCGCGCTCGATGTCCGCGACCGGCCGCGTGAGGAGATCCGCGAGCGCGTCGAGGATGTCGGCCGCCATGTCGCGTTCGCGATGGAGCGCCATCTCAATGCGCTGGGCACGATCGCCGCGGCCGGGCCGCTGCTGGGCCTGTTCGGCACGGTGGTGGGCATGATCCAGATGTTCCTGGGCGTGATGGACCATGGCATCGGCGATGTCGACCAACTCGCCGGCGGGATCGGCAAGGCGCTGGTGTGCGCGGCGACCGGCATGATCGTCGCGGTGCCGGCGCTGATGTTCCACCGGCATTTCCGCGCCCGGATCGACGGCTATATCGTGGCGATGGAGCATGAGGCGATCCTGCTGATGGACGCGATCGACCCGCGCACGGCGCGCCGCTCGCCACCCGTCGCCCCGGGGCGGGGCTGAAGCGTGCGCATCCGCGACCGGCGTGCGCGCGACGAGCCCGAGATCAACCTCGTGCCGTTGATCGACGTGATCCTGGTGCTGATCATCTTCTTCGTGATCACCACCACGTTCGACGCGCGCTCGGTGCTCAAGCTGGAGTTGCCGCAGGCCACGGGCGAGCGCAACGACGCCCAGGCCGATACGCTGACGCTGCTGATCAATGCCGACGGCCGCTACTTCGTCGAGGACCGCGAGGCACTGCGCACCGATGTCGATGCGCTCAAGCGCACGATCGTCGAGGTCGCCGGCGACGACCGCGCGCGCGTGGTGGTGCTGCGCGCCGACGCCCGCACCCCCTGGCAGGCGGTCGTCACCGCCTACGATGCGCTCGGCCAGTTGGGCTTCACCCGCATCGCCAACGCAACCGCGCCGCAGACGGCCGGACGCGTGGGCGATCCCGCTTCACAGGAACGTTGACCTCATGGCTTCTCCTCCCCAAGGCGCGACACGCGCCGATCGCGCCTGGCCGGTCTACCGCCGGCTGCTGACCTTCGCCGGCGCCTACCGCGGGCTGCTGTCGGTCGCGCTGGTCGGCATGCTTATCGAGGCCGCCGCCGGCGGCGCCTTCACCAAGATGATGGAGCCGATCATCGACGAGACGTTCGTGTCGGCCAATGCCGGCGTGAACCTGTGGTTGCCGGCGGCGATCATCGCGCTGTTCGTGGTCCGCGGCCTGGCCGGCTATCTGGCCGACTACAACATGGCCAAGTCCGGGCGCGGCATCGCGCGGGACCTTCGCGTGCGCGTGCTTGCCAAGTACCTCGGGCTGCCGGGCATGCGCTTCGATGCCGAGCCGGTGCCGTCGATGCTGGTCCGGCTGGGCTCGGACAGCGACCAGGTCTCGCAGGCCGCGATCGATGCGGCCAAGGTGATGCTGCAGCAGTCGCTGCAGATCATCGCCTCGCTGATCGTGATGCTGATGACCAGCTGGCAGGTCACGTTGACCATCCTGGCGATCGCGCCGCCGTTGTCGTGGATCATGGGCAAGGTCGCACGTCGCTACCGCCGCGTCAGCCACAGCATCCAGGACAGCGCCGCGCTGCTGATGCAGACCGCCGACCAGTCGCTGAGCAACCAGCAGGAAGTGAAAATCTACGGCGCCCAGGCGGCCGAGAACGCGCGCTATGCGCAAGTCGCCGAGCGGCACATGCGGCTCAACCTCAAGGTCGAGGCGACCCGCGCGATCTCCTCGGGCGTGGTCCAGCTCATGGGCTCGATCGGCCTGGCGCTGCTGCTGTTGATCGCCGGCTACGAAGCCTCGCAGGGCCGGCTGACCGCGGGTGGCTTCGTGGCGCTGATGATCGCGATGATGGCGATCATCCCCGCGCTCAAGCAGCTGACCAATGTGCAGAACATGCTCCAGCGCGGGGTGGCCTCGGCCGAGCGGCTGTTCGAGATCCTCGATGCGCCCGACGAGCACGACCCGGGTGTGCGGCCGCTGACGCGCGCGCGCGGCGAGATCGAGTTCCGTCACGTCGGCGCGCGCTATCCGGGGCAGGCCGAGCCGGCGCTCGAGGACATCAGCTTCGTCGCGCGTCCGGGTACCGTCACCGCGATCGTCGGCCGCTCGGGCAGCGGCAAGTCGACGTTGATCAAGCTGCTGCCGCGCTTCTACGAACACGAGACCGGCGAGATCCTGCTCGACGGCCATCCGCTGGAGGAGTACCGGCTGGCTGATGTGCGCCGTCAGATCGCGCTGGTCGGCCAGCAGGTGATGCTGTTCGACGACACCGTCGCGGCCAATGTCGCCTATGGCGAGATGGCGGGCGCGCCAGTCGCGGCGCTCGAAGGCGCGATCCGCGGCGCGAATGCGATGGAGTTCGTCGACAAACTGCCCGACCGGCTGCAGAGCGGCATCGGCAATCGCGGCGGCCGCCTGTCGGGAGGACAGCGGCAGCGCCTGGCGATTGCGCGCGCGATGCTCAAGGATGCGCCGATCCTGATCCTCGACGAGGCGACCGCGGCACTGGACGCCGAATCCGAGCGCCTGGTGCAGGACGCGCTCGAGCATCTGATGCCCGACCGCACCACGCTGGTCATTGCCCATCGGCTGGCGACGATCGAGCACGCCGACCAGGTCCTGGTGCTCGACCAGGGCCGGCTGGTCGAGCGCGGCACCCATCGCGAACTGCTCGCGCGCGGTGGCCTGTACGCGCACCTGCATCGCATGCAGTTCCGTGAGGTCGAGCCGTCGGCGGAGCAGGACGCGTGAAGGCGCCGGGCTACTGGTTCGACGGCAGCCGCCCGCCGCTGCACGCGCGACTGCTTGCGCGCGTGTACGCACGCGCAAGCGCCTGGCGACGCGCGTGGCTGCGCACCCGCAAGGTCGCGCGGCCGGTGCTGGTCATCGGCAACCTGATCGCCGGCGGCAGTGGCAAGACGCCGTTGACGATCGCGATCGTCGAGCGCCTGCAGGCCGCCGGCTGGACGCCCGGCGTCGCCAGCCGTGGCTACGGTCGTGATGAAGCGGGGACCCCGCGCTGGGTCGAGCCGGTCAGCGATCCGCGCTGGTCGGGCGACGAGCCGGTGTTGATTGCCGCCCGCACCGGGGCGAAGGTCCGTGTCGATGCCGACCGGGTCGCGGCCGCAAACGCACTGATCAAAGCGGGCTGCGACATCGTGGTCTGCGACGACGGCCTGCAGCATTACCGCCTGCAGCGCGATGTCGAGATCGAGGTGATCGACGGCCGCCGTCGTTACGGCAACGGCGCACTGATCCCGGCCGGACCGCTGCGCGAGCCGGTCGAGCGTGGCGCGCGCTGTGATTTTCGCGTGCTCAACGCCGGCATGGACGACAGTCTCGAGCCGGGATTTGGCGAGTGGCCGATGCGCCTGGAGACCGCGCATGCACTGCCGCTGGCCGGTGGCCGTGCGCGTCCGTTGTCGGCGTTTGCCGGGCAGCGCGTGCATGCGGTCGCCGGCATCGGCGATCCGGAGCGTTTCTTCGACACGCTGCGGCGTGAGCGCATCGCCGTGGTACCGCACGCGTTCGCCGATCACCATCGCTACACGCCCGAAGACCTGCGCTTCGGCAGCGATCTGCCGGTGCTGATGACCGAGAAGGACGCAGTCAAGTGCATGCGGTTTGCCGGCGAGCGGCACTACAGCGTGCCGGTCACCGCGCGGTTGCCCGAGGCGTTCTGGATCGCGTTGCTCGACCGCCTCGAGGCGGTCCGCAGCCCGGCCGGCAAGGCCTGAGCGCGCTTGCAGGCCGAAGCGCTGCTCAGGACGCGCGCTTGACCGCCGCCATCGCACGTGCCCGCTCGGGCGGCGCGAAACTGTCGGCGCACGCCACCGGCCAGAACGTCCGGAACACCGCATGCTCGGGCACGCCGGTCAGCAGTTCGCCGGGTTCCAGGAACCGGTAGAGCGCGGCGAGCGAGCGGACCTCGGTCGGCGAGACCCGGCGCAGGATGTGTTCCGGCCCGATCTGCATCGGATGCTCGAGTCCGGCGGCGCCGAGCATGTCGCGCAGCCCGCGCAGGGTGTTCTGATGGAAATGGAACACACGCTCGGCCTTGTCGGGCACATCGAGCAGGCGCCAACGGCGCGGGTCCTGGGTCGCCACGCCGGTCGGGCAGCGATCGTTGTGGCAGCTGCGCGACTGGATACAACCGAGCGCGAACATGAAACCGCGGCCGGCATTGCACCAGTCCGCGCCCATCGCCAGTTGCCGGGCGATGTCGAAGCCGCTGGTGATCTTGCCCGCCGCGGCAACCCGGATGCGCTCGCGCAACCCGATGCCCACCAGGGTGTTGTGCACCAGCATCAGCGCTTCCTGCAGCGGCAGGCCGACGTGGTTGATGAACTCCGACGGCGCCGCGCCGGTGCCGCCCTCGGCGCCGTCGACGACGATGAAGTCGGGCAGGATGCCGCTCTCGAGCATCGCCTTGGCGATGCCGAACCATTCCCAGGGATGGCCGATCGCCAGCTTGAAGCCGACCGGCTTGCCGTCCGACAACGTCCGCAGCCGCGCGACGAACTCCAGCAGTCCCAGCGGCGTGGAGAACGTCGAATGCGCCGCCGGCGATTCGCAATCGATCCCGACCGGGATGCCGCGGGTCTGGGCGATCTCGGGCGTGACCTTGGCCCCGGGCAGCAGCCCGCCGTGGCCCGGCTTGGCGCCTTGCGAGAGCTTGATCTCGATCATCTTGACCTGCGCCTCGGCCGCGTGCCGGGCGAAGCGGTCCTCGTTGAAGCGGCCCTGCTCGTCGCGGCAGCCGAAGTAGCCCGAAGCGATTTCCCACACCAGATCGCCGCCGTGTTCGCGGTGGTAGGGCGAGATCGCACCTTCGCCGGTGTCGTGATAGAAGCCGCCGCGCTGCGCGCCCAGATTCAACGCGCGGATCGCATTGGCCGACAGCGAACCGAAGCTCATCGCCGAGATGTTGAACACGCTGGCGGCGTAGGGCTGCGCGCTTTCCTCGCCGACCGGGATGCGGAAGTCGTGCGACTGGGCGTGCGCGGGTACCAACGAGTGGTTGATCCATTCGTATTGCGTGCCGTACATCGGCAACTCGCTGCCGAACGGCACCACGTCGCTGACGTTCTTCGCGCGCTGGTAGACCAGCGCACGCTGCTGGCGCGAGAACGGCACCTCGTCCTGGTCGTCTTCGATGAAGTACTGGCGGATCTCGGGCCGGAAGGACTCCAGGCCGTAGCGGAAATGCGCGGTCAGCGGATAGAGCCGACGCAACGTCGCCCGGCGCTGCAGCAGGTCCAGCGTGCCCAGGCAGGCCAGCGCAAGGAACACCGCTGCTGTGACCGCCCAGCCGCCCGAGTGCAGGGTCCATGCGCAGACCAAGGCGACGACCGCCATGAGGACCGAAATGCCATATGCCAGGTAACGAACCATCGGACTCCTTCGTGCGGCCCGGCCGGCGCCGGTCCCGATGCGGACGGCCATGGTAGGAGAGGGGGCGACCGGCCGGCCACCCCGGATCTGAACGGTTCGCCGACTGGGTGATGGCTTCACGGCGGATTGGCGCTTGGCTGCCTAGGCTGAGCCCACGCTTTTCGACCGCCTTCGAGCTATGCGCCGCGCCGCTTCCGTTCCCACCGCCCAGCACCAGGTCATCCTCGCCGAACTGGCGCGTGCGACCCGGGCCGGACATCCCGATGCGGACTGGCACGAGGTCGAGCCGCTGATGCGGCAGGTCTGGGAATCGGCATCGCGCGGTGCGAGCTGGGAGCAGGTGCGGCCCCAGGCTGCCACGCATTGGCGGTCCGGCGACCAGTACCCGTGCCCGGCGGTCGTGCTGTCGCCGACGATGCACGCCGCCGAGATCGCCGCCTGGACGGCCGGCGATGAGCACCGCACGCGGTGCCCGGAGGCCGGCCCTGCGGCCGTGTCGCCGATGCCGCGCCCATCCGACGAGGAGACGCACTGATGCCTGCACGTGCCGTCTGGCGGGTCCTGGTATTGCCGGCCTATGTGGTACTGGCGGGTGCGGTGTTTGCATTCGCGCTGGCCCGCACCCAGGGGTCGATCATCGGTGGCCTCGCCGCACTCGCCCCCTGGGCGCTGGTGGTCTCAGGCGCGTTGGCCGTGTTGCTGGTCGTTGCCGGGCTGCTGCGCTGGCGTCGGCGGATGGCGACCATGCGTCGGGCGGTGCGCAATGCCAGGATCCGCGCGGCCGATGGCCGACGCGCGTCCGCCGGACGGGCGTTGTGGACGCAGATGCGGGTCGATTCGGCGGCGGGCGCGGCGCGCAACGAGCGTCGCTCGGGCGTACAGGCGGCCGGCATACGGTCCTGAGCGTAACGCGGTACTCGCCTGTGCAGTCCTGGGCGTGCGGATCACCGGCAGCACCGTGGGCATTGCGTGCCCTCGCACCGTCCGCAAGCGACGCCCGGTTGCGGATGTGGCGCCAGCATCCGGACGCGACGCGAGGCAACGCCGATCGCGTGTACCTGATTCCGTCGCCGCCCCGGCGTTGCGTCCCGGTCGCCATGCGAGAATCGCGCCATGGACGTCCCCGCTGATTTCATCGTCGCCATTCCGGCCCGCTATGCCTCGACCCGCCTGCCCGGCAAGCCCCTGCAACTGCTGGGCGATGCCCCGCTGGTGCTGCACGTAGCGCAGCGTGCGCTGGAGGCCGGCGCGACCGAAGTTTGGGTGGCCACCGACGATGTCCGGGTCCGCGACGCGCTGGCCGGGACCCCGGTCCGTGTGGCGATGACCTCGCCCGCGCACCCGTCGGGCACCGACCGGCTGGCCGAATGCGCCGCGCTCGCGGGCTGGGCGGACGAGCGGGTGGTCGTGAACCTGCAGGGCGATGAGCCCTTCGCGCCGGCTGCCGGTATCCGTGCGGTCGCCGCGCTCGCGGCGCAGCCGGAGGTCGGCTTGGCCACGCTGGCCGCGCCGATCGACGATGTCGAGACGCTGCTCGACCCGAACGCGGTCAAGGTCGTGCTCGGCGCGGGCGGCAACGCGCTCTACTTCAGCCGGGCGCCGGTGCCATGGCCGCGCGATGCGTTTGCTCGCGACCGGACGACGATGCCGCCTGGCCAGTGGTGGCGGCATATCGGGATCTACGGCTATCGCGCAGGCTTCCTGCGCCGGTTCGCCGCGATGGCGCCCGGGCACCTGGAACAGGTCGAGATGCTCGAGCAACTGCGCGTGCTCGAAGCCGGGCTCCGGGTTGCCGTCGGCCCGACCCCCGCGCCGTTCCCGCCCGGCGTCGATACCCCTGAGGATCTGGCGCGTGCCCAGGCCCGGTTGTCGGCTACCGATGACGGTCGTGCGGGCGGCACCTGAGCGACCGCGCTGCTGTGCCACCGGCGCTCTCGACAGGGCGGCGGGGCGGGATCCCGCATAATCGCGGCATGAACGACGCCGTTGCAGCGCCCGAGTTTCCCGCCGACCTGGCGTGGCTGAACCTGCGCGATCCGCTGCGCATGGCGCAGCTGCGCGGGCGGGTCTGTGCGCTGGCGTTCGTCAACCTCGGGTCGGCCTGGTGCCAGCAGCGGCTGGCCGATCTGGGCCACCTGCGCGCGCGTCATCGCGACCGCCTGCAGGTGGTCGTCGTCCACGTGCCGCGTTTCGACGCCGAACGCGACGCCAAGCGCAGCGCGCACCGCGTCGACCTGCAGCAGTACGACTTCCCGGTCGCGCACGACGGCGACTGGACCGCCTGGCAGCACTTCGGGCTCGATGCCTGGCCGACGGTGCTGCTGATCGATGGCGACGGGCAGGTGCGCGAGCGCATCGTCGGCGAGAACGGCATCCGCGATCTCGATGCGCGGATCGGCATGCTGGTCGAGGCGCTGACGCCGCAAGCACTTGCCGGCGATCCGATCCGCCTGCGCCGCGACAGCGATTCCGCGCTGCCGCTGCGGTTCCCGGCCGGACTGGCAGTCTCGGGCGATCTGCTCTATGTCGCCGATTGCGGGCATCACCGCGTGCTCGAATGCGATGCCCGCGGGCGCCTCCTGCGCCAGTTCGGCAGCGGCAGCGCCGGCTTCATCGACGGCCCGATGGAACTGGCCGCACTGACCCGGCCGCACGGCCTGTGCCTGGCCGGTGGCGCGCTCTATGTCGCCGATACCGGCAACCATGCGGTGCGCCGGATCGACCTGCGCAGCGGCGATGTGTTCACGGTCTGCGGTGCCGGCCGACCCGGCGACACCATGGCGGGATCGTTGGCCGACCCGCGCGCGGTCGTGCTCGACCAGCCACGCGCCGTCGTGCTGTCGGGCGACCGCCTGTACGTCGCGACCGCGGGCGATAACCGGATCTGGCAACTGGACCTGGGCCAGGCCCGGATCGCGCCGCTGTGCGGCAGCGGTGCACTGGGCATCCGCGACGGCGTGGGCGAGGCGGCGGCATTCGCCGAACCGGTGGCGCTGGCCTGCGTGCAGCACACGCTCTACGTCTGCGATGCCGCGGGCTCGGCGATCCGCAGCGTCCACCTGCCCACCGGGCGCGTCGCCACGCTGGTCGGAGGCGGGCCGTGGCAGTTCGGCGCCCTCGACGGCGCGCGCGACGACGCGCAGTTGCAAGCACCCCAGGCGCTGGCGCTCAATCCCGAGTCGCCGGTGCTGTGGATCGCCGACAGCGGCAACGACACCTTGCGCCAGTTGCGTCTGGGCGGGGGCGCGCTGTCGACAGTCGCGCTGCCCCAGCGCTTGCATGGGCCTGCGGCCCTGGCCGTCGCGAACGGGCAGGTGTGGATCGCCGATACCGATGCCCATGCCGTACTGCGGCTGGACCCGACCATCGGTGCGCTGCGCCACGTTCCGGTGGGCGAATGACCGGTACGACGAAAGCGCGCGGCGCGCGGCCGACATTCGATGGCAAGGCATTCGTCGCAGGCCTGAGCACCGCGCCGGGCGTCTATCGCATGATCGCGGCCGACGATGCGGTGCTCTACGTCGGCAAGGCGGCGGATCTGCGCAAGCGCGTGGCAAGCTATTTCAACGCCACGCCCAAGGCGACGCGGACGATGGCGATGATCGCGCAGATCGCGCGCATGGAAGTCACCGTCACCCGCACCGAGGCCGAGGCGCTGTTGCTGGAAAACCAGCTGATCAAGTCGCTCAAGCCGCGCTACAACGTCTCGCTGCGCGACGACAAGAGTTATCCCTACGTGCTGGTCACCCGCGACACCTGGCCGCGGATCGCCGTCCATCGCGGCCCGCGCAACGTGCCCGGACGCTACTTCGGGCCGTACCCGGGCGTGACCGCGGTGCGCGAAACGCTGAACCTGATGCAGAAGCTGTTCAAGCTGCGCAACTGCGAGGACAGCGTGTTCCGCAACCGCTCGCGACCCTGTCTGCAGCATCAGATCGGTCGCTGCACCGCGCCGTGCGTCGGGCTGGTGTCCGAGCGCGAGTACGCCGACGCGGTCCGGCGCGCGTCGATGTTCCTCGAAGGTCGCAGCGATGCGCTGACCGACGAGGTCACGCGCGACATGGAAGCGGCGGCCGAACGCCTGGATTTCGAGGAGGCCGCGCGCTTGCGCGACCTGCTGGGCAACATGCGCGGCATGCAGGCGCGCCAGTACGTCGACGGCAAGGTCGCCGAACTCGATGTGCTCGCCTGCGCGATGCGCGGCACCCATGCCTGCGTACTGCTGCTGTCGTTCCGCGACGGCCGCAACCTCGGCACGCGTGCGTTTCACCCCCGCACCAACGGCAGCGAGGACCCGGTCGAGGTGCTCGCCGCGTTCGTGTCCCAGCACTACGCCGAACAGGTGCCGCCGCGCGAGATCGTGCTCGATCGCACGATCGAGGACGTCGCGCTGCTCGAACAGGCCTTCAGCGAGGCGGCCGGGCGCCGGGTGCAGCTCAAGTGCAACGTGCGCGGCGATCGCGCGCGCTACGTCGACCTGGCACGGCGCAATGCCGAGATCGCATTGGCCAGCGAACTCGGCAGCCAGGCCGCGCAACAGGCGCGCGCCGAGTCGCTGCGCGACATGCTGGGCCTGGCCGAGCCAGCGCAGCGGATCGAGTGCTTCGACATCAGCCATACGATGGGCGAGGCCACCGTGGCCTCGTGCGTGGTGTTCGACGCGCAGGGACCGGTGCGCAGCCAGTACCGGCGCTACAACATCGCCGGCATCGAGCCGGGCGACGATTACGCGGCGATGCACCAGGCGCTCACCCGGCGCTTCCGCAAGGTGGCCGAGGAGGGCGGGGTGATGCCCGACGTACTGCTGATCGATGGCGGTGCTGGCCAGGTGGCGCAGGCGCGCGCGGTGCTCGACGGCTACGGCATCACCGGCATCTGTCTGGTGGGCGTGGCCAAGGGCGAGGCGCGCAAGCCGGGCGACGAGACCTTGCTGCTGCCCGCCACCGACGGGCAGCCGGCGCGCGAACTCAAGCCCGGCGCTGCCTCGCCCGGGCTGCAACTGGTGCAGCAGGTGCGCGACGAGGCGCACCGCTTCGCGATCACCGGCCATCGCGGCCGGCGCCAGAAGGCGCGCAACACCAGCCGGCTGGAAGACATTCCCGGCATCGGCCCGCGCCGCCGCGCGAGCCTGCTCAAGCATTTCGGCGGACTCGGCGGTCTGAAGGCAGCCGGCGCGGAGCAGATCGCGCAGGTCGAGGGCGTCAATGCAGCACTCGCACAGCGCATCTATGCGACCCTACACGGGCTCGATGCCGGCACGTCCGGCGCCGGCCAGGACTGATTGCCACGAGTTTGCGATGAAATTGACGATTCCCACCTGGCTCACTCTGCTGCGGATCCTGATGATCCCGGTGCTGGTGCTGGTGTTCTACCTGCCGTTCAAATGGACCAACTTCGCCGCCGCGTTCGTGTTCGGGCTGGCCGCGGTCACCGACTGGCTCGACGGCTGGATCGCGCGTCGCTACGGCCTGTCCTCGGCGTTCGGCGCGTTCCTCGATCCGGTCGCCGACAAGCTGATGGTCGCCGTGGCGCTGTTTCTGATCGTGCAGGGACATCCTTCGCCGTGGATGGCGATCTGGGCGGCGGTGATCGTGGGGCGCGAGATCGCGGTCTCGGCGCTGCGCGAGTGGATGGCCGAGCTTGGGCAGCGCGCGACGGTCAAGGTTGCGGCGATCGGCAAGATCAAGACGATCGCGCAGATGGTCGCGCTGCTGTGCCTGCTGTACTCGGTCTCGCCCGAGCGGCCCGCGCCGCCGCTGCCGTGGCTGGGGCGCGAGATCTTCGTCATCGGCGACTGGCTGCTGGCGCTCGCCGCGCTGCTCACGCTGTGGTCGGGACTGGCGTATCTGCGCGCGGCCTGGCCGATCATGCGCGCGGCCGAACGCAGCAAGTATTGACACCCCGCCGGCGAACGGTAGAATTTCGCCTCCCAAGCGGGAATAGCTCAGTTGGTAGAGCACGACCTTGCCAAGGTCGGGGTCGCGAGTTCGAGTCTCGTTTCCCGCTCCAGTTTCAAACGCGAAACCCCGGGTGGCACGCGGGGTTTCGTTTTGTCGGCAGGGTCTGCGGATCCCGACGACGGGTCACCGGCCTGGTGGCAGAGTGGTTATGCAGCGGATTGCAAATCCGTGTACGCCGGTTCGATTCCGACCCAGGCCTCCAGCCGGCGCACCACTCGGGTCGCAGGCAGGGTACAATTGAAGTCATGCGGGAATAGCTCAGTTGGTAGAGCACGACCTTGCCAAGGTCGGGGTCGCGAGTTCGAGTCTCGTTTCCCGCTCCAGTTCGAAGAAAGACCCCGCGCAAGCGGGGTTTTTCGTATGTGCGACACGCGGTCATGCCGGTCGGCCACGCTTGGGTTTCAATTCCCGGGGCGCTCAGGCACGCTTGGCGCCGCCGCCCGGATGGCGAAACTGGTAGACGCACCGGACTTAAAATCCGTTGGCCGCAAGGCCGTGCCGGTTCGATTCCGGCTCCGGGCACCATCGCAGGCAGCGTAGGCGACTGCCGCGTGAACACGCGGCGCGCCTGTGCATCGTGTCATGTCGCCTTCACCCGGCGGACCCTAGATTCTTCGGTGACGCTCATAGGGGATCGAGGCGCATCGCGACCGCGGATGCGATGCAAGGTATGGCCGCCTCCAGAGTCCGCGACGATTTCCAGCTCGCGATCGTGTCCCTGCTCGGGCTCACGACGCTGCTGACGCTGTCGGGCTTCATGCTCTGGCGCAGCCTGTGCGGGGAATGGACGCTGGCCGCGTTCGACGCGCTCGTGATCCTGGCGATTGCCGTGGTCGTGGGGCGCGCTTGGCGCACCGGCCGGACCGACGCGGCCGGCGGGCTGATGGCGGTGCTCAACTCCGGCTTCTGCGTCGCGGCCTGCGTGCTGATCGGCAATGCCGCCGGTGGCTGGGTCTACGTGGTGCTGATGACCAACTTCTACATCGCGCGCACCGACATCGCCGCGTGGTGCGGCGGTGCGCTGATCGTGGTCGCGACCGCGCTGCTGATCGTGCCCGATGCCAGCCTCGGCGAGTTGGCGACCGCGATCACCTGGTCGCTGGTGTACGCGTTCTCGTTCGCCTTCTCGCGCCGCCTGCGCGACTACAGCGATTCGCTGGAGCGTCGGGCGATGCTCGACCCGCTGACCCGACTGCCCAACCGCGGCGCGATGGAAGCGCATCTGCGTAGTCTGGTCGACGATCGCCGGCAGCCCGGGATCGGCCTGCTGGTGCTGGACCTCGACCGCTTCAAGGCGGTCAACGACACCTTCGGTCATGCGGTCGGCGATGCGGTGCTGGTCGAGCTGGGTGCGATCCTGCGCGACACGCTGCGCGAGGACGACGCGGTTTACCGCTTCGGTGGCGAGGAGTTCGTGCTCGTGCTGCCCGCGGACGACGATGCGGCGCTGAAGGCCGCGGCCGAGCGCGTGCGGGGGGAGGTCGAACGGCGCCTGCGCAGTCCCGCCGGCCCGATCACAGTGTCGATCGGCGGCGCCATGCTGGCCACCGAGCACGACTGGCAGGACTGGTTCGGGCGGGCCGACACCGCGCTCTACCTCGCCAAGCGCGCAGGCCGCAACCGCACGCACATCGCCCAGGCGCTGGACTGACACAGCCTCGCTTGGTGGGCCGCCAACGCTGTGGGGTCAGGGCAACAGGTCGAGCAGGCGTTCGGTCGGTCGGCCGATGACCGCGCGGTCGCCGTGCACCAGGATCGGGCGCTCGATCAGCTTCGGATGGGCCGCCATGGCCGCGATGATTGCCGCGTCGTCGAGCGCCGGGTCGGCCAGGCCCAGGTCGGCATAGACCGCCTCGCCCGTGCGCAGCAGTGCCCGCGGGGCGAGGTCCAGGCGCTGCAGCAACTCGCGCAGCGCAGCGGCATCGGGTGGGGTCTCCAGATAGTGCACCACCTGCGGCGCGATGCCGCGTGCCTGCAGCAGCTCGAGCGCGGCGCGCGATTTCGAGCAGCGGGGGTTGTGATAGAGGACAAAGGGATCACTCATGTCGCGGGAGGTTCGCTATCGGAAGAAGGGGGATGCGCGCCGCTGCGCCGTGCGACCACACCGGTCGCGGTCACGTCGGCGGTGGTGTTGGTGACGGTCGCGAAGGCGTCGGGCAGGGTGTCGACGGCCAGCAGCACGCCGAGTGGCTCCACCGGTAGGCCGACGGCCTGGGTGACCGGCAGGTTGTTGGTCATGAAGCTGACCTGCCCGGGCAGGCCCACCGAGCCCATGCTGATCACGATGGCGAGCGCGACCGCGATCGCCAACTGGCCGGCGCCCAGCTCGATGCCGTAGATCCAGGCGATGAAGCTCACCACGCTCAAATACTGCACCGGGCTGGCGATGCGGAACAACGAGACCGCCATCGGCAACACCAGTGAAGTCACCGCCAGTGGATAGCCCAGGCGGCTGCGCGCGCTGTCGACCATCACCGGCAGCGCGGCCAGCGACGACTGGGTGCTCGCCGCGATTGCCTGCACCGGTAACAACGCCGCGGCAAAGCGCGCCGGCCGCTCGCCGGCGACGACGACCGCGATGACGTACATCAGTAGCGTGATCGCCACATACAGCACGCACTGCAGCGCGATATAGGTGCCCAGTGCGGCGAACACGCCCAGGCCGACATGCGCGCAGACCGACAGTACCAGCGCGAACACGCCCAAGGGCGCCGCGACCAGCACCCAGCGCACGACCACGATCATCGCATCGGCGATCGTGCGCACCAGCTCGAGCATGCGTTCGCGGCGCGCGGCCTCCAGACGGGTCAGCGCGAAACCGAAGAACATCGAGAACACCACCAGCGGCAGCATCGCACTGGCGGCCGCGGCGGCGATCGCGTTGCTGGGGATCAGGCTGGTGATCCACAGACCGAACGCGGGTGCCTGCGGCAGCACGTCGGGCGCGCCGATCGCAGCGCGGAACAGCGCAGCCTGGGACTCGTCGCGCGGCACCAGCGACAGCAGTGCCGGCGCGGCGAGTGCGGCGAACGTCGCCGACAGCGCCAGCATCACGACGAAGGTACCCATCGCCAGGCGCGCGGTGCGCCCGGACGCGGCGGCATCGGACGCGGCGTTGACCCCCACGACCACGAGCGCTGCGACCAGTGGCACCACCGTCATCTGCAGCGCATGCAGCCATAGCGTGCCGATCGGCTGGGCGATGTCGGCGGTGCGTACCGCGATCTGGGGGTCCCAGGCGGCCAGCGCCAGTCCGATGACGGCACCGGCCAGCAGCGCGAGCAGCACGCGCGCGGGCATCGACAGACGGAAGCGGGCGGGCGCGGACGGGCTGGGCGTCATCGGTCGGGTCGGCAGGGGCGGGCCCGGCGAGCATGCCATGCCGACGGCCATGTGCGATGCCGGTCGGTCATCGCGCTGCGGGGGCGTCCAGCGGCAGCGTCAGCATGTCCCGATGGCCGTCGACGAAACCCGCCCGCAGGTACAGCGCCTTGGCGCGCGGGTTGTGGTGGTGCACCTCCAGCCGCAGCATCGCCACGCCCCAGGCGCGGCTGCGTTCGGTCGCCAGTGCCAGCGCCTGCGCGCCCAGGCCGCGGCCGCGCGCCTGCGGCGCGACATAGAGCTCGTCGAGCAGCGCGAACGCGCCGCCCTGTTCGAGGCTGAAGCCCCGGGTGAGCACCAGATAGCCATCGTCGCCGCCGTTGCCGAGCAGCAGCACCACGCCGTGCATGGGGTCGGCCAGCAGGGCATCGAGCCCGGCGCCGACGCGGACCGGATCGAACACCAGGCGGTCCTCCGCATAGAACGCACGCATCATCGTCAGCACATGCGCGCGATCGGCGGCGGTCGCATCGCGCGCATGGAGCGCCGGATCGACAGGACGCAGCATCGGATACCTCCAGAAACGACAGGGCGCCCATTGTCGCCCGGAGGCGAACGGGGCTCAGGCGGGAAGCGGGACGAGATCGCGGATCGACACGATGCCCAGGCCCGGCGCATCGCCGAGGGTGATGGTCGGGCCGTCGAAATGGACACCGCCCTCGACCGGGTCGTAGGCGCACAGCGACGGGCCATCGAGATCGACCTTGGTGATCGCGTCGGCCTTGGCGACCGCCAGGTGCACCGCCGCGGCGACACTGATGCTGCTCTCGAGCATGCAGCCGATCATGCAATCGATGCCATGCAGAGCGGCGATGTCGGCCAGCCGGATCGCGTTCGACAGCCCGCCGGTCTTCATCAGCTTGATGTTGACGATGTCGGCCGCGCGCATCCGGATCAGCTCGATCAGCTCGGCCGGGCCGAACACGCTTTCATCGGCCATGACCGGGACCGCGACGCGGTCGGTGACGAATTTCAGGCCCTGCAGGTCGTGCGCCGGCACCGGCTGCTCGAGCAGTTCGGGCTGGATGCCGGCGTCCTCGAGCCGGCGCATCGTCTGCACGGCCTGCTTGGGCGACCAGCCCTGGTTGGCATCGAGCCGCAGCGTGGCGCGACCGTCGACCGCGGCGTGGACCGCGCGGATGCGCTCGAGGTCCAGCGCGGTGTCCTGGCCGACCTTGACCTTCAGCGCGCGGAAACCGCGCGCGAGCGCGGCCTGGGCGTCGGCGACCATCGTGTCGACATCGCCGACGCTGATCGTGAGGTCGGTGGCGAGGACCGGCTCACCGCCGCCGCCGAGGATGCGGTACAGCGGCGCACCGTGCAGCTGTGCGAACAGGTCGTAGAGCGCGATCTCGACCGCGGCCTTGGCGCTGGTGTTGCGGACCAGCGCGGTCTGCACCAGGCGCACGAGGCGGTTGAGGTCGCCGATCTCCTGGCCGACCAGCCGCGGCGCGATGACCTGCGCGATCGCCGCGACGATCGCGCCGTGGGTGTCGCCGGTGATCACCGCGGTCGCGGCCGCCTCGCCGTGGCCGACGTGACCGGTATCGGTGTGGATCGTGACGACGACGTCCTCGACCCGTTCGACCGTGCGCAGCGCGGTCTTGAACGGCGTCCTGAGCGGCACGCGCAGCATGTGCAGGCGAATGTCGGTGATCTTCATGGCGGCAGGTCCGGGCAGGGCGGTCAGCGCACGCGCTGGAGGCTTGTGATGCGCTCGATGGTCGGCGCGCCGTCGCCGCCCAGCAGGGGCAGCAGTGGGGTCACCACCACGCCATTGAGCGCCAGTCGCGCGAGCTGACCGTCGGCGCCGCGCAGCGAAGTGCCGGCGGTGTCGTGGATCACGTAAGGATCGCCGTCGACGTGGCCGATCACCATCATCACGTGGCCCGGGATGAACACCAGGTCGCCGACATCGGTCTTCCGCAGCAGGCGCAGGCGCGCCTCGCGCGACATCGTCGGCGCGAACGCGACCCGGTCCAGCGCCGGGCTCGTGGCCTGCGCACTGGTGTTGCGCGGCAGCAGGACGCCCATGCTGCGGTAGATCTCCGAGACGAAGCCGCTGCAGTCGCGCGCGTTGTACGAGTGCCCCCAACCGTAGCGCTCGCCGAGGAACTTGAACGCCTGTCGGATCACCTGCGCGCGTGTGTACGCGAGCGCGTCGTCGGCGACATCGGCTGACTGCGGCAGCATCGCAGGTGCGAACGTCAGGCCACCGGTCGCGGTGCGCACCGGCAGTTCCACGACGCGGCCGTACCAGGGGATCTGGCCATTGAGCACGCGGTCGCCCGGCCAGTCGAGCGCGGGCACGCGAACGCCCATCTCCAACTGCACCTCGGAGACCTCGGGCGCCTGCGGCGTGTAGACGGTACGCGCGGTCGCGCCGGTGACGATCGGGCCGCGCGCTGCGCGCGCGACGTAGTCGGCGACCGCCTCGCGCGTGCCCAGGGCGACCTGCGCGGCGTCGATCCAGGCCGCGTAGCGCTCGCTGACGACGAAGTACCAGGCGCCATCGCGGCTCGCGTGCACCACTGCGACCGGCGTGCCTGGGAACAGGGCATCTTCCTGAAAGCGGTCGATGTCGGTGTCGTCGGGGCGGCTGAACACCCGCGTGTGGGTCGGGAATGCACGCAGGTCGGCGCGGCGCACGACCAGTCCGAAGCGGGGCGATGGCGCGGCGGGCAGGGCGGCCAGGTCGACATCGGCGAGCAGGCGGTCGAGCGCCGCTGCATCCAGCATGTGGCCATCGAGGGTGTAGCGGGGCTGCGACGGGCGCGTCGACACCGCCTCGATCCAACCGGCGACCGTCGCGCGGTCGAGCGTGTCGGGCAATGCGAGCACGGCGTGGATCGAGGGATCGTCGCGCCGCATCGCAGCGTTCTGGGCCGCGATCGCCTCGCGGTCGAGCAGGCGCGCATCGGGTGCGTCGAGCCGGTCGATCCAGTACTGCGGATCGAGCTGCGCGCGCGTCATGCCGGAGATCGCCGGCGTCGTCGCCGATGCGCTTGCTGCCAGCAGCGATGCCAGCACCGTGCCGGCCACCTGCCGCCATGCACGCCGGCGTGCGGGCGAGGCACGCAGGTGCGTCCGCATCATGGCTGTTGTCGTCTGCATCGAAGCTCCTGCAAAGCGGCCACACGGACCGTGGGGACGCTTGGAGCATAGGTGTTTTGCCGCAGTGGACAAGCCGGCCGATGCGATTGACAAGGCTGGGGGCGCGGTGTAATCAAAACGTCATCGTGTCGCGCCGCATGGGGAGCGGGCGCACAGCAGCAGGCCGGCATCGAGGCGTGGATCGCGCGCGGTGCATCGGCTGCGCCCGCCACGCCATCGCCAGGGGAATGCCGCATGCCCGTAACGCCCAGACACCTCCGTTCGAGCCGTTGTCCGCTCGCCCTTGCGTTGCTGGCGGCCATCGCGATGCCGGCCGCGGCGCAATCGACCGACACCCGGGTCAACACGCTCGACCAAGTGCAGGTCACCGGTTCGCGTATTGCCCGGACCGAGATCGAAGGCCCGGCGCCGGTCACGGTGATCACCGCCGAGGACATCCAGAAGCAGGGCTTCAGCACGGTCTGGGAGTCGCTGGGCACGCTGACCCAGTTCACCGGCAATACGCTCAACGAGTCGGATCAGACCGGTAACGCGCCCAACGGCCAGTTCATGAACCTGCGTGGCCTGGGCCCGGGCTACCAGCTGATCCTGCTCAACGGCCAGCGCCTGGCCGACTATCCGCAGCCCTACGGCTCCAACGGCACCGCAGTGAGCCTGGGCAGCATTCCTGCCGCCGCGATCGAGCGCATCGAGGTCATGAGCGGCGGCGCGTCGGCGATCTACGGGTCCGATGCGGTCGCCGGTGTGGTCAATATCATCACCAAGGAGAACTTCAGCGGCGACACCATCCGCCTGCGCGGTGGCACCACGTCCGGGGGCGGCGGCGATAGTGGGCTGTTCCAGTGGACCGGCGGGCGGACCGGTGATCGCTGGAGCCTGACCTATGCGCTTGAGCGGCTGGATCGCGAGGAGATCGTCGCCTCGCAGCGCGATCTGACCTATCTGGCGCATCCGCAGTACCGCACGAATCCCGAGCGTCCGACGGCATCGATCAGCGGTGTGTACTTCCGGGCCGGGCAGAACTATCTATGGAGGACCGATGCGGGCGCGTTGTCGCCATCCTACCCAGCGATGCTGGAGGCCTGCGAGGCGACCAACCCGAATTTCGTGCCCTTCCATTCGGCATCGAGCGTCGCCGTGCCCAATCGCTGCGGCGCGCTCGACTACTACAACGCACGCTCGATCCAGAACGCCTACGGCAAGACCTCCGGCTACCTGTCGGGCAGCTTTGATTTCAGCGACACGTTGACCGGCTACGTACAACTGCTCGGCAGCGATTCCAACGACAAGAGTTCGAGCCAGACGCACTACTACATCGGCGAAGGGCCGTTCACCGTGCAGGACCCGACGCGTGGCCTGGTGACTGCGCAGCGCATCTTCCTGCCCGAGGAAGTCGGCGGCACCAAGTACATCGAATACGACGAGCGCGCCTGGTCCATCAACGCCGGCCTGCGCGGCACACTCGGCGACGGCCGCTTCGACTGGGACGCCAGTGTCACCTCGTCGCGCTTCGAGATCACCACCACGCGCCCCCGCTTCCTGACCCGCGCGGTGCGCGATCATTACATGGGCCCGGTGCTCGGCCACACCGCCGATGGCACCGAGATCCGCGAGTTCTACACCGACCGCCTGTTCGCGCCGGGCTCGGCCGCGCTGTACGACCAGCTCACCACCACCGTGGTCAGCAGCGGCGTGTCCAAGTCCGACCAGGCGCAGTTCGTCTTCAGTGGTCCGCTGTTCGATCTGCCGGCCGGCCCACTGCAGATGGCGGCCGTCGTCGAAGCGGCGAAGCAGTCGTATTCGCTCACGCCCGACCCGCGCACCACCGTCGATTACACCGGTCCGGACCGTGTCTACAATCTGACCAGTACGCCGGGCGGCGGGCCGCGCAACCGATACGCGGCTGGCCTCGAGCTCCGCGTGCCGGTCTTCTCGCGCTTGGAGGCCACGCTCGCCGGTCGCTACGACAAGTACGACGACATCACCTCGGTCGACGACGCCATCACCTGGCAGGCAGGTCTGGAGTGGCGTCCCTTCAAGACGCTGCTGCTGCGCGGCGCGCACGCAACAAGCTTCCGCGCCCCCGATCTGCTCTGGGTGTACGCCGGCACGACCGGCTCCAATCCTTTCGTCGACGACGAGTACCTGTGTCGCCTCAACGGCATCGCCGCCGAAACGCCCGAGTGCACGGCCGCGTACAACTACCAGACCTACATGACCCAGTCCTCCAATCCGTTGCTCGAAGAGGAGAAGGGCAAGTCCACGACCTTGGGCGTGGTCTGGGACGCACTGCCGAATCTGTCGCTCAGTGTCGACTGGTACCGCATCGAACTCGAGGGCCGGGTGCAGGCGCTGTCCAACAGCTACTACTTGGAGCAGGAGGCCAACTGTCGGCTCGGCCGGGACCGCAGCGGCAATGCCGTCGACACCGGGTCGCAGTCGTGCCAGTTCTATGCCGGTGCGGTGGAGCGCGTGGTCTCCGACCTCAACCCGGACGGCCGCATCACCCGCTTTGCGACCTATCCGATCAATGCTGCGTTGATGCGCACCGAAGGGCTCGATGCGTCGTTACGCTACGGGCTCGATCTTGGCGGTTGGGGCGATCTGAACCTGCAGGCCGGCTACACCCATGTGCTCGAATTCGAGGTCGCGCAGTTCGGCGACGAGGCGCCGCGCGATGTGCGCAGCACGGTCGAGTACAACAGCCAGCGCAGCCGCGCGAACTGGCGCGCGGCCTGGTCGAATGCGGACTGGAGCGCCAGTCTCTACGGCTACCGCTACGGCAGTCGTCCGAACTACAACGGCACCGCGATTCCGGGCAGGACCTCGGCCTATGTGATCTGGAACGCCGATGTGTCGCATGCGATCACCGACAACGTGACGCTCGGCGTGAGCGTATTGAACCTGCTCGACGAGATGCCGCCGCGCGACGATTCGCACACGGCCTGGCCGTACTTCGCCAGTTCCTATAGCGCGATCGGTCGACAGGTGTTCGCCAACATCACCTTCGACTTCTGAGACATGCGCGCCGCGCGTCTAGGCTGGGCGCTGGCGGGCTGGCTGGTCGCCGGCCTGCCCGCAGCCGCCGCTGCCCCCGTTCCACCTGCGCGCCTGGCGGCGCTGGTCGACGCCGCGGCCGAGCGCTACACGCTGCCCGGCATCGCGGTCGGCGTCGTAGTTGATGGCGAGGTCGTGCTGCGGCACACGCGCGGCGAGTTGCGTGCGGGCGAGGGCGAGGCCATCGATGCCGAAACGCTGTTCAAGATCGCCTCCAACAGCAAGGCGATGACCGGTGCTGTGCTCGCGCGGCTGGTCGATGCCGGGCGGCTGCGCTGGGACGATCCGGTGGTGCGGTACCTGCCGGATTTCCGTATGTACGACGACTGGGTCACGCGTGAGATCCAGGTCCGCGACCTGCTGATCCACAACAGCGGCCTGGGCCCGGGGGCCGGCGACCTGATGCTGTGGCCGTCGCCCAACGCCTTCACCCGCGCGCAGGTGATCGAGGGATTGCGCCACCTGCGGCCGCGCTGGAGTTTCCGCGCACGCTATGCCTATGACAACACGCTGTATATCGTCGCCGGCGAAGTCGCGGCCGCGGCCGGCGGCGCCCCGTACGACGTGCTGGTGCGCCGCGAGGTCTTCGAGCCGCTCGGCATGACCCGCTGCCAGGCCGGCGCCTGGGAGCGCGATGCGGTCGGCAACGTCGCCCAGCCGCATGCCCGCCTGGAGGGCCGCAATGCCGTCGTGCGTGGCGACGACGCGACGATTCCCGACGAACCGATGATGGCGGCCGGCGGACTGCGTTGCAGCCTGGATGACATGCTGCGCTGGGCGCAGGCCTGGCTCGACCCCGAGGTCGGTGCGCCGGGCCGGCCCTGGCTGTCGGCCGCACAGCGCGAGTCTGCCTGGACCGCGCACATGCCGATGCCGCTGACCGCACGCATGCGTGCCTGGGACCGCAGCCATTTCTCGGCCTATGGTTATGGCTGGCGGCTGACCGATGTCGACGGCACCGCGAAGGTGTCGCACACCGGTACGCTGTCGGGCATGGTGTCCTCGCTGGCGCTGCTGCCCGAGCAGCGCGTCGGTATCGTGGTGCTGATCAACGGCGATGCCGACGAGGCGCGCACCGTGCTGACCCAAGCGCTGGTCAAGCAGTTCGTCGCCACCGACGGCGGCGCGCACGACATCGACGACTATGCCGGCCGGCTGGAGGCGGAGCGGGGCACTTTGGACCACACAACGCAGCCGGAGACCGACGATGCGGTTGCCGTGGCGCCAACAGTTGCGGTCTCGCTTGCCGGCCGTTACCGCGATCCGTGGTTCGGCGATGTGGCGCTGTGTCCGCGCGACGGCGACCTGCGCTGGATCTCGATGCGTTCGCCGAAGCTCGATGGCGACGTCGTCGCGGTCGATGGCGGGCTCCAGGTGCGCTGGCGCGCGCCCGATGTCGACGTCGATGCCTGGCTGCGACCGACGTCGGCGAACGACCGTACGGTCTCGCTGCAGATGGCCAAGGTCGATCCGGACGCGGACTTCAGCTACGACTTCGAAGACCTGGCACTGGTGCGCATCGGCGACTGCGATTGAGCGAGGCGCGGCATCGTTGTCGGCGGCGATACTGCATGCGCGGACCAGAACGAAAAAACCCCTGCATCGCTGCAGGGGTTTTCGTAACACTGGCGGAGCGGACGGGACTCGAACCCGCGACCTCCGGCGTGACAGGCCAGCATTCTAACCAGCTGAACTACCGCTCCGAGGCGCGAGATTCTACGCGAATTCGCGCGCTTGGGAAGGGGGTGCGCGATCTTTTTTTTCATCGCCGTCTTCGTCGGTGCGTGTGCTGCCTGATCGACGCGCATGTGCAGCGCGCAATCGATGTCGGTGGATACGTCGTGTCGCGTTGTCGATCGGCGGATTGCGATGCCGGCTTCGGCAGCGTGCGCGGCGATCGACGCCATTGCACATGTGCATCTTCGGTCCGGTTGTCGAGATCGCCCTCGTGGTGCGATCGCTGTGCCGGCATGCGCGTCGAAAGCGATCTCGTGCGCGTGTAGGTCTCGACCTGCCGCAGCGCCAAAAGCCCGCGCCCCCACCCGACGCCTTTGGCGTCGACCTCCGCCCGCAAGCGGGGGAGGTGGTGCGCCATCCGACGCTCGCGCGGTCCGGTCGAAACCGCAAAAGCCCTCCCCCGCATGCGGGGGAGGGTTGGGTGGGGGCGGGGTGCGATCGCTGTGCCGGCATGCACGTCGAAAGCGATCTCGTGCGCGTGCAGGTCTCGACCTGCCGCAGCGCCAAAAGCCCACGCCCCCACCCGACGCCTTCGGCGTCGACCTGCCCGCAAGCGGGGGAGGTGGTGCGCCATCCGACGCTCGCGCGGTCCGATCGAAACCGCAAAAGCCCTCCCCCCGCATGCGGGGGAGGGTTGGGTGGGGCGAGGTGCGATCGCTGTGCCGGCATGCGCGTCGAAAGCGATCTCCTGCGCGTGCAGGTCTCGACCTGCCGAAGCGCCAAAAGCCCGCGCCCCCACCCGACGCCTTTGGCGTCGACCTCCGCCCGCAAGCGGGGGAGGTGGTGCGCCATCCGGTGCTCGCGCGGGCCGATCGAAACCGCAAAAGCCCTCCCCCGCATGCGGGGGAGGGTTGGGTGGGGGCGGGGCAGGACACGCGAAGTCGGATTCGACGCCCCTGTTCAACGTCGCGCCACGCCTGCACCACGCATCGGACGCACAAAAAAAAACCCCGCCAAGGCGGGGTTCTTCTTCAACCAGTGGCGGAGCGGACGGGACTCGAACCCGCGACCTCCGGCGTGACAGGCCAGCATTCTAACCAGCTGAACTACCGCTCCACATTGGAAACCTGTTGCTTGGTGGGTGCTGAGGGTTTCGAACCCCCGACCCTCTCCTTGTAAGGGAGACGCTCTACCGCTGAGCTAAGCACCCATGCGGAACAGCCTAGCCGCTTACTTTACCGCATCCTTGAGCGCCTTGCCAGCCTTGAATGCCGGGACGGTCGAGGCGGGGATCTGGATCGTTTCCTTGGTCTGCGGGTTCAGGCCGGTGCGCGCGGCGCGCGGACGGGCGACGAACGAACCGAAGCCGACGAAGTTCACCGCGTCGCCGTTCTTCAGCGCTTCGGTGATGGTGTCGAGCAGCGCGTCGACCGCACGGCCAGCGTCGGCGCGGGACAGGCCGGCCTTCTCGGCGACGGAAGCCAGGACATCGTTCTTGCTAAGGGCCATCAGTGAATTCCTCTTTTAATTATTCGACGTTGAGCGTCTGGACGCTGAGCCGGCATGCACGGCGCCGCCGGCCGGGCGGCGCCGGTCGGACGCGCATGGTACGCGATCCCCCGGTCGATTACGACCTTGCGGGTGCAGGCCTGAATGGCTGCCCGACGGGGCCGCCAAGGGCGCGTCGGGCCCCGGTCCTGCGCGGGTCCGTGCTTGCGGGTAAACTGCCCGGCTCGCCCATCCCGTGCCCCGACTCATGCTGCAAGCGCTTCGAGAAAAGACCAGTGGTTGGATCGCCATCGCCATCGTTGCGTTGCTGGCGGTGCCGTTCGCGTTCTTCGGGATGGAGCACTACCTGTTCCAGAACAATGCCGACTATGCGGCCAAGGTTGAGGCCCCGCCGACCTGGTGGCGCTCGGCGCCCGACATGTGGCTGGTGCGCAAGCTGGCGTGGACCTCGACCGAGGTCACGCCCGAGGAGTTCCGTCAGGCATTCGACTCGGTCCGCGAGCAGCGTCGTCAGGACGAGGGCGAGAACTTCGATGCGCGTGCATTCGAGACCCTGGACAGCAAGCGCGAAGTGCTCGAGCAGTTGATCGACCGCGCGGTGCTGGGCCTGGCCGCCGAGCGCGCCAACATCGTCGTCGGCGATGCACAGGTGCGCGAGATCATCGCGTCGATTCCTGCCTTCCAGGTCGATGGCCGCTTCGATGCGCAGCGCTACCAGATGACGCTGCAGTCCGGGCAACCGCCGCGGACTCCGGCCGAGTTCCAGGCGTCGATCCGTCGCGACCTGCAGCGTGCGCTGGTGCCGCAGGCGATCGCCGAGTCGGCGTTCGTCACCCCGTCGGAAGCCGAGCGCATGATGCGTCTGCTCGACGAGCGTCGCGACGTCGCGTTCGTGGTCGTGCCGCCGCCGGCGGTCGATACGGCGCCGGTGGCCGATGCGGATCTAAAAGCATGGTTCGAGAAGAACGCCAACCGTTACCGAGAACCGGAAAAGGTCGCGCTTGAGTACATCGAAGTGCTCGCCCAGCCGCAGGCCGGTGCCGGCGAGGTCGATGAAGCCGAGGCGCGCGCACATTTCGAGCAGGTCAAGTCGCGGTTCGCGGCCACCGAGCGCCGTCTGGCCTCGCATATTCTGGTCGAAGTGCCGGCCGGTGCCGACGCGGCCGCGCAGCAGGCGGCGCAGAAGGAAGCAGCGGATCTTGCCGCGCAGGCAGCCCAGCCGGGCGCCGACTTCGCCGCGCTGGCGCGTGCGCATTCCGACGATCCGGGCTCGCGCGACAAGGGCGGCGATCTGGGCTGGGTCGAGAAGGGCATGATGAGCGGCCCGTTCGAGGACACGCTGTTCGGCATGCAGGCCGGTACGGTCAGCCAGCCGGTGAAGACCGACTTCGGTTGGCATGTGCTGCGACTGCGCGAGATCGAGGCCGGCAAGCCGGTCGCGTTCGAGGACGTGCGCGAAGAAATGGAGCGCGAAGTCCGCGACGGCGAGGGCGCGCGTGCCTACAACGAGCAGATCGGCCGGATCGTGGACGAGATCAACCGCCACCCGATGTCGCTCGAGCAGGCTGCGGCCGCGGGGCAGCTCGAGGTGCGCACGATCGCACCGTTCGCACGCGGTGCCGGCACCGGCATCGCCGCGAACCGCGCGGTGGAGCAGGCGGCGTTCTCCGAGGCGCTGACCCAGGACGGCACGGTCAGCGATCCGATCGAGATCGCGCCCAACCACACGGTCTTCATCCGCGTCACCGCACACACGCCCGAGCGCGCGCAGACGCTGGACGAGGTGCGCGACCGCGTGACCGCAGAAGTCCGCGCCGATCGCATGCGCCAGCAGGCCGAACAGGCGGCCGATGCCATGGTCGCCGAGCTGAAGGCCGGCAAGACCCTGCAGGCGGTGGCGCAGGCGCATGGCCTGGAGCCGCAGTCGGTGCCGGGTATCCCGCGCGGCGCGCCGGTGCCCGACCCGGCGTCGAACACGGCCTACTTCCAGACGATGCCGCCGGCCGAGGGCAAGACGGCAGCCGGCCGCACGCTGCGGCCCGACGGCAGCGCAGTGGTGTTCGTTGTCGAGCGCGTGGTGCCGGGCGATCCGGCGCAGGCGCCGCCGCAGCAGCAGGCGATGCTCAAGCAGCAGCTCGGCGCATTGCTCGGCAACGAGGATGCGGATGTGCTGCAGCGGGCCCTGCGCCGGCAGATGAAGATCACGGTGAACGAAGAGCGGCTCTGACGTTACCCTTCGAACCCGGCGGCGCATGCGCCGTCCGGGCACCGAGATCGAGCAAACGCCCGGCCA